>CAZTTH010000021.1:0-14443 GCA_964615975.1 uncultured Lentisphaerales bacterium | reverse complement strand
TATTTGCCGGCAACCGCAGGCTGAGTCTTTTTCCCTTTAGCAAAACCGTGGTTACAGTACATGACCTCTATCACATCACCAACAGACACCTGTACACGACGCCGCGCTTTCTTTTTTGCCGTTATATATTGCTGCCATTATTAAAGCGATTACCCCATCTAATCGCCGTCAGTCAGGCTACGGCGCAAGAAATGCAGAAGACCCATGGCATCGCGAGCAATCGAATCTGCGTCGCCCCGAATGGGGTTCGTTCTGGTTTTTTTCAATGTGACGATGCGGCCAACCAATCAGCTCAACTGCGGAAAAAATACCAGTTGGAAAATGATTATATGCTCTATGTTTCAACCCTGGATCACCCGCGCAAAAATCATCTCAATCTCATGAAGGCTTATAAACACTTAAAACTCAATGGAAATTTTCACCTGGACCTGGTCTTTGCCGGAACGCCATTCTGGCAGTCTGAAATCATCTATGCCGAGCGTGAAATACTTGGCCTGAATGAATCCGTTCGAATCTTGCCGATGGTGCCTGATCGTGATCTTCCCCGCCTCTATCAACAGGCAAGGATTTTTGTCCATCCCTCCCGTCATGAGGGATTTGGCATGCCGCTCCTCGAGGCCATGGCAAGCAAGGTACCGGTGGCGTGTTCATCCATACCGGCATTCCGGGAGATTGGCGGTGACGCCGCGCTCTATTTCAACCCGGATGACCCAGTCGATATCGCGCATAAAATAGAACTCATTTACACTAACAAAACTCTACAGGAACAACTTCGTTGTAAAGGCATTGAGCGCGCCCGCCAATATCATTGGGATGCGTGCGCCGCGAAGGTGGTCGAAGCTTATCGCACGATCCTCAACACCCACTAATATTTTTGTTATTGGCGCCGGGAAAAGTGCGCGTTGTTCATTATGCTGTTGCCGGATTATGAACGCAGGATTTTCATTCATCAAAGCGGATACCCATGGCGTTCGAGCGGCAAGTTCCAATTATCCGCCAACCAGCGATTGCCCTCGCAAGTTCTCTCAGCGATCAACCGGTGAAATTTTTCCGGAATTTCCACCCGGGCAGGTGATGGGTTACTTGCCGCGCCGCCCGCCATGATACCGAGTATTTTGCGCCGCTGTCGAATGGAGGTGAAACGAACGCGAAAAGAGCGCAGCAGAGAACCTTGGATATCGTTGATTCTGTTCATCGTTTCCACCGTAAAGCGTTTATTTTCGTGCCGGCCCGTCGCGAGCAGAACCCCCTCCTCAGGATCTATGCCGATAAAGTGACACATAGAACGGATGTACCTGGATTCATCTTCGATCAGCTCTTCAAAAACAAATACCCCCACATTCTCCTTTCCCAAAATATCGACACAGCTCGAGACCGATTCAGCATAAGTCAAATGAGATTCTTCAGACATCAAATTACTTTCAAGCCAAGGTTCAAAGGGTAATATCCGTGGTCGTTTTCCCCACCCTGCGTCCTGTCCTATCCATTGCCGTTTAACATATTGAAAATAGGCTGCTTCGAGGAACTTGTATGGCTGCCGTATCGTCAGGATGATTTTGCAGGCGCCTAAAATGCTATAAAAATTCCGCACGCATACCGGTCTTACACAGGGGGGGATTGCCAGCAGGTTTTCCCAGGAAAATACGGGGATTTTTCTCTCATCGAACGAAGGTAAAATCGCATGATTGTAAAGGTGTCGGCAGACATCCAGGTTGGGGCATGATGGATTTTTCCAAAACAATTCATTCATAAACGCATACACCTCTTTATCCCGACATCCCCTCAGCTTTCTTTTCCCGGCATCACCAGTATATTTCCCGAAGTAATCAATCTGGCGATGGTGAGGGAACAGGTGTTTCTGTAAAGTTGAAGTTCCAGTTTTGGGCAGGCCAACATGAAGAAAACATTTTCGCATACCGATTGGGCTCTCATTTGAATTGACTATTTGAGCTTTCCGGACATTGCCTGGCATTTTAATTTGGCAAATTACCCTGGCTTGCCGCCAGGGAGTCCCCGCTAGTTTGATTCCAATCAGGGCAACTCCTGGCTGATTTTCATGGCGATATCTTAAAGCGGATATCCAAAGCGCTCAAGCGGCAATGCAAAAGTGTTCATCAGCCAATGATTGCCATGGCGGGTTATCGCGGCGATTCGTTCACGGTTATCCGTGGAGATTTTCATGCGGGCCGGAGGCGTGTCAAGAGCCGGATCATCCTCCATATATCCAATCATTTTAGCACGGTGATGATTTGATGAATATCGATAGTGAAGCGATCGCAGAAATGAACCTTCTATTTCTTGTATTTTAGCCATGTTTCCCATGGTAAATCGCTTGTGTTTGTGAGCATGTCCAGCGATGCGGATTCCTTCAGCTTCACCCACACCGATGAATCGACAGAGAGCGCCGATATACTGATACTGATTTTCCCCCAGCGCCTCATACATAAACACGCCGACATTTTCTCTGCCAACCAATTCAACATAACTCTGAATGGCATCCGCATAATACAGAAAACAATTATTCTGATCGGGCAATACGATCTTCTCCAGCCAGTCTTTAGAGGTCGGCAACACTGGTTTATTACCGCGTCTTGACAACCCACCAATCCAGAGGCGGCGGATATAATTAAAATAGGCCGATTCGATCAGCGAAGCAGGATTTCGTATCGTAACCAAAATTTTGGTTCTGCCAAAAACAGTACAGAAATTCTTTATGCTCGCCTGCCTGACATTGAGCGGAAAGCCGATAAAACCCTCCCACGAACATAACAACTTCTTCCCCGTATTTAACCTGGGCGCGATGGACTCGCGAAAGAGAGCGTGACAGCGATCGATATCAGGAGATTTCCGTCCTGCCCAAAAAAGCTCATTTATAATCGTGTAGACTGTCTCGTCGCGGCACCCTCGCATCCGCTTCCGGCATTGATTATTGGCGCATTTTCCAAGATACTCAATCTCGCTGTGAGCCGAGAACAGACACATCTGCAACATCGTCGTTCCAGTTTTCGGCAAGCCGACATGGAGACAACATTGTGGCAGCGATGGCACGGAATTAGTCAATGTTGTATTCGAACTATTCATATAGGCTGGTGCAACGCGATCGCTCACCGGGAATAAGTGTTACCTTCTTTCGTGTAACCCACCTTTAGCATCGTTTCGCCATGCAGTTTCCAGAATAACTGCTGTAAATCAACCGGCATTTCTTCCTGCCAGTACCCCACCTTACCACGATTAAAAAACAATTGAGTGAAATTCGCGCTAACATGGGGTTTTTTGGAATTAAACTTCCTTCTCTTACCGCCATATTTGGGATCACCATATTTTTGCGACTCAAAGGTTGGCAATTTGCCATGATCGCCATCCGGCAGGGCAATAAATTGTTTGATTTTCTCAATATTTTCCAGGGGATATTTTATCAGTTCTTCAAACCGGATAATTACCGGGGTGCGTTTAAGCCACTTTTCGACGTGCTGCGACCAGCCCCAAAAAAAACTCCCGCGTGCGGCAATAATTGCCTCACGCATGTTGGCATTAAAATTTGATCCCGGAGCTAGAATATTCGCTTTTTGATGGGCCATCGATACCATACAATCTCTGCCGTCCCGGATGATGTAAACCGCGGGAATTTCTCTACTGACCGGCACTAATTGCTCCGGTAACATATGAGTTTTCACCACCTGATAACTCGAATAATCAGGACGTGATGTGCCTTCTTTCAAAGTATCATGAAAGTGGCCGGAAGGGATCCCATAAACATCATATAACACATTTCTAAAAAATGTATTTCCAGATCGCGGGTACGACGCCAACCATATCATTCGATTCATTTCCTTCCGGTAAATTTTGGCATTGGATTTCGCTGCGTGGGATTAACCCAACTTTGATTGAATTTGAAACAACTTTTGACCTTGAAGCTTTCCCTTGGTTTGACCGTAATCAAAAATGGTTTTGACTTCAGCACGCGGATTTTGAGAGGCCTTAGAATTCTTCGTCATCTTCGTTGTCATCCGGTTCTGAAAAATCTTCAGATTTGCCAAATCTGATCTTAATATCCAAGCGATTTCCCAGAGTGTCATGATTATTTCTCAGCCATCCCAAACGGCACCAACCAACCGGCCGCACCCCATCGCTTACCAGAACCAGGGAATCATCGTTTCGCGCATATGGGGGGAGAATCCTTTTATCAACGATGATCACCATACGATGTAATAAGCAATCTGGAACTCCGGCTGAGACCTCCATATTTTCCAATAAATCCTTCCTGCTCATTACCACTACAGGTCTGTCCGAGTAAATCGCCGAAAGCAGATTGAGGGCTTTTAACACTTCAGAAGGATACATCCCGACGAATGAATTCGTCAGTACCTCATCCAGGCGGAACTTAAGCATATCATTTTCGGCGGTCGCCGGAATCAGACTGCGGAGTTTTTCCCGCATTTCATCGTCAGAAACCAAGGATGGCAACCCCAGAGACTCCCGCAATGTACAGTCAAGGCGGAAATTGCTTCCAATAAACCAGTATGAAGGCCTGGGTATATGATCTCCCATCCCGGTCAGGTTTTGTAAACCGGCGATAATGGCCCGGCTGGGAGGACCGGAATTAACCAGATAAATCCAATCGCCAACCGGTAAATCAACCGTTTGCCGGTCATCTTCCAAAGATGGAATGCGCAGGGTGACTATATGCCTTTCACTCTTCCGTTCAGGAAGGATGGTTGCCTGTTCAGCATCACTCACAAATTCATGGTAAAGATGAATTGAAGGATATTGTATGCCCGTCAGTATCAGGAAATTGGTGACCTGGGAAAGTCCCGAAAAGAAATATCTCAGGGCGACAATATAAGCCATGAAAATGCTCCAATTCCACACCCCCGTCCTTATCCCCATACCCGCAATAACAATGATGCTCAACATGGAAAACGCGATCAGCAAATTCACCGCGAAATGCAGTTTTGCCCTGGCAATGAAACGGCGCCCATAATAGGTGTCCAAACTTTTACTGGTTTCTCCATCATCATACGCTTTGATTAATGCCGGATCAGAATAACTGATGGGCGCGGGCGCATCCCAAATCCGCTGATACAATTGACGTTTTTCCATCGCGATGGCCGCGTTATTGCCTTTCGAAACGTGAACTCCATTCAGTGTTGCCGTGATTAAATCGTGAAATAAACAAATCACCGCCAGGGATAAGATAAAAACAATAAAGGTGAAGACGTAACTGATGCAGAAGAGCACCACAACCGCGATGGCCACCGCTCCAAGAGGAGGCAGGGCATTCAGGATTAAATTGACGAATCTGCCGCACAACCGGGCTAATCTTTCTCGTTCTTTTACAACATTATCCTCAACCAGCAACCGGTTTGCCGCCGGACAGGAAGGGTGTGGAAGATGAGCGGCAAGGACTAACACGCGTTGCGCGCAGAACTCCTCATAATTTCGCGTTAATTTGACTGCGATCAAGGTGGCGTAATAGCTGGAAACAGCCGCGATCACCAAAAGGACAAAAGCCGATACCGCTACTGTCAGCAAAATTACCAGAGATGTTCGCGTGTCATGAGGGTAGTTCCAGAGCGTCAACACGCGGTTTTTTTCCAATGCGTGCGCGTAACCTAGAATCACCGCGAATGCCCCTAACTTTGAAACCAGTCGAACTCCATCCGCAACCAGGGTCATTACAATTTGGTTTCGGTAGCGGGTCACGACATCGCGCCACAGCCACGAGGCGAATCGGCGAAAATACGCAAGCTTTTCCCGTGATAATACGGGGAAATGTTCGCACAAAAATTGGATGGTTTTACTAATTGGCGCTGTCCCCACTGAAAATTGATGAAGAAAACTCTTCAATAAGGTAGAAGAGAATGAACGAATGATCAAATGCGTCAATCCTTTGCGAAAAATGCTCCATGAAGCAAGATCGATAGGTTAAACTGCTGCACCAGGGATCATCATCGTGGCGGGTGGCGTCATGGCAATAATGAATGATTTTTCAAAATAACCAGCGGCGTTTTTAATCTGTTATGATCCTGGCAGATTGAAACGCCTGGTATGCCAAGAGCGATATTCTTCTCCTTCCTTTTATAACCTACTTACTTATCTCTTTCCTTTATTTTTGATCGTCGCTTCAGGTGTCAGCACCGACAAAATTATCTTCCATGAAAATCTGCCATTTCAACAAAAGGAAGATCCTTTTGGGAAATCAGTAAAAATTACCGACAGGCCCAATGAGGATATCTTAATCTTTGCCAATGTGGTCATATCAAACGGCTCGCAATCAAGCGGAGCTCTGGCAGTAGAGCGCGAATTTAACCGCCTGCTGGAATCAAAAGAAAAGAACATGTAAAGTAGCGATTATTTATAACCAATGTCATTTCCATATAGTAGTGACAATAACAATAAAACCATCTCATTATACTCATTCATTAGGAGATCAAAACCCATGAAGATCAATCACATTTTGGTAATTTGCTTGACGGTGCTTATGGCGGGCAACATGCGGGCTGCGGAAGAGAATGGCAAGGACAAGGCAATGGACATGGACCAGATGATGCAGGAGGCAATGAAGAGAGGCGCGCCCGGCGAACATCACAAGGCGCTTGAACCTTTCGCCGGACAGTTTACGACAACCAGCCGGATATGGATGAACCCCGGCGCGGCGCCGCATGAATCAACGGGATCGGCAGACCATACCTGGGTGTTCGGCGGTCGTTTTCTGAAAATGTCCACTCAGGGAAATATGGGCGGCATGACTTTTGAAGGTCTGGGGTATCTGGGATATGACAATATCCGTGCTGAGTATACCGCGGTCTGGATTGATAACATGAACACCGGGATCGCACACGCGACTGGCAGCTTCGATCCCGCCACCAAAACCTACTCGGAGAATGGCATCTTCAGTTGTCCCATGACCGGTGAAAAGGACACCCGTTTCCGCGGTGATTGGAAAGTCATCGATAACAACACCCTCATCTATACGATGTACAGCCCCGGCCCGGACGGGACGGAAGTGAAGGGGATGGAAATCACCTATAAGCGAGCAAAATAACTCCCAAGAAAAACAGATTACAGGCGGTCAGCTCGGTTGTTAGCGAGACGATGATGATTTAAGGGTTCGGAGATTACATTCGCGCCTTTTCAGAGTGCGAAAAATGCGCTGGCACCGCGCAACTGGCGACGAACCTTCATCGCAGTATTTACATTGCTAGCTGAACTTCATCTCCATGAACATTTACTGTGACATTCAGGGATAATCTCACGATCATTCAAGGGCGACAAGTCCGCCTTTCCGATGTTGAGCCTGAACCAATCGGTTGCTTCATCAAACAGAATCCGGCATGGACCAGTCACCGCTAGTCCTTGGAACTTTTTTTCTTTATTCGATGGTGTTCAGTATAAGTTTGCTCTATCAATGCAGGTGAATTAGTTTTGTAATCATGATACTATTTAACTTAAGCAAAATACAGATCGCATAAACAAGCTAAATGAAAGGGAATTGAAACATGAAATGTTATACCGTCAATGGTCAGGGTTTGGATGGTCTGGTGTTGGAAAATGCGGCTGAACCGGCTGCGCCGGGGGCGCGCGATGTCCTGGTTGAAGTGCATGCGGTGGCCTTGAATTTCAGGGATTTAATGGTTGCCCAGGGAACGTATGGCGGCAAGAACGATCGTCCGATCATCGCCGCGTCCGATATGGCTGGGGTGGTCCTCAAGGTTGGCGCTGAAGTGACCGAACTCAAGGCCGGTGACCGGGTATTGAACGCGCCATTCCGATTTTGGCCGGGCGGTACCATGCAGGAGGAATGGATGCGCACCTTCGTCGGCGGCGCCGGAGTCGATGGCATCCTTGCCGAACGGATTCTTTACCCCGCGGAATCCCTGGTCAAAATGCCGCCGCATATGTCCTTTGCCGAAGCATCAACCCTGACCATCGCCGGGTTGACCGCCTGGGCCGGGGTGGTCACTCATGGTCATACCCAGTTGGGGGATTGGGTGTTATTACAGGGCACCGGCGGGGTGGCGATCTTCGGCGCGCAAATCGCCCGGGCAATGGGCGCGCGGGTTATTATTTCCACCAAAAGCGCGGAGAAGGCCGCCCTGGTCAAATCGCGCTTGGGGGTGAACGAAACGATTAATTATAGGGATGAGGATTGGCCGGATCAAGTCAGGGAAATTACTGCCGGGAAGGGGGTGAATGTGATCCTCGAGGTGACCGGCGGCCGCAGTTTGGGACAATCTCTTCGCGCCTGTGCCTATGAGGCACGAATAGCGGTGATCGGCGTTCTCGACGGTGCTTCGAGCACCATCAGCGTGGTCGACATCTTGCGCAAGCAAATTACCATTCGCGGCATTTTGATGGAATCGACCCAGGAGTTGCGCCGTTTCGTTCAGGCCTGTGAGGCGATAAAACTGCAACCCTGGATAAACCGCACCTTTCCCTTTGCCGAAGCGCGCCAGGCCTACGCCTATCTCCAATCCCAGCAACACCTCGGCAAGGTGGTGATTCAGGTGCGCTGATGGCGAAATGTAAGGTAGGTTAATTCCCAAAATCCGATGTGGGAACCGAGTTCCATGGTCAATAATGGGGGCGTGGACCCTAGGTATCGCACTTTACAGGGAGAACCTAATTTACCAGCAATTGTTCGATCGCTCCCACATATTTATCCTTGGGATACAGTCCGATCAGCACGCCTTCAGCCTTCCTGGCCTTGAAGAAAAACACCGCCGGAATGCTGTTGACTTGAAACTGTCCGGCCAGATCGGGAAAATGATCGACGTTGACACTGACAATTTTAATCTTTCCGTTGTACTCTTTTGCCAGCTCTTCAAGGGTGGGTTTCAACCGCTTGCAGGGGCCGCACCAGTCGGCATTGAAGTCTACCAGGGTAACAGTCTGTTCCCCGATTAAGCGAAAAAACTCCTCGGTTGATTTCAGTTCGATGATCGTCTCAATTCCGACGCTAACGGCTGGGCTCGAACTGCCGGTTGATTCACTAGTCTGTTTGCGACAAGAAGTGCAATACAAAGTGATAGCCAACACCAGAGAGGCAACCATTATGCTCTTTAGGAAAATCGCTGGATGGCGATCAGCCGGATGTCCAGGGTAATAGGTATTTTGCTGATTTTTATAAGTCATGGGTTACTATACATCGCTCCGTCATAAATGTGACTTTGATAGCACGCTCCTACAGAGCTTGAATATCCAATCAATCCCGAATACCTGGGGCGTTGCCCCAGGCTGGAATCACTGCGCCCTTCAGGCTCAGCAATATTAAAGTTAATAGGATGTGCCCCTCCGGCTGGAAGCCGGAACCATACCAGCCCAGAGCGACGCTCTGGGGAATGGATGATCAACCACCCCAAGCCCTGAAGGGGCGATTAAAAGTGCAGATTATGACCGTGAGCAGTATATTTCTCTAAATTTTAAGCATGATTTTATTCATTGGTCGTCGGGGGATTGAAAATCAGGTGGGATTCATTAGATTACATCCCTTTTATATTGCGGCTCAAAAAGAGAACCTAGTTTGGCACAATGGATAACTGCCTACAGGAATACAACAAATTAAGGAGTAACCAGTGAGAATCAAGGTCAATCACACAAGAAAGCATTTTGGGATGATAGTGGGTTGTTGTATTGTTATACTAACGGTAATTGGTAAACCGCTCAAAGCTCAGGCGCAGGAACAGGAAGTGGATGAGCCCTGGGAATTAACCCTTCAGCAACTGGCTGAAATGGTGCTCGACAAGAATTCACGCCTGATCAGCCAGCGCTACGATCAGAAGATTACCTATTGGGGATTGCAACGGGAAAAATCGATTTTCGAACCGAATCTGGTGGTATCCGGAACTCATGATGAAAATGAACAACGGAGAAACATCGAAGAACAACAAAGTTTTCTCTTAAGCAACACCAGAGTTCGAGAATTCAATATCTACAATAATAACCGCTATAATGCCGGCATCGAGGGGTTGTTGCCTTTGGGTACACGTTACGCGCTGGAAACCAGTTTACGTGACCTGGACAACAACAGCAACAGCTTTAAGAATGAATATGCGACGGTGACCACCTTTCGGGTGGTACAGCCGCTGTTGAAAAACGCCGGTGTGAGTGTCACCAAGGCGGGGATTAACATTGCCACGGTGCAAACCCGCATCTCCTATCAGGAATTGCGCCGCCAGGTGCTGTCGATGTTGCTGCAGGGTGAACGGTTGTACTGGCAGCTGGTTGCCGCCCAGGAGGAATACAATTTGCGTAATGAATCCCTCGCCATTGCCGACAAAATTGTCGTGGACAATAGGGCGCGTGTCAAGTCCGGTAAAATGTCGGAACTGGAAATCGAACAAGCCCTGACCGGACGCGATACCCGGTTGCGGCTGCGCGACGAGGCATCGCAACGTTTGATTACCGCCCGCAATCAAATTCATACCCTGATTGCTCATGCCATCACCGATGGCAAATTCGATTTTATCGCGGTTGAAAAACCACAACTCGCGACTGAACCCCTGGACTTCGACGCGGTCATGACCCAGGCGGTCTCTGAGAATCCCGACTATGCGATCAACCGGGAAACGATCGAACAGGAAAGCATCCGTCTGGCATACGCGCAAAATCAACGCTGGCCGCAACTTGATCTTACCACTAGTTATGGCTTGAACGGCCTGGCTGATTCGATCGACAGATCCTATGGCGACATCCGGGAATCAGAATTCGAAACCTGGAGTGTCGGACTTGAATTACGCATCCCCCTGGGGGGCGGAAAACGCAGCAAAAGTGAATTGCAGGCAGCCAGGCTGCGCAAACAAAAAGCGCTGAATGAACTTAAGGCGGTCGAAACTGAAATCGTCAACACCGTCGACACCATCCTGCAGCGCTTGAAATTCATCGTGAATCAAATGGCCACCTATGACCGGGAACTGGCATTTAACGAAAAACTGCTGTCCACTGAAATCACCAAATTGGCAGAAGGCAAAAGCGACAGCCGCCGGGTATTGGAGTTCGAGGAGGATGTGTTTGAAATCCGTCTGGAGCGCATCAACAGCCTGGTCAGTTATCAACTGGCGATGCTCGACCTGGAATTTATCAATTCCACCCTGTTGGCGAAACGCAACATTAACATCGACGCGACCCTGACCGAATAATCAGTGACCGTGAATACAGACCACCACTAAATAACTCGCATTCATATCATGGATAAAATAATCAAATACTGCGTTTGCTTCATCTTGCCGGGGATTTTGGGAATGAATGGTCTTACCGCGTCTGCCGCGAAGACGCTCATGATTTCCGGCATCACCGAACCGATTCACGACCAGATTGTCAGTTCGGTGGTCTCAGGCGCCATCGATAAGTTTCATTATGCCGAAGGCGATCGGGTAAAAAAGGGGGATGTGATAATCGAACTGGACAAAAAACAGGAGGAATTGGAAGCGGCTCGCCGCCTGTTGGTTTACGAAAGCAAGGTCGAGTTGGATTCCGCCGAACAACGGGTCAAAACCCTCAAGGTCGATTATGAAGGCACCAAAAGGCTGTATGAGAGCACCAAATCCGTCAGCAAAGATGAATTGGATAAAAAGGAACTCGAATACATGATTGCCATTGCCGAATACGAACGCCTGAAGGTCGGCGAAGAGCGTGAACGCATCGAATACGAGATGGCAAAAGAACAGATCGACCGCCGCATCATCAAAGCGCCCATCGATGGGATTATTACCGAAATTATTCGCCATGAAGGGGAGATCTGCGATGCCATTCAACCCTTGTTGCGCATCGTCGATGTCAGTCAATTTTATTTTGTCGGTCATGTTGCCAGTAATGAATCGACGCGGTTGCGGCTTGGACAGGAAACCGGGCTGATCCTCGAGCTGGGCGACACCGACCTCCATTTCACCGGGAAAATCGCCTATATCTCGCCAATCACCGATCCCGCCAGCGGCTTGCGTAAAATCAAAGCCTTGTTTGTCAATAATCAGCAACAAGCGCCGCCAGGAATGGCCGGGATTTTGGAAGTGACCTACTGATCATGATCGAGGATTTCAAAGAATCAGTTCCGGTTCCGACCGTGGTATCCAGCCATGCCGATGTCATCGATCAGCTTCATCTCCTGGAGCAGTATGCCGGACCGCCGGCGGAATTCTGGCCCAATCTGGTCAAAACGCTGGTGGAATTGATCAAGGCGGAAGGCGGGATCATCGCCATCAGAGCGGCGGCCGCGACCGCGGCGGATTGGAAAATGATTGCCGCCCAGGTAAATGCGCATAAGAAAACTGAATTCCTTGGCCGTTTCGCGAACACCGGTTTACAGCCAATCGCTGACTCCTGCGCCCATCAGGGGTCGTTTTTACAAACCACCAAAGAACTTGAATTGAGCGGGACCACGGGAATCATTTTGGGAATTCGTTTCGATACCGGCCGCCCGGATGAATTTTGCATCGCGGTGTTTCAACGAGATGATCCGGATCGCAAAGCCGGCGAACATTTGCTGGTGCGCCTGCGCCTGGCTGCCTCGATTCCACTCAACTACCAGAAATACCGCACGGTGGTGCGCGCCCAACAGGATGTCACCCAGTTCGCGGCGGTCCTCGATTTATTGGCATTGATCAATGCCGAAAAGCGTTACATCGCCGCGGCAATGTGCTTTTGCAATGAAATGGCCTCCCGATTCCAATGCGACCGGGTCAGCCTGGGATGGCTTAAAGGCAAATACATCCGTTTGCAGGCCATGAGCCATACCGAGAAGTTCGATCGCAAAATGTCGGTGGTCAAAAAGCTGGAATTCGCGATGGAGGAGGCATTTGATCAGGATCAGGAAATTGTTCATCCCGGCAATGCCGATGACCCCTATGTGTCGCGGGATCATGAGATTTATGCCCGCGAACAAGCGACCAGTTTTGTGTGCTCATTGCCCCTGCGGGTCGAAAAGGAACCGCAGGCAGTGGTCACCCTCGAACGGAATTCCCAGGCTTTCTCGGATGACGAGATGCGTTATTTGCGGTTATACTGCGATCAATCAACCCGCCTGCTGGCGGATTTGAAGCATAGCGATCGCTGGTTCGGCGCCCGTTGGTGTGCCAAGCTCAAGGAATGGCTGGGCAAGGTATTTGGAGTCGAACATACCTGGGCCAAGGTGATCGCCCTGATCTGCGCCGGGTTGTTGGTTTTTTTAATCTTCGGGAAATGGGAGTATCGGGTCGAAGCGCCCTTTACTGTTCGCAGTGAGAATGCCGCCTACACTCCTGCCCCTTTTGACGGTTTTATCAAGACGGTTAATTTCAAAGTGGGTGATATCGTCCAGGCCAACGATCTCCTGCTCTCCCTCGATACCCGGGAATTGTTGCTCGAACAAGCGGCAGCCATCGCCGAAAAAAATCGTTTCCTCCGCGAAATCGAAAAAGCGCGCGCGGAAAAAGATTTATCGAATATGCAGATTGCCGCCGCCCAGGTAAAACAAACCGAACTTCGTCTCGAATTAGTGAATTACCGCATCACCCAGGCTGAAATCCGCGCGCCGATTGCCGGTGTCATCGCCGAAGGCGAATATGAAGAAAAGATCGGTTCGCCGGTGCAAAAAGGAGCAATCCTATTTCAAATCTCAGGCCTGGAACAACTCTATCTGGATCTCGATGTGAAAGAGTCCGATATCCATGAGGTCAGCGATAATTTGCTTGGTGAGGCTGCATTTTCGAGTCAACCCAAGCTCAAATTCCCGATCAAAGTCACCCATATCGAGCCGATCGCGCAGGCCAAGGATCAGCAAAACATTTTTATCATTCGCTGTCACTTCAATGTACCCCCGGATAGCTGGTGGCGGCCGGGGATGAACGGGGTGGCAAAAATCAATGCCGGCGAGCGCCCGATCTGGTGGATATTATCTCATCGCACCATCGATTTCCTGCGCTTGTGGCTGTGGTATTGATGTCACGGTTGAATGATTACAGTCATTGCGTTTTCGAAAATTGATGACAATACACTTGGGATAGGTGGTTCGTAGTCAACTACGAGTCAAAGTCTCAAGGTTACTGACGGTTAACCTGGCGTAGCCAGGGTATGTGTTTAGTGTCGGTTGGAGTACAGGCTTTTAGCCTGAATGGCAATAATGCCTGAGCGAGGAGCATCCTAAAAGGATGAACTCCAAACTCCACCAGCTTCAAACTCTACGCTAAACGCATATTAGCCAGGTAGGGTTAATGAAGGGCAGACATTCCTGTATGCCAGAAGGCGGGCAAGAAAACCCGCCCTCATGTGAGCGCCGAACTTCCTTAACTTAGTGATATTGAGCCACGAGTAGTGGCATTCTTCCCGATGGCAGAATGTCATACGGCACTAATCGTACCTTACTACCAACTGCCAATTAATTCTAAATTTTGAAAAGTCCATGACAATGTGTATAAATATCCCAATCGGGATAAATTTCGGGAATTAATCGCTCATTGATAAAACTTATATA
>CAZTTH010000020.1:61659-68782 GCA_964615975.1 uncultured Lentisphaerales bacterium | reverse complement strand
CAATTACTGATATTACTATTGATGAGAATAAATGTAAGATCACAATTACACTTAATACAATTATCACGCTCAATTCCGGGAATAATATCAAGGTTAATTTCGATGGGACAAGTTTGTTGCTTGATATCAAAGGAAATCAGGCGGTAGTTAATCCATTGATTTATATAGAACCATAATAGTAATGGGTTATCCCATAAAACCCCAAATCCAATATATATAAATATAAAAACAGCCACCAACAAAAATTGTTGGTGGCTTTGTTTTATGAAACAACTCTTTTATCGATGCGGTTTTGCTCGGCGATAACGACTTCAATATCATTTCTTTTAATGGATTGCAAATAGTTCCTGACCAGGTTGAAGACCAGATTAGGATGGTTGCAATCATCGCTTAAATGCGCCATAATCAGGTGCTTAGTATCAGGCCCAATAGTTTGTGCCAATAAATCGATCGCATCCTGATTGCTTAAATGTCCCCGACGACTCATAATGCGATGCTGCAGGTATGGAGGTCGTTGAGATTGACGCAACCTATCGGGGTCATGATTGCTTTCGAGAATCAAGAGATGGCTGTTATGAAGTTTGAGCGGCACCATTTTCCCGGCATATCCTAGGTCGGTGGCGATGCCGATCTTGCGATCCTGACACTTGATAATAAAACCCACCGGATCGACGGCATCATGGCAGATCGAAAAAGCCTCAATGCTAAATGCGCCTATCGTGAATGGGGAACCGTTAGTGAAAACAGTCATGTTTTCGGGAGCTTTGCGCAACAGACGCAAGCGTTCGAAAGTAAGTGAATTCGCATATACCGGTAATTCTCCATTTCGTTTCGCGAATACACGTACTCCCTGGACATGATCATCATGCTCATGCGAAATTAAAATGGCGCAAATCTGTTGAGGTGAAAGACCGGCTTCATTAAGCCTCCGATCCAATTCCACTGCTGAAAAACCGGCGTCGATTAAAATTCCCAGTTCCTGGTATTTGATGATTACCGCGTTTCCTGCGCTCCCACTGCCTAGTGTGATTACTTCTATCATGGGCATTCCTTTTATATCACTTTTGACATTGCCTTGTCTTGCGGTTAGTTTTAATAATATACATGTTACATTCTGATGTATTCTGAATGAATACCAAAATTACCCATTTAGCATTTTAGGGAGTTCAAAGCAAGAATGTTCAGTGACAAAATATTCACCGGCATGGTAGCCGATAATGCATAATGTGGGCATCCAGCGGATGTTGAATTAAATTGTTGAGAGATGAATTCAAGATTAACCCGATCGGTAGGGTTGAAAGCAGTCGAACTTTAGAATCTCGCCATTTCAATTAGAAGGGAACACATGTTATCTTTTTCTAATACCTGATGATCTTGAAAAGTACAACATAAACACAACGTACAGGCACCATAACATCATGTTGCAACAAAGTTTATATCAATCTCCTGAATTGCGGCAGGAATTGAGTTTAGCTCCGCATCAGATTCAATCCTTAGCCTTATTGACCGCGCCCTACATGGAAATCCAAGCATTAATCGATCAAGAATTAATCTTGAATCCGGTTTTGGAAAGGGTAGAGGAGTCTGAATCAAAGCGGAGTGAAAATTCGTTGGAAAACAGTGATATAAATGACATTAAAGATCAAGACGAAGGTGAATCCAGCGAGCATAATCTGCATGGCAACGAAATGCTAATCGGCGATCCCATCGAAGAAATGGATTCGCCACCTGATCTTAATCATGACATGGCGGCGCTGGTCGCTGAAAAAGATGAGTTTCTCGCTAATTTGATGCAAATGGATCAGGGCTGGTGGGAATACGCCAGCCAATCTCAAATAACCAAGACATCAACCGAGGATGAAGAGAAAAGGCAACATTTTTTTGATTCCCTGACAACCCGCCCCACACTCGCGGATGATTTGTTGGAGCAATTGCGCACCAGTTCGGCAGATCCTGAAATCAAGGCGATCGGTGAAGCCATAATCGGTAATATTGCGCCATCCGGATATTTACGAGCACATTTAGAGGAAATAGCTCAGATACGAGGCATCCCGCCAGAAAAAGTTGAGAAAGCATTGCAGTTTATTCAAACCTTTGATCCGCCAGGGGTTGGTGCCCGCAATCTCCGTGAATCCTTGTTGTTACAGATGTCCCGTCAGGGTAAAAAAAACACCCTGGCGTATAAGCTTGTGGATAAATATCTTGATTTATTGAAAAACAACCGTATTCCGGAAATTGCCAAACTGGTGAAGTCAACGCCTGCCATGTTATATGATGTGATTCGTGAAATCCGCAATCTTCGACCACGCCCGGGAAGCCAATATGAAACTGAAGCAGATCAATATGTTCTCCCGGAAATAGTGGTCAATAGAAATAATGATGGCCAATTTCACGTGACAACAAGTAAAGATTATTTACCTGTGGTGCGTATCTCGCCACGTTATTTAAGGTTATTATCAGATCCAGACACCAGTGCTGAAACCAAGGCATATCTTCGGGAGAAAATCAACAACGCGCGTTTGCTGATGAAAGGTTTGGATCAGCGTCAAACAACGATAAAAAAAATAGCGGATTGCATTGTTTCGTATCAAGCGGATTTTTTTAATAATGGGAAAGAATCAATGAAACCCTTGACGATGCATCAGGTTGCTCAGGATATCGGAGTTCATGAAACTACGGTCAGCCGGGCAGTTGCCAATAAGTTTATCCAAACTCCGCAGGGGATGTTTCCCCTTAAGCATTTTTTTAATTCAGGGTATCAAACCGATGATGGCGATTCCCTGTCAAACCTTAGCATAAAAAGCAAAATACAGGAAATTATTTCCGTGGAAGATTCATCTCATCCCATCAGTGATCAGCAGATAGCCAAAGAGCTAAAAAAACATGGATTGAACGTGGCGCGACGAACGATCAGCAAGTATCGCGAAGAACTTGGAATCCCCTCCACGCATAAACGGCGTAATTATATCTAATCTCTGATCATGACCAAAATAATCGTTGGGGACAGAGAGGACTCCAAGCAGCCGTCATTCAATGCGCATGAAATTATATTGGTACTGGAAAATTTGCGCAGCGCTTATAATACAGGCAATATCTTTCGCCTGGCCGAAGTTACCCAAATTGAAAAGATAATACTGTGCGGATATACACCAGCGCCACCGCATCCCAAGTTAAATAAGACTGCCCGTGGTTGTGATAAAATGGTGCCTTGGGAGCATTGCGATAATGGTGAGACAGCTATGATCGCCTTGGGAGAAAAACGGGTATTTCGTCTGGCTATTGAGACCATAGAAAATGCTCCGCCGATTTGGCATATCGAGTTTCGTTATCCGTTGGCATTGGTGTTTGGCAATGAAGCCCTGGGAATTTCACCAAAAACACTTGATAAATGCGATGCCTATGCCTGTCTGCCTGTATTTGGGCGGAAAAATTCTCTGAATGTTGCAAACTGTGCTGCCGTGGCCGTATATTTTGCGCTAAAACCATTGATTAACCCTTTACCGTTGATTGATCACTAAAGAATTCAGGAGGAATAACTGATGAGCTGGCAGGAACTAAGCAAACATCGTTTAAATGTCTATACAACACCCTGGTGTTCGGATTGTCGAAGATTTAAGGATGTATTAAGGAAAAACAACATTGAGTTTAATGAAATAGATATCGATGCCGACACCAAGGCGGCTGAATACTTATCATCAAAAACCGGAAAAAAAGCGATCCCTTATCTGGAAATCGATGATAAAATCATGATTCGCGGATGGCATAAGGAAGCCTCAGGGCGTTGGGATGAATCTATTTTCTTTGCGGAAATCACCCCGGTGATATAATGAACACAATCAGTTTTTAGAAGAAGATTGAAAGTTTATCAGTCTGACTAGAACGATGGTGGTCAAAAATTCGACTGCTTGCAGTCTATAATCATTGAACGAAATAGCACCTATGACGTTTCCCGAACCTTTTTTTCGTTGGCGGCCGCATCCCTGGCATGGTTTGGACATTGGTCCAAATCCGCCAGAGATCGTCCATGCGTATATTGAAATTACCCCGTATGATCTGGTAAAATATGAAATTGATAAAATTACCGGTTATATGCGGGTCGATCGTCCGCAACGGTCATCGTCACAACCGCCGACATTGTATGGTTTTATTCCGCGAACTTATTGCGGGGCTAGGGTTTGCGCGTTTTCTTCAAGTGCCAATCGCGCTGATTACGATCCTCTGGATATTTGTGTCTTGAGCGAGCGGCCGATTAATCGATCTGAAGTCATACTCAAAGCTCGCGTGATTGGTGGGATACAAGTTATCGATCATGGAGAAGCTGATGATAAAATTGTAGCAGTTCTTGCCAATGACAACTTTTGGGGCAGCGCCCAGCAAATCAGCGATGTGCCGACCATTCTGATCGAGCGCCTGCACCATTACTTCAGCACCTACAAAATGATCCCTGGGGAAGAATCGCAAACCTTTATAGAAAAGGAATATGACCGTGACCACGCGTTGAAAGTCGTAACCGCTGCCATGGCGGATTATACCGATGAATTTGGGCAATAAGCATTTATCGGTAATGATGCTTAGGTATGAGTATTTATTTTTGTGATTAGACAAGCATTAAAATTTTTGATTTGATGTTATCGGAGGGCGGACATTCCAGACCGCCAAGGTTTCAGATTTATAGCGGACAGGAATGTCCGCTCTCCGTTTCTCCACCGTGCAATAATCCCATCTCAAAGCAAATCGATGAACCCAGATAAAGATTATCAACCTGCGATCAGGGAGTGGTGTCAGTTGAACCGGATTTTCCTGGTGTTTCTGGGGGGGGTATTCATTTTTATCGGAGTCATTTACCTGCTCTATTTTTTATATGGCCACATGTGGCTGCGGCCATATATCGAAACGAGATCGTTTCCGGTTTTTAAGGCAATGGCGGGTGATGCGATTTCCCTGGAAAGTCGATTCGCGATGGTTGATGAAATGTTCAGATATGGATTGTTCTGTGCCGGAGCATTACTGGTGATGGTTGCAATCATCATATTTCGTCCACCCTTTCCACCCCAGGAATTCATAACCAAAATATTCACCGGTTTGTTTCTTGCGGTCATCTATTTAAGCCTCAGTCAAATTGTGGTGTTCGCGGCTTATTTACGCCCTGGTTTTCATAATCATAGTACCATTAGTTGGAATCAGGTAATGAGTGGAGAAGGACACGCGCGGGTTGCTTCGCGACCACTGGTTCCGCTATTGATACGCCATCTGAGCCGATTGATCCCATTGGAGCGACAGCAGGAGATCAGGAAAAATCTTCAAGACAGCGATCTGTTTCTCGCGTTAAGCCATCGTACCATGGGTTTGAAACCGTTTGAAGTTGAATTTGCCATCAGTATCGTGATTGCGATCGGCGCTCATTTTCTCCTGTTGTGGGTTATCGGCTCCCTGGCAAAGACGCTTTATGATGTTTCTGACATCCACACGCGCTTTCTCATTCCGGTCGCATTCAGCTTAATGACGCCGGTACTGTTTCATATGACGACTTATATCTACGACATGTCCAATTTAAGCATGATAACCCTGGGGTATTTTCTCATTGTCAAAAGACGGCTGTTCCTGTTTCACCTCTGTTTTGCGCTCGCGATCTGGCACAAGGAAAGTTTTATCCTGACCAGTTTTGCTTTTCTGGTAGTCTTGTGGGATGTAATGCCATGGAAAAAATTCCTCTTCAGTCTGATATTGCAGGCGACCTATTTCATTGGCGTTAAAGTTTATCTGGCGCAACACTATGGTCAGTTGCCGGGCGCGGTGTTTCACCGCGAACTGGGAAACAACCTTTCCTGGTTATTGGCGCATCATTTTTGGTATTTCATCGCCGAAATCGATTTAACCGCATATTATTTCTCGTTGATGTATATCCCCCTGGCATTGGTTGTTGGTCTCTGGAAATGGCGGTCCAAGCATCCGGTGCTGCGCCGTTTGTTCATCGCGGTTTTTCCAGTTTTGCTGACCGTCAATTTCATTATGGTGGTTTTTTATGAATGGCGCGCATTTTATGAGGTGTATCCGCTGCTATTTTTATTGATTTATGAAACCATCGGAAATGGACTGGATCGGGTAAAGCATCGTCAATGGGTTAATGTGGACGATGTTGTCACCATAAAATTATTGATAACGGCGAAATTAAACGCATGAAGTCGAATATGGTCGAACTCCCCTTATTACAAATTGTAACTCCGGCATATAACGAAGAAGAATGTCTGGAGCCGCTGGTGCAGGAATGTGAAAAAGTTTTTGTCCAATTACATTCCCGTTACCGGGGCGAACTGATTATCGTGGTCGATCGTTCGACAGATCGCACCTTCATCGTTGCCGGTGAACTGGCACGCAAATATCCGTGGATTAAAGCCATACACCTGTCGCGCCGATTCGGACATCAATTGGCGCTTAAAGCCGGGTTGGATTACGCCGATGCTGATGTGGTGATCATGATGGATAGTGATTTGCAGCATCCTCCCGCGCTGATTCCACAATTGCTGGCCCGGTACGAAGCGGGCAATAATATTGTCTTCACCAGGCGGGATGGATGGCAACGTTCCCTGCTTAAAAATGTATTATCACGCGCATTCTATAAATTGGTAAACAAATTATCAACGACGGAAATTCTCTACAACTCCAGCGATTTCCGCCTGATTGATCGAAAAGTTCTG
Source organism: uncultured Lentisphaerales bacterium (assembly GCA_964615975.1). Lineage (GTDB taxonomy): Bacteria > Verrucomicrobiota > Lentisphaeria > JABSQK01 > JAJFLO01 > CAZTTH01. The sequence goes on along the minus strand of CAZTTH010000020.1, from coordinate 62,087 downwards.
ATTCAGATTCAAGGTATCAATGAATTCGATCCATTCCTGCGCGGCTTGTTTAATTGGATGGGATTCAAATATGATATTGTTCCCTTCGATCTTCAGAAGCGTCTGGCGGGCAAGCCGAAATATCGATTATTAGATTCGTTGCACCTGGCGGTCTCGGGGATTACCTCGTTTTCAACGCTGCCATTAAATATCGGTATCTACGCGGGATTATTATCATTCATCGTCAGTTGTCTGTTGTTTCTGTTATTTATCAGCTTTTCCCTGATCGAACGAACCATCAACTGGCAGATATTGATTGTTATTTTAATTTCCTTTTATGGCAGTCTGAATTTGATGTTAATTGGGTGTATAGGCGAATATGTGGGGAGAATTTTTCTCGAACAGAAGAAACGGCCGTTGTATATCATCGATGAAATTATCGATGGCGA
>CAZTTH010000020.1:0-61559 GCA_964615975.1 uncultured Lentisphaerales bacterium | reverse complement strand
TTCTCGAACAGAAGAAACGGCCGTTGTATATCATCGATGAAATTATCGATGGCGAAAAAATGGCGAAGAATTCATAAGGGAAATGGTGCGTGATAAACAATTTTAACCCTTTCCGATAACAAGCATTATAAATCAGGGAGTGTAATTCTTGGCCAATCCATGGATAAAATTCTGGAATGAAGAAAACGTTTTCCCGGCAGTTTTTTTAGAAAAAAACATGGAGATTTTTATTGCGGCTTCGCATCAGATTCTCGCTTATGACAAGGATGATGTCATTCTCGATATCGGCTGTGGGCCGGGATTATTGGAACGTGCTCTTCTGCCACGGGTAAAACAAATAATCGCGCTTGATACTTCCGCCAATTACATCGCCGAAAACAGTGCCAGGTTCAACGCGCCGGAGCGGCTCTCCTTTCTCCGATTGGGCCAAGATTATACTGACTTATCCTTTCTGCCGGAAGCCACATTCACCAAAGCCATTTGTTTAAGCGTCGTTCAATATTACCGTGATGTCGGTGAAATCATTGCGCTCATAAAACAAACCAAACGAGTGGTATGTACCGGGGGCAAACTATTGATCGCCGATATCCCCATTAAAACCACGTTGCTGAATGACCTGTTGAATTTGATGAAAACCGCCATCAAGGAGAAAATGATGATAACGACCTTTGGTTTCCTCCTGCGTGCCCGCCTTGGTGCTTATCATCGCATTCAGCAGGATCAGCGCTTGCTCCGTCTAACTGACGGTGACCTGCAACGGATTCATGATGAGATTGACGATGAAATCCAGGTGCTTCATCACCGCCTGACCATGAACTCCAATCGTACCCACCTGCTGATCACCTACAGATCATGAAAAAGATAATCTTTCATGGGGATGATTTTGGCTTGTCGACAGGGTTCAATACCGGCATCGAGATCGCCTGTCGACGGGGGCTATTGCGTTCGACTTCGATTCGCACCAATGGGACCGCGTTTGCGGAAGCATGTGACATGATTCGCGGCGCGCAAGATCTGGGTGTCGGTGTCCATCTCAACCTGGTGGAGGGAAGGAGTGGCCGGAGCATAAAAAAAAGTGATCCATTGTGCGATGGCTCCGGGTATTATCGCTATGGCTTTGTGAAATTATACCACGCTTTGAAACACCCGGATGCCCGGTTGCTGCAAGCCATAGAGGATGAAATCAAGGATCAAATTGAATGCCTGGCAAAGCACGAAATTATCATTGATCATATCGATTCTCACCGTCATACCCATATGATCCCGACGATTTTCAAAATTGCTTGTCAACTGGCAAATGATTACAATATCCCCGCCATTCGTTTGGTTAAAGAGCCGTTTCACATTGGCAGATGGGGTTTTTTTCTCGCGCCGAATCTGATCAAGCACTTGCTTTTGAATCATTTTGCCGTGACCAATGAGCGCCTTGCCATTGACCATTGCTTGATTTATAATCCGGTTTTTTTAGGGGTTATGCACACGGGATTTCAGAATGTCAATGCTATCATGGCGGGTTTAAACTCAATTTCACATGATTCACTGATACAAGTTCTTTTACATCCCTGCCAGCCTAACACCGATAAACCAGATCAATACCTTGTCCCTTATCTCAAGGGTTATATCCATCACCCCGCCCGCATCGCTGAACTTCAGACCTTGATCGATCCTGAATTCATACAATTTATTCGTGAAAATGACTTTCACCCGACTAATTATTTAACGCTGGCGCGAGATAAGACCTTGGAGAAAAATCACTTGCGAGAATGATTCAGGCGCTTTCGTCCGAGCTGAATGAGAGCGCTAAACCCCATGACCAGCAGACATCCGATCAGATTGAGCCATAAATATTCAATGGACAGCACCCCATTTCGACTTAACACATAAATCAAGACGACCATCGCTTCCGCCAATAACGCGCCGTAAAACACTGCGGAACCCTTGATGAACTTGGAGAAAAACGCCACCATGAATATTCCCAGGATGGTGCCATAAAACAATGAACCCAGGATATTAATCGCTTCAATCAGATTTTCGAACAAGGATGCTATCAAGGCAAACAAGATGGCCGCGATGCCAAAACTGATCGTTGCTGCCTTGGATAGGTTCAGATAATGCGTGTCGGTGGCGTTCTGATTGAAATTTCGTTTATAAATATCAACAATGAATGTTGATGCCAGAGCATTCAATTCTGCTGAAGTGGATGACATGGCTGCCGAAAAGATAACCGCCAGGAGCAGGCCGATGATGCCACAGGGGAGATAATTCATTACAAAACTGATAAAGATATAATCTTCATCCGCGGTATCAGTCGCACTGGAGGCCGCATGAATCAGGGATTTTGTTTCTTCACGGAGGTTGTTTTCGCGATCAAGATATTGTCTGATAATATCTTGCGATTGATCCCCGACGATATGGTTGCCGCTGCGGATGGAATCGAGGAGAACGCCAATCTCCTTTTCTTTTGCTGTTGACAAGAGATGATGTTGTTCTTCCAGGCGAATCAAGTCATCAGCTTTTATCGATGAACGAACTTTTTCCAAGGCTCTCTGGTTGAAGTTCAAGGGCACCTGATTGAACTGATAAAAAACGAAGATCAATACTCCGGTCAACAGAATAAAAAACTGCATGGGGATTTTTACCAGGCCGTTAAACAAGAGACCCAAGCGGCTTTCCCTGATCGACTGGCCGGATATGTATCGTTGCACCTGGGATTGATCGGTGCCAAAGTAGGACAACTGTAAAAATAAGCCGCCCAGCAATCCCGACCAGAGATTATAACGATTACTGAAATCGAGTTTCAGGTCGATAAGATTCATTTTCCCCATCTTTCCTGCTAATTGCAATGCTTCAGTCAGATTCACATGGGTGGTAAGCCGCCACAGCAGAATGCCAAACGCCAAAACCATGCCGGCGAAGATGACCGCCATCTGATGGCGATGGGTTTGATTGACCGCCTTGGCGCCTCCTGACACCGTATAAATCACTACCAGAACGCCGGTAAATACAACGGTAAAATTCAGTGTCCATCCCAGAATCTGTGACAGGATGATGGCAGGTGCGTAGATGGTGATACCAGCGGCCAATCCTCTTTGAAGGAGAAACAAACAGGCGGCCAATACCCGGGTTTTACGGTCGAAACGGGATTCGAGAAATTCATAGGCGGTATACACTCGAAGTTTATAATACAACGGGATGAATACGGCTGAAATAATGATCATCGCCAGGGGCAAGCCAAAATAAAATTGGATAAACCGCATCCCGTCGGTGTAACCCTGGCCGGGAGTTGAAAGAAAGGTGATGGCGCTGGCCTGGGTTGCCATCACCGACAAACCCACGGTCCACCAGCGGGCATTGTGGTCTCCCAATACGTAGCCGGTGATATTTTGTATACCCCGTGTCTTCCAGGTTCCAAACCCGACGATAAAGAACAGGGTTCCCAGCATCACTGACCAGTCAAGCGGACTCATTTAACAACACCGTCAGAAGATAGTAGAATGCGATTTGCAGGAGGAGAAAACCGATCACCACCCCATACAGGCGCTGCCATGACTTCAGGATCGGCGGTGCCTCGATCAGCGTGAGATCTTTATCGGAACTATGATGGTCATTATTTTTCATGCGGATTGATTAATTTAACGGGATATTTTTTGTATTTTGTATTTCAGTTACTTAACTGTCGGCTGCGCAGTCAATGCTTGGGTACTATACCTTTTATCATCGAGTTTTCGAAAATTGATCGCTGTTATGCTTGAAGAGGGGTGTTCGTAGTCAGCCACGAATAGTGGCGTTCTTATCCGTGCATGCCATGTCGCACACGGCACTGGTCGTGCCTTATTACCAACTTCCCATCAATGTCGAATTTTCGAAAACTCGATGACGATGAGAATAAGGCGCATGCTGATGCGAGAGCCGCGTGAAGACATGGGGCTCTCATCCGGTAAACTCGGCGCCCCATATTTGGTTATTTATAAATGATTCAAGTCTCGCAAGCCAACCTTGATTGAGAAATGCCAGAGTTATGTGTACTCAAGATCACATCAACCGCCACTCCGATGTCAGCAACAACAGTGGCGGGAAATTGGAGTTCTTCACGATGCTTCATCCCATGACCCGTGAGAACGTAGATTCCAGTTGCTCCGACAGCCTGTGCCAGTTCAATGTCTGACGGGTGGTCGCCAATCACGAATGACCGTGTCAGATCAATTCCATGATCCCGCTCAGCTAACCGCAAAAAATAGGGATTCGGCTTCATACAAACACAGCCATCAGATTGCTGGTGCGGACAACAGTAGACGGCGCGAATTCTCGTCCCCGTTTCGGCAAGACGTTGCATCACGTAATCATTGACAGCGTGAGCCTCCTCAGGGCGAAGGAGTCCCTTGGCAATCCCGCTCTGATTGGTTACAATAAAAAGGATGAAATCACCAAGGCGGCTCAGAGCTGAAAATGTCTGGGGGTAAAAATCAACCTGAGCAATGTCTCGAAGAAATCCCGCGTCTTCAATCAGGGTGCCGTCGCGGTCAAGAAACACTGCTGCTGATTTCTTCATTTGAATGCCTTTCGTGAAAATCAGGAAAAATCGATGCCAGTCCATACAGGCGATGCCATGACGTTAGGATCGGCGGCGGCTCGATCAGCGCGTGATCTTTTTCGGATTTGTGATTTTCACTGGTTTTCATATCAGGATAGTATAGGCGTATATATCCACATGTATATCAGAGTAAAAACGAAAACATTCAAATAAGGGATATGTCATTTTCCCCCATGTGGAATTATATCTCTCGGTAGTCAGGAGATGAGTTCTCTTAAAAAATCCGGGGCAAAATCTGCGCCATTACTCCAGGATAGGGTATGTCCTTCAAGGGTGAAGGACTTAAAGAAGGATTTATCTTTTAATGGCGCGAAAATTTCGCCATACAACTCAGAGGAGAGATCGATTTCACCTTGCGCTCCATCATTGAAGGATAGTCGAACGCGATAATCATCTACATACTGTGCCTGGGTTACATGTGTAAACATAAAAGTTACTCCAGTGGTTCGATTTTTGATAATAGTTAGCGACTGATTTCCGGCATATAATTCCCTCAATTCTTTAATTGTCCAAGGATCATTTGTTCCTCTCATCATGACCGAATTCTGAATCTTTGCTCATGACAACTATTTATGTTACGGGATGCTTAAAGAAAATCAATTGTGGCAATCATTTCGAAAAATCTGCATCACAGAATAAGAGTTTAGGTTCTCTCATTTCTGATTTATCATTTTTAAAACGGAATGTCGTTAGATTCTGGGAATGGTGGAATTTCAGTTTGCGTTTGTTGTATTTTCCTATTATCGGTCCATCGCTGAATTATAAAAAGAATGAATGTACCCGCCAAGTTTATGGTGAATTCAGCTAGATACCGATCAACCTCTAATACCTGAACTCCTTGACCATGAGCTCGTCCTGGATTATTTCTTTCCTTTGCCACTCCCAACATCAACTGTTCAAAATGATTTAAGAAGTTATCATAATAATCAGGAATAATTCCCGACTTTATCAAGGCAGATAATAAACGACCGAAAGTAAGATGTTCATCAGTTTCCAAAACGATTTTCATAGCGCTTTCAACCGACTTATGTGCCTTGAAGACAGCATCTTTGGTTTCTCCGGATTGTAAGTCTTGAAGTGCCTCTTGAAATTCCTCTAATGCCCCATAAGCGGTTGCAGATTTTAAGAGAGATAAGGTTTTTACTTGGACTTCCGTGTGCAAATAATCCGAGTCAACCAATATTACTTCCCCATTGACAAATCGCCATGGGGAATTATGCATTGAAAAGGCATCATTTAGTTCATTCTCACATTCATCGGCTCTTTGCGGTTTTGTTTCAAACCAGGCTTCTAACGCGTCTACAAATTCGCTTGGGTAACTTGAAATGATAACATTCCTGAAATCGGCTGGAATTCGCTTGCCTTCCTCGTTAAATGCTTCTAATTGCTCCTTCCCTAAAAATGTCTTGAGAATATTTTCTGATTGACAAAAACTGAAATTTTCTTCATTATTCCATCCATTGAAATCAGAATAATTCTCTAAAATTCTGACAATTGTAATTCTGAGTGGTTTTGAAAACGTCAATGGAAACTTCTTGTTCTTTATGGCATCGATGTGTCTCTTGCTGAAAAGTGTTTTCATATTAATCGGACGATCATCTGTTTCTCTCAACTGGCGTTAGACCGCAAGGATGTCATGGATGTCGCCGGGCTGGAGTGCTACCTCCTTTCGCCAATGTCCGAACTCACCGTGACTGTTCACCGCTTGTATCCATTCATCCAGATAACGGCGCTTAACTTGGTCTTGTTCAGTGTCTTGTCCCTTAGTCTCCAGGATCAGCATTTCACCGGAAACGAGTCGCACCAAAAAGTCAGGCCGATACTTGCGAACCACCCCACGATAAACATAAAACACCTCAAAACCAAGATGATCGTTTTTGACCCAGGCGGCAACAGATTGATTGTTTTCCAATACATAGGAATCGGAGGCCTCCCAGGTGCTGTCGTAGACGCAGACGTTGATATGAGACCGAAGGGTGCGTTCACATGGTTTGCCGGTGTACCAGATGCGCATATCCCCGGTGGCGCTGATCGGATGGTCGTGGTCAAAGACTGGAGTTGCTTGTTCAGTATTCTCTTGTCGCACGGCTTCCCAGATGTGTTGAACCACTCGCGACATATTGAGGGTAATGACCAGACGTCGCCGCAGATCATCCTGATTGAAGAGTTGGGGATAAATCGTGATGTGATTGGATTGGATGAATTGTTCCACCATCCGCACCAATTGCGCCAACAACATTTCACGGCTGCCCTTCCAGTTATGTTTCATCTGGTCAAATACATCCCGTGCCGTCTCGAAGATGATGCGTTGAGTACGAAATTCGCGCGCCAATCGTTCCAAGTCAATGCGATTGATTTTGGCAACATCGGGTTTTCCTTCCAATATAGGCGCCAATTCCGCCACCTGAGCGGTCTGTGCCGCATTCAATTCCAAAGGTTGAATCATCGACCAATCCAATGACAGAGTGGGATGAAAGACACGATCGATTCGCACGACATTCGGCCAATGGATTTCATATTGTGCTTTGGCCGCATCCGGTTCAACGGCGGTTTTGGGCGTGGGCGGTGGTGGAGGGCCGTCACCCCCGCCTTCATGTGGCAAAAAGGTGAATGGAACACCAAAAATATTGACGTATTCGGGGTCGAATAATTCTATTTCCTGGCCCGTTTCGGCATCGACAGTCTTTTTAACTTCGTAGGAAGTCCGCCGCAAGCCACGACCCACTACCTGCTCACACAACAATTGACTGGTAAATGCTCGCAATCCCATGATGTGCGTCACTGTTTTGGCATCCCAACCTTCGCTGAGCATGCCGACTGAAATAACTTTCTGTATTGTCTCGCCCGGTTGACCGGCACATCCCACCGTGTCCACTGTCCGGCGCAATAATTCAGCTTGTTCAGCCTTGGTTAATTTACGCTCCGTTGGTTCATCCATGGATTTCGTTTCGTCGTTTGCATCGGGTGTATCTATAGGCGCAACCGGTTCCTCTCGTGATTCTGCCTGATCGAGGACTTTTGAGTCAATGTGCAGGATACGATTGGGATCACATAGTTCGTCAATGTGAATACGTTTGGAGTCGAACGCATGTTTGACTCGCGCTGCCGTCTCGGTGCGGTTGCAAACGGTAATCATAACCGGTGGTGTTCTCAGATCGGCTGCTGCCCAGGCTCGCTGTGCCTCCCGCCAATCATAGCCCAGCAGATAATAGGCATTCAGTACCAGATCGGGCAGCGGTTCTTCTGGTTTGGCTTTGCGATTCAGATCATCCTTCACTTCATGGTCATTGTAGATGTGGTAAAGTCGCGATTTATAGGTCTTGGCGTTCGGCACCGCATCATCACGAACCACGACACGCGGGGTCTTGACCAAACCCGACTCAATAGCGTCATTCAGACCAAAGTCGCTGACAATCCAATCGAACAGCGATTCTTCACTGCTTTTTTTGCCGGATGGCGTGAATGGCGTGGCGGAAAAGTCATAACACTTAAGGATGTTCCGCGAACCATGTAATCGATCCAATCCGCCAATCCAGACCGTGGCTTCCACGGCGCTGTCCTTGAGATCACGCTGGCGTAAATATTTATTTTCCGCTTCCCAGTTAACGCGCCAGGCATGATGGGCTTCGTCGTTGATCACCAAGAGATTTTTGGCATTGGCCATTTTACCTAATACGTCGCGGGTATAGGCTTCATCACTCTTGACGCCTCGCTTGTCCACACTGCGCCGCTTCCCAATTTGTTCCGCACTATCCCAACTCAGAGCATGCCAGTTCCTTATCAGCACCCTGCCTTGGCGAAGTTTATCCAACAATGCCGATGGGACGATGTGGAATGCACCATAATAATTCCCTATCGCGGCAGGTTCGAGTACCGCCAGTCGATTTCTAACTGTCAATCCGGGAGCGATGACCAACACGTTTTTGGAGAAACGGCGGTCATGAGGGTAGGTAACCTTGTTCAAAATCTGCCAGGCAATGACCATGGCGATGACGATGGTCTTGCCCGATCCGGTTGCCATCTTGCAACATTGACGAGCAAACGCTCCGCCGTCGCCGGGAATCTCAATCCCCACCCGGTCGGCGGGCGGCGCTTCAGTCAGCCAGATAAGGGTTTCGATCGCTTCCATCTGGCAAAAGAAAAAGCGTCTGTTCTCAAATTCTTCCGGGTTGCGCCAGTGCTCAAGCAACCGTTTCGTGATACTGCTCACTCCCGGATAGTCCGCTTCACGCCAGAGCTTAACCCGCCCGCGAATCTGGTTGACCAACGGGATTTCGACGAAGATGCCGGGATCATCGAAGGTTTGGGCATTTGCGGAAGCAATCACATATCCAGCCGGGCGGCGACCTTCCGCCAGTGAAAATTCTCGGGACTCCCGTTCGTAATGCCAATGCCGCGCCGGCTCCAGATAGGGGGAGTTAATGATCAGGCGGTCAATCGAGACCTTACTCATAAATTTGCCTTCCAACCCATGCGCGGACGTCTGCCATCAATTCCACCACATAGTTACTGTCATCCAACGTAATTTCCAAATCTTCATAGCGGAAGGTTACGGCAAATGGGCTAAAGCGTCTCAACAGGTCCAAGGGCAGCGGTAATTCGATTCCTTGCCGCACTAGCAAGTGTGCTAAATTTTCCAAATCATGTGTGCGCCGAAAAACAACCGCATTTGAAACCAGAACCGCCTTCATGGTTTTTTCCAAGTATTGTTGGGCATGAAAACAGATAATGGAAATCGGAGCTTCAGGATGTTGCGACAATAGCTATATTGTTAACCAGTCTCGCTCTGCCATACGCAACAGAGCTTGTGCTTCATCCGTTGCCGGTTTGGAGTTATCTGGCGACATAAATTGTCTTCCCTTCACGTAGCGCCCAATAAACGGGGCTCGTACACCAATTTCGCCGCTTTTCTACTTCATCTTCAGAATAGACCAACACATCCACGCCAACCCCGATATTCCCTACAGCTTCACTTAATCTGATCATTTCTTCGCCTCGGTTTTCCACCTTCGGTTTAATCACCATCAAATCGACATCGGAGCCATCGTCCGCATCGCCGCGTCCCTGGGAGCCAAACAAAATCACCCGGCTGGGGTGCGTGGAAGCGACAATACGATTCACCGCCTGCGCCAATAATTGTTCATCCATCATCACGACACCTCCATGATTTTTAGACTTTCAATTCCCCGAACATATATTTTTTTGGTGATTATACCTGGCGTGATCATAAACTCCACTTTTTGATAGTATGATATTCTCGCGAAACATTTATTCAACTTTCGGTCGTCCCTATGGGACTTTTGTCGTATAATTCTTTATTCCCAGCGATTAATCGCTGGGCTGTTAGCGGTTCATCCCGAATGGGATGATTGACAATAGCCCGCCAGCCGAATCCGTCAGCCGACGGATGAGACGGGCTATCCAAAAGGATAGCAGCGCAGCGTCCCATTCATTGGCGGGTCCGAGATGCAGGAAACCATAAGTCCCATAGGGACGATTGAAAAGTGCAGTTTATGACCGTGTTAAGTATCATCTCTTAAGGTGGCTTATTCAGAAGAAATTGCCTTTCAGTCACAATCGAGATATACACTCATTTTTACATCGATTGGCTAATATATCAAGATGACGATTGATTACTATGAGATACAGGATTGAAAGCTATCAACTGATTATTTGCCGACTTCACTTTATCCTTAAAAATTGACTTCATTCCAAGGAATTTCGGAATGAAATCATGTTGGCCAGAAGTCGATAAGCGCCGGGAACTCCTGCGGGTAATTGACGAAAAAATGATAGTCCGGTGTAAATGAATATGCCTTTGCCATACTGGGCCAGCAGCAGACTGCCTTTGACCGGTTCTTCATCGGGATCATGACAGGAAAACAGGGGCAGATAACGCTCATCCCATTCACTGGCAAAATACAGTCCCCGTTCCTGAACCCAGCCAGCAAAATCCGCGGCAGTTAATTGATTGGGCGCATTAAATATCGGATGAGTGGGAACGATAAAATCCATAGTTGCCGTCTCCACAGTCACGCGATCCCGGCCGATCTTGAACGGATATGGCCCGATATCCTGGGTGAGCAGGCCGCCGGTCGTTTGATACTGAACGATCAATTTGCCGCCTTGTTTGACATACTCCATCAGTTTCTCATGTTGTTGCGGCAGCCATGCTTCGGTGTTATACGCCCGGATGCCGATGAGAATCGCATCGTAGACAGCCAGATTACCGCCTGGCATTTTGTCCTTATTCAAAATTTCAACCTGATAGCCGATCTGACCGAGGATTCCCGCCACCTCGTCTCCCGGCCCCATGACGTAGCCGATCCTTTTCCCGCTTTTACGCAGATCCAGCTTAACAATCTTAATGGATGCGGCAGGCCAATAATTCTGGATGGGAATATGGTCATAGGCGATTTCCCGCGCGCTGAGATTGGCGATTCCACCGGCGGTTTTGAGGATTGGTCTCAACTCAAATTGAATTGCGGATTTTCCGGGTTGCAGGGTGAAAGAGACGAGCTGTTCATCTCCCTTTTTACCAAGATTAATGGCTCTTGTTTCCGGTATCGATGACCAGCCAGCCGGCAGTTCCAGCCGGCATTCACCAGAAACCTGATTCGCCCAGGCTTTTACCTGTAAGACTATTTCGCGGGGTTCATCCCCGGTGTAGATCACGACTGTTTGCTGGGGATTGATGGTCACTTCGGGGGTAATGATAAACGGCCGGTATAACTCGCCTTTCACTCGGTCGGTCCACTTGAATTGCAACGGCCGGACATAACTGATCTCAACACCGGCGATGCGCAGGATAAAGGTGGCGTAGCTGTCCATTGGACTTTCAGGCATGATGGCCAGTGATGGATCGTTGACCTGGTACATGCCGATACTAGCGGGTTTATCGACCAGCCAGAAGGGTTGAGTTATCGGGGCTGCATGGGGAATTATGAACTCTTTCTCCATCACCATGGGCTCGTTAAAAGCTAACGATTTTGCTGCTGACTCGGTGGACGGCAATGACGCGGGTTGGAGTGGCGAGACACCCTTGGTCATATTAGCATCCGCAACTGCATCAGGCAGGGTTGAGACCGCGACAGTTTTGCCGGCAACGGTTAGGGTTGTCGCAGTCAGGTCGATTACCGCATCCGACCGGTTGATGGCAGTTAATGTCATCTTGATTCCGGACATGGCGGAAGCTGAATAATCATCGGTTGTAACTTCCAGGAATAAGCCGGTGACGGCAGTGATAAGTTCTTCAACTTCTTTAAGTTTGACGCGCAACCAGAAATCATCGCGCTCCGCCAACAGTTTATGCAGGTCGATGAGCTGGGGCAGTATTGCCGCGGGTTCATTGGGATTGAACTGCCGATTCACTTCCTCCACCAGCGCTTCGATCCGATCGCAGTCCTTTACCCGTTTCCAGGTATGATCGAGGTCATCGAAAAGATCTTGCCGGGCAGGTTCACCCATGACATATTCCAGATATTCAAGCTGCACCCCGCGCTTTTTCGCGGTGCCGAACCCCTGGCTTTGATGGCGACTCCGGCTTTCGGCAGCGATTTCCGGACAGGAGCTGCCAAGGGCAGCGATATAGGCGCCGACATCGACGATAATTTTATCGGTGATGTCAATTTGTGTTCCGGTATTCTGGTAGAACCAGGTGGAGGTATTCCAATATAGTCTTTTGGGCTGCCAGACATCGACCATCGCAAGTTGTTCGGGAAAGGCGGTCTTATCTCCCGCCAGAGCGAAGGCTTTTTCCGCGAGATCGGCGGATGCGGTATGATGACCATGAGTTATATAATTGTATTTCAAGGGTGGGAAGCGGGTGATCATTATATCCGGTTTGAACTGCCTGATCACCATGACCATATCGGCGAGGATGGTATGCTCATCCCAGACATTCAGGGTTTCGGATGAGGTTTTGGAGTATCCGAAATCCTGGGCACGGGTGAAAAACTGCCGGCCGCCGTCGATGCGCCGCGCTGCCAGCAATTCCTGAGTGCGGATAATGCCGAGCGCATCGCCGATGTCTGATCCGACCAGGTTTTGTCCGCCATCGCCGCGGGTCAGCGAGAGATAGGCGACATCCATATTTTGATAATTGGCATAATAGGTGATCAGATTGGTGTTTTCATCATCCGGATGGGCCGCCACATACAATACCCGGCCAAGAACACTGAGCTTCTTCAGCATCAACTGGATGGCGGAAGTGGAATAAGTTGGTGGTGCCTGAGCAAGAATCTCAGGAGTAAAGAGAATTGCAGCCAGCAGGCAGTACCCGATCAAGAGATGGAGTTTTATGGTCATATGGCGTATGCTTTCTGTAAGTGAGGGGTGATTCTTTCAGGTTAGTTATGAAGAAATTAAATTACCACAAAATTGATTTTTTATGACGATGATAAGTATGACAATAAACACCCGGTGAATCTCTTCGGTTCCGCGATTAATTGACAGTTGATTTCGGCGATTTCCATCATGATCCCGGTGACATCTCTACGCGGCGATTATCAACTCTCGCCGGCGACTTCAAATCCGGGGCAGAGATAGATCATGGCTTTGGCTTGAAACGTCACCAGTGAGGATGTAATCAATGCCGGCGGGGTGATGATTTTTACTTCTTCTTCGGTGATTATCGCTTCTCCTCTCAGCAATACCGCCGGTCCCGCCAGTCGTTGCAATTTGCCATTTTCAGGATATGCAATTTGTCCCTGATGCAACCAGCGCCTGAGCCGAAGCTGACCGAGGCTGTTATAAGGCGCTCGGGCGATCAGATTATTTTCGGCGAAACGCATCCCGGCAGTCAGCCATAAGCGCGATTTCAATGTGGGTGAATCATTCATAATCCGCAGGATATCAGACTCCTGAATGAACAGTGCATTGACCGGACTTTCCGCGCGTACTGTTGCATTGCGCAGGGTATGTGTCAATACCCCCATTTCCCCGATCACGGATCCCGCCCCCATGACATCTAATATTTGCACGCCGCCATGGCGAAGTTTGGTCACACACACCGTGCCGCGAGCGATCACACAAATTCTGTCGCTTGGTTCACCTTCACGCAGGAGGATCTCATTGGCGACGAAGACTTGTTCGCGGGTGGTCGCCACCACCCGTTCAAACGTGATATCATCCAATTCTTTCAGCCAGGGAATCTCGCGCAACATTTGCCGGGGGAGAGGGTAGGCAATGGTTGGCGGGGTATCGTGGATTTTCTTCATCCGGATTTCAATGGTTTCAATGATGGTATTGGCTTCAATTTCATCGAGAAAGCCGTTTTTATACATTTTCTCGCCCACCGCCCGCATGTGATTAAGCAGTGAGTTGACCGCGGTTCTGGTTTCGATTGCCACGGTGATTTCTGGAAAAGCCTCGCGCATCATGGTAATGGTTTTCAATCCCAATTCGCGGTTTTGCCGGATTTGATTGGCAAGCAGGCTTAATAATTCCTGGTTGAAGACAACCGAATCGATCACATGCAACACTTCTTCCTGAGCGGACATGAAACCACGGGCGACATTATAACTATCGGCCAGCCGATTGTAGTAATAGAAGCGTGCCAGTTTGTTAAGCACTGGAAAGCGCTGCAGGCGTTGAATCAGCGGCGACAGACCCCAGAGTTTTTCCAGGCCTGGCCGCTCATTCAGATGGGTGCCCCGATTCAGGGTCTGGTCAATGGAATCAAGTAGTTGCCGGAGTGAACGTTGACCCAGAAGACCTTCATGGTATTGGCGCCAATAACTTTTTTTCTCGGCGTCCAATAGACGCCGTCGTGCTTCAGCAGCCAAATCCAGCAGCGTAGTTTTGTTGAGTTCGTCGTTATTGCCGGGAAATTCGATTTTAGGCAGGTAGGAGCGCACAATTTCCCAATCAGCACTGCAGAGCAACCGATCGGCTTTGAGTGATGCCGTGGTTTTATTGGTTTCGTCGACTAATTGTTTGGTTGCCGCCGACAGCATATAGCTATGTGCGGGCGTGAGTCGATGCAGGCCGAGCAGCCGGATCAATCGCTCGATGGACATGCTATTAAAAGTTAGTGAGAGAAAAAAGATGCCCGTGGCGAGGAAAACAACTTGACCGCCAGTCGTAAATGAAACATGGACATATTGCGCGAGGATCAATGCCAGCACCAACCCGATTGAACCGCGGATGCCGCCCCAGATCAATAACAACCCTTCCCGCCAGCTCCAGGGGTATCCCTGCCAGCGGAGAATGGGAATGATCACCAGAATCAGCAGACCGCGAATCAAATAAAGAGCAGAAAATACCAGGATCATTGACCCCCATCCCGGGGTGAAATCAATATGATCATTGAGAGCGATCATTACCCCGATCAACACCGTCACAAAGGTATGCAGTAGAAAGGAAAGCAATTCCCAGAAGCGCTGCAAATAATTTTCCACTTCGGGACTGATGCTGGTTCGTCCAATTCCAGAAAACAACAACCCTAATGATACCAGGGCCAGCACCCCCGAGACCTGAAGCAGATTTTCAGAGAGAAAATAGGTCAGATAGACCGCTACAATGGTCACGGTGATTTCCACCAGGGCATCGTTGAAAATGTTGCGCAACCAGATAATCGTGACAAACGCGATCAGGATCCCAATGATCGGGCCGACCAGTGATCCCCACAGGATTTGACGGCCGATGGTAGCGGCAGAAATTCCTTCGGCGCCCAGCGCCTGATAATAGACCAGAAACATCACAATGGCAAAACCATTGTTCAACAGGGATTCCCCCTTGATCAGGGTCGATAATTCCTTGCCGATGGCGGTTTGGCGTATTTGCCGCAGCACTGCCCGCGGATCCGTGGCGCCTAACAAGGCGCCGAACATGATCGCGGCAGGCCAATCCCATTCCCGGCAAACCACCATTTTCATCAGCCACGCAATCATGAATGCTGAAACCAATAATCCCGGAATAGTCATGACGAGCAGGGAAGGGAGCATTTTTTTGAATAAGCGCGGATCGATGGTAATCGCGGATTCAAAGATCAGGGTGGGGAGCAGTATCAATAACAATTGCAGCGGATCAAGGGTCACGGCAAAGCGCAGCGAATCACCGAGATCGGGCCATATTTGTGAGATCATCCCCCGGCGCTCGCTGACCCCCAGAAAAATCCCCGCCAGCAAGAGCATGACCGCGTACAATGGTTGCCATCGCCACAGGGCTTGCCGGATGGCGGCGCCCAGAGCCAGCGCCAAAACTAAAAAGGGAATTATTGTTCCGCTAATGGAATCCATATATTTTCAAAACCCGATATGGCAATTGCATATACCGGGCCTGTCCATTATTATATTGAAATAGATAAAGTTAGTGACAACCTCGATAAATCCAATAGGTTAAACGTATAAACAGGAGAATCCGCTATGGCCATGAGGCGTAAAATAGGGCCCGCCTTTGAACGATCTCCGATTCAGAGAATCGGGGAATGGACGAGTCGCAACGTATTGATTGTGATCTCTTCGGTAGTATTGGCGGTCATTTTCTGGGTCGGGGTCAATTGGGTTATTGACTCGATGTTCAACTTTCTTGCGACCGGTGGGGACGAAGCGATTGAAAAAACATTTTCATCCGATGAACCGTTATGGATTACGGTAAAATTGTTTGGTTCACTTTTTATCTTTTTCTTTGTTTTGACCTCCAAATCAAAATAACGGTAACTGTAAGGTTCCCCAATCGACCTTGATCATTACTGGTACCAATTCCATGCTTAGCGATGATACCGCAATCGGTCATAATCTTCACTGTGTATCCGTTTTATTCTGCCCTGCAGTTCCAGGCACAGGAGGCAAAATCTAAACTCATCCGGGAGTATCGTTGAAGATGAATATTGTTTCGTTGTTAATTTTGGTCGCGATGATATTTGGACTGTTCCAGTATCGGAGAAAAAAATCGCCTTGGGCAAGGCCACTGGTTGGGATCCTGGGCATAATGCTGATCGTCCTGGTGGTGGGGCAAATAATTTCGGCGTTACGAACTCCGCAAAAAGAACGTGACCTAATCATCGAGAACGAGTTGCAATCCAACGAATATGTCATGGAATATCTTGGAGATTATCTGGGCGCGAATTTTCCTGGACATAAGCTTCTCCTCATCACCCGTTCCCAAAGTCCCGCAAGCAAACAGTTGCATGAACGCATGAAGAATGGGCTGACCCGCGGCATTAATGATCGTTTAACGATTATGGCGCAGGAAGCGCCGCCGTTGCCGGCAGTATCAGGGGAGGATGATGAGCTGGACCGCTACAATGCCGAATGGTTCGATGCAATGATCAAATTGCATCCTGAATGCAACCTGGTGTTGACATTAATTGGACTGCCGCATGACATTGACGCGATGAAATTCTGGGATCTCGACACCAGCATCAGGCCCAAGCTGGTGGTTGCCTTTGGCGCTGTCTATGAGCTGTATCACGCGGTAAAATCCGACCATGTCGCTGCTCTGGTTGCAAACAAACCCAGTTATCAGCTTGATCTGGACGACCCGACCAAGCTGAATCCGATGATCGTCTTCAATCGCCAATATCTTTTGGTGAATAAAAACAATATTGACCAGGTGGCACAGGAAAATCCCGGTCTCTTCAAAACGATCCGCTGATCGAGGACAATCACCATACGCCCTCACCGCCTGGAGTGAGAAAATAACGTCACTCGACTTCAATTTCATGAATCGCAGAAACCAATCGGCACGAAACGGTCTGGCCGTCATTGTGATTCCCATGTAATTCGAGACCAATTCCACGTTGATTGGGTTCTGCATCGAAGCAAATACTCTCAGGGAAAAATAATGAATACATCCATGTTCGAAGTGCCAGGGTTTTCTTTGTCGTCTCGCTTCTCAATTTGGAGAACACCGCGAATCTTGCCATTTTGAATGCGGCCGAGTTGATGAGGATAAAGGCCTGATTGGCGAGAGGACGATGAAGATTAATTTGGCGTAAATCATCGACTCGACGTAGTCGACAGAAGCTTTTGTGATGAAGGTGTGATCCCCAGAATGCGGAAAACCCGCTAAGGGGAAAAATTATACCTAATTAATTTTCAATTGATCAAATCCTAAAGTTGACGCGAATACGCTAAGTGGGACTTCCAAAGGCAGACATGCCAGAGCAATCAAGTCGCGAACACCTGATGACGATTAGTATAATTAAGGTTTCGGATCTGGACATTTCCTGAAAAAGTTCGGGATATGGAGTACAATCAATCCCGCGATTATACCGGGCATGCCTTCATAAATGACGTTGTCCCAGTGCCAATATCGCCACAGGAGCGCAACTCCAAGACCAGTAATTACCGCCAGCAATATGGTGTTTCGGGCGGGTCTTCCCCCCAAACATAGATAGATGAGCAGCGGTGCAAACGCACTTGCCAGACCCGACCAAGCCATGATCACGAGATTGAAGACACTCTGTTGGTTTAACAATGCCCATGCCAATGCCGCCAGTGCAATCAGACTGGTTCCGAATTTAAGCACCCGGGTGTCTTCGATTTTATGGGGCAGCAAATCATGAGTCAATGCCGAGGAGCAGCTCAAGATCAAGGAATCAGCCGTTGACATGGTCGCGGCAAATATTCCCGCCAGGATCAAACCCACCATGACGGGTGGCAAGAGCTGTTGCGCCATGGTCGGCAATGCCATTTCGGCATCGAACGCGCCCGGATCCTCAAGACATATCCGGGACAACATGCCAACCCCGGTCGCCATCGCATAAAAGATGATAAACCACAGATAATACCAAAGTCTGGCCTGCCACATTTCTGTTGTATCCCGTATGGTCATGAAACGAACCATGATATGCGGCTGTCCGATCACCGACAGTCCCGCAAAACCCCAACTGACGGCAAAGAGGATGCCGCCAGCGATCCCCGGCAGTGCCAGATCCTTGGGGAACCACTGCAAAAATCCTTCAATTTCGTTCATCTGTACAATCGCGCTATGCAGTCCTCCGCTGGCATGGGTTGCGACCACCAGCAACATCCCCATGGCGACGATCATGACAATCGATTGCGCCACATCTGTCCAGATCGAAGCACGGATCCCTCCTGCCATGCAATAAAGCAGGACCAGGAGCGCGCCGATCGAGGCGCCCGCCCAGCCCGGCCAGCCAAAAAGAGCCTGTAGAGCCTTGCTGCCGGCAACCAGCTGCGCACTCGCATACGCCAGTAAAAAGACCAGGGAAATTACTGCCATCACTCTTTGGAGGAGAATCTCTTCCTGGCCATTCCAGCTGCTCAATACCCCGGCGTAACTCATTTCCCCAGTTCGTTCAGACGCCTCCCTCAGGCGGGAATGAACAAAAACAGAAGAGAGGAAATCTCCGGCAATCCAGCCGATCATCAGCCATATCGAAGCCAGTCCGGTGGCGTAGGTATAACCAATCACTCCAATAAACATGTAGCCGCTGTTATTGGTCGCGACCGCGGACAAACCCGCGCATGCGGGGGTTACCGAAGCGCTGGCCAGATAATAGTCTTTTTTGGTTCCCCGGCTACTGAAGACTGAACTCAGTCCAATCAAGACAAATACACCGAGAAAAAATATAAAGCTAAGGATCATTTGCCCTCGGCCTGGTCACTCATGACGCGCAGGATTGGACCGGCGCCGGCCAAACTGGTTCAATGGTTTGTCGGCTGCAGATATATTCAGGACGAGGAAGCTGATCACAGAAGGGTTTAACCACCCGGTTGGAAACGGCATTGTAGACAAAAAAGACATTGGAACGGGAATATGGGGTGATATTTCCATTTGATCCATGCATGGTATTGCAATCGAAGACAATGATACTGCCCGGTTTGCCGGTTGCCGTGACGATGCCCCCCTGATCCACCATCTGACGCAAACAGTCATCGCTGGGAACGCCATATTCCTGCTTTTTCAGCGAGGTTTTGAAATTTTCAGCCGGGGTCTCGCCTTCACACACGGCATAGACTTTATGGGAGCCGGGAATCAACATCAACGATCCGTTAAAGGTAAAATTTTCGGATAGCGTAATCGAGATGCTGAGCGCGCGCATTCTGGGCATGCCGTCTTCAACGTGCCAGGTTTCAAAATCCGAATGCCAGTAAAACTCCTTGCCGCGAAACCCGGGTTTATAATTGACGCGGGATTGGTGGATGTAAACACTGTCATTCAACAAATACGCCGCCAACTTTGCCAGACGTTCATCCGCGGCGAGACGGCCAAACACCGGACTGAGTTCATGGATTTTGAATATCGACCGAACATCGCCACTTACCGGTTCAGTAATAGCCATCTCGGAAGCTTTAACCTGATCGTCAATACGCAATCGTTCCAATTCTCCCTGAAATGACTCTATTTCCTCTTTTCTAAACAGGTTTTCGAGAATGACAAAACCCTGCTCGGCAAATTTTCGCATCAGAACATTATCAATCGGGCATTGCTCCCAATCACTGCCATGTAACACAGGATCCTGCCGTGGCACCAATTCAGCCTTGCGGCCGCGGCGTGATGGATAGATATCGACACTCATACTCATGCTTTTACTCCTTATCAATTAAATGTTTATGGTTTCGCAGGTTAAATCGTAAGCGCCTTCGGCGTTATGCACTTCCTTTCCATGCAGCGGAGGATTGAAAACACATGCCATGGTCATCTCCGAAAAGGCGCGGAGAATATGCCGGTCGTGTTTATCAAGAATGTAAATGGTTCCCTGAATGAGTGGATATCTCCTGCCATCTTCCAGGGATTCGACTTCACCTTCTCCTGAAATGCAGTACACTGATTCCAGGTGATTTTTGTAGTGAATATAAAAATCCGCGCCTTGGTATATGGTTGTGATATGAAATGAAAATCCCATGTTGTCTTCCTTGAGTAGAAGCCGGGTACTTTCCCAGTTGCCATCCGGAGAAATGATTCTCCGCTCTGTCTGTTTTGCTTGTTGCAAGTTCCTTACCAACATGGCATATCCTCCTCCATTTTAGGCTTATTTGCCAGGACAACATCGTCGAAATAATCCGATTCAGCGGGGAATTCATCCACACTGCTACAAACCTCTCTGACCGACCGTTCAATGATATTGATTCCCCGGGTAAGATTGTCATCGCTGATCGTTAACGGGCACAGCAGTTTGATCACCTGATCTTCAGCGCCGCTGGTTTCAATAATCAGTCCCTCCCTGAACGCAATCCGGGCGATATCACTGGCAATTTTTCCGTTGACACAGTTCAACCCCTGGAACATGCCCCGGCCGCGGGTATTAAAATTTCCCTCTCCATAACGGGCGACAATCTCCTGGAGGCGCTTGGCGATATAGTCTCCTTTGCGCTGTATTTCATGAGCAAATGTTGCGTCGGACCAATAGTGGTCGATGGCGGCCTTGGCAGTGACAAAAGCCATATTGTTCCCCCTGAATGTGCCATTGTGTTCGCCCGGCTTCCATTGGTCAAGTTCAGGGCGGATCAATACCAGTGAAAAGGGCAGGCCATAACCGCTCAGTGATTTTGATAAGGTGATGATGTCAGGTTGAATACCCGCCTCTTCAAAACTGAAATAACTGCCGGTGCGGCCGCAGCCCGCCTGGATATCATCAATGATCAGGATGATCCCGTGACTTGTGCAGACTTCCTGAAGATTTCTCAGCCATTCATTGCTGCACACATTGACACCACCCTCTCCTTGCACAGTTTCGACAATAGCCGCCGCCGGTTTGTCGATTCCGCTGCTGGAATCCGAAAGTACTTTATCCAAATATGCAATGGTATTGACATCTTCTCCCAGGTATCCGTCATAAGGCATCCGCACCACTCCCTGCAGCCCCACCCCTGAGGCCTTGCGGTGATGGGCATTCCCGGTGATTGCCAGCGCCCCCAGGGTTACACCATGAAATCCGTTGGTGAAGGAAATAATGGTTTCCTGTCCGGTGTAGTTGCGGGCAACCTTGAGCGCCGCTTCCACCGCATTGGTGCCTGTCGGTCCGGGAAACTGCACGATATAATCATAGCCGCGTGGGATGAGGATTTTTTCCTTGAAAGTTTGTAAAAATTCCCCCTTCGCCCTGGTGTGCAGATCCAAGCTATGTGAAATCCCGTCATTAATGATGTATGCCAAAAGTTTTTCCTTAAATACCGGATTATTATGACCATAATTCAACGAACCGGCGCCCGCGAGAAAATCCAAATATTGATTGCCATCCTTGTCATAGATAAATTCACCTTGTGCCTCATTGAAAACCCGCGGAAAATTCCGTGCATAACTTTGTACTTCAGACTCAATTTCTTCGAATATCTTCATCATCATTCTCCCTTTTGGATGTGAGTGCTTAACGGACCGATACGCAATAATTGCTCGGTTTCATGGTCTCCGTGAAAATGGGTTTTGCTGTCAAATGCGATCGCAACCTCGAGTTCCGCCCCCAAGCTGGCGGTCAATCTTCTGAAGAGAATCCAGGACGCCTCATTGGAACCGGTAATGGTGGTTTCCAGATATTTGACATTGCCGCACGCCGGACTCGCGATCAACTCGCGAAGCATACGGGTCGCGAGACCCTGGCCGCGCGCCGATTCAGCAACGGCAACCTGCCAGATGAATAAAGTGGCGGGCCGGGAAGGAATGAGATAACCGGAAACAAAGCCGACCACTGCCCCGTCCAATTTCGCGCACACACACGTGTCAGAGAAATGCATGCATTGCAACAGATTGCAATAAGTGGAATTGGAGTCGAGCGGCGGACTTGCCGCCACCAACCGGTTCACCGCATGGCCATCGAGCGCGGTCGGGTGAGATAGTTCAATTGTTTGCTTATTTTGCACAGTTGTTATTCTCCTTCAATTTTTTCATTTTCTCTCTCCGAAACCTGAATCCGACTAGCAAACATTGTCCTGCCATGTGGACACATCATTGAAGTATATTCGTCAAACTTACCCAGGCGGCAATGAGATGGGAACCGACACAGCAATCGGCGCCAACAAAAAATGATCTCAATCCGATATCGGAATATGTAAGATTCGGTATCGAGATGATGCCATTGTCAGATAAACCATCGATGCTCCTGGCTGATGACAAGGAGCACTACGGCATAACCGTGGGATAATATTTTGGGGTTGATTATTTCAGCCTTATCGGCTGGCTTGCGAAGTCGCGGCCATGACTGGCGCTGATCCGCGTGCGATGTTTTTAGGGTTAAATCAAGGCTGGCAGACGTCTTATTTTATACGTGCTCTATATGGCGCCATGCACTTGTGATCGGCGTTGAAGTTCATTTCAAAGCGATCAATTGGATCGATCAGGTGTGACATCAGCCGGTGTTGGCTCCGGCATCGTCACTGCGGATATTTATTGTGCTTGGGTGAAATGATTATAATTCGCCAAGGCAGTCAGGAGGTTATGACCAAAATTTAAACATGTCAAGAAAATCCATCAATATTTATGAAAAAACTTGCTTTAAAATGTCAACTCACTGAAAAATCAATGTCAATACTCGCCAGGTTAATCCGTTTCAGCGATCATGGATGAGGCGGAGTTGGATTTGCTTTTATCCCTTCCTGCCCCCTCCTGTTTAAGTAGACTCTGTTTACGCTCTTGCCCCCAGCGATAGCCGCTCAGGCCGCCATCCTTCTTTAGCACCCGATGACAGGGGATGATCACGGCGACGGGATTGCTGGCGCACGCGCGGGCCACCGCTCGCGCCGCGGAGGGTTGGCCGATCCGGTCAGCGACATCCGCGTAGCTCATCGTGTGGCCGGCCGGGATTTGACGCAAGGCCTGCCACACGCGCTGTTGGAATGCCGTGCCGCGGATATCGAGCGGCAAGTGTTCAATTATGCCTGATGGCTGCTTGAGATGATTGACTATCGTCTCTACCCAGGCGGTGAAGGCGGGATCAGGCGGCGCCAATGTCGCGGCGGGAAAGTCTTGCCGCAACTGCTGTTCGAGCGCGGAACGTTCGGCGCCGAAACTCACGGAGCAAATGCCGCGCGCGGTTCCCGCGACCATTACCAATCCCAGTGGGCACGGGGCAATTGCATACTGAATTGTAATCCCTTTGCCGCCACTCCGATATTCGCGTGGTGTCATCCCCAGGGTCTCGGAAGAATGCTCATAGAAGCGACTATTGGAATTAAATCCGGCTTCGTAAATGGCCGCAATTACCGAAGGACGCTGGCGCAATTCAGAGCGCAACCTTTGGGTGCGGTGCGCCATGGCATACTGCCGGGGAGTAACGCCCACAATTTTCTTGAAAATGCGATGGAAATGATAACGGCTCAGTCCCGCGATCTCAGCCAGGGTATCAAGTTCGGGCATCTGATCGGAAGATTCGATCACACGGCAAATCCTGGCTACGATTTCGCCATCCCGCTGCGGGAGCGAAACCGCGGTTGGCTGGCACCGTTTGCACGGTCGGTATCCGGCGCGCTCCGCTGCCGCGCAGGTGTCATGAAATTTAACATTGCCGCGCCGTGCCCGTCGCGATGGACAGGTTGGCCGGCAATACACACCGGTTGTCGTCACCGAATAGACGAACTGTCCGTCGGCCTCTGGATCCCGTTGCAGCAATGCCTGCCAGCGCTCTTCATCGGTAGTGAAGGTATGTTGTCCCGGCGCACTCTTTTTGTCTGTTGAATCTGGATATTGTGAAATTGTTTTGATATGCTTCATGCCCCAAGTATAACGTGGATAAATCCCTTTTGCACTCCGCTGCTTGCTTTCAAATTCAAAATTTTACCCGCGCCTTCCTGTCGTTTAGCCACAGAGCTGAAAAATCAGGGATGACAAACCTGAATGCAGCGAATTCCGACTATGATCGAGGCGACACATGCCACCGGTGATCAGCCGTGGAGCTGCTGCAATTGCGCCATCACTTGTTTCATGTCCGTCCAGACGGCACGTTTGGCTTCTTCGACCCGCAGCAGGTAAGCCGGATGATACGTGGGCATGCAGGGAATGCCATGAAAATTCAGCCATTGACCGCGAGTCTGTTCATGGTTGTCTTTTCCCATCAGATAGAGCAATGCCGCGGGTCCGAAGAGGACAATGATTTTGGGCTTGACCAAAGTGATTTGGCGAATGAGATAGGGCAGACACTGTCGGGCTTCCTCATTGTCGGGCGGTCGTCTGCTGGAGGGGGTGCATTTAAGGATATTGGCGAGATAAACCTGATCCATATTTAATTTCATGGCGGCGACGATCTTTTCGAGTAATTCTCCCGCTTTATCACTGAATGGCCGTCCATGGCCATCGTCTTCCCGGCTGGGAGCATCGCCGATAAACATCACCTCAGGGTGAATAGTACCCCCGCCAAAAACTGTTTGAGTGCGACTCCGGCATAATGAGCATAACTGACATTCGCTGACGGTTTGGCTTAATTCCTCAAGATTCTGAGTTGAAATATTTTGTGGAATGGTGACAACCGGAGGTAGTCGTTTTTCAGACGGGATGGCCGCGCGGACTATTTCAACGGACAAGCCCAGGGTGGGAGGTTTGGTCGGTTGTTCATGAGAAGAAGGTAATGACTCGGGTATCCGACCCGCGTTTTCCTCCGTTGTCGAAACCGACTGTGCGGGAGAGGGTTCTTGCAGAAGCGACTGTTTCCCGGGAAATTTTTCTATTAAATCAATTGGAGGAGATATTTGAGGTGGTTGTGGTCGTTTGTCCGGCGCCGGTGCTCCACCGAAGCCTTTAATATTTCTCCTGTAGGTCGCTTTAGCCGGGAGTGACTCCGGCGCTGGTGACTGACACAGGCCTTTAAGAAACTCCCAATTTTCCGGGCTCAGGTAAACATGGGTTTTCCCCTGCAATTGCTCCCGCTCCAGAATCGCTATCACCTCAGTTAAAATCTCTTTGGCGATCATGGTTATGGTTAACCCTCTATACTAAAGACGTCGAATTTTAAGGTAAAATAGGATAATCAAATCGCATTATCGATTCAAGACACAGATGATTCACTACGAAGCGATCTCTTTCAAGTAATAGGTGATCCCAATACCGATTTTGCCCGTCAGTGATCCGCTGAGTTGATTCGATTTTATCCTGGGTTGACATATATACTGAATAAAATCCGAATGAATAATCTCTGATTAGCAATCCAGTCTCAACCCATTCTCAGCCAATTCCAACGCGCGCCGCATGCCATTGCTTTTATGCACCGTCTCTTCATATTCGCGTTCTTTAACGCTGTCTTGAACAATGCCGGCGCCAACGGTCACGGTAGCTTCGGAGTTTTTGCAAATGACCGAACGAATGGTAATCGCCATATCCATGATCGTGCCGCCATAAGAGATGTAACCAATGGCGCCGCCATAAGGGCCGCGGCCATGAGGTTCCAGTTCATTAATAATTTCCATGGCCCGCACCTTGGGGGCGCCAGATAAGGTGCCGGCGGGGAAAGTCGCCTTGAACACATCAATGGCATCGAGTTCATCGCGCACCTGAGCTTCCACCTGCGAGACCATATGCATGACATGCGAATACTTTTCGACAATCATGTAGTCGGTGACGCGCACACTGCCGATAACCGCGATCCGGCCCAGATCGTTGCGCGCCAGATCAACCAGCATGACATGTTCCGCCTGTTCTTTGAGATCCGCCAATAATTCACTTTTCAGGCGTTCGTCGTCCTCTGGATTCACCCCACGGGGGCGGGTTCCGGCAATCGGCCGAATGACGGCGTTTTTTCCCGTGACCTGGACCATGACTTCCGGAGACGATCCGGCGATGGCGCGGTGCTGGTTGATTTTGAAAAAATAGAGGTAAGGTGATGGATTGATATGGCGCAGGGCGCGATAAACATCCAGCGGCGCGACCGCGATCCGGGTTTGGAAATGTTGCGCCAGGACCACCTGAAATATATCGCCGTTGCGGATGTATTCCTTGGCGATCTCGACCTTGGCCTCATAATCAGCGCGGGTCATATTGGGGATTAATTCCACCCGCTGTTTGTTGGCCGAGGAATGTGCTTCCGAGCCCGATGGTACAGAGAGATTCGAGATAGCGGTCAGTGGCGATTCCGCAAGCAGGATTTTTTCCAGACCGATCAACACTTCCTTGCCCTCTTCATAGCTGGCGCGAAGATCGGTATGCGAATTGACATGAACGCAATTTATCAGCTTGATGGTTTTATTGACATTATCGAAAACCGCAATCCGATCGGTGATAAAAAAACAGGCTTCGGGAAATCCGGTCAGGTTGTCTTTTACCTCGCCGCAACGTTCGAAATATTGCACGGCCGCGAATGAGAAGTAACCGGCAATCCCGCCGGAAAAACGCGGCAGACCGGCAATTGGCGCCATCCGGAATTGTTGCAGCCAGGTTTGCAGGGCGGTCACGGGGTTTCCGGACAGGTGAGTTTCTTTCCCGGTTATGTCGGTTATCCAGGCACGCCCATCCTGAATGGTGATAACCTCTTTGATATCGAAGCCGAGAATCGAGTAGCGCCCCCACTGTTCCCCGCCTTCGACACTTTCGAGGAGGAAAAAACGGGATTCACCGCGATTGAGTTTCAGCGCCAGGGAGATGGGGGTTTCCAAATCAGCCAGAAACTCCCGGCATAGCGGCACAACATTATAAGCGGCGGCGGCGGATTGAAATTGTTCGAAAGTCAGGCAGCTCATGGAGTTTCACTATATTTTATTGTGGCTGATCTCAAAAGTAAAATCAGGAGTTTGGTGTGCCAGAAATTTGCGATCCATTTTTTCTGATGCGATCACGATAAACTAAACTTTTTCCATTTTTTGACTATGCAACATATGAGTGCCGTGAGGGCTAAGGGTGACGCAGAATTCCATACCACTTACCCATATCATAGTCAAAAAATGGGAAAAGTTTAGTATGACAATAGAAGGAGTCAATGGGGTGAGTTCTATACCAGGATAATTCAAAGCCTTATCTATCCATTCATTAACTGAAATCGGTAGGTTGAGTCGTTTGTATTCGATTAGTTTCGCCACTTCCCAGCAGGAAATTATTGATACCCTCAAACCAGTCTTTTCATTATTAGCGATGAATTCTCGATAGGACTTTTTCAAACGGGGATCGCCATGAACCCACCATACCCAAATGTGGGTATCAAGCAAGATCAATTCAATACCTCCCAGTCCGATTCCGAGATCGGACCAAATGGATCAAGATAAGTGATTGAGATCCCGCGCAACGGATAAAGTTCTCCTGAGTATTCCTGTTGGGTTCGTTCTAAGACAATGACCTCAACTGCTTCTCCTGGACGAAACGGTAATTTTTCAAGAATCAGATTGCCATTGTCTGCTATATTTGTATTGATTCTCACTGCCTGCATTGATTTAATATCTCCAATTGAAATAATATATAATATGGGGCATTTGGATTTTAGATCAATTTTGTAATTTATGTGAATTGTGATCGATCTCACTGGACATTTCGGCTATGATTATCCAGTAATTCATTTTGAGCTAACCATGAATGAACGTCAATTAACACGAATCGGATCCGATATTGATATGTGTGAATGAGTAAACCTAGGCTGTGAATTCTTCGTAATAACCATGATATCGATTTTGATTTTAACGGAGAGCGGATATTCCTGTTCGCCTTCCTTATAGATGCTCAATCTACCACGTTCAAAAATTGATGTACGCCAGTAAATATGGTTATAGTTTTTCATTATTCTCATCGCCATGAAGTAAAGGAGTGAACGAAATATGAACGATACATTATCTGGCGAATCCCGCGACATTGCCGCCGATAACCGTGCCCGGCTGAAAGCGTTGTTTCCATCCGTCTTTACTGAAACCGTGAATGACCAGGGAGAAGTGGTAGAATCGGTCGACTTTGAAAAACTCAAGGCTGAGCTGGGAACCTGCACCGTGCTGTTTGAAAAACATAATCTTATCAATTTAACGAATGAGTTTTTCGGCGAGGAATGTCAGAAAAATCTGATCGTAATTAGACGGGGGATTAAAAATGTACAAGCTCAATTTGATACAATTGACTCTTTTAATCATGGACACGAATATGTCTTGTTTTATTCTAAACAATCAAGTTTTAGATTTGAAAAGTTTTATGTTCCATATAATTCATATTTAGAAGATGTAGAAATGGAAATTGAAGGATCATGGAATAATCACTGGCGTGGTACCAATAGACCAACCATGAGTTATGAAATATTTGGTATTAAACCCCAAACGGGACAATGGCGATGGAGTGAGGTAAGTAGCAAGGATGCTATTACAAATTGGGAAAATTTATGCTCAGACCTCGGCTTAAATCCAAATCAAAAATTAATTGACAATTGGGTTGAAGAAAAAGAACATTCACTGGGGAAAAAAACAGATCTCCTGCTTTTGTCCCATAACAATAAACCTGAACATTATGTAAGACCAACGGATGGTAAATTGGCAAGTGATTTATGGGTTGATATAAAGCCAAATGGGAGTAGTCAGCTTAAGAACATAATGGGCAAGAAGTATTTTGATAGCCCTAAGTCTATTGAACTGTTATCGAGACTTATAGAATTTGGATCAGATACTGACATCATCCTCGATTTCTTCTCCGGTTCCGCCACCACTGCCCATGCGGTTCTCGACTTGAACAAGCAGGATGGCGGCAATCGCAAGTTTATCATGGTTCAACTTCCCGAACCATGCGCGGAAGACAGCGATGCCTATAAGGTCGGTTTCAAAACCATTGCCGACATTGGCAAGGAGCGTATCCGCCGGGTAATCAATAAACTCAATGACGAACAAGAAAGTGAGCTTGATTTAGAGGGCGCTTCAGAACAAGACCGCGGCTTCAAGGTGTTCAGGCTCGATCAATCCAACTTCAAGCAATGGCGGAAGCTCACCCCCGATGACACCCCCGAAGAAATCGAAAAGCAGTTGGAGCTGCATATCGACCACATCGATCACCAGGCCACAGCGGATGATTTGCTTTATGAAATCCTGATCAAAGCCGGGTATATGCCCACGAAAAAGATCGAGACTATCCAGTTTGCCGGGATACCTGTTTTCTCCGTTGACAATAACGAGCTGCTTATCTGCCTTGCCGATGTGGTGACCCGGGAGCTGATCGATGCCGTTGTTGCCGCCAATCCCCTGCGGTTTATTTGCCTGGATGCCGCGTTTGGCGGCAACGACCAGCTCAAGGCCAACGCGGTTCAAACCTTTGCCGCCCACAACCTGGGCAAGGAAAAACAAAGCCAGATTGTTTTCAGAACCGTGTAAACATAATTCCCATCCTAACACGTAAAAATCCAAGGAGCGCTTATGACAAATAATACGCTGGCTCTTTTTGAAGGCCATAAAATTCGTCGTGTCTATGATGAGAAATCCGAAACCTGGTATTTCTCGGTGGTGGATATCATTCAGGTATTGCTTCAGCAGCCTGATTACCAATCGTCCCGGAAATACTGGAACAAATTGAAAGAACGGTTAAAAAAGGAAGGCAATGAGTCGGTGACAAATTGTCACCAACTGAAATTAGCAGCAGCGGACGGCAAAAAATATCTCACCGATGTCGCCAATCCTCAAACCCTGTTGCGACTTATTCAATCCGTTCCCAGTCCCAAGGCTGAACCGATAAAATTATGGCTGGCCAAGGTCGGATATGAACGAATGCAGGATATGGCCGATCCGGCGAGATCGCTTGATCGGGCGCGAACATATTGGCAACAGCATGGGCGGAGCGAAAAATGGATTCAACAGCGGATGATGGGACAAGAAACCCGGAATAAACTGACAGATTACTGGAAAGATCATGAAATTAAACAGGAGGAGGAATACGCTATACTTACCAATATCATCCATCAGGAGTGGGCCGATTTATCGGTTAAACAACATAAGGCAATCAAAGGATTGAAAACACAAAACCTCAGAGATCACATGAACGAAGCTGAATTGATTTTTACCGCGCTTGCCGAACTCTCGACCCGGCAGATTGCCGAAAGCATGGATGCCACTGGCATGGAAGAAAACAGGGTTGCGGGTAAAAGAGGCGGCGGTATTGCCAAAAGAGCAAGAGTGGAGTTGGAAGGCAAAACCGGTAAAAAAGTGGTGACCGGCGAAAACTTTCTGCCGCCGAATTCCCAAAAATCATTATCGCAATAAAATATCATTGGCGATTAAAGACGGGATATCTATGAAGCTCAGATTTGACAGTACACTTGAATATCAGCTTGAGGCGATAAAAAGCGTTACCGATCTGTTTGCCGGACTGCCGCATACGCAGGGCGGTCAATCCATACCGTTGGGCGCGGAAGCGCTCGATATCGGATTGGCGTTCAATGAGCTGGGGATTGGGAACACCCTGACACTTTCACACGATCAACTGTTGAAAAACCTGCACGAAGTCCAAATCCGCAATCAGATTCCGAAATCGCGTTCCTTGCTTGAAACAGACAACTACAGCTTTTCCAATTTTTCGGTGGAGATGGAAACCGGCACCGGCAAAACCTATGTCTATCTCCGCACCATTTTCGAGCTGAATAAACTTTATGGTTTCAAGAAATTCATTATCGTTGTGCCATCAGTAGCCATTCGCGAAGGGGTTACCAGTTCCATCAAACTCATGCGTGAGCATTTCAAGGGATTGTATGCGAATTAAACCGGGAAACGGGGGGGATAAATGATGATCGGATGAAAAGCCAGATTCAGCAGACGATCGAAGAGCATTTCTCGAAGGAAAAGAAACTGAAAGATAAAGGAATAAAAGTCCTGTCGTTATTTTTTATCGACCAGGTTAAAAGTTATCGCCACTATGATGAAAACGGGAATCCGCAAAAGGAAAAACGGCTGAATGGTTTGAAGAGCTTTACGATGAAATCAGTAACAAACCCATGTATAATGATGTGATTCCCCATGCCGCGCGAGAAGTGCATGACGGTTATTTCTCGGCGGATAAAAGGAAGGGCAGAATTGTCGCACTTTTGGATACCAGCGGCGGCACCGCGAAAGATGATGAGACCTACGAATTGATCATGAAAGACAAGGAACGGTTGCTGAACACCGATGAGCCGCTGCGGTTCATATTCAGCCATTCAGCGTTGCGTGAAGGCTGGGATAATCCGAATGTCTTTCAGATTTGTACTCTGCGTGAAATGGGGACCGATCGGGAACGTCGTCAGACCATTGGCCGGGGGTTGCGTCTGCCGGTGGATCGCAACGGCGACCGCGTCAATGACGATCAGGTGAATCGTTTGACCGTGATCGCCAATGAATCATTCGAAAATTTTGCGCGTGGCCTGCAGGCTGAAATCGAAACGGCGATCGATCCCAATGGCGGATTCACATTCGGACGGATTACACCGCTTGCCTTTACTCCCCTGCTAAATGCCTCTGGATCCGATTATCTCTCTCAGGATGATCTCTGGAATAAAATCAAACAAAAGACCAGGTATTTTGTCGAGTTTAAGACCGAAGTGTTAATCCGGCTTGCGACGCAGAAAATTTATTTAATGGCTGAAATAAAAGAAGTCCGGCTAGAAATCACCAAACGCGATCTTGAGATCAAAGAATCCGGATTGGAAGGCGGCAGAATAACCAGCAACCGAACCTATATCGTCAACAATGATCAGCCATTGCCTGACATCTTGTCGTTTCTCCAGCGAGAAACCGAATTGACCCGCGGGACACTGGTTGAGATTCTTAAAAAATCGAGACGGTTGCAGGATTTTAAAATCAACCCGGCAATTTTGATGGCCGAGGTTGCCAAGTGCATCAACAGAGCTTTGCATGAACTCATTATCGACGGGATCAAATACGAACCCATAGCGGGACAATTTTATGAAATGCGGCTCTTTGAACAACAGGAAGTGGAGGAGTATTTAAATCGGCTCTATAAATCCGATGGAACATTCAGGTTTGTGTTAGCACAAGCGGGACGCATGTGCCACGTAGCATGAGCGCCACGCTCATGTTATTCTGTCTGGCTCTCGGCTCGTTGTTATATGTGAAATTTCAGCAATCGCTTTTCCTTTGTGGCGGGTGCCTCCTTCATGGGGACTATTCATAGGGAATGATCACCTGATATTTTCTTGCCAGCGCCGCAATGTCGCGTTCGATCATAGCCGAATTTTGCGGATCTCTGGCGCTTAACAAAGTACAGATATTTTGCGCCGCCCAGCGCGTGGCGACTGACGGAGTCGACTCAGCGATAGAATTGAGATGGAGGATGGTTCCCCATTGCTGTTGACGGCCATTCTTGTCTCTACCCTGGAGTCGGATGCTGAGTGTGCGGGTTGCCGTCGGATAACGGCCGGTAAGATACACCGGGCGACCATGATAAAGATGCGGAAGGCGCTTGGGAAAGACCTCATCAACGCTGGCGCCCGCAATGATGCAGATGGGATCTGCCAGCACCAGTTCTCTCAGGCTTTGAAAATAACTGGCGATACTGATATAGGATCGTTCAACGGCTTTCTGATGAATACTGACACCGCGATTCAGATAGGCTAAAAAGTCCATGAAATAAAGGTTCGTATCCGCGCTGCAACTGAAGGTCGAGATTGACACACGCGCGCTGTTTTCCCTGGTGATTTGGCGAATCAAGACGTTGTCTTCCAGCGCTGATCCCGAGGTGGCATGGCCATCGCTGAAAAAGAATAGATGACACGACCGTTGCTGGTGCTCATTCTCCGCCCCGATCAAAGAGGTCAGCAAAGCGGCATCAATGGCGGTTTTTCCAAGTGGACGATGGGAATGCAAAAAGTTTTCAGCCGCCAGGATATTGGCCGTTGTCGGCGCGACCAGATGGGGAAAGGCGTCTTCGTGGTGAACGCGAAAGGTGATGATATTGAAGCGATCGGCAGGGGTAAGAATATTCATGGCCACTTTGATCCCTTTGCAGAATTCCACATACTGATGATAAGAAATGCTGCTGGATGCATCAATCAGGAACAACCAATCCTGAGAGTGTGGCGCGAGGAGATCGACATTGCTTTTTGCCGCGATGCTGAGTTCAAAATACCCGCAGCCGGCATGGTGGTCGCGATAAATACTAATGGAAACCGCAAAATCATCCTGCAATGATCGAAGTGGCTGCTGTTGACCATTGCCGGTGGGTGATGGGGTTGTTAACGGCACACTTTTTTCAGGTGGATTCAACGCATAATCCCGATCCGAATAGGTGCCGGGAAAAGGTGACACTGGTGACGCGGTCGCGACACGGGGGGCGGGTGACAGAATGATCACGAGAAGGGAGATCAGGAAAGTTGCGGTGGCTGCCAAACCCGGATTGCAAGCAGACTTCACGGTCTCAGGGAATTTTATTCCACTGATTAATGGCTGGGGGTAAGCTCTTACCACGGATATCATTTTCCGATCATTGATTGCTTGTGATGTACCCGGAAGCGATCTCTGAAAGGCGGGCAGGAATGCCCGCCTTTCAGAGATCGTTCATGTACAATTCTTTGTTTTTGAGAAAATATTCGATTCCCGTGTAAACGGTGTATGCCGCAAGGGAATAGAGAACTATTTTCCAAATCAGCAACAGGTTGCCTTCATACGGAAGATATTGCACCCAGAACAATCCCCCAAATAATAAAACCAGCATCTGGCTCACGGTTTTGTATTTCCCTGATTGGCTGGCCGGCATAATCACTCCCTGATTGGCAGCCAGCGATCGCAAGCCGGTGACGCCAAATTCACGGGTCAGGATGATGATAACAATCCAGAACGGGACAACGCCATGATGCATTAATACGATAAAGGCGCTGACCGTGAAGATTTTATCGGTCAGTGGGTCCATCAATTTTCCAAAATCGGTTACCAGGTTATATTTGCGGGCAAGATAGCCGTCGAAAAAGTCGGTGAAGCCACCGATGATACTGATGAAATAGCCAATCTTCCAGCATAAAAGGCTATTATCAAAATCCTCCGGAACGGCAGCCAGGACAACAAAAGCCATGGTGAAAAACAATCTCAATACCGTGATTTGATTGGGGAGATTCATGCGCATAGAGTTATTGACGCTGGTATCTTTGGCTGTTGGTTCATGATCTTTATCGTTAATTTCGCGGGAATGTCAATCATGGAAACACTGTATCCAGTGTAAGAATTCCAAATTTGGTGGTTCGTGAGGCGATGCTTTGTAGGTGAATTGAAATTTGCGGTTATAACAGTATTAAGACAACTATTCATCATCGGTTCATGATTCTATCATCACAGGCTGATTGGATTTGAAATCTGGTTGTCGCGGCTTAATCTCTATCGGTTTCAGATCAACGGCCGGGAGCAGTTATCGGTTCACCAATTGAACTAAGTGAACATTAACCATGCGCACTGAAATATAAACCTGCAAGATAATATTTTTCAATATAAATCTCTCACGCGAGCGCTTGTCAATCTCCGATGAAACGACGTAAATATCATTACATCATTCCCATTATCGTTACCGCCATGATGGCATTAACCACCGTTCTGGTCTACTTGAAAATCGATGGCTTAACCCTCTTTGAACGAATCGATTTCCCCTTGCATGATCGGCTTTTCCGGGTGCGTAATTTTATTGCCGATCAACCTATTTCACCCGATATAGCACTCGTCGGAATCGATGATTATACCTATAAAAAAATCGGCCAATATGGCAAAGGCATCTGGCTCACCCGCAAACCTTTCCTCGAACAGTTGAAGTATTTTCGCGCCGTATACAAACCATCGGTATTGGCTTACGACATCATCTTCCGGGAATTCGAAGGTGAGGAGGAGAATAAAAGCGAAGATATTGATACGGACAAAATCGACTTGATGATGACCCAAATCCAAGCGTTTTCACGCAATGAGATCAGTGAAGTTGACAATGATATCCTTACCGATATCGCCCGCTTTACCAGCCGCCAGGCCAATATGAATCTGGCCAGTGCGCTGGCATCATCATTCCAGGAAAAACAGAAGGAAGCCAAAACCATTATCGCCTACGATTATACCCTGCCGGAAGAGGCGCTGGAAAAAGCCGGACACAAATGGTCTCAAGCCGCCATCCTAGGAACTGATCCAGACGATTTATCCGAGGACAATGGAACCGAAATTCCTTATTTGCGGGATGTCAGCATACCCATCGAACATGTTCACAATCTGTCTTCCGATTACAAGTTTTCCCGATATGCCGCATTGCCGACCAAAATTTTGCTGGATTACTCACAGTTGGGGTATATCAATGTTCCCCGGGAAGAGGGTGGAATTGTGCGGCGCCTTCCTCTGGTTTTGGGAATGGAATACGATTTTGTCCATCCCCAAAGCCAGGAACTCATCACCCGCCGCTTTTTCCTGCCTTCGATGTCCTTGTTATGCTGCTTGAATTATTGGGGAATCGATTTGCCTGATCTGCATCGCCAAGGCGATTTGACGATCAAGGGACTGCCCATCATTGAGATTTTCATGGGCAGCAAGATCGTGGTTCGCAAGCCGAACGGTGAAGTCCGTGAAATCCCCATCGATGACAAAGGCTATCTGTTTCTCGATTTTGTGGGCAAAATCGGGGATTTTAATGGGGTACATTTCGCTGATGTCGGACCATTCAAGGCTTATGAGGAGGCCAAGAGTTTGATCCAGGACAAGATCGCCATCGTCGGCGTCACCGCCACCGGATCAACCGATGTCGGGCCTTGTCCGGTGGATGACTATACGCCCTTTGTTCACATCCATATGGTGGCGATTAGCAACATTCTCACCAACACCTTTATTCAACCCTTGAAAGACCGGCAGAAGCTGGGAATTCTGGCGCTGGTATGGCTGATATTCATCCCCGCGACCTATTTTTTTCGTCCGGTAAAGCTGACCTATTATGCCATGATGATAACCGCGGTCTATTTTTTCCTCGTATTTTATTATAATCTCACCCATCAGTTTCTCCTGCCGATTACCGCTCCCGGATTCTTTTTCATGGGGTCGTATCTTTTTGTGGTGTTGTTCTACTATTTCACCGAGGAGCGTGAAAAACGTCATATCCGGGGCATGTTTTCCACCATGGTGTCAGGGGATGTGTTGAAATATCTCGAAGACAATCCGGGTAGTTTTTCATTGGCCGGACAACGGGCGGAAGCCACCATGTTCTTTTCTGATGTTGCCGGCTTTACTTCGATCTCAGAATCATTGACTCCCGACAAGCTGGTCGAGTTGTTAAACGCCTATCTCAGCCCAATGACCGAAATCATCATGAATCGTCAAGGGTACATCGATAAATACGAAGGCGACGCCATCATGGCGGATTGGGGGGTGCCTTATCCGAACCCGGATCATGCCAAGTTGGCCTGCTGGGCGGCGTTGGAACAGCAGCAGGCTCTGGTCTCTCTGCGCCCTCTGTTAAAAGAAAAATTTAATGTCGACATCCACGTCCGCATGGGACTCAATTCCGGCGTGGTCTCCGCTGGCAACATGGGATCGGACAAACATATGTCCTTTACCGTCATGGGCGATGCCGTCAATCAAGCCGCGCGCTTCGAACCCGCCAATAAGGATTACAACACGCTGATCATGATCGGTGAAACGACCTTTCAACTTGCCAAGGATCACATTGAAGCGCGGTTACTCGACAGACTCGTGGTCAAAGGTAAAACCATCCCCATACAAATATATGAATTGATCGCCAAAAAAGATGAAATCAGTGACGAAAAAAGGATCGTGATCGACATGTATGATCAGGGGTTGAAGCTCATGTGGGAAAGAAAATGGGAGGAAGCGATCAAATGCTTTGAAAAGGCGCTGGCGATATATCCCGATGATGGCCCATCGCGGTTGATGATCGAACGGGTAAATGAATATGTGATTGAGCCTCCTCCAGCCGCTTGGCAGGGAGAATATGTCCGCACCAAAAAAGATTAGGAGGTAACCTGAGGAATCGCGTGTGGGCAATGGATATTTTTTCCCGGTTCTCAGCGATATCTCGCTGAACAGTTATCCTTTTGTCCCAGAGAGTCACATGAAGCATTCGTCCGCAAATGGATGCGGGATTGCTCGAATGATCCGCTGATCAGTTCCCGAAAGGAGAGTAATGCTGGGAAGTTTAGGACCGGGCACAGTCGCGGAGAGTATCAGTTGTAATTCGGAAAAAACATCAGACATTGCCGTACTCATGGAATGGCGATCAGGCGCAATGATGCGGGGGTAAGTTGCTTAAAAAACTTTCATCACCAGAATGATAATGAGGATAATGACAACAACCGCTACCCCGATTCCCACCATCGCCAGCGGAGATTTAGCTTGCAATGGCTTCGCTGAGTCCGCGGCCGTGCTGCCGGGGGCTTTGCCTGCATCTTTCCCGGGGGATTCAATGACTCCCCGGGCATGGGCAATCAATTCATTCCATGTGGCCTGACGATCATTCGGTTCTTTGGCAAGCATCTTATCAATCAAGGCGGAACAGCCTGAGGAAACCGCTGGATTGCGATCTTTTACCGGGATGGGAATTTCGTCCATGTGTTTTTGCATCAGCAGGATCGGAGCATTATCGGTAAAGGGTAATTCCCCGACCAGAGCCTCATACATTACGACTCCCAAGGCATAGAGATCACTGCGAAAATCGAGATCGTCTGAAGCGCGAATCTGCTCCGGACTCATGTATTCAGGAGTGCCGATGGTAAAGCCGACACCGGTCAATCCGAGTGATTGACCTTCTGATGATTTGGCAATGCCAAATCCGGTTAACTTGGCAACCCCGGATTCGGTGATAAAGATATTTTGGGGTTTCAAATCGCGATGCAGGAGTTTGCGCTGATCCCAGGTATATTGCAAAACCTCAGCGATCGAAATGATGTAATTGAGGATTTTCTTCTCTTCGACCTTGCCATCGCGCTTGATGATTTCTTCCAGACTTTGCCCGGGCTCATGAGCGGTGACCAGAAAGTAGGTATCGCCATCCTGTCCGGCTTCGACGGCCGACAGCAAATTGGGGTGCTGCAGGGAACTCATCAGCTCGATTTCCTGAAGAAAACGAGTGACCGATTCTTCATCGGAGGTCACTGATCCGGAAAGGATTTCAATGCGCACTAAACGCCCCTCTGGTTCTTTCAGAGCCAGGAAAATTTCGCCCAGATGGCTGTGACCTACTTTCTTTTCCAATTTGTAACCACTGCCAATAACAACACCCGGACCAATCTCGATGTTATCCGGCATCTGGGTTTCCCGATTACACGATGGGCAGGTAACCAATTTATGTCTGAGCCCCTTGAATTGAGCTTGTATGACCGAATTACAATTCGGACAGTTAAAAGGGATAATCATGAGCTATTCCTCCAGCAGTTTGTTGGCTGTATGCCATAAAGACCAATGGTAACCATTTAATGACAAATTTAAGCGAATTAAGCGAAATATGAAGCGCATTTTCGCTAGTGCAAATGATAATGATTTATTTAATAAAAATTGTCTAATGATGCCGGGATTGATCGTGTGTTTTTTTCGTGATGAGATTAAAGTTTGTCATTGGCCGCTTTCAGGCGTTCCGCCAACAGATAGATGGTTTTTCCCAACCAGGGCGGAAGTTTGGTCAAATGTTGGGTAAACAATTCCTGAGTTAAAACCAATACCTCGGTATCTTCCAAGGCGGTGACGGTGGCGGAGCGTCTTTCGGATGTGATTAATGACATTTCCCCCACAATATCTCCTTTTCTCAAGGTGCTGATGGGGATTAATTTACCGGCATGCTGTTTGTCGACCTGCAATTTCCCTTTGACGATCAGGAATGATTCTGATCCGCTTTCCCCTTCACGCATCAACACGCTCCCCTTCTCATAAAAACGATGACAAAAATTCATTTCACCCTTAAGAAAATCATCGATATCTTCGATCATTTCATTAATGTTATTGTACCGGTCTGTCTTATCACGGGACAACGCTTTCATGATGATCCGGCCCAGATCATTGGGGATTTTCACCTGATCGGTCGTATAGGTTTCCAATGGCATCAATTCGTAATTTCTCGCCATTTGAACCACTTCAAGTATATCATCGCCAAGATAAGGAGGATAAAAGGTGAAGATGTGGTAAAGCGTAGCCCCCAGGAGAAAAATATCACTTTGATAATCCATCTCCGCCACGTTTCCCATCGCTTGTTCTGGTGACATATAGGCTGGCGATCCCTTTACCACTCCCAGTTCGGTGGCGATCCAATCCTCATCATGAAGCGATGAATCGGCGGCGGGAATATTGGCGGCGGAAATTTTCCCCGAATCCGGGGAGGATGAAGTCGTGATTTTTTTCGCCAATCCCCAATCCATGAGCAAGACTTCACCAAATTCACCGACCATGATGTTATGGGGTTTAATGTCGCGATGAATCACCTGTTGGGAATGGGCAAATGCGACCGCATCACAGATTTTTCGTATAATTCCAAGCAACATGTACATGTCATATTTCTTGACATACTTGGGATTTTTCATTTCCATTTCATGGAGGATTTCATTCAAAGGCTTTCCCTTCATTAACTTCATGGTAAAAAAAATACCATGATTCGGCAAGTAACCCAGGTCATGCACCGGAATGATATTCGAATGCTCCAATTGACTGGTGATGCGAGCTTCCTTGATAAAACTTTCGATGATGTGAAAGTTGCCGCGTAATTCGGGGAGAATTACCTTCATGGCCGTATGCCGTTGGAAATCCTTGTCAAGCGCCAGATAAACCTCTCCCATACCACCGGCGGTAAGCCGCTTCCTGATCGTGTATTTCGAATCACTGTAGCCTCGCGAAAAGGTTTGTCGGAAAAGCTCTTCGTCCCGGCTCGGTTGACCAGGTGGAATTCTCACCTCATTGTCATTCTCCGTCACCTCATGCTCCTCTGAATCCGTGATCCCTTTTTCATAGGCGGTGGTAATCACCGAGGTTCGTTTGATGATATTATAGGGCGTTACAATCAATGAATCCTGAGCCGTCGGCGATTTAATGGCGCTGTCTTTGGCAGAAGATTTACGTTTGCTCATGCGCTTGCTCATGGGAGTTATGGTTGCTGTGGTAGATTCATCTGGCGTTTAGGATTTTTACAGGAATGCGACACATGATCACGAAAAGGGCGTGTATTCCTCCGTCGCTGACATCGATTTATGACGCAAATTAATTCCTGAGTGAAATTTGTATAATAGTATATCAAGGATATTAGTTTATACCAATTTTTCGGGCAGGGGTTGCTATCGGACTGTTTCCCCTTCATGGAGTTATGACATTCGACCCGGCGTGGTTGCAGTTCGGATTACCTGGGGATACCCGCAGACCCACGCGCCATAATTTTACGCGTATCCATTATGGGTGGAAATACGCGTATATTAGTTTCCAATCCATCCAATTTTGATGAAAGTTGAAGAATCATGTCAGCAATGGATTTAGAACCGGGGCAAACTCTCAGTCATTTCCGCATGGAAAAAAAATTGGGAGAAGGTGGGATGGGAGCCGTTTACCTGGCAGAAGACCTTACCCTGTCGCGTCGTGTCGCGATCAAGTTCATGAGCCGCAATCTGTTAATCCAGCAGGGCAACCAGTCGGTTCGTGAGAGTCTGGAAAAACGCTTTATTCGTGAAGCCAAGAGTGCCGCCGCCATCAATCATCCTAATCTGGCACAAATCTACGAAGCGAATTTCGATACTGACCTGTGGTATATCGCCATGGAGTTCATCGATGGCGCATCCATCTATGACATGTTGCAAAAAGGACATCAATTTTCCATCGATCAAATTATTGACATGACGCGGCAAACCGTGAGTGGGTTGGATTTTGCCTGGGATAATTACAAGATCATCCATCGGGATATCAAGCCGCACAATATCATGCTGACGAAAAACAATCTCGTTAAAATCGTCGATTTGGGTTTGGCAAAGCCGATGGAAAGCGAGGAGACGGTTTCGGAATTGCCGGATTTGACCGCGGCCGGCACCCCAATCGGAACGCCCCAATACATGGCGCCGGAACAGGCGACCGGCCAGAAAAACATCAATTACCTGGTCGATATCTATGCCCTGGGCGCCACCATTTACGAAAGCTGCTGCGGCAAGAAGGCATTTTCGGGCAATACCGCGCCCATGATTTACATGATGCAGGTTCAAAGGAAGTATACTCCCTTAAAGGAATTGCGTTCCGATGTACCCCCTAGGCTGTTGCAACTCATTGAAGACATGCTGGAACCCAAACCCGAGAAACGAATCGGCAGTTACAAGGAGATCCTCAAGGCCTTGAATGAGGTCGGCGCGGTTGACAGCCAGCAGGTCACCCGGGTGCAAATGGGCGGCCCCGCCTCACCGACGATGATGGGACATCTCTCGGGTAAAACCATTGGCATGGAGCAGTTTACTGTTTTTCACCAGGCTGACAAGCTCATCAAGGATCGCTATCGGATCTTAAAAGCACTGGGGAAAAGCCGCGCCGGCATGGTATACCATTGCATGGACACCAAACTCAGTGTCGAATGTTTGGTGAAAAGCATCTTTCCAGGACGCGAATATCCGGAAACCGATATGCCGCGCATCACCGCGAATTTCCAGCGCCTGATGGGGTATTCTCATCCCAACCTGGTGCAGATTCGCGACCTCCAGGTTGATGAAGAGACCGGCGAATTTTTTGTCGTCATGGAACTGTTAAATGGCCAAACCCTGAGGGAATATACCCATCGATTAAAAACCGAGCATGATAAAATCGAAGTGAATACCATCGCGCCCGTGATGGTATCCATCGCCAAAGCGCTGGATAGCGTCAGCAAGTCATTGGGGATTATCGACCATGATCTGGTGCCGGAAAATATTTACCTGGTAGGCAACGACATGCGTATTAAATTATTGGACTATGGCATCGCCTATCCATTGCCCGATGAAGTACAGCATATTAATCCTGCCGATAATTACCGATTCCCCTTGGCCAACCCTGATTATATGGCGCCGGAACTATGGTTGAGAAAGTCTCCGGTGCGGCAGTCTGATCAATACTCCCTGGCGGTCATTGTCTATGAGATGATCGCCGATCGTCTGCCCTTCTGGCTCAAGGATCCATTGCCGAAAAGTGATGCCAAGGATAATGCCAAATTGCCCATCACTGACCAGCAATTGAAATACCTTTATGAGCGGGTCATCAATGAACCAGTCAAGCCCTTGGGATTTTTAAAGAAGCATGAAAACAAAGCGCTTTTGAAAGCGCTGGCGAAAGACCCGCACGACCGCTTTTCCAATTGTGAAGAATTTATCAAAGCCATGAGCGCAGCCGGCATGATTCCAGCAGGCATGGTGATTCCGGCAATTGCCGCGATGGTGGCAGTGGTCGGGGTGATTGGTTTCTTGATCCTTCATCGCGGCACCACCGATCAATCCCCTCCGCCTGCAACCGCATCGCCATCAGTCAAAACGGTTTCGGCGCCGCCTCCGCCGCCAACTCCCAGCGCCGATGTTTCGCCTCAGACGCCTGCGGCTCCAGAACCGCCCCCAGCAGCCGATGCGCCCAATAAAGCCCTCCAAATGGCCATGACACCCGCGGCCGATCAGGCGCTCAAGGACATGGAAAAAGAAAAACAAGCGAAGCTGTTGGCGGCCAAATCTGAATTCACAACGCGGAAAAATGTATTT
This sequence comes from uncultured Lentisphaerales bacterium, assembly GCA_964615975.1. Lineage (GTDB taxonomy): Bacteria > Verrucomicrobiota > Lentisphaeria > JABSQK01 > JAJFLO01 > CAZTTH01. Next base: position 18,522 of record CAZTTH010000020.1, on the reverse strand, counting down.
GATGCGTTGTACACCAAACTTAAGGATGATGTGGTGGCATTGGAAATGCTCCCGCAGGCGGATTCATTAATCAAAGACATCAGCACTGCTGTTGCCAGGGAAGATTTTGCTACGGCTCTCAAGACCTGCGATGAAGCCATTGCCATGGCCAGAACCATTGAACAACGTACCCGGGAGATCAAATTAAAACGCCTTTTGGAACTGAAATCGCAAGCCGAATCCCTTCAGAAGACCTTTGTTGAACAACGCCAGAACATCGAAAAAATTCCCACCGCCCTGGCATTGATCGGGCCGGTTGACAGCATCGCCGAAGCGGCACAGGCAGCGCTGGCCAGGGAAGACTACCCTGAAGCCATCACCCAGTTCAAAAAAGCCATCGATGACAGCCATAATCTGATCACGCAATTTAACAAGGAATTGAAAGGCGAGATAGAACTCTTGAAAAGTCAGGTAGAAGAAGAACGCGGAAAACTTAATAAATACAAGGGGTTGTCAGCGGAATTGACCGAAAAAATCGTGACGCTTGATGTAACCATCTCCCTGGCGCGTGAATCATTGAATAAAGAGAATTTTCTCGATGCCCAGGAACAGTATAAAAAAGCGCTGGAAGATTGTCGGGCGTTTCTGGGCTTGGCCGAAAACAAATTTCAAGCTAAATTCGGTCAAAATTTCACTGATCCCAAAACCATGATGGATTTCATCTGGATTGACACGATGAAAATATGGGTCAGTAAATATGAAGTCACCAATGGTGATTATCGCAAATTCAAAGCCACGCATGACAGCAAGAAATCAATGGGTTTTTCGCTCAATAAGGACCGGCAACCGGTTCTCGAAGTATCCTATTATGACGCCGTGGGTTATTGCACCTGGCTGAACGCGGTCTCAGGCAAGGAAGCCAACCTGCCCGATGGTTATATGTATCGTCTGCCTAGTCGGGAGGAATGGGAAACGGTCGCGCGGTGCGGCAATGAGCGCTTGTATCCCTGGGGCAATGAATGGCCCCCAAAATATGGAAATTTTGGTAATCAGGAAGTATTCCCCAGCACCTGGAAACTGGATGGGTATACCGACGAATTCCCAGTGACCTGCGAGGTCGAGAAAAGCGGCGCCAATGAATGGGGGATATTCGGCATGGCGGGGAATGTCTGGGAATGGACGAGTGAATTGAAGGATAATAAACGCGCGGTTCTTGGCGGGGATTGGACCAGTGTCAGCAAAGCCACTTTGATTATCACGGTCGCTTCGGCTTACGCGCCTATGGATGAACCCTTTGATAATATTGGGTTCCGCATTTTCCTGGCGCTTAAAACCCAGGATTAGCTTCCCCGCTTGCCGGCAAGCAGTCGATTTTAGCGCCCCACCACCCTCTGATCAAGGAGTAATTCGCGTCATCCAATTCTAAATAAAGCCTATGTTTAGGATAACAGCGATCGTGCTGTTATCCAGATATTTGCCGGTCATTTTGCTGCCAGCGATAGCGCTGGAGAGACACTCGGTCACGTTCATCAAAAACAATACCTTCAGCTTCCAGCATCTTCCGTTGTAGCTGTTCAAATTCAGGTTCGGATCGAGTACTGATTTCCCCCCTGGCATTAATGACGCGATGCCAGACAACTGGTTGATCATCCGCCATCGCGCTGAGGGCGTATCCCACCTGGCGGGCATGTCCCGGAATCCCCACCAGTCTCGCTACCTGCCCATAGGTGGCGACCCGGCCACGGGGAATCTGGTTGACGATGCGGTAGATTTCCTTGTAACTGGCACGCATGTTGAGTCATCTGTTTTATGGTTCAGTGTAATTCCGCTTTCCTGGTGTATTTCCTGAAACCATAAGTCAACCCGTTTTCCGCGACGGTGAAACCTATGTGGCAGTGGGGATAGAGGATTTTGAATTCAGGAAAGAACACATCGCAAGTGATTATCGCGTCGATCTGAGTCAGGTAGATATTCCCGCAATCGGGGTGATTGAGAGACTGAGAAAAAATCTCCCCGCCGCCAATGACAAAGCGATGAGCCAGGGATTTCTCATTTAATTGTCTGATTGCTTCATTGAGGCTGGTCGCGATGAGGACATCCTTGGGCAGCGGATAATCTGCCTGCCGGGTCAGGACTAGATTCAAGCGCCCGGGTAACGGGCGAAATTGACTGGGCAGTGATTCCCAGGTTTTACGCCCCATGATCACTGCATTCGGCCGATCATGAGCCGCGCCAGGCAGGGGAGGTGAGTTTTTCAGGTGCGCCGAGAGCTCTGTAAACGAGGCGAAATGACGCGCGGCGGTACTCAAATCCAAGCCATAATTATGCTCGACCAAATTCAATCGCAAACTGGTAGTCAAATCGCGATAGAATTTCATGTCCCCCTTGAGTTTCGCCCATGGCAATTCACCGGAATTTCCAATTCCCTGCCGATTCTCCATGGCAACGACGATATGAAACATGGCACTTCCTATTATTGATGATAATGATTTCCTTAAAGATTCATTCCGCCAAGTAAAATATTATTGACAAGCAAATCTTCCATAATCTATTTACCATTGACATTTACGCCAGCATCCGTCCCTGATGGATATCATGCTGGCGGGGTTCAAGTGAACAGCCTTTAGTCACTTATCTACCAACTTCCGCGAAAAAAATAGAAATTATAGTCGATCTGAGGCATTAATTTGTATTGGTCAACTCTAAACTCTAAAATCAGAAATCGAAAATTTGGTTGCGGCTACGCCGCATTGGGTATTAACTACTCTGGATTTCATCACTCATGCCAGGATTTTATCCACAACATTTAGAAGAATTGATTCGCCACCTTGGCGCCCTGCCGGGTATCGGTCCGCGCACCGCGGAGCGACTGGCCTTGTCATTGTTGGATTGGGACTCTGTGCAATTACATCGTCTCAGTGAGTTGCTGGCAGGGCTCAAAAACCAGGTGACCCATTGTCGTATCTGCGGGAACCTGACCGATTCGGAACACTGTTCGATCTGTCTTGATCCGGGGCGTAACTTTCATGTGATTTGTGTGGTGGAAAGTGTCAAGCAAATTCCGGTAATCCATCGTTGCGGCCGCTATGACGGTGTCTTTCATGTCCTGGGAGGAAAGATTTCGCCGTTGAATAATATCAGTCCACGGGATTTGAATATTTCCTCTCTGTTTGATCGGGTTCGTGACACCGAGGTCACAGAAGTAATTATCGCCACCAGTCCCGATATCGAGGGCGAGGCGACCGCCAATTACCTGGCAAATGAATTGCAGCGGCATTATCAGGTCATGGTTTCACGCATCGCTTTCGGGGTGCCGCTGGGAGCTGATTTGACCTTCGCCGATGCTGCCACCATGGGAATGGCAATATCTTCCCGCCGTCCGCTCCGCTGATTCGCAGTGAAGAAGTAAAAAAAATCTCCTGTAAAAGCATCGCAGTTTGACCACTGGGTTTCATTGCTGCCCCCCTTGGAAACGATCATAGCGACACGAACAACGCAGCGATAATCCCCTCTTGGTATCCCGGTGGCATCGACATTATATTGCGCCTGGTTAAAAGCTTCACTTTGCGGGCATCCCGCCGGGGCTAACCAGATGGAAACTTGTTGATGTCAGCCCGCGCCCCACTTTATTGATAGGTATAGATCTCCTTTTTGGTTTCGATTTCTTCGATGGTTGAATATTGCCCTCCAACCGGGGTGCGCGTCATTTTGATGGTGGTTATCTGGTGCGGCCGGAGGGTCTGGGGTTCGGTAACCAAGGTTACTTTTTCATCGATCTTGAACGCGAAATTCTCGGGCATTGTCTGCCCCATCATGGTGAAAAACCGGGAGATTGCGGCTGTCATTCCCTCTGCATCCAGGGAAGATTTCATCTCCAATTCCACACAGCCCAAGCCTGTATCTTTAGCCGTGCAGGGAACTCTCCCAAGATAGAGGAATACCACGGTTACCGGGATTTCGATATTTCCCAACATCGCCACGGGAATGGCAGCGGAATTTTCGTATGCCCTGCCTTTTTCCAATTGGGCGCCCAGCCATTGGGATATCCTGAGTTTCCAGTCGGCCTGGATTTGGGCGAAAAACATCTCCTCGGTCAGGAGTTTATCGAAAACATAGTTCAATTGTTGCTGAATATCGGGAGGGGATTCCTTGAATACCTCATTTAATTCATGGCGCAAGACTTCCTTCATGACATTGAGCTGAGTAATGGAGAGCAATTGACCAGTCGGTGAAACGATATATGAGGGCGTAAATTGTGCCAGTTTATTCATTAGTTTCAATGAAAACTCCTGTTCCACGGAGGATCCCTTATCGCCATCGATGGCGTATTCTATAATTTTCTCATTGATTTGCAATCCCTGGGGATGCGCTTCAATTGCCAATTCGGACTTCATCTTCATCCGGGTGTCGTTAAGGGTATTGCCACTTTTTCGCGATTTGGTGATTTCATAATCGATGACGGCTTTTAATCCCGGCTTCCAGTCAAACTTCAAAGCGGCGAAATCAGGAGAATCATTGGCGGCAGCTGCCATGATGGCGATGAGGAGAAAAATACTGAACCCGATCTGATGCATGGAAGTAATCCTTTTGAGTGATTTCTTGGGCGATGATTATTTCCTCACCTGCAAAGGGTGCGAAACATAATGATCATCAACCTTACCATTCCTGATCTATAATGCCATATTCTCAATAATTTATTCCGGTTCACCATTGCCCCATGGGGAATGATGGCTGGAGTTGCAAAATCATATCAACCCGATGTAAAATCTAGCATTATGGAAATCTTATCCGCGTATCTGCTGGCCGTCCTTGAGCTGACGTTCACGATTATTTCATTAATGCTGCTGCATAACTTGAAACGGTATATCGGCAGTATCCCCCTTTATCTGTCATTAGGGGCGATCATGGTTTTTGCCCAGTTTGTCAATGCGGCCGGTCTGCGTATCGGCAATCCCTATCCGGGATTGGAAATCGCCATTGGTCCCACCATATTTTTTACTCCGTTGATGGCGGTCATCCTGATTACCTATATCCTCGATGGGACGGTGGAGGCGCAGCGTCTGATTTTCGGGATCATGTGCATGGTGGCAATATTTATCTATTTTTCCTTCCTCACGGAATCCCAATGCGGTATCCCGGGCTTTGAATTGTATCCCACCGTTCCCAAAAGTTTTCTTACCCCCATTTTCCACTCCACCCGCACCTCAATATTGGCATCACTGCTGTCGCTGTTGGTGGTCTTTCTGGTGCTGCCAATTGTTTATCAATTTCTCCGCAATCGCGCGATAGGCGCCAATGTCGCCATCTTTGCCGCCCTGATAATCACCGAAATCTTTGACGCGTTCTTCTATGAATTGGTCACCAGTTATCCTTCCGATGATTGGTGGGAGGCACTGCAGCACTCGTATGTTACCCGGGCGCTGGCGATGGTGTGGGTCGGATGCCTGACCAGCTTCTATGTGCGGATCAAGGGAGAAGGCGAAGCCCAGGAGCGAGACGAACGCGGTCCCTTGGATATATTCACCGGTTTGCTCGGCAGTTATGGCCAGGCCAAACGGCTGCAGGCCAATGTGCGCGAATGGGAGGGCCGATATCGCATGGTGGTTGAAAATTCCAACGATCTGATTCTCTTGGTATCGCAGACCGGAATGATTCTCGATACCAACCGAAAGGCCCTACAATCTCTGGGGTATACGATTGAGCAATTATCCCACATGACTTTGGAAACCATTGTCTCCGATGGCGCCGGCAAGCCCTGCAATTGGTCCGCGATCTGGGAATCTCTCTTTGCGGATGACTCCGAGGAGGGAACGATTAAATCGGGATCATTGACTGGTCGTGAGTTCATCATGACCACCCGCTCGGGAGAGAGTCGAATTTTTGATGCCACTCTCACCCCGCTGCAAATCCAGGACAGCCAGGCCGTCTTATTGGTCGCTCGTGATCTGACCAGCCGCATTGAATTGGAAAAAGAACGCGAAGAATTGCAAGCCCAGTTGATTCACTCTCAACGTCTCGAAGCCGTTGGCCGTCTGGCCGGAGGTGTCGCTCACGATTTCAACAACATGCTTCATGCCATCCAGGGAAGTCTTGATGTTCTTGAACCGATTGTCAGCGCCAATGTCAAAGCCCGGGAATTGACCGGGACTATCGCCACCGCAGTCACTCGTTCCGCCAAGTTGACCGAACAATTATTGGGGTTTGCGCGGGCAGGCAAATATGAAGTGGAAAAAATAGACGTTGCGGACCTGGTGCGCCAAACTGAGAGTCTGTTTCGTCCGATTCTGGGAAAAACGGTCAAGCTTCAAGTTGCCATTCATCCCGATCCCATGCTGGTGGAAGGTGATTTTACTCAGCTCGAACAAGTACTCCTGAATATTCTCATCAATGCACGGGGAGCGCTCACCGGAGATCAGGGGACAATAATTATCCGCGCTGAACCCGCCGCCGATTATACTCCGGGATGGGTGAATCGTCCACAACGCAATGAATTTGGCACCGAGATGGCACTTCCTCCTGAAGGCGGCAATGACGATTCAACCTCGGCGCTGGAGACGATCCCGGTTTCCATGAGTGATACCAGTATTTTCAGGACCCCCAGCATGCCCGCGGATAAATCCGCGGACAACTACATCGTCATTCGCATCAAGGACAATGGCTGCGGGATGGATGAAGTGACGAAAAAACGTATATTCGAGCCGTTTTTTACCACCAATAAACAAGGGGGAACAGGCATGGGACTGGCGATGGCATTCGGCTGTATTGACAATCATCTGGGCTGGATTCACGTCGAAACCGAACCCGGAAAAGGCGCGGAATTCTTTCTCTTTCTGCCGCGGATTAATTGATCTCCAAAGCTTATCCGCAAAGCCAATCCGGATGGTGGGCCAGAACCCATTGCTTCTACCTCCTGCACCAGTAAAAGTGTCAGCGCGTTTTGGTGTAAGGTAATCGGGCCGTTGGGCACGCCCTGGCGGAGAGGTTATGCCTGTTCCTGAATTTGCCGGATGATGGTGTCCGCAACTTCAAGGGCCTGGAGCGCGTGGTCAGCCGAGACTTTCGGCTGCGGGACAGTAGCGGAATGAAGGGCTACATCAACACAACGAATGAAATCCTCCAATTCCTCCCGCAAGGCATTGCTATCCTGAATAACCAATGGTTCGCGTTCCAGGGTTTTACCTTTCAATGTAATGATCTCGCCGGTTTTTTCCTGATAATCAAGCGATAGATAGGCCTGGGATTGGAAGACCCTGATTTTACGCAGATATTCCTGACTTACCCGACTGGCTGTGAGATTGGCGACACAGCCATTGGCGAAATTGATGCGGGCATTGGCAATGTCTTCAGAAGGGCTGAGAATCGGTATTCCCACTGATTGGATGGAGGAAATCCTGCTTTTAACCAGGCTGAGGATGATGTCGATGTCGTGAATCATTAAATCCAGTACGACCCCCACTTCCGTCCCGCGCGGATACGACCCCGGACGCGGCGGCGGATACGGCGCCAGGCGATGGGATTCAATGAAGCGCGGCCGGTCGATCTTCTTTTCCAGATAGGTAATGATGGGGTTATAGCGCTCAACATGTCCGACCTGCAGCACCAGGCGGTGGGCCGCGGCCATGTCAGTCAATTTCCGGGCCTCAGTCAACGTGGCGGTCATCGGCTTTTCCACCAAGACATGCTTGCCAGCCGCCATTAATGCAGATACCACGGAAAAATGCAAATGCGTCGGCACCGCCACACTCAAGCAATCGACCAGGGCGGCAAGTGAATCCAGTTCCGCGAATGCGGTGGTGCCAAACTCCTGAGCAATTCGGGTGGCTTGACCGGGGTCGATATCATAAATCCCCACCAATTCGGCGGTCGGGATTTCCCGATACAGGCGTGAATGATGCCGCCCGAGAATGCCGACACCCACAACTCCAACCTTAATCTTCCTCATGAAAATTATTTCAGCTTAGAGGTGGGGGATTCCATTTCAGCGGGTTTGGCAGTGTCGTCTTCTTTCAAGCCTTTCTCGAATTCCCGTCGCGCCTTACCGATCGAACGGGCGAATTTCGGAATCGCCCCAGCACCAAACAGGAGGACAATCACACCACAAATTATTAATATTTCACTGGTGCCCAAGCCCATATTACCATCTCCTTTTCATCTTAGATTTTGAACCAATTATTCGTCATTCTCAGACCGCGATTCTGCTCTTTCGCCAAGATTAAAAATTCGGGCAATCAGAATCGTCACATAAAACAATATAATCAAAGGCAACGCTAATCCAATCTGTGAGACCCAATCTGGCGGTGTCAGGATCGCGGCGATGATAAAGATAGTGACAATAACAAACCGCGCGGATTGCAACAATCCCCGGCGTGAAATGAGATTCAATTTCATCAGGATAAGCAATACCATGGGAAGTTGAAAAAGAACGATGAAGGCAAGCATTAACTGCAGCACAAACATCAGGCTTTCATTATAATTCAACCAGAGGAAAACAGAATCCGGCATAAACGAACTGTTCTTGAGGAACCGTATCGAATAAGGCAGGATTTGGTAATATCCCATGTAAGCGCCGAAAATTATCAATCCCATGCTCCCCGCGAGCAAGAGGAACAATCCCTGTCGTTCCCGTCGGGATAACGCCGGTATGACAAACGCGACGATCTGATAGAGATGAAATGGAAAGGTAATAATCAGTCCCAAATAAAACGAGACCTTGAGCTTGATGACAAATCCGTCCTCGATGCGGGTCATATAAAGTGTTTCCCGAAAGGGCGCGAGCAAATACGAAATAACCGGATTATAAGCCAGCCATCCCAGCGCAAATCCAATGACCAGAGCTGTCAACGAAGAAACCAATCGGTAACGTAATTCAGCGAAATGAACAAATATTGAGACGTTGCGAACATCCATAATTAAAATAAAAGGCAGCGATCAGACCGCATTAACCTGTGGAATTAAAGGTCAATGTGACGCATGATTAAATTCAAATCAACGTTAAATTGATTGCCAAATCAATTCAACCTGATTATTGTCACCTAAATAGAGGAGAATCATATCCATGAAGCATTTCCGCAAAGAGTTGTGGTTTGAAACCGAAAAACGACGGGAACTCATCAATATAACCCCTCAAGTACAGGAATGTGTGCGGGAAAGTCAAATTCAAAATGGTTTGGTGCTGTGCAACGCGATGCACATCACCGCCAGTGTCTTTATCAATGATGACGAACCCGGTCTGCATCAGGATTTTGAAGTCTGGCTGGAGAAGCTGGCGCCCGAAAAACCCTATTCCAACTATAAGCATAATGGTTTCGAGGATAATGCCGATGCGCACCTGAAACGTACGATCATGGGGCGTGAAGTGGTCGTGGCGATCACGGGGGGCAAGCTCGATTTCGGGCCATGGGAACAAATCTTTTATGGTGAATTCGACGGCAAACGGCGCAAGCGGGTTTTGATAAAGATTATCGGCGAGTAAATTATCAGGTTATTTTTACTTTTACACTGAACACCATCAGGCTATGGCTTATCGCATCCAAAACCATGTAATTAACGGCGAAATCGACAATCGCCGCCGCGATCAGGTTCACGGCAGGATTTGGGTGGTGGGCAATGACCGGCCCTTGGAATTGGTTCTCATCGGCAATTGCCTCCCCGATCTGGCGGGATGTAAAATCACATTTCACAATCTTCACCTGGATCACAGCGGAATGCTGCCATCGTTGACGCTGGCTCCGGAGCAAAAAGGCACTGTGGGGACAATGACCGCCTCCCGCAAAGTGTTTATCCCGGCCATTCTCCGGGAGCAATTATCAGACGCTTTTCAATCCCACCAGACGATCCCCAAAAAAATCGCCAATTGTTTGTATCTCGAATGGTTCAGTGAGGCTAATGGCCGGGTGGTTATCGAATCCACGGATTTTGCCATTTCCATCACCGATCATGCCTGGAACATGACCAGTGAGGAGGCCCTGGAACAGGAAGAAATGAATTCCCTCGGTATGAGTGAATGGATGAATCGGATCAATGTTGAATTAACCAAAGCTGCGAATGAAGTCAACCTGGCCGATATTTCTCCCACTCCTGAACAGCTCTGGGAAAATCTGTTATTTGAATCAGATGATCACGCAGGCAAGTATCGCGAGCTCATAAATAAATATAGCGATCATCCCGATGCCAGCCGGCTCATTATCCGGGAATTGGGCTGGACCTGGCTGGAAGAGAAAATCGCCGCTAACGATAAGGCCAGTCCGGAGGATAAACATCCCCGCATGATTGACGAATCCGAACCTCATCATCCCGCTCCGACTGCCGCTGACACTGCCGGGGAATTGGACGATCACGGTCACGCGCCGCATCCGTTGGCGCGTCAATGTCTGGAATTTGGTTTTTACCTCAGGAGCATGAGTGCTGCGGTCACGCCTCCTGGCACTGACCTCGATCCTGATCTGCACGATCTGATCGAGCAGACCCGCACTGCCGGCGCCAAAATTGTTGGCGCCCTTGACCATCTTGCCGACCTTGAGGACATGGAACCGGGCTTGATTGTCGCGTCTCTGAAGCAGTCTCTGGGGTATCTCCAGGAGGCCATTCACGCGCTTGAAAATCTCAGTGCAAAGGGGGTGATATGCGCGTACAGTGACCATTGTCGTCACGAACTCAACGCGATGCGTGAAGCGGTCATCAATGTATTAGAAAAATACCGCCGGAAATCCCCATAATCTGATCACGGTCATAAAATCATAAGATATCCGCCAATGAAGTCCATTGTTATTGCCTCAATCATCAGTGAATACCACCGCTATAAGACGTTGGCGGACAAGGCGATTTCCCAGATAAATGATCATGAGTTGCGGAGCGCAATTGGTGTCGACACCAATTCCATTGCCGTAATCGTGAAGCACCTATCCGGCAACCTGATATCACGCTTTACTAATTTTCTCACAGAAGATGGTGAGAAGCCCTGGCGGGATCGTGACGGGGAGTTTACTGAAACCATGATTGAAAGAACTCAGTTGTTGCAGCATTGGGAGGAAGCCTGGCACATCCTGTTTGCCGTGTTGAATGATCTTAACGAGATGGATGTAAATAAAATTGTCAGGATTCGCGATCAGGAAATGACTGTGTCGGCAGCCCTGCATCGATCTCTGGCGCATACGGCCTATCATGTCGGCCAGATCGTCCTGCTCGCGCGCTGTTTTGCCGGTCCCAATTGGCAAAACCTGAGCATCCCCCGTGGTCAGTCGTAGTAATACATTGTCAATCTAAACAGGGAGTGCCGACCATTTTAGCCCCTGATTCCTGCACTTCTGCCTTAAAAAACAAGAAAATTGGGGCGAGAAAATCCCATTACCCATGCGGCGCAGCCGCATGGGTAATGGGATTAGAGATTGGTCGAAAAGGATGTCGATGTAATCTTAATCAAGAGAGGCGCTATTTGCGCTCTTAAGAACGCATAAGAGCGCAAAAGCGAAGCAACCCTGCCAATTCGGCAGGGTCACTGCCAACAACATCCTATTCGACCGACCTCAAAATAAATAGGATGTCCATGATCAAAATTAACCGGTCAGGTTTGCCAGGCGTGGGTCTTTTTTGATGTAAATAAAGAAGTTTCGGATAATTTGGCTTTTAGTGGGAAACGTTTTGGCAAAGAAGATTAGAAGAGGGATCGAACTCAAGGCATTTATCCATCCCAGCCCCAGAATGATACAAATTAATCCGAAAAACGATGCGCCCTGAAGCAGGGCAAGTTGAATGACTGCAACCTGGAGCAGTAAACGATAACTGAGTTCTTCCGGAATACCGGCAGACGCGGAATTTTGAGAGGGGATTTGCAATGCCCTTTCAGAAAACAACATTCGCGGAATCAGAAATGCACACACCGAGGTCGAAAAGCAAAGAATGGCATTGATAAGAATATATAGCGGACTACCAATATCCTGGGGCAGGCCGATAGCATTATTGAATCGCATTAAAAGGATTAACGTTGCGTATATCAAAGGGGCGATGGTCAGGGCGATATAAATTATGTTAAAAAATAGTATTCTCTGGGGAATCAAAAATCTTTTGAAGTCATCAACCTCTATTTCCATTAATGAACGCATGTAAAAGCCTTATTTAATTGGTTAAATATACATTTTCCATGAATCAATCTCAATCAATGCCTGTCATCAAAGTCAATGAAAAGGAAATCCCATGGGAAGCGGGGATGACTCTGCACAGGTTATGTCAGCAGTTGAAACCGGATGCCGATATTGTGGTATACAATGGCTTTCCGGTGGCGGACGATCTGCCGGTGCAGCCAGACGATCAGATTTGTTTGATTCGCCGCGGTGAGATCCCTGGGGCCGAAGAGATGAAACAACTGCTTGTCGCGCGCCATACCCCGCGGGTATATGACAAAGTTCAAGCCTGCACGGTCGGCATTGCCGGCGTTGGCGGTTTGGGATCGGCGCTGGCGATTGCCCTGGCGCGTCTTGCCGTCGGCAAATTGATCATCGCGGATTTCGATGTGGTTGAACCCAGCAATCTCAATCGCCAGCAATACTTTATCGATCAGATCGGGGAGCCCAAGGTGCTGGCGCTGCAAGTTAATCTGCGGCGGATCAATCCCTATGTCGCGGTCGAACCGCATCAGGTCATGATTGACAAGAGCAACATCGCCAGTATTTTCGCATCCTGCCAGGTTATTGCCGAATGTTATGACAATCCCCAGGCAAAAAGTGAATTGACTGAATTTGTTCTGCGTTCAATGAATATTCCGATTGTCGCGGTTTCTGGCATTGCCGGGTACGAAGACATGGACAAAATGGTTTGTCGCCAGCTCTTTGCCAAATTATATTTAATTGGCGATGGTGCCAGCGCCGCGCAACCGGGCCGGGGACTGATGGCGCCCAAGGTTGGGATTGCCGCCCACATGCAGGCCAATAAAATTCTTGAGTTGTTGTTGGCAAGGGAATAAATCGGCCTTACTAATTAGGATTTATTTGATTATGGATATACTTGTCAATGGTCAATCCATGCCGTTTTCCGAGGGCAGCACCATTTCCTCAGTGCTTGACCATCTCCAGCTTAATCCTCAACGAGTGGTGGTGGAATGCAATCGTAAAATACTGGATAAAAAGGATTACGCGGTTACCTCACTGGTCGCCGGTGATGAATTGGAAATCATTCAATTTGTGCCGGGGGGTTAATGCCTGAAGACGGCATATACCCCAGACATTCTCAGTGCGGATAAATTGCAGCGCATGGAAAACTCTTTTTTATCAGTAAGGCAGGTTATGGGGTATTGAATGGTTCAGGTAAGACCTGCCCCGATGAAGCCCAGTGTTCCTGGCAATATGGCATGAAAGGATGAATTTCAGGAGAGGTGTCCGAGCGGTTGAAGGAGCTGCATTGGAAATGCTGTGTACTGAGAAATCGGTACCGAGGGTTCGAATCCCTCCCTCTCCGCCAGTCTTCGCTATCACCCAAGGGATGGTTGCTTGGGTGCGACTGGCTGGCGCCGCTTTTTTTAACGCTGTCGGTCGATTTCACACTCATTTCAGTTATTGCCATCGCAGCGATGAAGCGCAGAATTGTTTTTAACCATCCTAACCAAGAAATGTGCTGTTGAAAGTACTGCATCCTGATCCCTGTAGCTGAATTGCCTTCAGTCTGCCCACGGCATTCTTTCCAGGAAATATTTTGGTTTAGCACTGGAAACAACTTTGACCGAGTCTGTAAGCGAACTATCCGCGCCAGATCGCGTCTGATTGCCATCACACGATTGAGGCGGAGTTTAATCATGTGACGATCATAAGCAGTTTAAACTCCTCCTTTTTGGTGCCAGATTGGAAATAAATATTACCGACGCGATTTAATTACAGAATCATTCATATACTGGAAATGAAATGACCTTCGATGCTTTCCCCACCATCTCCATCGCAGAAATCTGTGAAATATATGAGGTGATTTTACTGGATGCTTATGGCGTTTTGGTGCATGCTCATGGCGCTTATCCCGGCGCCGCCACGTTGATAGACCGCTTTAACAATACCGATAAACCTTATTATATCCTGACCAATGACGCCGCCAGTCTGCCGGAGAATGCGGCTCATAAATATCAACGCAAAGGTTTGAATATCTCCCCTGACCGGGTCATCACCTCCGGCATGTTGCTCAATGAATATTTTCGGGAGCATCAGCTGGCTCAAGCTCCATGCATGGTACTGGGACCGCGGGACAGCATCCGTTATGTCGAGCTTGCCGGGGGCAGAATTATTTCTCCCGAACAGGATTTGGATGAATATCTTGCCGTGTTGGTGATTGGCGATGAAACCGGTTTTCCTTTTGTTGAAACCGTGGACCATGTCCTGAATCATCTGTTTCACGCCTTCGATGACGGAGAATCCGTGCACCTGGTGTTGCCCAATCCGGATTTGATTTATCCGCGGGATGAGCGGCATTTTGGCATTGCCGCTGGCAGTCTGGCTGCCATCTATGAAGCCATTTTGCAGCGCCGTTATCCCCATCGATCGGATATGCATTTTGTCAGTCTGGGCAAACCGCGCACTGGCCTTTTTGCCGAAGCGGCCCGCCGCGGTGGCACGAAAAATATGATCATGATTGGCGATCAATTGGAAACTGATATTGCCGGCGCCAATGGATTCGGTGTCGACTCCGTGCTGCTGACAACCGGGGTGACCTCGATGAAGTGGTCCAGCATTCCTCATCATTGTCGACCAACCTATCTGATGAAATCGCTTTGATCTAGGCTGGAATTCACCCACGAGATAATCCTGAGAGGTGGCGGTGATGAAATCAAGGTTCATCACTATAATAAATGCACCCAGGCGGCATAGTATTTATTTTCTGATTTTAGACTGCAAGCAGTTGAATTTTTGCCCACCGCCGTTCCACTCTCAGGCGGGTAATTCTGCAAGCTTTATTTTAATGGAGTTAACCTGGAAAACAATGAAGTCTCATGTTTTGCTTCGCGCGCCTGTCAGTCGTTATAATTCGCAATTAACGAGGGGTATATCATGCAATTAGTTATCAGAGATAATAAGGAAGCCGCCGCCGACTGGGTGGCAAATTACATTCGCATAAAGATTGGTGAACATGGGTTATCAATGACCGAGAAAAAAAGGCCGGCGGTCAAAAAAAAGCCATTTGTGCTGGGGCTGCCCACCGGCGCTTCGCCGATACCGGTTTACAAGCGTTTGGTGGAGATGCACGACAAGGATGGGATCAGTTTCAAGAATGTCATTACTTTCAATATGGATGAATATGTCGGGATACCGGAAGATCATCCGCAAAGTTATCATTATTTCATGCAAACGCATTTGTTCAGTCATATCGACATCCCGTCGGAACATATCAATTTTCTCGATGGCAATGCTGAGGATTTAATCCGGGAATGCAATCGTTATGAAGAGAAAATCAAGGCAGTCGGCGGGATTGATCTGTTTCTTGGCGGGATCGGAGCGGACGGTCACATGGCCTTCAATGAACCTGGATCATCGCTGACCTCCCGAACTCGTGACAAAGATCTGGCCTATGACACGCTGGTCGCCAATTCCCGTTATTTCGGTAATGATGTATCACAAGTGCCTAAAAAAGCGTTGACGGTTGGGGTGGGGACCATCATGGATGCGCGTGAAGTCATGGTGCTGGCAACCGGTTACAACAAAGCCCAAGCCTTGCATAAGGTGGTTGAAGAGGGGGTAAACCATTTCTGGACCGCCTCGATGCTGCAGTTGCATTCACATTGCATCATTGTCTGTGACGAGGACGCGACCATGGAATTGAAAGTCGGAACGGTGAAATATTTCAAGGATATCGATCATGGGGAACATCGCATGTCGAGCTTTACCTCGCGGCGCCGCACCTTCGCTGGATTTTAATTATTAAGGTCAATCGACTTTGAAAATTTAACTTGCAAGTGGCTGTGCTTTACCAAAAAGGTTAACCTGCCATGATGTGCTCTTTTCCAATATTTTCTTCCGCAATCTTATCTGACCCCATCCGCTATGAACATTATGAATTTCCTTAGTCCTCCCTTGGATAATGTCCTTGACGACTCGGTCCTCCCATTTATGCTTTTGCAGTTTAGTCAAAGAGGTAATGAACGCATTTTCAGTGTTTTGTTTAATGCATTTAATCCCATCTTCTGTGGGAAGGTTGATATTCCCCCTACGAAATGGGGTCAATAACGCATAGGGATCGGGATAAAGCAATTCAGACCATACCCGGGGTTCATGAGCATTGATCGATCCATGGTGAGGTATCTTAAAAACTTCACCTGTTCTGGGAACAGTCGTTTTGTTATTGAGAATGGCGTTCCATCCCATATGAAGATTGGTTTCATTTTGAACATCAGCGCCTAGTAAAATATTGTGAACTCCCACTTCAATCCATAAAACAACCGAAGTTTGATTGCGAGAAGGCGCACAAATTCTACGTGCTTGATCGTTTAGAGATGGAAGTAAATTTCCCAATGCCAATTTTGATTTTAATATTGCGGCATCTGACGGCGAAAGTGACGAAACTTTTATTGGGATAGGTTGCGGATGATCGCCAAGGAAAACGTTGTTTTTATATAATAATCGGTCTGTAACAGCAAACATCGGAGGATTGGATTTGCCATGGAAATTGTTGCGTGATTCCAAAGAATCAAATATTTTGCTCATTTCATCAACCCCGGAGTGCATTTCTGTAACATTTCTTAGTCTATAACTGGTTATGAGTTTAAGAAATTCATCGTTTATTAAGGCTGCGGAAATGACTAATCTAGCCGATTTGCAGTTATCGACGATCGAACTTAATCCACGAATATGATCGTCATGCCAGTGGGTTGCAATGATAAGGTTAACTGCCGAATCGATGTCTTTCTGGAGAATTGTTTCAAGATAATGGATAGCAGCAGGTTTTTGGGATGTTGGCTCTAAGCAAGAATCGATTAGTATCCAAACGTTATTACCTAAATGAATGACAATCGCTTCCCCATACCCTGGCCCAAATAGCGAAATTTCAATTTCATCGTGTCCGGGAGGGCTGATCACCTTAGGAATCATGGAACAATTTTTTTAATCTTTCAGTTTCATCTTCAATTTCTAATAATTGGTTCTTCGTCCATACCGGTAATCGTTGGAATCGAAAATCATCATGTCTGGATCTTCCGGATGGTGTATCCTGATAACCAATACTCCAATAAAAGACCGCACCAGGTTTTAGCATTGAACGATCTTCAGTATCAATGTCTTCAAGGTAAAATTCTGCTTCTTGATCGGGGGCATCACCTTTAAGAGCAATTAGTCTAGCCCAAAAAGTATCGCTACCAACCTCTGTAACAAATCCTTCCCATTTTTGCAAGGCGCGAAAACTGACATTGTTTTTAGATTTTACCCGAGTTTTATTGGCGGTACAATGTTTGATTGATTTGATTCGTTCTGTGTCAGAATTAACATTTTCATGCGCAGGTGAGTGCGTGAGTCGTTCATCAAGAAGGTCTATTCCCAATAAATTCTGCAAGAATTCAGTGTCGATATCACGGTTGATCTCTAAACAGCTTGAATCTTTACTTGGGGCATTTTCATGTGTTTTTACTGAGGTGCCAGGTTTTTCAATAGTTACGTTCATTATTAATCTCCAATATCGATAATTTTTTCAGCGATCCTTAACCCGCGATTTAAAGATTCGCGCCATTGTTCCCGCAGAATTCTTAAGACAATTTGAGTTTGAGGTTCGATTTTATTGATTGCTTCAATTTGATAATGATCGTTAACTTGAATCGTCAATCCAGCATCACCAGCTGAATTAATGCTGGCACGAAGATATCCTGAATACTTGTCCGGTCTATTCCCTTGCATTATCAAATGCAAAAGCCCAGGAGAATCCATTACTCCTTCCCAAACTTTTTTGGGCGCTAATCGATGTCCAATCTCATGCCATGATTTTTGATCGCGAAAGATATATTCAAAATCACAATTTATTCCCATCGCTGACACAGGGGTGTGCTCAATCAAGCTAAATATCCCCAATACTAAATCACGAAGCGGTTCATTATATGATTCTCGAGTGGTTAGGGCTTGGAAGCTCGATACATTAACATAGATCTGGAGCCATTCAGATCTAAATTGCGTTACTTGGGGGTGAATAACTTTTATTTCAGCAGCTTCAGCTTCCTGTTCTCGAATTAACCCTCGAGCCGCAAACCAGGTTGGCTGAAAGAGGGCAGGGGTAAATTGCCCCAGTAATACGATGCTTACTGTCTGTTTCTCTGGTTTAAGTTTCATTGTTCTGTAGAAAAATTGATGTGCTCCGGGGAAATCAATTGTCAAATCTTTAACCATCATCCTTATGCCATTATGATGGTTTTTAAGTTCATCGAACTTAATCTTATAACTTATGTTTATATTTACAACTAAAAATTCGTATGGGCTAACTGATTTTGAGTTTTTGAGAACTCAATTTGCACCTATAATTACTCATTCATCCCACAGCATTTCTTGTATTTTTGACCGCTGCCGCACGGGCAGGGGTCGTTGCGGCCGATCTTGGGTTGCT
>CAZTTH010000019.1:27821-72924 GCA_964615975.1 uncultured Lentisphaerales bacterium | reverse complement strand
AACTTGATTTTGAGGCTGGCTGATAAAAACTCCTATTTTGTGAATTCCTAACTTCTGGAGACCTGAGCTACTTTGTATCTCCACGACGGTTCATTTTTCATGACGGTAAACCAACTGGATAACTCTTACCTTAACCCAGTACTTCTCACCTGTTGTCGCTTTGAAACTATCCCTCCCAAATTGGGAAACAAGACGCAATATCATCGATGTCCAAATCGGACATAGTTGAATGGCTTATTAACGGATCCCCGCAATTATCGTTCACCTCAATTGTCGCCGTCCAATTTCGGATGATTCAGATGGTGATGATATTGACCAAACCAGGAGTAGAAAATACATAACCATACTCGATTACAGGGTGATATATCCCACTTTCGATTTATCACACTCATTCCTGCTATATCATCCACTTTTTCAAATCTAATGGCGATGATTACAAATAAATTCTCACGAATCGGACGACTATGGAAACGAATGATACGATCACTTCAGATGATGGATTGGATAGATTCAGTTACGATGACGGCATTGTCCGGCAATTTTTCTGGGCGACCCTGGGATGGGGACTGATTGCCATGACGGTAGGCCTGGTAATCGCCGGGCAACTGGCATTTCCCGCCCTTAATTTCGGCATCCCGGAAATCAGTTTTGGCCGTCTCCGTCCCCTCCATACCAATGCCGCAATCTTTGCCTTTACCGGCAATGCCATTTTTGCCGCGATTTATTATTCCACCCAAAGGCTATGCAAAACCCGGATGTTCAGCGATGTCCTCAGCCGCCTGCATTTTTGGGGTTGGCAGGCAATCATTGTCGCAGCCGCCCTGACCATTCCCTTTGGTATCACGCAAAGCAAGGAATACGCGGAATTGGAATGGCCGATTGACATTGCCATCACGGTGGTCTGGGCGGGATTATTCGGGGTCAATTTTATCATGACCCTGCTTAAGAGACGGGAACGGCATCTCTATGTCGCGATCTGGTTTTATATCGCCACCCTGGTCACGGTCGGCTTGCTGCATGTGTTCAACAGTCTGGCGATTCCGGTGAGCTGGACGAAAAGTTATTCGCTTTATGCCGGGGTGCAGGATGCGCTGATGCAATGGTGGTATGGCCATAACGCGGTGGCTTTTTTTCTCACCACTCCGTTTTTGGGGTTGATGTATTATTTCGTTCCCAAAGCGGCGAATCAACCGGTCTTCTCGTATCGTTTGAGCATCATTCATTTCTGGTCATTGGTGTTTATTTACATCTGGGCCGGGCCGCATCATCTGCATTATACCGCGCTGCCGGAATGGGCGTCCACCCTGGGGATGATTTTTTCGCTCATGTTATGGATTCCATCATGGGGTGGCGCGATCAATGGTTTATTGACCATCCGCGGCGCCTGGCATCAGGTCAAGGGGGACCCGATCATCCGCTTTTTTGTTGTCGGATTGATCTGTTATGGCATCGCTACCCTCGAAGGGCCCATACTGGCAATCAAAAGCGTCAATATATACTCGCATTATACCGATTGGACGGTGGCACATGTCCACATGGGGGCATTGGGATGGAACGGGTTCCTGGTCTTTGGCATGGTCTATTGGTTGGCGCCGCGCCTGTTTCAAACCCGCCTCTGGAGTGAGAAAGCCGCGAACCTGCATTTCTGGATCGGCTGCGGCGGGATCGCACTCTATGTTATCCCCCTCTATATCGCCGGCATCAAACAAGGCTTGATGTGGATGGCGATTGATGATCATGGGCAACTAACTTATCCAACCTTCATGGAAACCCTTACTCCAATGATGCCGTTCTACTGGATGCGGATTGGCGGCGGCATCCTCTATTTATCAGGAATGATTCTTTGTCTTGGCAACTGTGTCATGACCTGGATGCGTCGGCCAGGGGTTTATCAGGAGCAGATAATTTCAGCTCCTCCTCTCACCAGGGATGATGCGGTTCAGCCTCCGCCACAATCCCGACTCGCCGGGGTCACCAGCGTGGCGGACATCGCGCACGCAATCGATATCTGGCAGCAGGCGCATTGGCATCGGCGCTGGGAACGATTGCCCCTGCGCTTCACCTTTTGGGTAATTGTCGCGGTGGTGGTGGCTTCGCTTTTTGAAATTATCCCCACGTTTCTTATCAAAAGCAATGTCCCCACCCTCGCGGGCATTCATCCCTACTCACCCCTGGAATTAGCCGGTCGCGATATCTATATGGCGGAAGGGTGTCATAACTGTCACTCACAAATGATCCGCCCCCTTTATCCTGAAACCCAACGCTATGGCGCTTACAGCAAAGCGGGTGAATTTGTCTATGATCATCCGTTTTTATGGGGATCCAAGCGGATCGGTCCTGATCTGGCACGTGAAGGCGGCAAGCAATCCCATCTCTGGCAGGTGCTTCACCTCAAGGATCCCCAACAGATTATCCCAAATTCGATCATGCCGCCCTACCCCTGGCTATTGCATCAATCATTGGATTTTACCGCCATACCCGCCTCAGTCGCGGCGATGGCAAAACTTGGTGTTCCCTACAAACAGGAGCTGACACAGGCTGAAGTCATGGCCAGGGAACAGGCAAATACGTTGGCCTCGGACATTGAAACTCAGGGTGGACCACCGGGATTGGCGGATAAGAGAATCATCGCCCTGCTTGCTTATCTCCAACGATTGGGAAAAGATTATAGCAGTCCATCTCAAAACAGTAATGTTAATGGCGTGTCATCCACGTCAATTGCACCAGCATCATTGGCAGGAAAGGATCAACCCTAAAAATTATGATCAAGGACATCATTGCCATCAGCTCACTACAGGATTATGCAATCGCCGGTCTGATGATTTTTATCCTGGTATTTGTCATGATTGTATTCAAGGTTATGCGCGCTTCGGATGAGGAAATCGCCGCGGCAGCCAATCTTCCCCTGGAAGTCGATAAATAATAAATAAAATTGGAGAATGATTCATACATGGAAAGCGACAACCAAACGACTCCCCGTTCACTGCCAGCCACAGAACATGAATACGATGAGATCAGGGAATTGGAGAACCCGGTTCCATGGTGGTTTACCCTGCTTTTTCTCATCTCCATTCTTTTTGGGATTATTTATTTTGTTTTTTATCATTTGGGTACCCAGGGCAAAAACATTTACCAAATCTACGATGAAACAACAGCGACGGCACTGAATAGACAATTTGCCGCGATTGGCAATCTGGAAAAGAACTCCGCAACACTATTCGAATTGATGAATAAACCCTCATTGTTAAATATCGGGAAAACCGTTTACCAGACGAATTGCGCCAGTTGCCATGCCCCGGATGGTTCCGGATTTATAGGTCCGAATCTTACTGACGATTATTGGAAAAATGTCGGTTCCCTTTCTGATCTGATTGCCATTATCAGCAAGGGTTCTGCTCAGGGCGCCATGCCGGGCTGGGAAAATCGTCTGCCCGTAAATGAATTGATTCTGGTCAGCGCCTATACCGCTTCATTGCGCGGGAAAAATCTACCGGGTTCACGAGGACAGGAAGGTCAATTGATCCCGGCGTGGAAACATGCGAATTAATCCGATCAACGCCGGCAAGTTAATGCGGTAGACTTTCAGTGGAACTCCCCGGTTGCCCTGATGAAACTTATCAGAGATACAGAATGGAATCACGGAATCTATGCCAGCTGGTGTCCAATCGGGCCAGCAAGCAGATATCATGTTTTTTTTCAACAGTGGTTACCTCTTTTTAAACTCAACACTTTTACCTGAAATCGGTTCTATCAATCATTCCCAGAGATCATTAACCCAATGTCTATTCATTTTCTCGGTTTAATATTTATCATCAGCTTCATGGGCAGTTTTCATTGTGCTGGCATGTGCTGCCCATTTGTGTACGCGGCGCTGCATCGATCCCCAACACCGCACTCAAATCATGGGGTGTTATGGGCCTATCATGGCGGCCGGCTATTGACCTACCTGATCCTGGGCACTTCCTTTGGCATATTCGGCGCCCTGCTGAATCAACAGGCAATGAGATGGGGAATAACCTATGCCGCAGCCTGGCTATCTGGCAGCATTGTAATCTTCAATGGCTTATCATCGATTGGGGGATTGCAACGGGTGGTAAAACTACCGGCAATATTCTTAAAATTTCCATCAATGACGCGCACGCTCTGGCAGCTCTTGGATCAGCATCATCCGCATTCACGCGCCGCAATGATCGGGATGATTACGACCTGGATCCCCTGCGGGTGGCTTTATGCTTTTGTGGCAATTGCCATGGGCACGGGAAGTGTCGTTCAAGGCATGACAGTGATGGGGGTATTTTGGCTGGGAACTCTGCCAATTCTCACCACTGCCGGCCTAGGCATCGATCACCTGCGACACCAACTCTCCCCTCGTCTCAAGCTCATCGCCGCGCTCTCTTTGGTATTGCTGGGGATTGGTTCGATCGGATATCGGACTGATCCTTTTGCCGCGATGAAACCGATTCAAGGAACTACCAAAGTGTCGCCAGCCTGTCACCAACCAATACCCATCACACTTCCTTCCCGCTCCACCACGGATCAATCCGATGAGTAACCTAGCCACTGGAATTTGCGGTCCAATGAATTGCGATCACTGTGGTCAATCGCTTGACGGCACACCTGTCACTCCTCATGATAGAGAAAAATTTTGTTGCAACGGGTGTGCCATGGCTTACCAATTTATCGTTGAATGCGGGTTGGAAAAGTATTATGACCTGCGAAAATCACAGGATATGGCCGCCACCAGCCCACGCCCACAAACCGCCAATCATTATCTTGCCTACGATGAACCCGCATTTTATGAAAAACACTGCGATCCCATCGATCAATGTTTCAGCCGGGTGGAATTATATCTCGAGGGTATCCATTGCGCATCCTGTGTCTGGCTATTGGAAAAACTACCCGCCATGATCGCGGGTGTGCGGCAGGCTCAAATCGACCTCAAACGCTCATTGATCGTGATCGAATGGCAGACTTCCCGGATTCGCTTATCCCAGATCGCTCATGTTCTTGCCCGACTCGGTTATATCCCTTATCCGGTCCGCGCCAGTGATAACCATAACCTGACCCGGCTCAATCGTCGACGCGATTTGATCCGCATCGCCATCGCTGGCGCCGTGGCTGGCAACATCATGTTGATGGCGATTCCTCTCTATGCCGGCGCGTTCAGTGGTATCGATGCCGAATGGGTGACCCTTTTTCGCTGGGGAAGCATGGCAATGGCCATGATTTCACTGGCTGGTCCAGGCCGGGTATTTTTTCGCGGCGCCTGGAGCGCCTTAATCACTCGGGCGCCTACCTTGGATTTGCCGATCGCGCTTGGTCTGGGCGTGGGGATGGTATCCGGCATTGTCAATACCCTGATGAACCAAGGCGATATCTATTTCGATTCGCTGACGATTCTTGTCTTCCTATTGTTGGTCGGGCGCTTTATCCATCGCGCCCAACTTGAGCGATCGATGCAATATATCGATCGTTTGTATGCCTACACTCCACTAACCTGTCGCATCGTCAAGGATGGGGTTGCTCGCGATATACCTTTGACAGCGCTGCAAACTGGCGATGAGTTGGAAGTGCGCGCTGGTGAAACGATCGGCGCTGACAGCCAGGTAGAATCCGGACAATCAACTATCGACGAATCCTGGCTGACTGGTGAAGCCCAACCGCGACCAGTAAGTAAATTTTCCTGGATTTACGCGGGGACATTAAACCTGTCCAGCCGGTTGCGCCTGCGGGTTAAAGCGGTTGGCGAACTAACCCGTATGGGAAAACTGATGAAATCAATCTCACAAATGGCTTATCGAAAAACTCCCATGGTACAGTTGACCGACCGGATTGCCAGGCGATTTATCGTGGCGGTGCTGGGACTGGCGCTGGTTAATTTTATGCTCTGGATGACCGTTGATGTTTCCCACGCCATTGATACCACGGTCGCTTTATTGATTGTTGCCTGTCCCTGTGCGCTCGGTTTGGCGACCCCCTTGACCTTCGCTCTGGCAATCGGACAAGCGGCCCGACGCATGATTTTAATGAAACGGAGTGATGCTTTCGAATACCTCGCGAAGCCCGGAATCATCTATCTTGACAAGACCGGCACACTCACAGAAGGAAGATACCGGATGGTGCATTGGCATGGAGATGATGCCATCAAACCACTGGTTGCCGCCGTGGAACGTCATTCCGCGCATCCGGCAGCACGGATCCTGACAGCTGATTTTCCTGATGGCGAAGATATTTCAGCCAGTGAAGTCGTTCAACATGCTGATGGCGGAATATCGGGAATAGTGGGCCATGACTTGATTCACATTGGGTCGCCCGCCTTCATCACCGCACAGGGAATTGCTCTTCCCGATTGGGCTCAAAAGGAGCTTGCCACCGCTGTCAGTCATGCCTGCACTCCAATCGCGATCGCCGTTAATGGCATTGTCGCAGCCACGGCTGCACTAGGCGACTCGATTCGCTCCGACACCACGCAGTCTCTCTCGCTGCTGCAACAATGGGGGTGGCAATTGGGCATATTATCGGGAGATCATCAAGCGGTCGCGACCGGGGTGGGCGTGAAAGTCGGAATCCCCGCTGTATCGATAATCGGGGACTTGACCCCGGAGCAAAAACTGGAAAAGATCTCTGAAGATTATTCAAACCGCACCATTGTCATGGTCGGTGACGGGGTCAATGACGCGGGCGCGCTCGCGGCGGCGACCGTGGGCATTGCCGTTCATGGCGGCGCTGAAGCCGGAATGACGGCTGCCAACATCTATATCCATCGCCCCGGAGTAGGCGCGGTAGTCGAGCTGATTGCGGCCGCCCGCCGCACCATGGCAATAGTATATCGCAATCTGACGATTTCCTTGAGCTACAATTTTATTGCCATCCTGCTTGCCATCAATGGCGCCATCACACCGCTTGTCGCGGCGATTTTGATGCCGATAAGTTCACTGACAGTCATCATCCACACCCTCATGTCTTCACCCTTCAGGCGATAATCATGGCCGTTTTATATATTGCAATTCCATTGACATTGATGTTGGTTGCTGGCTTTGTTCTCGCCTTTATCTGGGCAACCAACGACGGCCAATACGACGATCTTGATTCCCCGCCCCTGCGTATCCTCCATGACGATGATATCTCATGAGTCTAATCGGAATTGGTTCAGTCTCCAAGTAAACCCAGCAAGTTCATGTTCAACTTTTCATATTCGCGATCACTGAGAACCGGAGTCAGGGAATGAACTTCTGAAAAGTCCGGTAATTCGATCCAGGAACGACAGCCTCCAAATTGGGGGAGAATGGGCAAGATGCAAATTGGAGTTAACCTGAAAACACGCACAAAGGCAAGATGAATTTCATTTTTACCGCCATAACAAAAACGTTCCGTTATGACTGGTTCCCGCCAGTAATGATAGGGGCTCAACCGGGTGATCATCTCCCGATCGGTGATGATTTTCGACCAGATGATTTTAAGAAAATATCTGATTTCCATGGTCGTGGCATCCTCTCTGTCATGCTTCGCTTTCATAACATTAAAATCAACCGGCAAGTGTATTTTAGCTGTCTGTTGATGATAGAAACTGGGATAAAGGTAAAATTCTTTACACGCGAAGGAAAAGCGGCTTTCGGCGATTCCACGTTTACGCAATAGAATGCTTTGCCTGCCACTTCCCAGCAGTTCGCCGATCATCGACCATTCCTTATACGCCATTGTCATATCTATTGTTTTTTTCTGGTAAGACAGGATGTTGGTTGTGGTTATAATACTCACGGACTTGAATTTTTATTATTTTTCGGGCTCACCATGATTATAGTATCGATTCATTTTAATCGCGAGTTAAATCAATTTTTATCGCGCGAAAAACGCCATCAGATTTATCAGGTTATTTCTCATGATGCGCGAACCATCAAGGATTTGATAGAAGCGGAAGGAATTCCCCATACAGAAGTCGATATCATCAAGGTTAATGGCGATGTCGTTGATTTTCATTATCAAATCAAATCAGGTGATCAGATTGAGATCTTTCAGCTCATCACACCAAAGAATTTAGATATGATCGTCCGCTTGGGACGACCGCCATTGCCGCACTTGCGGTTTGTCGCGGATGTCAATTTAGGCAAGCTGACCAAACACCTGCGAATGCTGGGAATCGACTGCTCATTTGCCCCGCATTGGAATGACCTTGATCTGGCTCATGTCAGTGTGGCTGAAGAACGGATTCTATTGACGCGTGATCGCGGCCTGCTGAAACGCAAGATCATTCATCATGGCATTTATATCCATTCTTCCGAGCCAGCGCACCAGATAGAGGAACTGGTCAAGCGGATCAACATCACTGAATTCATTAAACCGTTTACTCGTTGCCTGGCATGCAATGGCCTGTTGATGGCGGTGGAGAAAAAGGAGATTCAATCACGGGTCCCAGACGAAACCTATCGCCATATCAATGAATTTTATGGCTGTGATCAATGCGATAAAATCTATTGGCAAGGCGCGCATTGGCAGCGCTTGCATGAAATGACCCAAACACTGATGCGCATTTCCTGCGGGGTTACAGACGCACAAATCAACGATTGAAACAGGGAGTCAGACAGGAAGCTGGAGCTTGACAGCTTTTAAGAATTTAGCCTCTCTATATTACCAGCAGAAAAAAGCTGATTAACATCCTTGATTGCGGGGATGCGACAACAGATATAATCCGCTGTAAATTTTGATATCGATCGTTTTTCCCGCCTTTATTTGATCACTGAGCCATTGATCCACATGATGCAAAGGAACTTCGTGGGTGATGATCGACTCATTGCCATCGCCACCCCCTTCGCCAGCGCGCCAGATATCGACCGCCTGCACAAAGGTTATGGATTCGGTCGAAAGTCCCGCGGATACCGGGCCGGAGATCACCTTCTGGTAATGCCGGGCTTGATAACCGGTTTCTTCGAATAATTCACGGGCGGCAGCATCCTCAATGGTTTCAGGAGGGTGACCGGGGATGTCGTTTACCAAGCCAGCCGGCCATTCGATCAAATTAGCTGCGATGGGAATGCGGTATTGCTCCACCATTATCAGGTTGTGATCAGGAGTAAGCGCCAAGATAACAACCACATCGGTGCAATTGGCTCGTTCCACATATTCCCAGTTTTCTTGTTGTACCAGGGTCAGGTACTTTCCCTGGTACAAGGTATTTTTATTGGCGATCATTGTTGGACGATGTTCAGGAGGTTCAACACTAGAGAATTCCGGTGTGGGATTATTATTTGCCCATGGTTAATTTATGTCAACGCCCACTTTTTTTCATCGCCGGAGGCGAAATTGACATTCAATCGTGGTTAAAAGTCTATGGTTGTTGCTGCTCATGCTCGAGGGGCAATGGATTGAGTTTTTGCTTTAATGCGCGATTACTAAATTCCTCCTCATCCCAAAAGGCATTGATTTGACCAGACATTAACCAATATACCCGTGGGGGAGCATTGCCGATAAAATCAAAAAAGATTTCCGGCGGGACAACCTTATAAGGAAATCGCGTTCCGGTTTCCTGCGAAAATTGACCAACCTGAGTTTCTTCGCCCATGAAAATGAAGAAAATGGGAATCGGATTGGTTTGATGAAATTCTCCCAATTTTCTAGCGACGTCACGACAATGATCACAATCCAAACTTAACATTGCGACCAGGCAGGAACCCGAGATTAGATCGACAGGACCAAACGGACCGTCAGTGGTATTAAATTGTTTAAAACGACTTGCGACAGGGGATTTTTGCGGCGCTGCAGTGTCGGGAATTGTTGCCGATGTCGATCCCGATGTCGATGGGATGATATCGGATTTACCGATGATTTTAATCGGAAAAAGAATGAATATAATGGCAAGGATACTAACTCCAATAATGCCTGGAACAAGCACATTTTGAATGAGTGGATCCGATTTATGGAGTTTCCATAAGATTCCCATGAAAAGGAGAATAACCAAATTTTTAACGATGGATTCAGCCGGAGTCATCTTGACTAAATCTCCAAAACAGCCACAATTTCCCTGATAATCAACCACCCATCCCAGATAGATGAGATACCCGGTGAATCCCATGGTTAATAACGCGGAAACAGGGAGGAAGAATCGCTTGAAGTAATAAGGTTGGAAGAATGAGAATCCGATAAAGAATTCAAACCAGATCAAGGCGCGCGCCAAATAGGCTGCCAGCATTCGATCATCGACTATATGCTGTTGCAATATCATTATTTCAAAATTACTTATGGCAACGACTTTGGCGGTTGCCGATAAGAGAAACACGATCGCGATGATGGAACGCAGGGAATAAATGGTAATGGGTGAATTCAGCCATTTCCGCAATATTTCTTGGATCTTATTCATTGGAAAACCTTGCATTCATTTTTGTCATTTAGCAAATACGTTGTATTCTTTACCTCAATTTTTATCGGGGTTTGTTCTCCAACATGGAGCAACAGATCAGAGAACCTTTCCCGCTTTACCCGCAATATGAAACTGATCGTATATTATAACTCTCTCATTAACAGAGAGATTCATCATGGATAGATTGAAGGAGAAAACTAATGACTGCAAACCGAAATAGCGTGAATGTTAGGGGTAACCCATCCTCCGCGAATCCCCGTGGTTCCACAGATAAATCCTCTGCTTTTGTATGGGAAAACTTTATCAACAAAGTCACCTTTAACTGGAAACCCCTGCTCATCGGATTGGGGATTGTTATCCTTATCGTCCTCACTGCCAGCTTTATCATATATAATCATAAAGTCTCACACGGCAAAGCTTATCATACCTTGCAATCATGTCTGCCCCTGAATTTCGATAATATCATGGATCAATCTGAGAAAATAAAACTCTATGACTTAAAGCGGGGGAAATTGGAAAGTTTGATTACCGACGAGGCAGAATCCGCACCGGCCATCGAGGCTCGTTTTTATCTCGCGACCCTTGATTTCAGTATGGGCAAATACACCGAAGCCGCTACCCAATACACTGAATTTTATACCAAATATCCAGATTACAAGCCCTTTTCAGATCGCGCCTACATGGGGGAGGCAAATGCACTATTCGCGCAAAAAAAATTTGAACAGGCAAAAAATAAATATCAATTCATCAGTGAAGATCAACGCTTCAAAAACGATAGCTCAGCCCTATCCTACAAGGCACAATTCCAATGGGCAGTTTGTAGTTTGTTGACCGATAAAGTAGAAGAAGGGCAAAAGCAACTTAACAACATTCTGGCAGCGCCCACGTCAGCCACGTTAAAAGAACGGGTGCAATCGTTATTGGGAATATTAAAAATAATCCCACTAGATGAATTGAAGAATCGATTGGTTTCGGCAGGAAATTCTCCAATGTTGCCGGAGTTGGAAGAATCTGCTGAAACCATGGATGAAGCTTCACCGCCATCAACCATCAAGTAATCTTTACCGCATTTTTATTGTGCTTGCTTAATATGCCCGTAATTAATCCCTATCTCGAGATGAATTGGCGGCCTTTGCCGAAGGATATCATTACCTTTGGCCGTACACTCATAATCGGTGCGATCATCCTCTTTGTGATAGCGACAACGGTGAGAATTTTTTTTTGGCAGGGAAATGATCGATTCCTGATCACTTTGCAATTAATTTTTTCAGCCATATTCATTCTGGGTTATGCATCCTATCTTTTTCCTGCCATTGGGAAACCAATTTATTTTCTCTGGTTCGCAGTCGGTGGGGCCATCGGTTTTATAATAACCAATCTCCTTTTTTTAAGTTTTTATTATCTTTTTTTTACTCCCTACGCAATCGTCTTGCGCCTGATCTTGAAGCGGGATCCATTACATCTCAATAACCCGGCAGGCAAGACCATGTGGATTGATCACCAAACACCACAAAATTTAAACCGCTATTATCAGCAGTACTAAATTATAAATTTCCCGTTTTTGCCGTCAGGCGTCAGTATTTCCCAACCCAATTCAGGCAGAATAACCCCATTATAGCTGTGATAAACACATGGATTGTCAATTTTATTCTGTGTATAAATGACAGCGAACCTGTTGCTTTTCTTGATGAATAACGGGCGGAAAAAGGGTTTTACATATTGCCATTGCTCTTGAACAACGAGGATGAAATGGACAGCCGGCCGGGGGATTGGCCGGTGAAGGGATTTCTCCCAACAAGGGGGGGCGAGATTTCCGTGGCTGACCAGGTTTTGGCGCAGCCGCGATCAATCCTTGGGTGTAAGGATGTAAGGGATTTTCCATGACCGCTGCCGTCGGTCCTCGCTCGACAATATGACCGAGATACATAACCGCAACCTGGTTGGCAATATGACGAACCACATGCAGATCATGGGAGATGAATAAGTAGGTCAAACGATATCGCTCTTGTAAGTCCATGAGGAGATTAATCACTTGTGCTTGCACCGAAACATCCAGAGCACTGACAGCCTCATCACAAATAATGAAATCAGGTTTCAATGAGAGTGCCCGCGCTATGCTGATGCGCTGCCGCTGTCCCCCTGAAAATTCATGCGGGAAACGCAGCAATGATCTCGCGTCCAACCCAACTTCCGCGAGCAATTGCAAGGCCACTGATTCGCGCTCACTTGCGGTGATAATTTTATGCTCGAGTAATCCTTCTGTTACAATATCCATTACCGTCATTCGCGGATTTAATGAGGAATAGGGATCTTGAAAAATCATTTGCATTTTGCGATGCAATCCTAAATCACCAACCAACCAGGAGTTGGTGATTTCATGCCCGGCAAATACGATTCTGCCTGAATATGGTTTTTCCAACCCGATAATGGTTCTGCCCAGGGTGGTTTTTCCACACCCTGATTCACCGACTAATCCGAGGGTTTCTCCCACGCACATATCAAAACTGATGGAATTAACCGCCTTGACGAAACCAACTGTTCGCGACAGAATGCCACGGCGAATTGGAAACCAGGTTTGCAAATCCTCTACCTGCAACAACATTGGAGGCGCCAAGTTATTCTGAATTACATCATTCATAACATCCGGTGATGAAATAATAATGTCGCCTCAAGGGTTACGATATCATGGTGAAAGGCAAGATATATTGGCGCATCAAGCATGAGCATTTGCGGAATGCTGGGTACAAACGATTTTCCTGATTCAATAGGATGATAACTTGGAGACAGTGACATTTCCCTTATCGGATGAATGGGGAGAAGAAGAGAAAAAAACGGAAGCAGGATTAGCAACCCTCTGCCATATAATGGTAAAGTAAGATTTAGTAATCTTATTGCTATAATTATCCAGAGTTTAATTCCTGCTTCCATTGACAGTATACCATACCTTTCGGAGTTATTGAATAGCAAAATAAATTAAAATTTAAGTTTTTTTTTGCTCGGCATTGAATTCATCGTTCCCAACATGATTTTGTTTTCTCCGAGTGCGAAAAAAATCCTGTAATAAATCACGACATTCCTGCTCGAGAATTCCGGATTGAACTTCAACCTGGTGGAGATGATCGGGAAATTGGACGATGTTAAGAGCGCTGCCGGCAGCGCCATATTTGGGGTCGCTTACGCCAAATACAACCTTGTCAATCCGGGAGTTGACCATCGCGCCCGCGCACATTGAACAGGGTTCCTTGGTTACAAATAATGTGGCTCCCTGTAAACGCCAATCCCTTAAATGGTGCGCGGCTTGAGTAATGGCCAAAATTTCCGCATGAGCTGTGGCATCCTGCAATAACTCAACCTGATTGTATGCCCGGGCAATGACTCGATTTTTATAAACAATGATTGCCCCAACTGGCACTTCACCTTTGGTATAGGCTGATGCCGCTTCCTTTAAGGCCAACATCATATAGTCAGTATCAGTTGGCGCAATTATATTCACTTTATCTGATCCTCTTTTGAAAACGGGTCATACTTGGTTAATGTAAGGGTGACATCAGCCAACCCTTTCATGGTCGCGACTGATCGCATATATTAAATGGAAAGCAGGACATAACAAGCCTTCAGGATTCATACAAACTAAATCATCCCTTCGACCAAACAAGTAAAGGAGAATTCATGGAAACTGCATTGATTGAGATCAAAAATCTACCCGAAAAAGCATATAAAAAAGGAGAAATTCTTTTGGAAGAGGGGAGATCGGGAAAGCACGTATTTATCCTCAAGGAAGGAGTTGTTTCGGTTCGAACTTCAGGTAACGAAATCTGCAAAGCCAATACTCCGGGAACGGTATTCGGTGAAATGTCAGTTTTGTTAAACGGAGATTACAGTGCGACCGTGGTCACGGAACAAGATAGTACTTTTTATGTCATAGAGAATCTGTCGGAACTGTTTCAGAAAAATCCGGAAGTGTGTATGAAGGTCGCGCAATTACTGGCACTCCGGGTTATGAACATGAATCATCTCTTCGCAGAAATCAAGCATGAAATTATGATCATGAACAATCAGAAAAAAAACGATCAACCGACAAACAGCAAACTGATGAGTTTAATACTCAAGATGGATGAATTTTGGGGACGGGATGTATTGAATCCATTTGGCAAATAAAATAACAACCTAAAGCAATGGTAAACCATGAAAATTACCTTATTAACTATTTTTCTGACCGTTATTTTATTCATGAATACCAGCCGGGTAACGTATGCTGGCGATAGTGAATGGCGGTCGTTTGGCGAGACGGCAGCAGTTTTATTTGGGATTCGCGCCTTGACTGGTTGGGATCCGGTGGGAGAGATTTTGGATTACCCCCGAAATCGAATCCTACGGAGATCCGCGCCGACTTACCACTATCAGGATGTCATCTCATGTGAACCCACGGTGGTTCGCTGTACTAAAATCAGCGCTTATCCCTGTCAACATCCACTCCATGGCAGTCATACCCACGAAGAATCTTCACCGACAATACCATCAAATTATCCGGCAGGAAATAACATGGGGAGCAATTATACACCGCTCCAGCAATATCTTGCCCCAACTGATAAACAACCTCCGCAATATCAGCCGGCCATCAAATCATCACCCAATCAAGATGCAGCCAAACCACCAATAGAAATTGGCAGACGTATCGATGGAGACACGGAAATCATCACATGGAAAATTTGGATTGCGCCTCATTGGGAGAAATCTTTTATTGAAAATCATTGGCGCGGCGACACCTGGATTGAATCACATTGGGAAAGCAAATGGATCGAAGGTGGCTGGGAGCAGATTGAAGAAAAAAGACCTAAATCTCCGCAAACATATCCGGCAAATAAATAAACAGGCATAATGCCATTACAACTATTAAAATCTGTCACAGACCTTTGACGATGTTTCAGTCAGCAGTAATCTCTGGCAATACACTTCCCTCCACGGCTGGATTTTTTCACTGATTGTTATCTCGCATCCAACTAACCACTTTAACCTAAGTCTTGTACTCTACCATGACAAAATTAACGATCAGGGATTTGCTGAATTTATACCAAAACAATGAAAAAATTGTGTCCCTTTCACTTTACGATGCGATGATGGCAAAATTAGCCGATGAGTCAGGTGCGCACCTGATTCTGGTAGGCGATTCGATGGCGATGACCATATTGGGACACAAAAATACCGTCATGGTAACCTTGGAACAGAGTTTACACCATACAGCAGCCGTGGTTCGCGGAGTCCGACGCGCATTGGTTGTCGGTGACATGCCATTTCTTACCTACCAAATCAACTCTGATGAAGCATTGCGCAATGCCGGCCGTTATTTGCAGGAAGCGGGTGCCGACGCGGTAAAGCTCGAGGGAGGGAAGACAATGGCGCAAACCGTGCAACGTTTAGTCGATTCTGGTATTCCAGTCGTAGGTCATATCGGCATACTGCCCCAAAAAATAATGCTCGAGGGCAGCTATCGTATTCAGGGCAAGAACGCCGCGCAGAATCAGGAGTTGATTGAAGATGCCAAAAGTCTCCAAGATGCGGGAGCTTTCGCCATCATTCTTGAAGGCATTACCGCCTCGACCTCCCAATCAATCACTGAATCACTATCGATACCGACAATTGGGATAGGCGCTGGCTTGACTTGTAGTGGACAGATTCAGGTTGTTAATGATATTCTCGGATTGAATGATGGCTGGACACCGAAGCATAGCAAGCAGTATGGTGAATTGGCCACCATGATAAAATCAATTTTTTCCCGTTACGGCGATGAAGTGAGATCCGGTCAATTTCCAGGCAGTGAAAATATATTCATATGAAACTGATCAAGAGCATCAATCCCATGCAAACCCAGGCCCGCTCCTGGCATAAACAGGGAAAAAGCATTGGATTGGTACCGACAATGGGGGGATTGCATGCTGGCCATTTGTCATTGATCTCTCTGGCAAAATCCTTATCGGATGTGGTTGTGGTCAGTTTGTTTGTTAATCCAACACAATTTTCAGCCAATGAAGATTTCACGCGTTATCCCCGCACCATTGAAAAAGATCGACAGATGTGCCTTGAGGCCGGCGTTTCAGTAATTTTTTGTCCCTCTATCAAGGTAATTTATCCGCGAAATTTCTCGACCTGGGTGAGTGAAGAAAAATTGAGCCTGCCACTCTGTGGGCGATTTCGCCCCGGACATTTCCGCGGGGTCACAACCATTGTGGCCAAACTATTCAATGCGACTCTTCCAGATATCGCTATCTTCGGTCAAAAAGATGCTCAACAGGCGATGGTGATCAAACGCATGACCGTGGATATGAATTTTCCCATTGAAATAATTATCGCGCCGATTATTCGAGAGCCAGATGGTTTGGCAATGAGTTCGCGAAATTCATATCTTGGCAAGGGGGAAAGACAACGGGCTGGTTCCATCTACCGTGGTATACGACAGGCAGAACTGGCGTTCCATAATGGGGAAAGAAACCCGCGTAATATTGAAAAAGTGATAAAAGTTGAAATACAGCAAAATCAAGGCCTGATTGATTATGTTGAATGTGTCGATGCAAGCACATTGAAACCGATAAACGTTATCAAGAAAGATTGCCTGGTTGCTATTGCCGCTTGGTTCGGAAACACTCGTTTGATCGACAACTGTTTATTATCAGTGGCTACCCAACCCCATAATTAGGTGATGATCATAGGCCAATTCAACCAGCAATGATCAGGAAAAAGGATAATTCCGCTAACGAATCGTGGATTTGCCAGCCCGCAATCAGGGGTAAATTGAGGACAATTAATTGCGGACTTCGGTTTCAGTAAAAAGAATTTTTGCGACACCAATCTCGATTTGATCGTTATTTCTGAGCACACACTTGACGATGGTTATGCCATTTACAAAAGTGCCATTAGTACTCCCCAAATCTTCAATATAATATTCTTCATTACGGTAAAATATCCGTGCGTGCTGCCGAGAAACATCATCAAGGGGTATCTGTAAGTCATTTTCTGGTGTGCGGCCAATGATACAATCACCCCTCCCCAGCTCAACGCTGAACGATTCCTGAGTAACTCCCCGGATTTCCAAGTAGGCGCGTTTCTTGACCCGCAAATTATCCACTAATGCTTTGCGGGACAATGGCATGGTATTTTTCAGATCATCCTCACCCTGTACTCCCATCATGGGCCGGTCAGGTGACCGAATCACCGTATTGTCATTTAATTCAGGTCGGTTCATTACACTCAGATATACTAAAATTTCGCCAACTCCAATAACACATCGGGGTCAGCAAAATGGTTATATATGATAAAAAATTACTAAAATGATTATATAACTGCTATGCTTTTGATAAAGCTGTTAATTAAAATATTTATCCCATTATACCATGAGAAATGCTTATCGATAATGTTAAGAATAGTTTTTCTGTTTTACACTTCTCATATTTTGTTGATCTGGTTCGTCAAACTGCAACTGGATTTATCGTATCTTTAATGTCGCCATTCCAAGTGCCGCCAATAATAATGCAATAATCCAAAAGCGAATCACCACCTGGGTTTCCTTCCACCCCAATTTTTGAAAATGATGATGAATCGGGGCACATTGAAATAAACGTTTCGGAGTCCCGGTTAAACGCCGGGTCAGTTTGAAATAGCTCACTTGTAATATCACTGATCCGGCTTCGATTACAAATACTCCACCGATCAACAAGAGGAGAAGCTCCTGTTTGACCAAAACAGCGATTAAACCAATGGCGCCGCCTATACTCAAACTACCCGTATCCCCCATAAACATTGCAGCCGGGTAACAATTATGCCATAAAAAACCGAGACCAGAGCCGACCATCGCTGCAGCAATTACCACGACTTCACTGCTCCCTGGAATATAAGGAATTTGCAGGTAAATGGCGAAATACTTATGACCGCAAAAATATGCGAAGCAGGCATATACCATGGCGCAAATTATTGAACAACCGATTGCCAGCCCATCCATTCCATCACTCAAATTAACCGCATTGGACGATCCTACAACCACCAGACATCCCAAAATCAATGCCACAATTATGGGAAG
This sequence comes from uncultured Lentisphaerales bacterium, assembly GCA_964615975.1. Classification (GTDB taxonomy): domain Bacteria; phylum Verrucomicrobiota; class Lentisphaeria; order JABSQK01; family JAJFLO01; genus CAZTTH01. Next base: position 54,505 of record CAZTTH010000019.1, on the reverse strand, counting down.
ATCTTCAACCAGTGGATTTTTTATTAGCGGCACCATTAATTTCGTAAAGTTTTCCTTGGTTTCTGGAATAAAATACAAACTTCCAACCGCCAAAATGGCGATGAGAAACTGAAATATGAGTTTACCTCGTGCTGAAATCCCAATATTGCTCTTTGATTTTATTTTTTGCCAATCATCATAAAAACCTACCATTCCAAGCGCAATCAGTAATCCCATAAATACTTTCACCAAGGGCTGCTGAATTATCGCCCAAAACATGATAGAAACCAAGATAGAGAATAAAATCAGCATACCTCCCATGGTCGGGATCTTGAGCTTATTTGAATCCTGTTGTTCCTGGGGCAATAAACCCTCCATGTGACCTGGAGCAGTAGCCTGTAATTTTTTTAATAATCGCACGGTAGCAGGACCTAGGATCAAGGTTAAAAAAAATGCGGTGATGGCCGCTCCTCCGGCGCGAAAACTAATATATCTGAACAGACGCAAGAAAGAGAAATAATCCAGATCACTAAAGGTAGACAAATAATAAAGCATGGTCGAATACGATATAATCGGATATTAAAGCGTTAATCTTTTGGAGGAATCGCGGCAATGAATTTCGCTGTCATTATGCTTTCCTAAGATTGCTCTTGGTAGTATAGAGGAAATATATGACGCGGCAATTGTCTGGGGCGAAAAAATGTATGAAATTTTATTTTGTTCAAGTCACACTTTATTTCATTTAGATAACGATCGCTGTCGTGACAATCTGATATCAGGCGCCTCCCATGTGCAACGCTAGCTGAGCGCTTAATCAAGAATGCCAAAGATTGAAATACAATCCTTTTTTGGCCAGTAATTCGAGATGAGTTCCCGATTCTATAATCTGGCCATGATCCATTACATATGTGATGTCAGTATGCTCGATGGCTCGCAAACGAGTCGTAATCATAATCAAGACCCGATTTTCTGAATAATTGCATAGATTGCGAATAATAAACTGTTCTTGATCACGATCTAGGTCATGGAAAGCATCATCGAGGATCAAGATTGATGGATCCCGATAGATGGCACGTGCAATCGCCACCTGTTGATTGAAGTTTGAGGATATCAAAGATTGAGCCTCCATCATACGAGTTTGATATCCTTGAGAAAGCTCCATGATTTTATCATGAACGGCTGCAATTTTTGCGGCTTTTATTACCTGATCCATATGGGGATTGGGATCACCAAAGGCGATATTCTCGATAATGGTGAGATGCGTAAACAAATGATCATTTTTTATCACCAATCCAATAAACCGGCGCAAGGTCGTCAATTCCAGTGTGGATTTATCCAAACCATCATAATAAATCTTTCCTGACATGGGTTCCAATAGAGTCGCCAAACATTTCGCCAGAGTTGATTTACCCGAATTATTATTGCCAACCAAACCGATGATCTGCCCGGGATTGAGGGTTAAATTGATATTTTGTAAGACGAGATTATTAACTGAATCATTATAGGCAACATTGACGTTTCTTAATTCCACCTTGCCTTGCAGTGTGGTCACCACATTTTTGGGGTCTATGAATCCGGCATCCTCGCTTGGAGATTCAATAACATCATTGATGCGGTTAAACAAGACCGAATTATATTGTAAATCTTCCCACATATTCAGGATGTTAATGAGCGGATTGTAACTCATGGCGGTAATCATTTGAAACGCGATAAATTCACCTATTGTCATGCGTTGTTGCATCACTAATTGGGCGCCAATCCATAAAAACAGTATCGTTGACAAGAATCCCAAAGCCTGAACCGTGCCATCATAACAATACACATTGAAATAGCTTTTGCTTTTATGCCGCGCTAACCGGATAAAATCTTGCATAATGAGATGCCGGAATGATTTTTCAGCTCCTGCCGCTTTGACGGTTTGAATTCCTTTGACGACTTCATTTTGGAGTTCATTATAGCGGGTATCAGTTTCCGCAATGTCATCGAATGCCGGTTTTAAGCTCCGGGCTGAGAAATACATCAACCCCACATAGATGGGGACAAGAATCAGATAAATTTGTGTCATACGTAAATTCAGATATGCCATCAGACACAAATACACAATTATTTGAATTCCTGCACTGATCCCACTGATTGCGCTATGGACTAGGAAATGGCGAATTTCACTAGCCCCTTCGAGACGTCGTTGGATATCTTCCGCGCTGCGAATAAAAAAATATCTCATCGGCAATGACATCATTTTTTTCATCAAAAACTCCATGATGACGCCATCCAGCCGTGCCGAGACGTAACTTAGAGTATAGCGTTGGAGTATGGTGATAAATAGGGTGATGATCAAGACTATGCCCAGGCTTGAAACCAACAAATTCAAATATTTGGGATTGTTTAACATCATGACATTATCGACGATGTATTGAGTTAAAATGGGAAATGACAATTGTAAACCGGAGATGATGGTCGTGAGTAAAATCGTCAGGATTAATGTCAGGCGAAAAGGTTTGATCAATATTCCAATCCATGAGAACAACCGGTTGTTAACTGGAGCGGATGCGATACCCATTGTGGGCGGGGCAAAACTAATGGCATAACCACTCCAATTTTCTTTAAGTTTATCTTCTTTTATCCAACTAATTTTGGTGGCGGGATCGGCAATTTTATAATTTCCTTTCTTACACTTCAGGAGTACAATCCAATGATTATTTTGCCAATGGATGATTGCTGGCGCAGTCAATTTTTCGGGAACATTTCGATCAATTTTTAGCGCTTGAGGCGTCAATCCGATTTGCTTTCCCGCCAAACACAAATCCTGCATCGATGTCCCTTCCACTGTCGTATGTGACAAGCGCCGGATCTCGGCTAAACTTACATGACTGCCAAAATAACGGCAGACCATACCCAATGCGGCGGCACCACAATCAGCTTCATCGATTTGTTTGATAAAAAGTTTGCGTCTCCAATCGGGGAACAAAATCCGATGACGGGTCGCCTTTAATGCCGGTAAACCATCTTCTTGCAATCTATCCTTGGTAATGGGATCGTTGGTGGCGGGTGCAATCTGGCGGGCAGTTTTAGAGAGAATTGTCGGGGTAAAATCCAATGGTTGCCTGAACACCATGCTTTGAGTGTAATACAACTGTGATTGCTTATCAAAAAATTGATTCAGTTCTGGAATTTTTTTTGTCAGCAATGACAGCGTTTGATAGTTAATGGACAGGAGGGTGCAATCGCTGACAGCTTTAACATGCGCGGTACGTTTTATTCCTTTGATAAATGACAATTCACCAAAATAGTCCCCTGCTCTCAAGTACGCGATATCATTCTCCTTGCCCCGTTCAATATGATAGACCCGACAACGCCCCTGGTAAATGATGAACAAAGGCCCCGCATCGTCGCCTTCTGAAATAATCTGGTGGCCGGCAAGAAATTCGTTAAAATACAGCGCCTCGGCCAGGGCGATAAAGGCTGATTGCGATAATTGGTTTAATTTGGTATTCTGGCGGAGAAAATTACAGATTTTGCGCAGTTTTGACTCGGCAATCAAACGCGAATAAATCTCGGGTGACTCTTGAATAATTTGACGAAAATCCTGATCAGACAAGCACAGTACAGTCAGTTGACTGCTCGCGCGTACGGTTGAAGAGCGAATGCCTCCATCCAATAATCCCATTTCACCAAAAAAATCTCCGGTTGTCAGAGTTTGCAAGGCTATCTCCCGCCCCGTGGCGGTTGTGGTCAGAACCCGAGCTTTACCCGAACTGATGATATAAAAAGCGTTAGCTTCATCTCCTTCATTCACCACGGATTGGCCAAATTGATAGGTTTCTTCGACGAATAAAGGAATGAGACGATCGATGACTTCCTTAGGCATATCATTGAACAGCGGGATGTTTAATACCAATGACGTATCGGTGTCATTCATGATCAGTGTCTAGGCATTAGGATTGTTTTGATCATCATGAGTGTATCCATAGGTTTTCAAATCAACCAATGACCCTTGATTTCGAAAGTCGGCGCCAAAAATTCAGCAATTAGATGATCGCGGATTTTTTCCCGAACAAGTGGATCATTGACATCGGAAGAGTTTTTTTCAATGACATGCCCCACCCAGTATGATTTACCCCCAGAGGATTCGACAGGAGGAAGATAATCGTTTGGTGAGGCGGATAATAATCGCTGGCGATAGGGTTCTTTCAGGTCTTCACCAAATTGTTCACGATGATGATATTGGGCACCGGTTCGCAATGCCACTTCAGCTAATGATTCCCCATCTTCTGTTATACATAAATATGCTTCCTGAGCCGATGCCAAACTTGAATAATGTAACATCTCATAGTCGACGATGAGATAATTTATGCGATTAAGATTGAAAAATTGCGCGCATTGTTCATTTGTCGCATATTGATTACCAAAATTTCTATAACCGATTTCCAGTGCAACATTATCCCAGAAATTTTCATAATTCAGGTATAACTTGCGCTTTAATATGTCAACTAATTTCTCATTGGCATGAGATTCACGACAACAAAATTGCTCACTTATCGATAATTTGTCTTCGTTGGTTATGAGCGTTGGAACTTCATATTCATGCTGAATCATGACTCGTTGCAGATATGGAATAGCCATGGACTTTAGTTCGTTTGTAAAATTCAATTCACACCATAAGGACCAATTAAGAACACTCATATCTAAATCCAATACGATGCCATCCAGTGGATTCGGTGAATATTCACGCCAATATCTCCGAAGGAGAAAATCATTGAAGTCATCGACGGTCAATTCATGGCTTTCCAACCAGAATAAGGTTTCTTCACTGGTAATCAGGTTCAAGTGATAGCGGACATGATCAGCAATTGATTGCAAGATCTCACTTTTGACTTCATACCCATGACGCTGAGCGGTTTGAATTAAATTGAAATCCGTAGTCAATCGCGTTATCCAATCTCGCAATCGGCCGGTGAATTCATTGTAAGCGATAATCTGTCTCCAACTATATTGATTATCGAAAAGACGACATATCGGCTTGTCTGCCAACGCATCGGGATGGAGATTGGTTTGATGAATCTTATTCATTGATTGTAATCCTGAATCGATTTTTGGACTTCATTTATTGATCAGGATACGAAATAACGAAGGTAATGTAAATGATCTGGATCGAACTACAAATCAGTGGTTCAGCCTAAGATTTTAACCTATCATTTACACGCTCAGAGACATTGCTGCGAGGCCGGGTACGCCACCTTTTATGCATCCACAACCACTGCTCGGGATGATCCTTGATTATCTGCTCTAAAATGTGGGTCATGAGGGCGGTATTGTGGACGTGATTCGCTCTCTTTTGATGATGGGGATTTTCCAAATGGAATTCAGGGAGAAAGACGCAGTGGTGATGCCAGAGATCTTTATCGCGATAATTATATCCGGGAATAATGACAGCCCCTGAGCGCGCTGCCACCAATGCCAATCCCGGTGAAGTGGCCGCCAGACGTCCAAAAAAATCAACAAAAACACCTTCCTTGTAAGTCATGTTCTGATCCAACATGAAAACAATGATTTCATTCTTTTCCAAACGCGCGCAAATTTCCTTCATGGAACTGCTTTTAGGAATGGTATGCACCCCGTTATCGTCACGAATCAATCGCAACATCGTATTTCCAAGCGCGCTTTTAGTTGCCTTGCCAACGGCATTGATTTTATATCCCTTGGCAGCCAAAGCGATGCCACACAATTCCCAATTCCCCAAATGCGCGCTGAGAATGATAACTCCCCGCCCTTTTTTTAGCGCCGCGGATAAATTAGACTCATCATGCCAGATAATACGATCGAGTAACTCTTTCCGGGGATAGCGTGGCATGCAAAGCAATTCTACTATCAACAACCCAAAATGATGATAAATATTGCGAATCAGCGTTTTCAGCGTTGGCTCATTGCCACTGTAGTTGAAACTTTCACATAAATGGTGGTGAATTATGGTATAACGGAAACGCAACCCATGGCATAAAAGCAGGGATATGATTCGACTTCCCCAAATGATCAATAAATTGGGGCAAAACTGCAGAACACGAGCAACCAAAATGCAAATGAAATCCATACCCGATTATCAATGGCAGAAACGGCAAAGAACGCGATGGCGGACAATGCTCTAAGTGAAATTTATTTGGCAGTCGAACTAAAGAGTCCGTCGACAATTCCATAAGCGATGGCTTCTTGCGCCTCCATGAAATAATCGCGGTCAGTATCGATCTCAATCTGATCGATTTTTTTTCCCGTGCTTTCGGCGAAAAGCTGATTGATACGTGTGCGAATGCGGAGAATTTCAGTGGCTTGAATTTGGATATCGGTTGCCGGACCGAATATCTGACCTGACATCAGAGGTTGATGGATCATGACTCGGGCATTGGCGGTAATATAACGTTTCCCCTTGGTTCCCAAGGCTAAGATAATCGCGCCCATGCTGGCAGCCTGCCCCAAGCATATGGTTGACACATCAGATTCTATCATATTCATGGTATCGATAATCGCCAGTCCCGATGAGATGACACCTCCCGGGCTATTGACGAACAATTTGATGTCATCATGATTTTTAGCATTTAGATAACATAAACGGCGAATAATTTTTTCCGCGCTTTGATCGTCGACCCCACCCCAGAGAAAAATTTCCCGATTCTCCAAATTCTTCTCGTCTATCAGCTCATCCACATGGCGTTTTTTTCCCGATTTCTCTTGTTCATCATCATCATGATCTGACATTGTTGATATCTCCTATTTATATAATAAACTTCCGATTCATTGTGAATATTTTACATATTGCCATAGAAAGATTGAAAACCGAGGATAAGAATTCACAATTGAAGGATGCAAAAGAATGGTGGAGCATAGCGGACTTGAACCGCTGACCCTCACACTGCCAGTGTGATGCTCTAGCCAACTGAGCTAATGCCCCATACGCAAATTTTCAAAGTTGTACGATAGCTGAAAATATGATCCATGCAACTGCTGTAAGCATAATAAAGATGTCATAGTCCCCTCATGTTATACCCCATGAATTCACCGCGGGATAGTTCTCCTGATATGACTCAAATTCCGGCTGCCGTGCAGAGGTGGTTGAAGGAAGCAATGAATACGATCACGCCCTGTCATTTAACCTTAGTGGAGTTGTTGATGGGTGATGGTTCAACCCGCAGTTTTTATCGCATTCATACTGATTACAAACCATATATACTCCTGATCGATCCGGGCTGGCAATTCAGCAGGGATTATCCGGATTTACAGATTTTCTTGTCCTCACGACATATTCCTGTGCCTGAATTTTATGGGCATGATGCCAATCTCGGCTGCCTGTTGATGGAGGATCTTGGAGAGATCTTGTTACAGGATTATCTCGTCACTCATCCGGATGAAAAACGAATATTATTAAAGCAGGCAATCATCATTCTGGCTCGACTCCATGGTCGAACCCTTCCGATGCCAGCGGCATTGCCTGCGGCACAGCGCCATTTCGATACCGACAAATACTTTCAGGAATTGCAGCACACGGGAGAACATTTAATCACCAAGCTGCTCAAACTGACACCATGGAATTCATCACAATTAAGTCAATTATATGCCTACTGTGAGCATATCAGCCAGATTCAACCACCGGTATTCTGCCATCGGGATTATCATTGCCGAAATATCCTGATACAAAACGGGAAACTTTATTTGATTGATTTTCAGGATGCTCGTATGGGAAGCCCCCATTATGATCTAGCCAGTATACTATATGATCCCTACACTCAAATCTCAGACCAGATGCGGAATGAACTCATCGACATATATCGACGAGAGATCTCCAACTATCCAATCGGCAGAAACATTGGTTGGGATAATTTTGAGCGCCACCTGGCATGGGTGGGCTGGCAACGCATGGTAAAAGCCGCGGGATCATTTGCTTCCTTTTTTACCCGTCATGGAAAAACGACCCATTTGCCTTATCTTTTACCCGCATTGCAAACCGCGATTTCATTAATGGATAATTTCAATGAGAAACCAATCATTGTCGATCTGCAGATTAACCGGTGGATAGATCGATGGCATGAAATTGCTTCATCCGTTCAAACCAAAGGGACTTGAATATGTTAGATCCCGATTCTAAATCACGTCAAAATTACTTGATCTTTTTTAGTATTTTGATGCTGGCATTATTTGGTATCTTCAAGTTGATACAACCCTATCTCCATGCGTTTATTATCGGAAGCCTGCTCTCCATGACCTTTTATCCGGTTCATTCCTTCTATTACAATAAAACCCGGAAACGGGCAAATATGGCCGCTTTTCTCACCTGTACAACCATTGCTTCTCTGGTAGTCCTGCCCGCCTTGATTGTAATCATTGTGTTGATTGCAAAAGGGATAGAAGCCTTTCAACGCTTCAAATCCTGGGTCCAGACAGGGAAACTCAATGCCCTATTCGATTCATCTAATGTCCAGTCATTTTTGCAATCAACGCCTTGTCGTTGGGTACTGGAGTTTAAGGATAAGTTTTTACCTGATATGATTATTGATCGTCAGGTAATCACTGAAAAATTATTGACGGTCAGTCAAACCGCTGTCGGTCATCTGGGAAAAAAAATGCTGCCATTTATACAGGATATGGGAACTGTCGCCATCAATTTTGTCATGATGTTGATTGTCATGTTTTATTTGTTTCGTGATGGTGATAAAATTTTTGCCATGTTCAAAGGATTAAATCCTCTTTCTGATGAACATAGCCGGCAACTCATTGAGAAAATCAAGGCGATCAGCCAATCCGCAATATCGGGCAGCATCCTGACCGCCTTCGCCCAAGGCGGGCTGGCGATGATTGCGTTTGCCATCGTTGATTTGCCGTGGCTGTTTTTAGGTACTATGCTGGCTTTGGCATCATTGATTCCGTTGGTTGGAACGCTTTTAGTGTGGTTGCCGAGTGTGATATATCTGATGTTGATCGGCGCCGATTTCAAAGCTGTTTTTCTCGCCCTCTGGTGTATCATCGTAGTTGGTCTGGTGGATAATTTGTTGCGCCCATATCTCATGGAAGGCGATACTGGTCTTTCATCGTTTGTTTTATTTTTTGCAATCCTGGGTGGGATACATCTTTTTGGCTTGATCGGAATTTTGTATGGTCCGTTGATTGTGGGTATTGCCGCGGTCTTGATCATGATATACAAATTGGAAAATAACCCGACGATCGACCTCAGTGATTAATCGTGATCATTATGGAATTTGACGCGAAAGACAAGGAAATTTCATCGCGAAAAACCGGCCCAATCCCGGAGTGATAATTTCACCGCTGAGTAAGAAGTCTTGTCCAATGGTATGATCTGAAATTGAATGATGAACTACCCAGTGATGGGTATTGATTTGTCATGGCGGAAATCAACACTGGAGAATTCACCGCCAATACTTATAAATACCCTTCGAAGTATTTTCGCCGGTTGGGGTGGCGAAGTTTTTTCAATGCCATGGCTTCGATCTGACGAATCCGTTCATGAGTGACATGATATCTCTGGCTTAATTCTTCCAGTGTCAAAATTGAACTGTTATTTAACCCGAAACGGCAAATAATTATGGTTCGTTCTCGTTCGTCCAGAGATAATAACACCTCGTTAATTGTTTCGATGAGAAATTTTGATGAGGCGGCATCTGAAGGCATGATTGCGTTGGTATCCACAACCACTTCATTTACTTCCAATTCATTGGTAGTTATGCTTTGCAATGAAATCGTTTGACGTTCCATTTTTTGCAACGCCCTGATTTTTTCAATGGACAACCTGGTTTCGCTGGCAATTTCTTCCGGGGTAGGTTCACGTCCCAATTGTTGCAGTAAACGCACTTCGGTTTTGTTGATGCGGAATAAATCACTGGCAATATTGGCGGGAATCCGAATCGTTCGTGAATTATTTGCCAGTGCCCGGGTAATTGCCTGCCGAATCCACCATACCGCGTAGGTACTGAAGCGATGACCACGATTAGGTTCAAAGCGATCGATGGCTTGCAATAACCCCAGATTTCCGTCTTGAATTAAATCAAGATAATGCAGTCCACAATTGACATATTTTTTTGCCACACTCACGACCAATCGCAAGTTTCCTTCGATTAACACTTTTTGGGATTTTTCCATTTTCTGGTAATATTTGATCAGATCGGCATAAAGAGCGCAAAACTCATCAACCGTTAGCACCATCGATTTCATCACGGCTTCGACTTCCATGAGGTTCGCATCGGTGTCAACATTACCTTCACTGGAGGAAGATATAAGGGTGTTAATATGCTTTAATTTTGCCAGACAATCCTGATAAAAACTGGCGGAAAATTGCACCCCTTTCAGAACTTTATCGAGCGATTGATAACACCCTTTCTTGATTCTTTCATATTCTTTAGTCGTTACCTGATCTTCAAGGTCCCTGAGATGATCAGCAATCGTTTGAAAGGCAGCTATCAAACCCAAAATCTTATGTTTTTTAGTTTCACAATTGGTAGAATCTCCAGACGCAGTTTCATCATCATCGCCGGTTTCTGATAATTCGAATACTTCGCTGTTACGGGCAGAGATCAATCTTTCGCTGACAATTAAGGGAAAATGACTGAGAAGTATAGTCAATTGATTGCGGGCAGTGTAGAAATCCCAGACATAATGATGTTCTTCCTCACTGGTCAGGCGATGATAAGTGCCCACCTGATTGAGATAGGTACGGACATCATCGTCAGAGGAAAAGGAATGATTGTTTTCCTGATTCACTCCATCAGTTTGGGAGGGGTGATCCATTGGTTTTCTCTGGTTGCTTGAGCTCTGATTCTGCAACTGCATCAACGTCATCAAGCGGTGTCGATTCCGAAAAAAAGAGGAGTTTATTGCCATCAACTTCAATGCGCACAACCGATTGCTTGGCGAAATTTCGCCGCAATAAATCTTCCGCCAGTTGATTTTCAATATAGCGCTCCACCACCCGCCGTAATGGCCGCGCTCCATATTCCGGATTAAACCCTTCCTTCAATAAAAATTGCTTGACTTTGTCATCGTATTTGAGCGTTATTCCATGAGCCACCAGTCGGTGTTGTATCTTGCCAATCTCCAGTTCCACTATCTGGGTTAAATCTTCTCGAGACAATTGATGAAACACGATTATATCATCGAGCCGGTTAATAAATTCCGGACGAAACTGTTTTTTGGCAGCTTTTTCCAGATTGCGTTTCAGTGCCTCATAATTGCCATCCATCGCTCCTTCCTTGATAAACCCCAGATTACCTTCCTTAATCAGCTCCTCCGCGCCAATATTTGAAGTAAGAATTATTATGGTATTACGAAAATTAATTCGCACTCCCAAGCTATCAGTCAACTGTCCTTCTTCAAGAATCTGCAGCAGCATATTGATGACATCACGATGAGCCTTTTCAATCTCATCGAAGAGCACAACTGAATAGGGGCGACGGCGCACTTTTTCAGTTAACTGTCCACCTTCACCATGCCCGACATAGCCTGGTGGCGACCCCACCAACCGGCTGACATTGAATTTTTCCATATATTCTGACATATCGATTTGGATCAACGAATCGGCATTTCCAAACATGAATTCCGCCAATGATTTGGCGAGTAGGGTTTTACCCACTCCGCTAGGACCAAGAAAGATGAAGGATGCGATCGGACGATGGGGATCCTTCAGATCCGCGCGCGAACGGCGCAGCGCCCGGGAAATCATGGTCACAGCTGTTTGTTGGCCAATGACCACTTTCTTTAATTCTTCTTCCATGCGCAATAACCGTTCAGCTTCTGCCTCTTCAATACGATAAACCGGGATTCCAGTTAATTTCGCGACGACTTCGGTGATATCGTTTTCATTGATTTCTACGATTTTTTCATTGGTTTTTGTTTCCCATTCCTTGAGGGTTTGCTCCAAATCGGTTTTCAACGCTTTTTCCTTATCACGAAGACTGGCTGCTTCTTCATACTTTTGTTGGGTCACCGCGAATTTCTTCATCTTTTTGATATCGGAAATTTCGTTTTCAATATCTTTTAAATCAGGCGGACGGATCATCGAGGATATTCGGGCGCGTGAACCAGCTTCATCCATGATGTCGATGGCCTTATCGGGCAAATGGCGGCCAGGCATATAACGATCTGAAAGTTTCACCGCTAGTTCAATGGCGTTATAAGCATATTTAACGTGGTGATGCTCTTCGTATTTGTACTGGATCCCATGGAGTATCTCGATCGCTTCTTCGATAGTGGGAGTATTAACGATGATGGATTGGAAGCGCCGTTCGAGTGCCGCATCTTTCTCCACGAATTTACGGTACTCATCCAGGGTGGTAGCACCGACACATTGTATTTCACCGCGCGAGAGCGCCGGTTTAAGAATATTGGAGGCGTCCAGCGCGCCTTCGGCGCCACCAGCGCCGACGATGGTATGCAATTCATCTATGAACAGGATGACCCGTTTACTGCGAGTAATTTCATCCATAACGGCTTTGATCCGTTCCTCAAATTGCCCGCGATATTTAGTGCCCGCCACCATCAGTGGCAAATCCAAGGCAATTACCTTTTTATTACGTAATAATTCTGGGACTTCCCCGCGTACTATTGCTTGTGCCAATCCTTCGACAATCGCGGTTTTTCCGACGCCGGCATCACCGATCAGAACTGGATTGTTTTTGGTCCTCCGGCACAGGATTTGTATCACCCGTTCAATTTCATTGGCTCTACCGATAACTGGATCCAGCTTGCCGGCAATTGCCAGATCCGTGAGATCACGGCCAAAAGCTTTTAGCGCCGGCATCTTTTCTTCCGCTGGTGGAGTGGCTCCGGGGTTTTCTCCGGCTTCACTTGTTTCGGTGGGAATGAAATTGGGATCGAGCGCTTTTAATACTTCAGAGCGGACAGCTTCAAGATCAATGTCAAGACTGGTTAATATTTGTGCTGCCATGCCTTCACCTTCCTTTAACAAACCCAGCAGAATATGTTCGGTGCCAATATAATTGTAATTTAATGACCGGGCTTCACTCGAGGCTAATTGCAGTACTTTTTTAGCTCTGGGAGTAAAGGGTATTTCGCCTTCCTGCATGGTCGCGCCGCCAGAGCCGGATCGTTTTTCGACCTCCAACCGCACGGATTCCAAATCCAGTTTCATCGATTGCAACACCGCTACCGCCACACCCTGTCCTAATTTGATTAAACCTAATAACAAATGTTCGGTCCCCACATAATCATGCCCAAATCGTTTGGCTTCCTTTTTAGCCAGACTGATGACCTGCTGGGCGCGGGGAGTGAAATTATTTAAGGGAAAATCTGGTGCGTCGCCTTTAGCCATTGAAAAGCCTCATACATAATAAAGTTAAAATGGAACTTCGAGTAATTAAATACTTCCTATCCATACCAGGAAATACCCCATTAACTGGGGGAGACCGGGAATTCGTTTGAATGGTTTTTTAGAAGTACGATATCCCGGGAACAGGGAGAATGATCGATTAATGATGATCATTCACATAATTCAATATGGCATTTAATCCCTAACAATCTATTATCCATATCCAGTAATGTAAATAAAGTTGACTCTTAAATTCTCTAAATGTTGCCTTATCGCAATCGCCACTTACATTACCGTTTCTGATTTTACGATATTATCGTTGCCGAATCTTGTAGGACACGAGTAGCAAACTCCGGTAATGACTTTTCACGGGACGTAGCGTAGCCTGGTAGCGCGTTTGACTGGGGGTCAAAAGGTCGCTGGTTCAAATCCAGTCGTCCCGACCATTTTAATCTTTAACCACAGCCATGATAACCATTCATGGCTGTGGCTGTTTTTAGCATACACACCTTACTCGTGATGATACCCGCGACCGTGGATAATGGTGAACGCGCGGTAAAGTTGTTCGACCAGAATCAAGCGTGCCATCTGATGTGTGAAGGTCAGTGATGACAAGCAGATTGCGGGATAATCAGTGAGCATTGACATTTCCAAACCATGCGCCCCACCAACGATGAAATTAATCCGATGAGTTCCCCCTTGACGCATGGTATCAATCAAGGCCGCCAGACTGGCAGAGGTATGTGCCTTGCCGTGTTCATCAAGGATGAGATGGATTTCTCCCGGCGCCAGTTTTTCAATAATTGCTTTGGTTTCAGCCACTTTGATTTTGGCAACTCCCAATGCCGCGGGCGCAGGTTTGATGACCAGAAGTTCGCAGTTTGCGTAATGTCGTAGTCGATCACAATAATCGTCCACACCTTCCGCCAGATATTTTACGTCGGTTTTGCCGATCCAGATAAAACGTAATTTTAACATCGATCATCATTCCCAGTATGGTCACTTGGGTCCAGCCAATAATTATCGCAACGAGTTTTCAAGTAGACACAAAAATCCGTCAGGTTTTCAGTTATGTTCTTCCCAAACTATTCCCACCAAATGAAATAGTCGGCTAACACTACCTGCTTCTCTGAAGTTATTAAGCAATATATGAATCAGCCGGCCTCATGGATCATCGGTTGTTGGATTCATTAAAAGAGAATATCAGCCGTCATACCGGAACGCAAATGTGAGTTGCGGTCGTCAATGGTTACTTTGATCCGATATACCATCTTTGATCGTTCATCAGATGTCTGAATATTGCTGGGGGTGAATTCAGCCTGAGACGAAATAAAGGTTATCCTGCCTTCAAAAGATTGATTGGGATAGGCGTCGAATACCACCTTTGCCACATCGCCTAAAGCAAGTTTCATCCGGTTTTGGGGAACATATCCACGCAACCAGAAATGGCTTTCGTCGAGAATCGTGATAGTTGCCTGATTGGGCGACAGCATCTCGCCCTTCACCACATCCATTGAATTAATAACCCCATCAATCGGGGCAGTAATACGCAGTTCATTCTGCTGTTTTCTCAAAATTTCAATGCGCGCTTCGGCTGCCGCATGGAGTGCTTCGGCCCGGGCGATCTCTTCGACGCGATAACCGGATTTCATGCGCTCTAATTCACTGACTGCGGCATCATAAGCAGCTTGAGCCGCGGCAATCTCCTCCGCGCGGGTTCCAGCTTCCAACTCATCCAATTCAGCCCGGGCTGCGGTCAACCGCGCGGTTGCAGATTTTACCTCGGTGGTGACGATATTCATTTCCTCCTGAGATATTGCCGTCGCTTGAGCAAGTTGTTGACGATGGGTTAAGCGTTCCTGAGCTAATGCCGCCTCAGCTTCAGCCTGTGAAAGACGGGCGCGGGCAATCGCTAATTGTTGTTCGCGTGGTCCATTGATAACCTTATCCAACTCCGCCTTTGACTGCGCGCAAAGTGCCGCGGCGATTGCTATATCTTCCGGCCGATGACCATTGCGAAATAATGCCAGTTCAGCCTGAGCAGCCTTTAATTGAGCGTGAGCCTCAGTTAATCGATCGTTTAGATCATATGCCTCCAATTCTACGATAACATCTCCAGCTTTGACGTGCTGACCTTCGGCCGCATGCAATCTTTCAACACGTCCACCAATTCGTGAACCGACAGCAGCTTCATCGGCTTCTAAAATTCCAGAAATTATCAGTGATGAGTTTTCCGACTGATTCTTTAGTTTATGGTTGATTAGAAACAGGGCGATAAAACTAGCAATAACAAAGAGGAAAATATAGGTCTTCATATTCAACCAGGATGAATCATAGTCTGTTGTTTTAAGTTCAAATTGGTGGAGCTGTCACCATGGATGAAATAATGGAAATTAAGTGCTGATCATCTGGTCGATGATTTCTACCCGGAATCACTGCCGTCAACCGTCAGACCGATACGTCCCGCGATCTGGATTCGACAGCGCTGGGCAATTATGATTGAAATCAATCGCCCCACCCTCAGCTCATGGGTCGCGGAGAGATTTTCCACCTCTTGGTTACGACAGGAGTTACGCTGTCACTTTCTGCAACAGCGCACACTCGGACAGTGTCTTCGATACCAACTTAAACCAATCTCCAAACCACGAATGCCGCGATATTGAATTAATAAACCGATCACTAATCCTCTAGATAAGTGTAACCTGTCAGACCGCTTTCGAAATAATTGAGAAAATGGGCCGCGTCTTCGACAGAGGTTTTATTGGAATTAACGCTGATCTCAAGTTTTTTTCGCATTAATTCCACCAATTCCTTCGCGTAATATTCAAGATAACTCAGGACCTCGTTAACGGTATCTCCCTTGATATGATGCGAGATGCGATATTGATTGTCATTATCCAGGGTGATATGTACCGCATTGGTATCACCAAATAAATTATGCAGATCGCCAAGAATTTCCTGGTAGGCTCCTACAAGGAAAAATCCAATGAAGTAATCTTCTTTATGGTTGATGCCATGTAATGGCAAGATGTTACTCGGTTCTTCATCACCAATATAGTGGACTACACGACCATCGGAATCGCAGGTTATATCTGCCACGGAACAAAACACATCGGGTTTTTCGTTGAGACGATGAATCGGAACAACTGGAAACACCTGATCTATCGCCCAACAATCGGGAAGGGATTGAAACAATGAAAAATTCAACACATAGGTTGAGGCTAAGATTTTATCCAACCCGTCGAATTCATGGTAGTTAAGATTATGCTGCTTGCGGAGTGCATTGATTTTTTCCATGATACTCCAGTATAGTTCTTCGATTTTCGACCGCTCTTCCAATGTCATATAACCCATGTTAAAGAGGTTCAACGCTTCGCGACGGGCATAGAGAGTGTCATGATAATATTCACGGCAATTCTCCACTTTAAGCTGATTGAACATATCCAACAATTCCGTGCATTTAGGGGATAAAGGATCCGTGAATGAACTGGCGGAACGTGGCTTGGTATAATCGATGACATTGGCGATCAGAATGCTTGAATGAGCGGTCAAGGCGCGTCCTGATTCAGAGATAATATTGGGATGGGAAATCTTGTCCGCATCACAGATGGCCTTTAGTGAATAAATCACATCATTGGCATATTCCTGCGGATTATAATTGGTGCTGAAAGTATTGCGGCTGGAAGTGCCATCATAATCGACACCCAAGCCGCCACCCACATCAACATAAGTGATTTTTAATCCCATCTTTACCAATGCGGCATAAATGCGTGAAATTTCAGTCATCGCCACCTTGATATTTTGAATGTGGGAGATCTGACTGCCAATATGAAAATGGATGAGCTCGAAGGCATCGCTCATGTTATTGGCGATCAGGTAATTAACCGCACGAAGGAGCTCGTTTATTCGCAGACCGAATTTTGAATTATCACCTGCAGTATCCGCCCACCTGCCTTCACCTTTCGATAGCAATTTTACCCGTATTCCAATCGAGGGGATCACATTGATGCGCTTGGCTATGGTAACAATTTTCTCGATTTCATGGTATTGATCGACTACCAGAATCACGGTTTTACCGACCCGTTTGGCATAAAGCGCGGTTTCAATGAATTCTTCGTCCTTATAGCCATTACAAATCACCAGATTGTGATTATCTGGTGATAACGCCAAAACTGCGAGCAATTCAGGTTTTGACCCCACTTCCAATCCAAGATTGTAATTCCGACCTTCCTGGATCATCGCCTCGACGACATGTCGCTGTTGATTAACTTTGATCGGATAAACAGGATAATAATTGCCGCTATACTCAAAGGTTTTTCGCGCGTTCTCAAAACAACTGTAGAGTTTGCGAATACGATCGGAAAATATATCCATGAAGCGAATTAAAACTGGCGGACGAATGTTTCGCTTTTTTAGATCATCCACCAGTTGCTTAAGGTCGATTTGAACAGAATTTTCTCCACGTGGAGAAACCGCGATATTGCCTGTTGCATTTATTGAATAGTAACTGGCGCCCCAATTTTTGATCTTATACAATCGATCCGAATCGGCAATGCTCCAACCGGGTTTGTTTTCAACTATTTGTGAGCTCATTCAAAGGCCTCATGTGAGAAATTATTATGGTGATCACGGGAGATTCTAATCCGCGGCTGACAGGTGCTCCAAAATCGCAGATATTATTATGAAAATCTATAGTTGCAACCTGCTGAATCAATAACCTTTGATTGAAATTCGCCAATAAATTATTTTTTTCCAATATCAGGCTTTCCAGACGGTTTCAGTAAATTCCAAGCTCAGGCATGGCAATGAGCTGTCGAGCTTGATTGTTCTCGTTAACAATGGTGAAAATATGTAAACATCAAGGACTGATATTTTATGGTCAAGATCATCTTCATAAATAGCATCATTTAAGAGAAAGGTTTTCATTTTATGCTTTACTTTCATGATTAAGAATTCTATGCTATGTGGCTACGTCGAACGGTTTGACCCTAATTATAAAATCATATCACTACTCCGCTCATTTGAAGAATACTTACTCTATAAATAAAGATGATACCAAAATGCCCAGAATAGACAAACGCTCAAACAATCAAATCCGCCCCTGCGTCTTTAAAACGAATTTTCTTATCAATGCCGCTGGTTCGGTATTGGTCGAGCAGGGCAATACCCGGGTGTTGTGCGCGGTTTCGATTAATTATGGTGTGCCCCGCTGGATGAAAGAACAAAATGTCTCTGGCGGTTGGTTGACGGGTGAATACCAGTTATTGCCGGCATCCACCGGCACTCGTACACAACGCGAAATCAGTCGCGGCAAAATTGATGGCCGCACCCAGGAAATCCAACGTTTGATTGGTCGAAGCCTGCGTTCGGTTGTTGATTTAAAGAAACTGGGAGAAAATACTGTATATGTTGATTGCGATGTCATTGATGCTGATGGCGGTACTCGGTGTGCCAGTATCAATGGTGCGGTAGTGGCTTTGATCCTGGCCTTCAGAAAAATGCAAAAGGAGGGCAAGCTGACATCCATGCCAATTAAAGAACATATCGGCGCGATCAGCGCCGGGATTGTCAATAATACTCCCCTGCTGGATTTATGCTATAAGGAAGATTCATCGGCAGCAGTCGACATGAACGTCGTCATGACCGAGTCGGGGAGATTTGTCGAAGTTCAGGGCAGTGGCGAAGAAAGCACATTCGATCAGGACGAATTCACTCAATTAATGGCCTTGACCAAAAAGGGAATCAGCGAAGTTATCACCTTACAAAAAGAGGCATTGCAATCCTGATAAAATATCGCTGTTCACATCCGATTTTTTTAGTATGGGCTCATAGCCTGATTGGCAATCATACCTGCGAGAGAACATCCTGAAGGATGAGCTCCATGCTGCCACGACCAGTAATTTATCGCCACCCCTTCCCCGTCAGCGAGAGCTTGAAACCGACAATCGCTGACGCGATAAGGTTATCCGAACTTTTAACCATAATACTTAGCCAATGTCTTCCTGTTGTTCACATCATCGGATCGGTCAAGAACACCTTAAATTAGATCTCCCGATCACATCATTTTTGGAATTCTACCATAACAAATGGCGGAAGAAATATGATAAATTTCATGAATATGCTTCCCCGCCCTGGTGGACTCCTGATCTGGTCCTCACTCCGGATATCCATGCCGAATACGAACGGTTTCTCCCGATTAACGAATTCATCGACGATCTCCAAGTGCAATTATTGGCCGTCCTTTCCGGCTCCGCCTATCTGCCGCAATGCCTGAATGTAACTGATTATATGTCACTTCCGGACTTTTGGCGGCAGCTTCCCGAATGGCTCACTGGGCGTTTGTTATGGTCGAGTGAAGAATTGTTTGCCGTCGCCTGTGCTCTGGCATCGCCAGCTAGCCATGGCGCACAGAGTGGTCGTTATCCCGAACAAATTGAATTTCTTGTCGATTGGCTGCGGCACAATTCGTGTGATACTATCCGGGTTTTGGATTATGGCTGCGGAACCGGGCAGGGAACCTATGAATTGGCACATGCCTTGAAGTTGCCAGAAAAGAAAACCGCAATTGTCGGCATCACCATTGAGTATTTGGAAGCCTGGATGGCAAGCGGACGCGTGTTGCCGCATCTGAGTCATTCGCCACTGCC
Organism: uncultured Lentisphaerales bacterium; assembly: GCA_964615975.1. Lineage (GTDB taxonomy): Bacteria > Verrucomicrobiota > Lentisphaeria > JABSQK01 > JAJFLO01 > CAZTTH01. The sequence goes on along the minus strand of CAZTTH010000019.1, from coordinate 34,561 downwards.
ACCGCAGCAGCAATATCCTGATTATACCCCAGCGGAAAACATGGATTTGGCATTTGTGAGCGGCAATGTTTTCACTTTTCTAGTCAAGCAACCAATCGATATCATTGTCTGCAACGGTCTCCTTGGCGGCCCTTATCTCCCGCTGCAGATGAAAGACGCCACTGTTATCTGGAAAAAGTTTCAAACGCAATTATCCCCGGGTGGATTGCTGGTCATTGGGGATCACTTTCACGCGGGTTTTCGCGAGCAGATAGAGGGTTTCATCAAACAAGGGATCGACCATTTGGGATGGAAAGTTCTACTCCAGCAAGACGCCACCATCATCCTGTTGCGGCCAATCCCGGATTAAACCAGCGAATCACCATCACAGCAGGTTCTAGGTCGAAAGATCCCATCCATGTTTGAAAAGCTTCACTTAAGGACATTTGGAATTTGTTTTCAGCCATTCCGCATATTCGGCTTCGGACAATTCCCCGGCAGCCAGTGCGAGTGTCTGTATTACCACATCGACTTCAGTAGCAAAAAAATGGTAGCCATTGAGTTCAAGAAAAAGGGTAGCAACGGAAAAACCTATTCTTTTGTTACCATCGATGAATGGATGATTCTTTACTAATCCAAAGGCATAACAGGCGGCTATATCAAATAAAGTCGGTGTCCCATAAGCGAAAAGGTTTAATGGTCTGCTCAAAGCCGAATCTAATAATCCGCCATCACGAATCCCAGCGGCACCTCCGTGTTCCGACAAGAGCAGATCATGAAATGCCAACACAACATCTCGTCGCACCCAAATCGGTGAATTCATTTGGCAAGTTCTCGTAGCGCATTACGATATCGACAAGCAATATCTTCAGCCAATTCCATTTGTTGAGCAAAATCTCCCAGGTCAGGGGTCAAACGGAAACCTCCGTCAGGGGTTTCAGTAAGCACGAGAGTGTCACCTTCCCTTGAATTGAGTCGGGCCAGTATCTCCTTGGGCAGCACCACTCCGACAGAATTCCCGATCTTCCTTAGTTTTAGTTCAGTAACCATGTTGGCAATATAGCCACGAATGTTATAACGTCAATTCATGTCACCGATCACGTAAATTACCTTAACAATAATCTTTTGTATCCGTTCAAACCGGGCGACCTAACAGAAATATTTAGTTCGAATTCCCCATCACTTGACCAATCCATGGGGAGGTATTGAACCAGATATTCTGATCACAGATAGAATTGTTTGAAATAATACCCGCTCAAGAAGAAGCCGACAATGATCACAATTCGTCTCAGCCAAATACCGCTCAGCACTTTCGCCAACCGCACTCCCAGCGCGCCGCCGATGGCTGTCCCCACCAGGACAATCGTCATATGTGCCCACGACACCAAACCTGAAAAGAGATATACCGCCACCGCCGCGCAAGCGATAATGGATGCGAGCAGATTTTTCAGTGCATTGTTCTCCTGCATGTCATGCACTCCGATAACCAACAAATACGCCATCAACAAGACCCCAAGACCGGCACGGAAAAATCCGCCATAAAAAGCAACCATGAATTCAAAGACAAGGAGAAAATCGACTCTGAATTTCATCAAGGAGGCATCCCCGATGCTGTCGGCAGAAATACGTCCGGATAGTTTTTGACCAAACATAAACAACATGGTCGCGAAGAGGATCAAAAAAGGAATGAAGCGGGCAAAAATTTTGTTGCTGATCGTGATCGCCAGTAATGCTCCGGCAATCGCGCCCAGTCCCGCAACGATCACGGTAGGATAGCGCAGAAACTTTGTTTTCCGCAATTCATTTCGATATCCCAGGGAGGCAAAGAAATGACTGGGTGTCACGGCGATGGCATTGGTGGCATTGGCGACAATAGGCGGCAAGCCCGCGGCTAAAAACGCGGGAAAGGTAAAGAATGAGCCGCCTCCAGCAACCGCATTGGTCATTCCGGCCGCCACTCCCGCGGTAAACAATAAACCGATTAATTGCCATTCGATCTCCATGACCGAGCCTTCACCCTTTCACCAATTCGAAATCGCCCAGAAGAGTTGGTTGACCATTTAACAAGACCTCCACGCGATGGGTGCCAGGATAATGTTTCCGCGTTGTCATTTCCGCGAGTGAAACCTTTTTATCAGGGTTATCGAAGAATGAGGATCAAGATCAATTTCCCTAATCTTGAAGACCTTTGGGGTGGCACTGCCATTGGCTTTGATGAAATGGATGATAACATCCACCAAAACCGATTGTGTTTGTGATAATTCATTGGTGATGGTAAATGCAATTGTTATTGAATCTCCAATCAGCGGATGAAGGGGGGTCATGTCCACATCTTGAATCAAAACCTTTGCGGTCTTCCCATAACCCAATATTTCCAGTGCTCGCTTCTCACCGCGTTTCACTGCGGAACGCAAAGCATGACGTATCAGCCAGAGGCGATCCTTCCCGGCATTACTTTTCCACCGCTCGACAGTTGCCGCCAATAGTTCCGGATGATCTTTGCCAATATCATTGAGATTATTCGCGACCGAGCGGCGGACATACAGTTCTGGATCGTCCTTAAGTATTTCTAGCAGGGTGAGCACTGGGATGGGATCCATCTGGAACGCACGTAAACGCGGAGCCCATGGCAACCTTGGCCGCGTCCCTTCCGAAACTAGACGGCGAACATGAGGACTTGAATCCAGTGCCCAGATTTTAAGACGGGCGAGAGTAGCGGACGGATATTTTATCAGAAATGGACGAATGCTGAATTCTGCGGTGAACCGTTGAGTCAATTCATATTGTGCACGCATGGATATCTCAAAATGATCGAGGCCGAATTCGGACACCCAAAACACATGCGGCAGATAGAGAAATGGCACCATACCATTATCATCTGTTTTTTCCAATTTCGGGCCCAGTGACGCGATAATAATCTCAGCCGCTTCAACATAGTTTCCGGGCAAATACCGCTGCAGGGTTCGAGCAATTTTCCAGCCGCGCTGGATAAGTTCGAGCTTGTCATAATCAGTCCCCACATCATGAATGAATGCCAGCGCATCAAACTGAGGATACACTGCCTCAATCATGCCCGCTATTTTGCGGGGAATTGCCAAGCCAAATTGATTTTTAAGTGGTTCTGCCATGGGTTATGAATATACTGAACACAGTCAGATTTTAGAAAAAGATTGCACACTTACCAGCCTGATTGGAACCCGGTCGTTCGAAAATTCGACTTATAGCTATCTGCATTCCCTCCCGGTTTAACGAAAAAATGCGATTTGTTACTTCATCTATAGGGTTTACTTGGAAACACCACTTGTTATCAGGATGTAATCGTGGTTCAAGGTCTCACAATGGTCCTCTGACGACAAATTTCGCTTAACGTGGCGGAGAGAGCGCAAGAGACATTAAGGGAATCGACCTTGCCGACGAGGGGGATTTTGACCATCGCATCCGCCAGACGTTTGATGGCAAAACGGACACCAAATCCTTCCGAGCCGATGATCAGCGCGAATTTTTCTGGCCACTGGTAGCCATAAAGGTTCTGATCGCCATCACTGTCCAGGACCACAATCTGATAGCCGTTTGCCGACAATTGGCGGATCGCGGAATTCAGATTCGATAAGTAAAGATTGACATGAAAGAATGCACCGGAAGATGCCTTGATGGCTGTCGGCGTGACCCCACAGGAATCGCCTTCATGAAAAACCAGATCGTGGAAACCAAAGACTTCACAGACTCGGATGGCCGCGCCGAAATTCTGGGGATCCTGCAGGCCATCGAAGATCACATAGACCTGGGCATCATGAGTTATTTCTTTCAACAAGCGTACTCCTGGATTATCAATTTCTGCCGCCACACCCTGATGGTAACGGGAATCACAGAGTTTTTCCAATCGGTCAACTGTCTTGACGGGGATATTATGATGCGCCGCCAAGCGGCCGATTTTCGGAAAATTGGGGTTGCCTTTCTTGCGATTGATGGCAGGGTCGGTTTTAGCCCGATCCAGATATACTGTTTTTGGTTTGCGATTCGACCGCAATGACTCCAGGACGGGATTGATGCCATAAAAGATCATGGTTATACCTGTTGCAAAATTGGGTTAAGGGGTTGCGTCAAGGACACTATTTCCTTATTATAATCCGCTATTATCAGCACTCCATGCAGGCTGTGATATTTAGCTGATTTAAACCCGACGGTGATGAATGAATGAATTGATGCAGGTAAGTCACCTCTGGAGCGCCTTAAGATAATCGTGCAGAATGTTCAATCCCAGCAATATAATTTTGATAACGATAGATAATAAAATTCATGCCCATTATGGAACTTTTCGACACTCACTTTCATATCCAGCCCGAAGACAATGTTGATCTTTTGATCAATAATGCCCATGCGGCCGGAGTCAATCGCTTCATGGTGGCTGGAGCAACCATCGAGTTCACTGAAACCATGTTGGAACGAATACTGCCTTATCCTGAGATTTACGCGGCGGTTGGTGTGCATCCGCATCAGGCGGGGGATTTTGCTGGTGATCTCACTTTTTTCGAACAGCTCTATACTCATCCGCAGGTATGCGCTGTTGGCGAAGTGGGGCTGGATTATTACTACAATAACGCGCCATCAACGGTTCAACAGGAAGTTTTCAGCAGTTTTCTTCGGATCGCCAATGATCTAAAAAAACCAGTGATTATTCATTGTCGTGATGCCTTCGAAGACACCTATAATCTGGTCGCCAATCATCTCAAGCCGCTCCACCCTTTTGTTATTCATTGTTTTACCAGTTCCAAAGATTGGGCGGATCGATTTATCGCGTTGGGCGGATATGTATCCTTCAATGGTATCATAACCTTTAAAAAATCCGAAAATATCCGCGCTGTAATGCGGGAATTACCATTGGATCGGATATTATTCGAAACCGACTCGCCCTACCTGGCGCCGGAACCCTATCGCGGTAAACGCAATGAACCGGCATTTGTCGCCAGGGTAATAGAGCGGGCGGCACTGGAATTCGGAAAATCAAGCGAAGAAATGGCAGCGATTTCGACGGCCAACGCCATAAGATTTTTTAACTTACAGGAGCAACCATGAAAGTAACAATTACCGGCGGCAGCGGGTTTATCGGAAGTCACGTTGCCGATTTTTTTCATGCCCATGGATTCGACGTTGTGATTCTGGATAATCTGAGCACTGGGAATCGCGCTAATCTCAGCATTCCATGTACGTTTATACCGGCGGACATCAACAATCCGGATGCGGTCGACACAGCGATCGAAGGCGCTGATTATGTCATTCATCTGGCCGCGTTTCTCTCGGTGCCGGAAAGTTTCCTGCGCTTTGCCGATTGTTATAAAATCAATGTTGATGGCACTTATCAGATATTGCAATCCTGTGTTAAGCATCGCATTAAACGAGTAGTTTTTGCCAGCTCATCAGCAGTTTATGCCAGCGCTCCGGAAAAACCCAAGCCTGAAACCGAATGCCCACAACCTCTGAGTCCATATGGGGTTTCGAAACTCGAAGGGGAACACCTGCTGAATCTGTTCGCCCAACACCATGAATTGCCTTGGACAGCTCTGCGTTTCTTTAATGTCTATGGTCCGCGCCAACCGCCAAATTCTGATTACGCGGCGGTAATCCCGATCTTTATCAATAATGCCTTAAAGGGAAAATCATTGAAGATTTATGGTGATGGCGAGCAGACCCGGGATTTCGTCTGGGTAAAAGACGTGGCTAAAGCGGTATTCTTGGGGGCGACAACATCGGCACCTTCGGGTATTTACAATGTCGGATGTGGTACGTCCATTACGGTCAATCAACTTGCTGAAGCCATCATAGCCCAGTCGTCACTGCCAGTAAAAAAGGAATATGCTCCACCCCGTGCCGGAGATGTGCGGTCTTCAACTGCTGATATCCGAAAAATATCAGGAATCCTGGGTTGGGAAGCAAAAGTATCAGTCGCTGAAGGGATTAAAATGACTTATGACTGGTATCGTGAGCTAGCGATACCCCTTACTAACAAACAATGAAAATTGTCGATAATACAAGGGTAAACGCTGATCCCAATGACTACCCCATCCAAAAAATCGCGGGACAGAATTGGGTGGTCATCAAAACCAAATCACGCTGTGAGAAAAAGGCCGCCGCCTACTGTCAGGGATATGGCTTTCCCCATTATCTGCCCATGAAAAAAAGTGTTCGCTCTTATGGAGCACGTCAATTCGAATTCACCCTGCCATTATTTCCCGGATATGTATTCACTCAAATCGCCCTGGAAAACAAATACCAGCTGGATGAACTCTGGCATACGGCTGCCCTGATCATCCCTCCTGAAAGTCTGGAGCAACAACTCATTCAAGAATTGAACGATTTGCGCCTGATGCTCAACGCCATTGATCATGGTCAACTTAAGTCATGTCCTGAAATTGAAACTGGCAAACTGGTCAAAATCAAACATGGTCCACTGGCCGGTATGAACGGGATCGTGACACGTCGCCAGGATTTGATAAGAATCACTGTCAACATCGCGATGATTAGTTACTCAGTGAGTGTTGACATGAATGTTAATGACGTCGAACTGGATTTATAGAGGAGATGAACAGATTTGGGTCGGGATTGTCTTATTTATAATCCAAAGAATAAAATTGATCGAACGGAATTGACCATTCCGTTTAATGAGGTGGATCATCCATGGGACGGGTACCTTTGCAGTCTGGAAAGCCAGCGCACCCCCAGAATGACTGACCAGTATTTTTCCCCTGACGAGCTGTTCGTTGACG
>CAZTTH010000019.1:0-27721 GCA_964615975.1 uncultured Lentisphaerales bacterium | reverse complement strand
TTGACGGATAGGACAGATGATCGATTGGTCGTATGCCTTTGCAGTCGGGAAATCCTGAACAGCCCCAAAATTGCTGACCGGCGTTAGTGCCTTGACGAGCAGTGCATCGACGCATGGGTTTGCCGCACTGTGGGCAGGCAGGCGGAGGGGGAGATGATTTATCGGACTGATTTGACTGATCGGACGGATTCTCTTGCTTCCGGTGTTCCCGTCGCGCCGCCGCGAGTCGCTCGCTATAGCCGCCTTCCTGAATAAATTCCTGCTCCAAGGCAGCGATTTGCTGATCCAGGAGGTAGTTCGCCTGGTGTATCAGGCAGATAATGGTATTGGCCATGATTTCCGCGTTTTCGTGGTTTAACCACGGAGCGTAGGGGGTGGTAGCTGGCAGATCGGACGAATTGGACCGATCCGGCAGATAGGATGGTAGAGTTTTTGCGATCTCACGCACGGCCCGTGCTTCCGGATCATCCTTTAACCATTGTCGTTTACCGCGTTGGCGTAGGAAATCCTCATAGTCGAGCAGGAGTTCATCCAGACTGGCACGGGCGACATTGACCAGGCGCAATTCAGTTTGGCTGGAAGTTGCTGATGCGCGGCTGCCTTCGGCAATGTTTTGCCGCCCGCTTCGCGCTGCCTGCACCATCTGGTCAATGGTGCGGGAATGTTTGTCGATAAAACGCTGACAAAATGACACTGTGGCATCGTAAATGATCGTGGTGGTATTGAAGCTTCGTAATTTCCGATAACCGCCACTCGGGCGTAGTGGTGGGGAGTGGGGGAGTTCATTATTATCAGTCGGATCATGCTGATCGGTCTCATCCGACTGATTTATTTTGATCACCGGTTTTCGCTTTCTCTCAGGATTTTCATTGCTCATATTACCATCTCCTCAACGTCCATTCTGGCTCTGCAAGTGTTTTGACAATACGTTCCTTTGATTTAAAAAATTAACTTCCCTAGTAGTTCGTCACGCTTGTGAGGTTGATTTTCCATAAAAGAATCTTCAAGAGGGCTTGTATTTATCGTTACCCAAAGTAACGTTAACTTGATTTTTCCCTGTGATTATGTGGTTATATCAGAATTCCATTCTCCCAACTAAAGTCAGCTCCGATAACTAAGATACCCGGTAATTGACGGGGCGTAGCCTGCTTGGGTTTCCCAAATTATTTTCACACCAAGCCCTATAACTCCATGATGATTACTGAACAAAATACCCCTCTAAGTTCTGAAATCGATCCAGAGTGGCTTGCTGATTTTATCACGGCATCAAAACGCCCATTGCCATTGCGGTGGAAATATGCCTTTATACATACTTATAAACCGGTGCTCGATGATGCCGAATATCGTTCGTTTTCCTCGATGAAAGAATATCGGCAATGGTGCGAACTCAATCTTCCTGATTGGTTAGGTTATGGCCGTGTTTGAATATCGACTTGCAGAAGAAATTCGCGATACGTTTTCGCAACATCACGTTAAGTATTTATTCATTGACAAATCCGGCGCGATATTACTGGGTTATCCAGATTCCACGCAAGATGCCGATCTTTTTGTTCAACGATCACCAACTAACGGACATGCACTAATGGCAGCGTTAAAAGAGCTCGGATTTACGCTCACAACACAACAGGCCGATGAAATTATTCGTGGAAAAGATTTTATCCAACTTAAAAATGGTCCTTTTAATTTGAATTTGATCTTTGCTTCCGACGGCATCGAACGGTTTGAAGTTGCATGGGAGAAACGAGTTGAATTAGAAGGATTTCCTGTCTGTCATCCCGATGATATTATCGCCAGTAAAGAGGCGGCGAACCGAACCAAGGACCGTGAATCGTTGCCCCGCCTTCGTGCCTTCCGCCATTACTGGTTGGCACAACGTAAACAGCAACATCCTATCCCATCAACAAATATCACATCACTGTAATAATCCGAATACGTGTAAATCCATATGCCGGTTAATACTCATGACTATTATCATCTGGAACTGCTGCAACACATCGAAACGGATCAGAAGGTCACCAATCGCATGGTGGCGAAAAAGCTTGGGGTGAGCGTAAAACTGGCTCATGACCTGTTATCGCGTATGGTCGAAAAAGGTCTGATTCATATCCAGGTGATTCATTCGCGGCGCTGGGATTATTTTCTCACTCCCAAGGGCATCATGGAAAAGGCGCGGTTGACCATGGAATTCTTTGATTTTTCCATGCACTTTTATCAGGAAGCGAGAAAACGCAGCGCCCAGGTTTGCCGTGATCTGGCGGAAAGGAAGATCACGGATATCGGGTTTCTCGGCGCTGGCGATCTGGCGGAAATCACCTACCTCGGAGTTTTGGAATGGCATTTAACACTTAGATCGGTATTTGACAACCAAAACATAAACAAACTCTTTCTTAACCTACCGATCAAGTCATTGTCAGAAATGGAGAATACGAATTTGCATGCGATCATTGTCTGCTTATATGACAAGAATCAGCCTATGTCTAAACAATTTCTTCCGCCAAGTATAAAACCTATAAACCGTTTCCAATGGATATTCTAAAAATAATTGAATAAAAACGACGGACACGACCATGGTAAAAGCTATTGCCTTAATTCCAGCGCGGTGTGGATCCAAGCGCGTTCCCGATAAGAATATTCGGGATATTGCCGGTCACCCGTTACTTGCTTACTCAATACGAGCTGCCATCGATAGTGGAGTCTTTGCAAAAGTAGCATGTGCTACAGATAGTAATTTATATGCAGCTATTGCACGTCACTATGGAGCTGAAGTACCTTGTCTGCGTCCAGAATCAACAAGTGGCGACAAGTCACCCGACATTGAATGGGTTGAGTGGATACTTAACTTCTTCGCTTCCATGAACCAGCGTTTTGAAGCATTTAGTATTCTCCGCCCGACAAACCCGTTTCGGACAGCATTGACAATTCAGCGAGCATGGCAACGGTTCCTCTCAACTCCGAATATCGATTCCTTGCGCGCGGTTGAACAATGTAAACAACATCCGGGAAAAATGTGGGTTATACGCGGAAAACATATGCATCCTCTTTTACCACTCACCCAAGATGGGAATCCATGGCATAGCAGTCAGTACGCTGCCCTACCCCCTTTTTACATCCAAAACGGGAGCTTAGAAATTGCTTGGACGCGAGTGGTTCAAGAAAATCGTACGATCGCTGGAGAAGTTATTTGTCCTTTCATTACGATCGATGATGAAGGCTCAGATATAAACGATGAATTCGACTGGTGGAAAGTGCAAAGAAAGACAGAGATGAATCATTCGTTACTTCCGGTGATCAACCTCAAGGCCTGGAAGCACGAGAAATCGAAAGATTAGATTTCCAATGGGTGAACAACTAACCTACAGTGTATCAGAAGGATTAGAGATATCCAACGCAGGAATGTTTTTAAAGTACATTGACGCATCTGCTTTTAAAATCGTACGCAGCGCACCTGGATTATCTAATCAACAACGAACGGAGTTGTTTGCTGAGATGGCACGATTTAATACCCTGTATATGATCACTCGAGCTGGATCAGGGCATATTGGAAGCAGCTTTTCAAGCATTGATATTGTCGCCTCGTTATACCTCAATGTATTAGCACCTGGAGATCGCTACTTTTCCTCAAAGGGACACGATTGCCCCGGATTATATGCAGTACAAACTGCACTTGGAATATTACCTTATGATAAAATTCATTCATTACGACGACTAAACGGATTACCTGGCCATCCGGATATTAGCATGCCTGGCACTTTTACGAATACTGGGTCATTGGGAATGGGAATTTCAAAAGCAAAGGGTTTTTTAGCTGCAGACACACTAATTGGAAATGACTCCGGAAGAATCTTCGTTCTGATGGGAGATGGAGAATTGCAGGAGGGACAATTTTGGGAATCGTTGGCAGGTGCGACACGACGTCGCGATCAGCGATTGACGATTATTATTGATCACAATAAAATTCAATCCGATACCTATGTAACCAATGTCAGCGACTTAGGCGATCTAGAGGCTAAATTAACCGCTTTTGGTTGTTACATCGAACGCTGTTCCGGACATGATTTGGCTGCATTAGAGCGGATTTTACCAGGTACTGATGCCATTAATCGAACCCGAGTGATCATTGCCGACACAGTCAAAGGTCGAGGTGTTACCTTTATGGAACACACATCAATGCCCGACAATCAACCTTATTATCGCTACCATTCCGGCGCGCCCAGTGCCGATGATTATCAATGTGCGACGCATGAACTCTTAGCAAAAATTGACAAACTCTCAGTTGCGGCTCGAATTTCATTGCCACCTGTTCGCGTTGATGAGGTTCAACCACTAAGAATTCCATCGCATTACCAAAGGCTAATTCCGGCCTATTCAGAAGCCATTTTGAATGAAGCAAAAAACAACCCGAGAATAGTCGCACTAAACGCCGATTTAATCTTGGATACAGGACTGATCCCTTTTAAAGATGCGTATCCACATAGGTTCATAGAGTGTGGAATTGCAGAACAAGATATGGTCTCGATGGCGGGAACTTTAGCACTCGCAGGCGCATTACCCGTGGTACATTCGTTTGCCAATTTCATAACTGCTCGCTCCGCAGAGCAAATCTACAACAATATTAGTGAAAAGAGCAAAATCATTTACGTCGGATCCTTAGCCGGCATCTTACCGGGAGGCCCTGGCCATTCGCATCAATCAGTACGTGACATACTCACGATGTCAGCGTTACCAAATCTTGTTCTCATTGAACCAGTAACCCCTCAACAAGTTGCATCTTCCTTACGATGGGCAATTCGCGAAAACAAGGGCAGCACTTATTTACGACTGTGTTCGATTCCATTAGAAATTCGATCCGAGAATATCAATTTTCGAGAACTAAAATTTGGCCAAGGGCATATCGTACGCGAGGGTGAAGACGCAACCATATTCATAACCAGTGCGGTACTACTTACTCAAGCACTGCTTGCTGGTGATTTACTTGCAAGTAAAGATATAGAGATCAGGATTATCTCGTTACCATGGCTTAATCGACTCGACCTGAAATGGGTAAAAACAATTCTTGACGGTGCAGTAGGACCAATAATCACTTTAGAAAATCATTATGTTGAACACGGATTTGGTACATGGTTTATCAGTCAGTTAGCCACAGCTGGTTTACTTGGAAATAAACGGACTGTTTGCATGGGAATCAATGACTTACCGGCCTGCGGTCGTAACGATGAAATTCTCCAATATCATAAGCTGGATGCAAAATCAATAGCAAATACCATATATGACATGATCTGATGTCCAAACCTAAAAATATATTGGTTATCTTATCCAGTCAATTATATGATCGGAATTACATCAAATCAGGTGCGTTGACAGCTTTAAGTGAAAATCATAACCTGCGATTTATGATACCTGATAACATCGAATTTGACTATGACCACATGACTAAATTAGGGTCGTATACTCGATATCATGTTAATGACAATAGAAGCGCTAAGTTTGACACAGCCCATCGCGTAATGGCCATTCGCTATGGTCACAAATCAAGGTCTTTCAAGTTTCGTCTGCGTCGTCAATATCCCACATTGGATGACATCATGGATGGCCATAAACGCCAAGCGAGTTGGACTTATGACAAAGCGCGTCGTGCCTATAGGCTGTTAAAATTTTTGAGATCCCAAACCAAACTGATTGGGTTACATTTCTTGGCGAATACCTTGGTCTTTTCCATATATAAGCGATTTTTCGTTGATAAACTCACTATTGAGCCTGAATTTGCAAAAGGGGTCATGGAGCCCCTACCCGATCTAGTCATTCTTCCCAGTTCAGCATATGGGTTTGTTGACATTGACATTGCAAAATTTTGCAATCGGAATGAAATTAAAACACTATATTTAATCGACAATTGGGACAACCTGTCCAGTAAATCAATTATTTGGGAGAAACCGACCTATATTGCAACTTGGGGCAAACAAAGTGTGCAACATGCAGTTGATATTCAAGGTTTTGATAGGACAAAAGTTTTTTCGATAGGGACTCCTCGATTCGATCATTATTTCAAAACCAGACAACAATCGTTGCCATCTTACTTCGATTTTAAATATGTTCTGTTTGTAGGCACAGCTGTTGCTTTCAATGAGGCCAAAGCTCTTCAAGTGTTATCCGATGAAATCGACCAAAACCAGCAACTTTATGGTGATCTAAAAATTGTTTACCGACCTCACCCGTGGCGGCAAGGATTAGACTCAATTGCAAATTTGTCTTTGCCCTATGTCATTATCGATCCGCAAGTACGCGAAAATTACATGCAAATGTCCCACGGTACAGATTTTCAGCCCAGTCTTGATTATTATCCCGCCCTGTTACAGAATGCTCATTTTGTGATTGGAGGCATCTCATCAATGGCGATCGAGGCGACAATTTTTTGGCAACGATATATAGCCCTTGCTTATGACGAAGCGCATAACCAAACAAGTCCTCAAAATATGCTTGATAATTATGTTCACTTCGATGGCCTGAAAGAACTGCCCAATATAGTTTTTTGCAGATCGTTCGAAGCTATGCCATTGATGTTTCGACAATCCTTCAAAGAACCAGCATCAATAGATCATGCGTTGGTCGATTCCCGTCGCCAGTTTTTCCTCTTCTCTGATGATCTCGGATACGCGCATAGACTAAGTAATCTTGTCAGTCATTTATTTAATGAGCATTCTCAATCATAATTAAAAATTATGAAGAAGGGTTATGGAGGTTAAGGAGAAAGACTATTGATTACGAAGAAAAATGGATTGCAATATCCAAGATTAAATCTGTGAATACCCTATCTATAAATTCCTGGACAATATTATGGAACGGCACTCATTATTGGAAAGTTACATATGATGAGTTGGATTACACTATCACCTTTAGGTTGTGAAATTTTATCCGACCTGCTTTTGTACCTATATGCTGAAACCTGGTCTTGATTATGTGTTTGAGATAGATTGGTGTTGTATGTGTAACTAACAAAAAGTAATTCCCATTTTCACCTTATAATGAGAGCATCGTGGTTTGAGACACTCTCAATATCATTCGAATCTTAAAAGGAATTGGGATTATTAATTATGAGATACCGAGAATGGACAAAATAATTGAAATGGCTCCTGGGGTACTGCTCTCCTGCAAGTCTGATCTTGAAGAGTGGCGGGGCACAACATTTCAATCCAAGGAACCGGAAACGATTGCTTGGCTGGACACCTTTTTGATAACCTCCGGAGAACAACGTGTATTCTTTGATGTTGGAGCTAACATTGGTATATACTCCCTGTATGCAGCAGCCATATATGATTGCAATGTGTATGCGTTTGAACCCGTTCTAGAAAATTTTACCCGAATCGAGGTCAATCGACAACTCAATAAATGCACTAACCTGTATGCGTTTCAATTGGCTGTCAGCGACAAATTACAACTTAACGATCTTTATATTCGGGATTTAAGGATTGGCAACTCAGGCGCGCAAATTGGTGCTCCTGTCGATGAATTAGGCAGACATTTTGAGCCAATCGCAGCTCGCAAAGTATTATCGGTATCCCTTGACACCTTGGTTTATGAATTTGGATTCCCCTTCCCCCACTTGCTTAAAATTGATATTGATGGATTAGAACATCTCGTATTATGTGGGGCTGTTAAGCTTTTGGCACATCCGCAAGTATTATCGATTCTTGTTGAAGTTAATACGACCACAACTGCGGTCCAAATAATTCATTTAATGAGCCAATTGGGTTTCAAACGGGATATATCCTTTGAATCTCTTGATCGTCATTCATCCAAACGACGAAGACAAAATGCAGAAAATAATGCTGAGAATATTATATTTAGCAGGCTTAGTTGACGAATCCCAGCAAGTATATTAGTATAGCTGGGAAGAGACGTTTTAAGGTCATTTATCTCATATTGGTGAGCTACTGAATAAGGAATAAAAAACCATTTATAATTCTCCACAATTAACTCTCGGGAAGACCACGGTGGATTATGCCAATGAATGTTATGTGATCGCTGAAATTGGTCATAATCACCAGGGCAGTATTGAGAAATGTAAACAGCTTTTTCGCGCAGCAAAGTTGGCAGGTGTCCATGCGGTCAAATTACAAAAACGTGACAATAAAACGCTATTGACCCGCGAAGCCTATGAAAAAGTTTACGACAATCCTAATAGTTTCGGAGAGACTTACGGCCAACACCGCGAATTCTTGGAATTCGGATATGAGGAGTATATAGAGCTTAAGCATTATGCAGCTGAATTGGAGCTTGACTTCTTCTCAACTGCATTCGACATACCTAGTGCTGATTTCTTATATGAGCTTGATATGCCGGTTTTCAAAATTGCGTCAGGAGACCTTAAAACCACACCTTTACTCAAACATGTTGCCAAGTTAGGCAAACCCATGATAATCAGCACTGGCGGCGCAACATTGGAGGATATTCGCCGCGCCTATGATACCATCATGCCGATAAATAAACAGTTATGCATATTGCAATGTACAGCTGGTTACCCAGCGGACTGGGGCGAACTCAATCTGAGGGTGATTGAAAATCTGCGGAAAGAGTTTCCCGATAATATTATTGGCTTTTCAAGCCATGACAACGGTATCGCAATGGCCATCGCAGCTTATATGCTTGGGGCACGAGTGATAGAAAAACATTTTACCTTGAATCGGGCTTGGAAGGGAACGGATCAGAGCTTTTCTCTTGAACCCACAGGTATGACCAAAATGGTGCGCGATCTTAAACGGCTTCATGTGGCACTAGGTGACGGTAAGAAAATAGTCTATCCAAGCGAACAATGGCCAATCAATAAAATGGGCAAAAGTTTAGTTGCGCACCGAGACCTGCCTGCTGGTCATGTGCTCACCGACTTTGACATAGCGATGAAATCCCCTGCAGGTTGGATGCCACCTTATGAGTGGCACAAACTTATTGGCAAAAAGCTTATTAAAAACATACGGGAAGATGACCCTTTCGACTTAAATTGGCTTGCTTGATTAACAACACTTTTTCATTTGAATTACCATAACGAAATCGATAGTCGGTTGGGTCACATTTTCCGTGAAGTCCGCGGTGTAGCGTTCGATTTTGACGGAGTTTTTACTGACAATAAAGTTTTAGTCTCCGAGGATGGAAAAGAGTCGATACGATGCTGGCGCGGCGATGGACTGGGGTTGGAACGTCTGCGTCAAATCGGATTGCCGTTTTTAATCATCTCAACCGAATCGAACCTTGTTGTTTCAGCACGGGCGCGGAAGTTAAATATCTTTTGCCTGCAAAATGTGAGCGATAAGGCAACCGCTCTTCAAGATTATTGCAAAAAAAGTGGACTTGAACCTCATCAAATGGCCTTTGTTGGCAATGATATCAATGATATCTCAGCATTTCGCATAGTTGGATTGCCAATCGCGACAGCTGACGCACATCCCGAGATCTTTCAACACGTTCTCTTTCGCACAAAACACAATGGTGGAATGGGAGCAGTGCGTGAAGTCTGCGATCTCTTATTTTTTGCTCAATGTGAAAATAAAATAGCTTCCGTATGTCAATAAATGAACTGTTTTCCATCAATAACGAGGTAGTAATTCTAACCGGTGTTTCTGGCCAATTAGGGAGGCAATATGCGGAAGCATTGCTTGAAGGAGGCGCTCAGGTTGTAGGAATTGACATCACGCGGTCCGTATACAGCGATGCACTAGAACTACGATATTCAGACGCCTTCTTGTTTTGTCAAGCGGATATTACCGACCGTAAGATACTGAACCAAACCTTGATTCAAATTCAACAAAAATTTGGCGCTCCCACTGCTTTAGTCAATAATGCTGCCATCGACTCACCGCCATCTTCTTCAGTAATAGAAAATGGACCATTTGAATCCTATCCAGAATCTTCATGGGATCTCATCATGGGTGTAAATGTTAAGGGAGTTTACTTATGTTGTCAAGTATTTGGTACGGCAATGGCCAAGACAAACAAGGGTTCCATCGTCAACATCGCATCCATATATGGCATGGTATCACCCGACCAAAGTTTATACCAATATCGCAGAGATCGCGGTGAAGTCTTTTATAAACCCGTAGCCTATTCAGTATCAAAGTCAGCACTTTACAATTTAACTCGTTACTTGGCAGTGTATTGGGCAAAGTCAGGCGTCAGAGTCAATACGCTAACATTAGCAGGAGTTTATTCAAATCAAGAGCAGGCATTCTTAGATGCTTATTGCTCTCGAATACCTGTTGGCCGCATGGCTCAGCCTAAAGATTTTAATGGCGCATTGATATTCTTGCTTAGCCAAGCCAGTCAATATATGACAGGTTCAAATCTGGTTATCGATGGTGGTTGGACTGCTATTTAGCATAAGGAATGCAATGAGGGTGGAAATTGTAAATTGGATAAATGGTAAACCGACTCGACCAGTCGTGGAAAATTGGATTGATAAGGTTAACCCGGCGACTGGAGAGCAACTCTGGAAAGTAGCAGCATCCACTCAAGAGGACGTTCATCGCGCTGTCCATGCTGCCCAATTAGGATTTGGCAGATGGTCGTTGCAAACTCCTGTCAACCGCGGAAAAATTCTAAGCGATATTGTGACAGCGATGAAGGAACGTATCGATATATTAACTGAATGTGTCGCAGTGGAAACTGGAAAGTCGTTGAAAGATGCGCAAGGTGAGGTAGGGGGCGCCATCCTACAAGGCGAATATTTTGCAGGTGAAGGTATGCGCCTCTATGCAAGATCATTAACTTCTGCAATGCCTAATAAATATACTCACTGTATCAGAATGCCTCTTGGAGTTGCCGCACTCATTGTTCCCGCAAATACTCCAATTGCAAACATCGCATGGAAAGTGTTTCCAGCTCTTGTCTGTGGCAATACGGCAGTGTTAAAAGCTTCAGAAGATGCTCCAAAAACCGCCATGATTTTTGCCGAATTATGTCAACTGGCAGGTTTGCCTGATGGCGTACTCAATGTAGTTCATGGACGTGGGGATCCCGCAGGCAGTACCCTGGTTAAAGACCCCCGAGTAGCCCTGATTAGTTTTACCGGTTCAACTCAGGTTGGGAGATGGATCGCAGAAGCAGCGGGTAGTCGATTGGCGCGGATTTCGCTTGAGCTTGGCGGGAAGAATCCATTCGTTGTTTGTGACGATGCTGATATCGACCAAGCAGTACACTGGGCATCTCTTTCAGCATTCAGCAATGCTGGACAACGATGTTCAGCAGGAAGTCGCATCATTATTTTTGATAAAATCTATGACGAGTTTCGCCATAAATTGATTACGAAAACTAAGTCACTGAAACTTGGCGTTTCAACGGGATGTGACGTGGGACCTGTCATAAGCAGGAGTCATCGTGACTTTATTATCTCAGCTATTGCCAATGCAATTTCTCAGGGAGGCCAACTAATTTGCGGGGGTGTAAGTGTTTTTGATGACCCAGAGCTAAATAATGGATTTTACATTTCGCCGACATTGTTTGAAGGCATTGCCTCCAATGCTGAATTAAATCGCAGAGAGATATTTGGCCCGGTGGCAACATTGCAGAAAGTTTCTTCCATGGAACAAGCACTTGACCAAGCAAATGATAGTGAATATGGACTAACTGCAGCAATTCACACAAGAAACGTTGATCGAGCTCTATGGTTCGCACATCGAATACGCTCTGGAGTTGCAAATGTAAATTTTGGTACTTTTGGAAGTGAACCACATATGCCATTTGGGGGATTCGGTATTTCAGGAAATGGGACACGCGAACCTGGTGTAGAAGCATTGGATGTATACTCTGAATTAAAAAATATCTCTTTTCTTGTAAAGACCAATTTTTCGTAACTCATTTATACCGTGTTTTATCTATAATTTCATGATATTCCATGACCAACCAAGTAGCTCCACTCAATGGATTTAAACCACCTCGTGCAGGGTTGAGTCTATTTCACCAGTTTGGCTGATAAATTATATGACTAATTTTTCATAATCCTGATGCTTTGAAATTTTATGCTCATCTACAAAGTTAATTCATTCAGCACATCCATCTCCATTCTCTCTCATTGCTTTTACCCAGTTTGAATCTGATTCAAACCAATCTGAATTTGAGATTAATTAAAGTCACCTTCCCTAATCCCAAAAGAGAAACCTGATTTTGAACGTTTTTTAATCACACATCAAAAAACATAAATTTCTCTTGTTATATTCCCCGTGGTAATCTTTGTAAATTAAATATGCATCATTTCCTTAAAAATTTAACCAGTTCTTTACGGATCATGACTTTAATTCGAGAACTGACATCTCAATATCCATGGATGATAAGTATCAATGTAGTCCTGATCATACTCGTCAACCTAAGTGATGTCGCCAGCATGTTAATTCTAATCCCGATGATTGATTTAATTATCGATCCAGAACTACAAAATGTAAGCGTGGTGACTCACAAAATTGCCCATATTTTAAGGGAGATAGATGTTACTATAAATTTTAAAATTATGGCGATAATTTTTCTTATATTTCATTTCATAAAAACCGCACTGAACATTCTGGCAGCAAATATAATGGTACAAATTAAATACGCAGTTCAATCTGATATCATATTAAACACTTTCGGAAATATGTTTAATGCACAATGGACGTTCTTTAAATCGGAACAACAAGGCAAACTCCTGAACGCATTTTGGAGGGAAACATGCTTAATTGCTGACTCGATCGGATATATGTCATTGATAGTTTCAACGATCATGCAAATCTTTTGTCTAAGTGTTATACCTTTTCTGCTGTCCTGGAAGATCACATTGATATGTATTGGAATTGCCATTTTCCTCCTCATTCCATTTCAAATTATTTCACCTATAACCCATCATCTGGCTACGTTGAATTCGAAAACCGCCAGTCTACTTTTTGTGAAATTTCAAGAAAGTATAAGTGCGGCTAAAATCATTCTCGGTTTTGGCAAACAAAAAGAAATGATTCGCCAGTTAAGCCTAAAATATAACGAACATCGCCAAGTGGCAGTCAAGTGTCAAACCCTTCAATATTCTATTAGCTTATTATACTATCCTCTTGGTTTAACCGCTGTAATTGCAACTATATTTGTCGCACGTAAATTGATGATGCCCATTGCCGAATTAACCGTAATTGTGTATTCACTCATGCGTGTGGTGAATACCTTCGGCGGCCTGATTAATAACAAGAATATGCTGGATAGTTGCCTTCCTAGTTTCGAACAAATCAAACTGATTAATGAAAGGGCTAAGATTAAGGAACAAAGACATGGGATAAAATTATTTAATGACATCAACAACACCATAATCCTGGATAACGTTTCCTTTTCCTATGACGATAACGTCACCATACTCTCCAATATATCTATGGAAATACGACAAGGAAAAATGGTTGCGATTCTTGGCTCATCCGGATCCGGAAAATCGACTCTTATCGATCTCATCATGGGGTTGCAGGAGCCCACTATTGGCATAATTACAATAGATGGAATTCCGCTATTGACATTTGATATGACTACATATCGCCAGCGGATTGGGTATGTTCCTCAAGAAGTTATTTTATTCAATGGTACTATTCGTGATAATTTATTGTGGGCATGCGAATCTGCTAGTGATACAGATATACAAACAGTCTGTCAATTAGCTCATGCTCATGAGTTTATCATGGAATTCCCGAATGGCTATGAAACCATGGTCGGTGATCGTGGAGTTCGCCTATCGGGAGGACAAGCCCAACGCATTGCCTTGGCGCGCGCCATTATTCGTAAACCAGCATTATTGATACTTGATGAAGCTACCAGCGCCCTTGATACACAATCCGAACGTTATATTCAGGAGGCAATCGAGCAGATTGCAAAAGACACCACCATCATTGTCATCGCTCACCGGTTATCAACCATAACAAAAGCGGATTACATCTATGTGTTTGATCATGGTCGCATTATTGAATCTGGAAGGTACCGGGAATTGCTGGCTGCCAAAGGAAAATTTCACCAAATGATACAACAACAACAATTGCAAGGTTCGATCTCAGAAAATATTTAAATCCGTAATGTGGATTCGATTCTCCGCCTCAAACTCAGCATGACTTTCGGGGCGATAATTCTTGCGCTAATAAGTTCCCAACGACTTCCCTGTAAAATATTAAAACTCATTGCCGACAAACCATTAATTCAATATCCGATAGAACGATTGCAACCAGAGAGTGAAATCGATGCCAGGGTGGATTGTTCGACCAATAATGTAAGATTGGCAAATCTAATTCATGGATACATTTTCATTATTTTATTTGGCAAACCCCAATAGAATTTCACTACATGAATATTTACCTTGATGAAACAATTCGCCGTAATGAACGTAAAACCCCGGATGAACGCGTTGAATCGCTGATGGTGGCTTTACGTGAAACTGAAGCCCGAGGATGGTGGCCCAAGATTGATCGCCGAGTAAAGGAGCAAAGATTGTTGTGTTTGATCCGCGAAAAATCATCGAAATCCTTAACGGTCATGAAGTCGAGTACCTGATATTAGGCGGATTCGCGGCCACATTGCATGGTTGTCCCGAACAGACATACGATCTGGATATTTTGTATGCCAATACCACGACGAATCGACTCAAACTTCTTGCCGCCCTGGATGAAATAGACGCTGAATGGGATCATCCATTAACGGACGAAATTCTTCAGCAACAACCGGTATTCGCGCTCAATTCAACATGGGGAGATGTGGATATTTTCAGCGAGGTATTAGGGATTGGCATGTATGATGAGGCGTTGCCCTTTGTCCAATTTTTTGAATTGGGAAACCAAAGAGTGAGTGTTTTCAATCTGACGGCTTTGATTGTCGCGAAAGAAGCCGCCGCCGATCCCAATCCCCGTAAACGCGCCGCACTTGATTATCTGAAAACGCTGCAACAAATGACCATCAGTGATGGTTGATCTTACCCATCATGTTCATCCGCTGGAGCGACAATAATTCATCGTTCAACCATCTTAGCATATCCGTTTAAAAAGTATTATGACCATTGGCGCGCTCATTCAAGCCCGGATGTCCTCAAAACGACTGCCAGGCAAAGTGTTGTACCCGATTGTCATAAAACCATTGTTGCTTTATACATTAGAACGTCTCCAAAAAGTGTCTGATTTTGATGATATTGTAGTTTGTACTTCCACAGATCTGACTGATGATAAGATAGAAGCTTTTTGCCAGTCTCAAAAACAGTCTTGTTTTCGGGGTTCTTTGACCAATGTGACCCAACGATTTCGGGAAGCGCTCTTAAACTATGGATTCGATTATTTCGTGCGCATTTGCGGGGACAGTCCATTTATCGATCGGGAATTAGTAACAACTGCCATTAAACTAATGAAGCAGAAGTCGGTGGATATGGTTACTAATGTTTTTCCCAGAAGTTTTCCCAAAGGTCAATCGGTGGAAGTATTTCAAAGCAGATGTTTTCTCGACAATCTGGCACATATGACTCAAGCTGCCGATCAAGAACATGTCAGCCCCTACTTTTACCGAAATGCCAATCGCTTTCGAATTCACAATTTCGCTGCGGACGCGGATTATTCGCAAAAACAATTGCAAGTCGATACCCCTGAAGATATGGCAATCGCGGAACGAATGATTAGAGGTTTTTCCAAACCTCATTGGCAATACACCTGGAAAGAACTGATTGGGTTGAAAGCAACCATATTAGATACTCTGAGAAAGGACAATTGATTTCATGTTGAATGTCGGAATCATTGGTTTGGGGGTCGGGGAACAGCACATCGCTGGTTATGAGGCGCATTCCGGTTGTCGGGTAAAAGGAATCGCAGACTTCTCAGTGGAGAAAAAGCAATATTTCAAGGAGAAATATCCGGAGTTACCATTTTTTACATCGGCTAATGATATTCTACAAAATCCGGATATTGATGTGGTGTCAATCGCCTCTTATGACAATTATCATTGTGAGCAAATCATTGCTGCATTCAAACATGATAAACATGTCTTCGTTGAAAAACCTCTTTGTTTGTCGGAAACAGAACTCCGATCCATAATTAATGTTGTAAAAACCAAACCTCGGT
This sequence comes from uncultured Lentisphaerales bacterium, assembly GCA_964615975.1. GTDB lineage: Bacteria > Verrucomicrobiota > Lentisphaeria > JABSQK01 > JAJFLO01 > CAZTTH01. Next base: position 11,654 of record CAZTTH010000019.1, on the reverse strand, counting down.
TAAAATTGAGTTCCAATCTGATCTTGAGAAAATGTCCCCGCTTTCAGGAATTAAGACAATGGATTCTAGAACGAAAACTCGGTAAAATTTATTACGTCGAGGGAGATTATAACTTTGGCCGGATTCATAAAATAACCGAGGGATGGAGGGGAAAGATCGATTTTTACTCAGTGTTATATGGTGGAGGAATACACCTGATTGATCTGCTATTATGGATAACAGGAGATCATATCGAAGAAGTCACGGCTTTCGGTAACAATATTTGCACGCAAGGGACCCAATTTCAGTATAATGACCTTGTAGCCAGTCTCCTGAAGTTTAAAAGTGGGGCGATTGGAAAGGTGACTGCTAATTTCGGCTGTGTCTTTCCTCATTTTCATTGTCTCAATATCTATGGGACAAAAGCCACCTGGCTAAATGGATTGAATGAAGCTCGGATGTATACCAGTCGAGATAAAAGTCAAATTCCGGAAATTATCGTTACACCCTACCCCGGAGTTCATAAAGGTGATTTACTTTATAATTTCATCGAAAGCATCCTCTTTGATCTCGAGCCTGAAATCTCGTGTGATGAGATTTTTACTGCGATGAGCGTCTGTCTGTCTATTGAAAAAGCAATGCAGCAGAATTCCACGATAAAAGTCGAGTATATAAATTAAGGAAGCATCATGAGAAATATCCCTTTTGGAAAACCCTTGATTGGCGATGAAGAACGCCAGGCAGTCATGAATGTATTAAATGGAACCATTCTCGTTCACGGTCCACTATCTCATGAGTTTGAAAATTCATTTTCAGCCTTTACAGGAGCCCCATATTCCGTGTCACTGTCATCCTGTACAGCAGGTCTTCATCTATCCTATTTTTATCTTGGTCTTGGTCCTGGAGATGAGGTTATTGTTCCCGCTCAAACCCATACCGCGACTGCTCATGCAGTTGAATTATGCGGCGCCAAACCGGTTTTTGTTGATGCGGAACCACATACAGGGAATATTGATCTTGACCTAATCGAAAATAGTCTCACAGATCGCACCCGCGCCATTTCCATTGTGCATTTCCTTGGCATGCCAGTGGATATGAATCGATTGATGACCATAGCTAAACGTCATTCACTGTTTGTGGTCGAGGACTGCGCTCTCGCGATCGGCACTTATTTTCAAGGAATACATGCTGGGTTGCATGGCGATGTGGGATGTTTCTCATTTTATCCAGTCAAACACATGACAACAGCGGAAGGCGGGATGTTGATTACCCGTCATGAGCAGGTTGCCAAACGGATTATCCGGCAGCGCGCTTTTGGAGTTGATCGACATGTGGGGGAACGAGTGATCCCGGGAGTATACGACGTTCCGCAACTTGGGTTCAATTATCGAATGAGCGAGATTCATGCGGCAATCGGAATTGAACAACTAAAACGTATTCCGGAATTCCTGAGGAAAAGACAGAGCAACCATGAAATATTAACTAATAACTTGAAATCCCTGCAAGAAATCAATCTGTTGCAATCTACTCATGGCGAATTTCAAAGCAGTTATTATTGCTTGTCAATAATATTGAATGATCACCTTGCAGGAGCACGCTACGAGATTGTAACAAAGTTAAAACAAGCCGGTATCGGCACCAGTATTTATTATCCGAAGCCGGTTCCTCACATGACTTATTATAAACAAAAATACGACTACGCCGACAACAGTTTTCCGGTGGCAGCTCACATCAGTTATTGTACGATATCGTTGCCAGTGGGACCTCATCTGAACGAAGAAGATATGCTTTATATCGCTAATACTTTTAAGCAAATAATTCAGGAGGTGAAATAAATATGATTTCGTTAAGCGGACGTAATATCGCTTTGATTGGCGGGGGGGGATTTATCGGGCATCATCTTGCGCTGGCACTTGCGAATGAAGGGGCGTGTCCCCATATCATCGACAGTTTACAAGTCAATAACCTTCTCTATTTCACCTCCAGCAGTGAAAATGTCCAAAATCGCGAACTTTATCTGCGAATCATTAATCAACGATTTGACTTGATCAGGCAGAAAAATATTCCGCTGCATATCCTTGATGCGCGCGATTATCATGCTCTTTCACATTTATTAGGCAAGATCAAGCCCCAGGTCATCATTCATCTCGCTGCCGTCGCCCACGCTGCTCGTTCAAATAAAGATCCATTCAGTACCTTCGATCATAGCTTGCGTACTCTGGAAAACGCATTGGATAATGCACGGGATCAAATCGAACATTTTATCTATTTCTCATCCAGCATGGTTTATGGAAACTTTACCGATGGCACAGTGAGTGAAACTTCACACTGCGATCCCATCGGAATTTATGGAGCACTAAAGTTCGCCGGAGAAAAAATGGTCATCGCCTACCAGCAAGTGTTTGGGTTGCCCTTTACCATTGTCCGCCCGTCGGCACTATATGGGGAAAGATGTGTCAGTCGTCGTGTGGGACAGATATTTATCGAAAACGCAATTCAGGGCTTGGATATCTCAGTTAATGGAGATGGCTCCGACAGCCTGGACTTTACCTATATTGATGACCTTGTTCAGGGAGTGAACAAAATCATCGAAAATGAAAAATCACGCAATCAAATCTTAAATATTACATGTGGACAAGGACGCTCGATCACGGAAATGGCGACCATCCTGCATAAACATTTTCCCGAAGTTAATATTAAGTATTTACCGAAAGACAAGTTGATGCCTGACCGTGGAACCTTGGCAATTGATAAGGCCAGAAGTCTAATTGGCTATGATCCACAATATCCTCTGGAAAAAGGTTTCGTCCAATACATCAATTGGTACAAGGAATTCAGTCGATGAAAAGCGTGGAAGACACTTGGTTGACCGATAAACTTCATCGAGAAGTCTATCGTTTTACATTGGACGATGCCAGCGTTGAAAAAGATGGACATCACATACAACACATCAATGAATTTATACATCGAAATTTTCCCAATAAGCCAATGTTTATTTATACAAAAGTCGCCCCAACCGCAACTAAATCCATCAAATGGTTGGGGAAAATGGGATTTAATTTAATCGATACCAATGTCATTTTTACCAAGCTGACTTCTCCCAACTCACATCTGATCGGACATAGTCAGGTTCGTTTCGCGACTTCAGAGGATGAACATCAAACCGTCGAGGTCGCGCGCCATAATTTTATTTTTTCCCGTTTTCATCTCGATCCTGCTTTTACCAAGAATGAAGCAAATATGGTGAAGGCAGAATGGGTAAGAAATTACTTTTGTGGAAAACGAGGTCAACAAATGGTGGTTGCAGCAATTGATAACCAGATCGTCGGCTTTAATCAAATACTTTATGGAGCCAACCAAACATTGATCATTGATCTCATTGCCGTTGATAACTCCCAGCGTCGTAAAGCCATTGCCAGCGACATGATAGCCTATGCTGAGATTCACTGTCCCAATTTCACGACCATATGTGTCGGCACCCAGTTAGCCAACATTCCTTCAATCCGTCTGTATGAAAAAATGGGATTCCGAATGAGCGATGCCAATTATGTCTTTCATTATCATGGATAACGAATGAAAATCGGCAACTTTGATTTGGATAAGGAGATTTTGATTATAGCCGAGATCGGCAACAATCATGAAGGCAGCTATACTCTGGCAGAAGAAATGATTGGCCTGGCTGCGGAAGCTGGTGCCGGCGCGGTAAAATTCCAGACAATCATTCCGGAAAAACTGGTTTCACTTCAACAAACCGAGCGGATTAATCAGTTACGTAAGTTTCAATTGTCTTATGATCAATTTGAAAAACTCAGTAGCGTTGCAATTAACGCCGGGGTTTTATTTCTCTCGACCCCATTCGATCTTGAAAGCGCCATATTCCTTAACAACCTCGTTCCCGCTTTCAAAATTGCGTCAGGGGATAATAGGTTTTATCCTCTGATTAAAGTCATTGCCGAAACTGGTAAACCCATCATACTCTCCACCGGTGGAGTTGATATCAATCAAATCAACAAAAGCTTGAATTTCATAGTTGACGTATGGAATGATTTGGGAATTCATCAACAAGTCGCATTGCTGCATTGTGTGATCAGTTATCCCACCCCCACTGACCAAGCCAATTTAGCCGCAATCAACGAACTCAGGAAATTAGTATCCACAGTTGGTTATTCCGATCATACCTTGGGCATTGATGCGGCGGTATATTCGGTCATTTTAGGCGCTCGCATTATAGAAAAACACTTTACCATTGATAAGAATCATTCAACGTTTCGAGATCACCAGTTATCTGCTGATCCCGCTGAATTCAAGGAACTAACGATGCGGGTAAAAATCGCCCGCAAGATGTTGGGCGACGATCATAAAATTCCTCAGGATTGTGAGATGGCGTCACTTGAAAAGGTACGTCGTTCGATCGTGGCCAATAAAAATCTAATGGCAGGAACTACCTTGAGCTGGAATGAACTGGGCTGGGTTCGCCCCGGAGGCGGATTGGAACCGGGACGAGAGTCTGAAATCATCGGAAAAACACTCAATCACGATCTACTTAATGGTGAATTGATCTTATTAAACAATGTTAAATAGAATTGGCGCACCTACTGATATTCATTCCCTGATGATGATTATCGAAACCCAAATCTGAAAAATAATGATATGTGTGGAATTGCAGGCTATATAGGAACAAAGGCAATAGACAATAATCGGCTGCAATCATGTTTGCATTTGATGCATCGCCGTGGTCCTGACGCCAACGGATTGTATCATCATGAATTCGCTGCTCAACGCCATGTTTATTTATTGCATACTCGACTCAGTATTATCGATCTCGATCCACGTTCGAACCAACCTTTCCATCATCGCTCAAAGGTCATCGTTTATAACGGTGAAGTTTACAACTTTCTAGAATTAAAAGCGGACCTGTACAAGACTGGACATTCTTTTAATACCACAAGCGACACAGAAGTGTTGATCCATGCCATTGACGAATGGGGATGGCAAAAAGCGCTTGACCGGGCGGAAGGCATGTGGGCATTCGCGCTTTATGATGAATCTGATGGTTCTCTGATGTTAAGCCGCGATCGTTTCGGGGAAAAACCGCTTTATCTTTATCGTGACAACACCGGTCTCTACTTCGGATCGGAGGTCAAATTCATTGTCGCTCTATTAGGCATTAAGTTAGCGATTAACTACAATCATCTCTTTCGCTATCTGGTGAATGGCTACAAAGCGTTATACAAAGTCAACGAAACCTTTTTCATAGGTATAGAAGAGTTAAAATCTGCATCCTTGCTTCACGTAAATTTACAGGGGAATGAAGAATATTTGCGATATTGGGCACCAACTTTTACAGAAGATCCCACATTAACTGTTCAGGATGCTATTCAGGGGATCCGAGAAGCATTGCAGAACTCAATGAGACTACGCTTGCGGGCTGATGTGCCTTTGGCATTCTGTATGAGTGGCGGCATCGATTCAAGTTCACTCATTGGCATCGCCAAAAAAGTGTTTGGGTATGATGTTCATGGCTTTACCATTATGAACGAAGATGATCGGTATGAAGAACGAACGCAAGTAGAAACCATGGTCAGTGAACTGAATTTACGTCATACACCAATATCAATCTCCAATGAAATGTTTCTGGAAAATCTGAAAACTCTCATCCACCAACATGATGCTCCGATTTACACTATAAGTTATTACCTTCACTGGCTGATGATGAAAATGATCCAAGACAATGGATACCGCATATCGATCAGCGGCACAGGGGCCGACGAACTGCTAACCGGATACTACGATCATCATAATCTCTACTTGTATGAAATTCGCGATACTCCCTTGTATGATTCCGCATTGCAAGCATGGCAAGAACACATCGCTCCTCTTGTGCGCAATCCCTATTTGAAAAATCCACTTCTCTACAGGGAAAATCCTCAATTCCGCAAACACAATTATTTGAACAATATTGAGTTCTCTGAGCATTTGACTACTAGTTGGGGGGAAGACTTCAAGGAAAAACATTATACTAACTCACTTTTGCGCAATCGCATGTTAAATGAGTTATATCATGAAGCTGTACCAGTCATTTTACATGAGGATGACCTGAATGCCATGTATTATTCAATTGAAAATCGTTCTCCATACCTCGATCGTCATTTATTCGAATTTTGTAATCAAATTCCGACTCGATATTTGATCGACAATGGGTATACCAAGACTTTACTGCGAAAATCCATGACCGGGATTGTTCCCGACTCAATTTTATGGAATTATCGCAAGGTTGGATTTAATGCCTCGATATTTTCATTTCTAAATGTCAAAGATCCCCAAACAAAATCCTGGTTATTGGATGATAGTCCTATTTATCAACATGTCCATAAAGCAAAGATCGAATCCATGATTGAGACGAAATATCTCCAGAACAGCGCCAGCAAATTTTTATTTTACTTTGTTTGTGCAAAACAATTCCTTGAAGAGTTTAACCGAAATTAGGATATAAACGATGCGAGTTATTTTAGGAATGCAGGAAGCCCATGATGCCTCCGTTGCCTTATTGATCGATGGTAAGATTGTTGCCGCAGCACAGGAAGAACGCTTTACCGGACTTAAAGGTGATTATGGCTATCCGAAACATGCGATTGCGGCTTGTTTGAAAAAAGCGGATATAGACACCCAGGAGATCGATGAAGTTGTCTTGGCATCCCACAGTTGGAATCCAATCCTTACAAAAGTTAAACGGAATGCCAATTTCAGTGTTGCTGATTGGGTATTGGAACAACATGCTTTCTGGAAACCCCGTTTATTTGAGAACCAAAAAGTTTCTTATTACGACCTCTATAAAGATCGCCCAGATTTCCGCTACGATGACTCCTATCCAATGGACCATTTATTAAAAGGGTATATGGATCCCACAGAGATGCGGGAAATGGCTGTGATTCGGAAAAATACTGTCGCGAAAAATTTGGGAATCAATGTCGAGAAAATTCGTACAATTACTCATGAGGATTGCCATACCTTTTACTCATATTTTGGCAGTCCAATGCGTGGAAAAGTAATGGCACTGACCGCCGAAGGAATAGGCGATTATTCGAATGGTACGGTTTCAATATTTTCTGAAGATGGTCGTCTGGAATTGGCAAAAACGAGAGACAACCATCTGGGACATATCTATCAATATATGACGCTGATATTGGGAATGAAACCCGCCCAGCATGAATACAAGGTTATGGGTCTGGCTCCATATGCCAATACACGTGAACAGGCAAAAAGTTATAAGGTATTTGAACACATCCTCAAGGTGGATGGATTAAATATTGTTTATGATCAAAAACCCAAGGACCTTTATTTTCATTTTCTCGAGGCATTGGAAGGGCATCGTTTCGATGGCATTGCCGGCGCGGTCCAACAGTTTGTCGAAATCATCCTCTGTCAATGGGTTCAGGCTGGTCTACAGGCAACCGGTTTAGGTCGAATTTGCTTTTCGGGTGGGGTGTCGCAAAATATCAAGGCCTGTAAGTGCATTATGGAATTACCTGGGGTCGATGATCTATATGTCTGTCAGGCTGCCGGAGATACATCGTTACCGATCGGTGCATGTTATTTTGCTTTCTGGGAATATCTCAGAGCGAATAAATTACCTGTTGATATCATCGAACCCATCGATAATATCTACTTGGGACCAGAGTTCGGCGATTGTGAAATTAAAACGATTTTGGCACAAAATAATACATCGACTAAATATCATATCATCGAAGGTGTTGACCCCTGTGACATTGCCAAGCGCTTGGCGGCTGGCCAAATCATCGCGCGTTGTTGTGGAGGAATGGAATTCGGATTGCGCGGATTGGGAAATCGCTCGATTCTGGCCGATCCCAGACACCCCGAAACAGTTCGCAAAATTAATTCAGCAATCAAATTCCGCGATTTCTGGATGCCATTTACTCCGACCATACTTGCCGAACGGCAAAATGATTACATCATTAATCCTCGTAAACTGAAATGTCCCTATATGACCATGGCATTTGATTCTACTCCACTTGCCCAAGAAGAGTTAATTGCTGCTTTGCACCCTGCGGATTTGACTATGCGCCCACAAGTGCTGGAGCGTCGACAGAATCCGGAATATTATGCCATTATTCAAGCATTTGAACAAATAACCGGCGTTGGGGGTCTTTTGAATACCAGTTTTAATTTACATGGTGATCCGATTGTCCTAGGACCAAAAGAAGCATTATATACTCTGGATAATTCAGAACTTGATGGCTTGATACTGGGAAATTTCTTAATAGTCAGGCGGTCGAATGAAATATTGTAAAACCTGCTTACTGCCAGATACCAAACCCTACATCTCTTTTGATAGTGAGGGTGTTTGCAAGGCCTGCTTAGCTCACCAACAAAAAAATCGCTATCTCGCGGGAATCGATTGGGACGCACGGGCAATGGAGTTCGAGAAGATTGTTTTAGAAGCAAAATCTCACAAGGCGCCCTTTTATGATGTTTTAGTGCCAGTCAGTGGCGGAAAGGACAGCTTAACTCAGGTCCATCGATTACTAAAATTTGATCTTCGGATTTTAGCAGTCAATGTCGATTATGGTATCAAAACCGATGTAGGCCGACATAACTTAAACTTGGTACCGGAAATGGGTGCCAATTTAATTATTTATAGACCAACGCAACCGTTGCATAAACAAATGATTCGTCTTGGATTTGAAGATTTCGGTGATCCGGACCTCCTCAGCCATACTCTTCTGCATGCCTTTCCTCTGCATACGGCATTACAATTCAATGTACCTCTGGTCCTTCTGGGTGAGAATTCTGCATTCGAATATGGTGGCGACCAGTCGATCGCGGAGAAAAATTACATGACCAGAGACTGGTTCACTAAGTATGCTGCTAATACTGGAAGGGATGCGCAGTTCCTATCCCAACACTATCAAATTCCCATGGAGCAATTACTCTTGTACGACTTTCCCGATCATCTGGTAAACTCTACCACCCGTGCGGTATTTATGAGTTACTTCTTTTATTGGGACTCCGAAATCCATTTGCAGATTGCCAAACAACACGGATTTAAATCCTTGCCATCACCGGGAGAAGGCACCTATCGCAATTATGTCGGGATAGATGAGAAAATCAATCGTATTCACCAATATTTCAAAATTCTCAAGTTTGGTTATGGCCGGGCTACCGACCATGCCTGTGAGGATATTCGAAATGGCCGTCTTACTCGTGAAGAAGCCAAAGAGCTGGTAAAAGAATACGATCTTCAGGATCTTTCGGACGACTATGTTACCAGTTTTATTGACTATATCGGCATTTCTCGATCGTCATTCCTTGATACACTGGATAAGTTTCGCAATTCATTAATTTGGCAAAAGGATGATGCCAACCGCTGGTACATTCCCAACCATTTACAAGACTGAAATCGTGCTTTATGGAAACGCAATTCAACAATCCACCCCGGACATTTTCGGTTAATAACATTGAGATTCAGGACAATGGGAAAATTATCCTGCAATCCAATGAAATGATCTCCCTCAAGAAAATATCAGGTCGAGAATGCGATGTGACAGCTACGTCGTGGGGCTATTATTTGGGACCGTCATTAAATGCCCGACTCAAACGTCAGGGATTCAAGACTGCTCTGGTGTTAAACGAGCTTGGCAATCTTTATGTAAATGCAGTCGAACCTGATAAAATGTCCGAATTCCACAATTACCTGACAGATAATAACAGTCGTATTCTCTGTTGGCTTGATGAATGGATACCCAAGGATTAGATCACGTTTATGTGTGGAATCGTAGGATTTTTAAGCTTTAACCCCTCCAATGTTATGCTGTCCAAGATTGTTTTAGCGGCGATGACAGATTCTTTGGCTCATCGGGGGCCTGATGGATGGGGTTACATGACATGTAATCCCTATCAGGAAACCCCTTTCCTTAATCAGCAGCAATCGCTCGATTTTCTCCCAGAATTCTCTTCGCTTGCATTCGGACATCGACGTCTGAAAATCATCGACTTGTCTGAAAAAGGTCAACAACCCATGGTCGATAATCAAAGACAGTGTGCCATTGTTTATAACGGTGAAGTTTATAATTATATTGAATTAAGGGAAGAACTCATAGCTCTTGGTCATGAATTTCACTCCACCTCAGATACTGAAGTAGTATTGCACAGTTATCGGGAATGGGGGATCAACTGTTTCGCTCGATTCAATGGCATGTGGTCATTAGCCATCTATGACTTGCACAAGCGACAGCTTATTTTATCCCGAGACCGATTTGGCAAAAAACCGTTATACTATTTTAAAAGCGGTGACTTCATTATCTTTGCTTCAGAAATCAAGGCTTTGTTGCGCTTTCCTAAGTTTAGTCGGGAACCCAACTACCGAAAAATACTTAATTATGCCGGTCGTCACTACCGTTGGGTTGATAACGACAACGAAACGTTCTTCGAGGATATCTGGCAAATTCCTAAAAGTTCCTACGTAGTGGTAGGGCATGGGGGAAAAGTGACTACTTCCCGTTATTGGCAATTGACCGATAATTCAAATGATACCGATCATTTCTCAGAATTAGACCTGATCACACAATATCATGACCTTTTTCGAAATGCTGTTGAAATCCGCTTAAGGAGCGATGTGCCGGTCGGAACAATGCTCAGTGGCGGCATGGATTCGACTGCAATCACTAGTATCGCGGCTGAAAAGAATCCAGATATTACCGCCTTTTCGGGGGTTACCGGCGATGGGTATTACGACGAAACCGAATACATCGAAGCGGTCATAAAGAAATCCGGTATTCGTTCGGTATTAATTCGTCCCCAACCAAACGATTTATTTGATACCTTGCGGGAAATGCTAAGATTTCACGATGAGCCCGTTTGTACTGTTACCTGGTACAGCCTGTATCTGATTACCAAAGCGATAGCTGTCAATCATATTCCAGTCATTCTGACCGGGCATGGCGGCGACGAATTGTTGGCAGGTTATTGGGATCACTACCATTATTATTTCAGCGATCTTCGTTGCCAATCAAACGATGATTCGCTTGAACATCAGACTTGGCTGACCAATCATCGGCGTGATCCAGAAGAGTATCTTCGTGAACGTATGTATATTGATCGCCTTCACCAGGATACCACAGTCGAAATCAAAAAATATTCAAACTACCTGTCCGCTCTTTCCCCTGAATTGCTGCTCCACGATCACAATCCGAATATAACGGTGTCATTCACGGGCGATCTGTCTCGGCGTTTGGCATTGGAGCTGTTATACGAAACCGTACCTCCAGTATTGCGTGCCGAGGATCGAAATACCATGGCGCATGCCATTGAAGCCCGTGTGCCATTTCTGGATTATAGATTGGTTGAATTCTGCTTTCGCTTGGACAATTCCTATAAAATTCGCAATGGTTTGGGTAAATGGATTGCCCGTCAGGCAATGACCGGAATTCTGCCGGAAAAAGTACGAATACGTAAAGATAAAGTCGGACATAACGCTCCCGCTGATGTTTGGTTCAGGAATGAAAACCGCCGGGAGATCGAGGGCATGATAGAAAGTCAATCGCCGGTCAATGGGTTGATATATGATCGTTCTCGCGTAAAAGCCCTTTTTAAGGAACATTTGGCTGGGGCTAACCACTACATGTTTTTCTGGCAGTATATCAATCTCAATCTCTGGT
>CAZTTH010000018.1:65771-73448 GCA_964615975.1 uncultured Lentisphaerales bacterium | reverse complement strand
TGGCCAGACACTACGCGCTCGACCGGGAGCAAAAAAAGAAGCTCAAGAGCGGCACATTCTTCGGCATCGAACTGGTGGACAGCGTCACGCGCCTCTGCGCGATGAATCTACTGCTGCATGGCATCGGCGGGGAATTAGAAGAGGATTTGCCAGTTGTCACCAAGGATGCGCTGGCGGGTAAACACGGCGAATACGAGATTGTCCTGGCCAATCCGCCGTTCGGCAAGAAGAGCAGCGTGACCATCGTCAATGCAGCGGGCGAGTCGTCCCGGGAATCACTCATCATCAACCGCGATGATTTCTGGGCGAGCACAAGCAATAAACAGCTCAATTTCCTCCAGCACATCTTTACCATTCTCAAGCAGCACGGCCACGCCGCGGTGGTGTTGCCTGACAACGTGCTCTTTGAGGGCGGCGCGGGCGAAACCATCCGGCGCGAACTGCTCAAGCAGGCGGATGTGCACACCCTCCTGCGCCTCCCCACCGGCATCTTCTACGCGCAAGGCGTAAAAGCGAACGTCCTTTTCTTCGACCGCAAACCCGCCCAGGAAAAGCCGTGGACGGATAAGCTCTGGATTTACGATCTGCGCACGAATCTGCATTTCACCCTCAAGGAAAACACCCTCAAGCGCAGCGACCTGGATGATTTTGTCGCCTGTTACAACCCGAAGAATCGCCACGACCGGAAAGAGAGCGAACGCTTCAGGCCTTTTACCTACGATGAGCTGACCAAACGTGACAAGATCAACCTGGATATCTTCTGGTTGAAGGATGATGCGTTGGAAGAATCCGCCAATCTGCCTGCCCCCGAAATTATTGCCGCCGACATCGCCGCAGATTTAGAAGCCGCGCTGGAGCAGTTCGCGACGATTGCGGAAGATTTGAAGTAGCAAGCTAACCATTCAATTCTCCTTATCCCGATCAGTATGAAACCTGTTATCGAATATTATAAATTCGCGACTCTCCAGACAAGGAGATCCAGCCCTCGTTACCTTATGTAATAACCTCAAAGAATCGATTCGCACTACAAGTCAAAAACCGGTTTTCTTGGCAAGATTATATGTGAATGAATAATTAACCACGGATTGCCCGGATGGACACGGATAGGATGGTTCGGAATGATAAGATATAAACGAAGTGAGGTTTAATATTCTCACTGGAGAATATTGCCATCAAAGAAGCGGCCAGGGACAAGCGGAGTTTGTACCTGACCACTTCGATTGATGGCGTATCCTTCATCCCTTCATCTGAAGGATACCTAAACCACTCATTATTATTAAAATTATCCGCGTTAATTAGTGTGATCCGCGGTTAAAAATCTTTAGTTGCGGCCATTTTAATCACGTTTTCATCAGTATAGAGCTCTGGAGATGACCTCCAACGGATTTTAGATTGATGTCGTCTGCTGACTTTTGAACCATGTCAATGTCCCGAACTGAAGACCATGCAGTGACTTCACCGTACCGATGATTGCTCACACATGACCTTCAGTTGATTCACAGCAGCAGGTCTTAGTCGATGGCAACGCCATCTCCGGCCAATAGGGTTTGTCGGCATCAGCAAACTCGTTGGTGCCATAACGATCATGGTACCGCACCCATTCCATCGCGAAACCCAGTTGGTCTTCGTCGCGCCCCTTTGGCGCCAGATCAAGGATCCTGTAGGTCCAATGACAGAATTAAAAAGGGCATGATAGATTTGCAGGTATGGTTACTCAATTCTGGATATTTATACTACCATCGTTCGCGTTTTACCTCGACCAGACGATGGCCAGCTTGAAGGTCTTTCACGGCAGCAGGCAATAATGGTTCTATCCATGCAAATAGAACCTTATTTGTACTATTCCCAATCCTCAACCAAAGTACCTTTGGACTGATCAACGCTTGCAGGGTGCGTGCGGCGAAATCCTCGTCTTTTGTGATCACTACCCATTCCTCGGACTGAGCAAAATCCCAGATGGCGGTGTCATCTGCATCTCGCATACCGAGCTCTCGAACAGCCTTGGCTTCGTGGCCACGTGCTTCAAGGAAATGTGCTAACGCTGGGGGCAATTGAGCATCAATCAAGAATTTCATTTCAGCTACTTACCAAGACAGGATGATCGAAGTAACGAGCAGCGTAAGCCAAGCACGCACGTATGTCATCTATCTCTAAATCTGGGTAGTCCTGGAGAATTTCCAGTTCAGAAGCGCCCTCTGCCAGCATGTCGAGCACGTCTTTCACGCGGATACGCATACCACGAATACAGGGTCGTCCACCACATTGATTTGGATTAATGGTAATTCTCTTCATGGGTAAAATCCTTCATCCATTGTTAGATATTCAATTGGTCTATAAATTCCTTTCTTAGAATAGGATTGAATGCTGCTATAGACAAGAAAAATTATGATAAATGCGCATTGACCACATCAAAAACTCGATTGATAAACTTACTTCCGAATGACGCCATTTGAAGTAAACTCATCGATGCCGACATTCACGGGATAAAGAAGGTTGAGAATGTTTTCACGGGAAGGTTCCGGCGAGCCAAAAACCAGAGGAATGCCGCCAGTAAAGGCACGGACATGTTCTTTGCCGAAAATATCCCAGGCGGCTTTGATGGTGTCAACGCCATAATCGGCTTTATCAGATTTATAATCATAGTCAGTTACATGCTTCTCAAGATCGGCACCGGTAAGCCAGTGTTTCGGTCCCTTCAAACCAACCACCATGGAACAGTAGACTTTGGATTTTGAGCGGGATTTTCTGGTTGCCAGCATCGCCCGGTAAATCTCATCGTCCGGTGGCAGACTATAGCCAAGCAACACGATGTGGCGAGTATTCTCAAGGCATACCCGCATGTCCCGTTGGACCTCTTCGAGGTAAGGCGGATGACCGCCTTTGTAGCTGCTTTACTAAATGATAGGGGTATCGCTCCTTAATGTTATGTGCGCAATATTACCACTCCATAAACGAACATCTCAAACTTTATCATCAATGCTTTGAATACCAATTTCTTCTTTAGTATTGGTCGTATTCAAATCTCCATCGATGAAAGAGATAGTTGGTAAAATCAAGGGAGAATGAGGTCCACGGCCGGTAAGTAGATGAAGTAGTTCCCGAATGGCGCCATACAACATCGATGGACCATTAATCGTAACCAGGCGATTCATACTATCTTCTGGAAATTCATCGCTGACAGTGAAAAATCCAACGTATTCTACGTTCCCTTTATAGGTAGCAATCAGATTGTCTTTCCCCCCGAAATCAACGCGAAGCATTACTTGCCATTGTCGGGGATTATCTTTGTTTTGACCGAATTCGAGATGACAGTTTGAAGCAAAATCAGTCGTGATTTCCTTTTCTCCAACAGTCGTTTCGATAAAGACCTTGCGTGGAAATGAGTAATCCAATTGTAATGGAGCGGATTTCATGCGACCTCCACATTTAATGATTCATTTACAGAATCAATATCAAAAGATCTGTATTCGTTGGGATCAATATTGGGCTTGTTCTTATTATTGCGTTGTACTTGATCAAGTATATAAAATAACTGAGATTTGCACCCCACTGGTTCCAGGTTGCATCGAAATGTCGAATCTAGCACAGTCGCTATCTTGACCATTGAATCCAAGGTATAATTGGTGTCCCCTCGCAGAATTTTGGTTATATATGAAGGTTTGACCCCGACCTTTCGCGCCAATTCACTCCGGGACATTCCCAGTTCCTGCATCCGCCGCATTATCTGCTCGGTAAATTCCAGTGAAACTCCCTCAACTTTATACTCATGGGTTTGGCGTGCTAGTTCTAACGCATCGTAAATATCCTTCTGAATATTTTTGATCATATTTTCAGTTAGTGTGGTCATGTCTCTACTCCTTATATTTAACTATCAAGGTTCCATTATTTTTGGCAAGAAAGTAGTCCCTCATCCATTGTTTCGCTTTTTCCAGCTCATTCGTTGGTGTTTTCCGACTTTGTTTGAGGAAATAATTGGCACAAATTATAATGTCATTGCCATCTGGGAAAACAAACAAGCGGAGTCCTCCGAAGGTCTTAAACTCAGCCAGGGGCTCCCATCCCTTTAATATCCTGTATTTCTCAGTATTCTTTATCAGTCCATTTTCTTTGGTAAAATCAAGTAGACGTATAAGTTTGGGGAATTCTTTGTTAAAGGTTTGATTGGTCTTCGCGTTTTCTACAAGATCAAGATAAGGAACCGAATGCTTGTGTTCGCTCATTCTGCCTAAAGCATAAATGGCGAATCGCTGTCCACGAAGTATTTCAATAATAACCATACAAATATTTAACCTATAAGTTAAGTATTCAATTCATAGTAAAGGATTTTTCATGAAAAAAGATATTTTGCAACTGTATCAATTGAATTTTTACTTGCCAGAATTAATTACAATATTTGTAACTAATCAAGCAGTAATTTGTATATTTTAGTTTATGTATTTAGTGGTGGGTGACACCACCTCGGATCGGCGGGGGGTGAGACAAAAAGTGTTTTGTATCTGACTACCCAATTCGCTGGATTGCTATCGACTAATCGCTGTATAGATTCGGCCATTTGATTGTTCATAATAACCTCTCGGATTCTTTGATTATTGATTTGGTTTTATGTTTTATTGGTCGGGTTTTCTTTTTTGTGTGTAATCCTTTAACTTCTTCTTCCGCATAGCGTGTGTGATTCAATTGAAGAAGTCGGCTGAGAATCTCCTTGCGGGCGGCGGGGCTGATGGTATAACGGACGCGGTCGTTTTCGGGGAGGGTTTCGACCTCGTGGAAGTCGTGACCTAGATCGAGGTCTGACCAGCCATAGGCATCGTGGATGGCAATATCGAGTTGATAATGTAACCGACGGAGTTCCAGGATACCTTGATAACCGGTTTCGGCTTCTTCCGGCGATTTCTTGCTGACCTTGGCGACGCGCTCAGGAGCAAGATCGCGGGTGTGAAAGAGGTTATAGATATCGGTCAGTCCCACCCAGAGTTGACGCATCAAATTGCGGCGGTGTTCGTGATAGTGTTCACCAAGGGCGGCCAGAGCGGGATTGGCGGTTAGCCAGAGACCTTCGGGGAAAGGGAAGGTGTCAAAGCATTTTGATGGTGAGTAGCGTAAATCCTGCTTCAGAGCGCCACTGTATTTTCGTGCCCAAACTTCGTGAATTGTGGATTGAACGACAGCGTAAAGATCCCAGCGGTCGGTGGTGAAGACATAAAGAGCGTCAGTGAATACATAATTGGTTGGTGTAGATGAAAAGTTTAGATATTTGGTTGTGCGTGCTGCTACGAAACAGTGGTTAAGGGAGTTCAAACATCTATTTAATCCGGGACGATGTTCGGCATATTTCCACCAGAAATCACGATTATGAGCGCGGTTCTGAGTTGCCCTGAATGGTTTGACCTTCTCTTCGACAATTCCAAAGGGGCCTGCATATTGTCGCGCCTTATCAATCTCCCAGTCAAAGAAATTAATGATTGAACGGGAAGGATATTGGACTGGATTATTATTCACTTCTTGCCCATTGATGGTGGAGAATATCACTTCTCGATTAAGCGGATTAGTTTGAATCAGTTTTTCTGCTTCATCATGGGTAAGCAGGAACCCATCGCCAAGAAAGATAGAGCCTTGATAAACACGGTCAGCATTTTCCTGAAGAGGCATTGGTTCGCCAGCATCACGATTATCTTCAAAATATGCATTGATATGCAATACTTCTTTTCCATCAAGCACTCGCTTGCCCGGCCATGTGCCTTTGTGTAGTGCTACCAATGAAACCACAAGATTAGCGTGGCCCGGCCACTTAATGCCGCGCACCGCGAAGTTGATCTCGGCTCCCTGCTTTACAACTTGCTCTAATCCATCTTTGCGAATGTCGCCATCCTTGATGGAATTGGTAGTGATGAAAGCAGTAAACCCGCCAGGACGCAACAGGCTATAGATGCGCCGGACAAAATAAACCACCAAATCACTGAGACCGGCCGGCGAATATTCCCATTTAACATAATGACAAAAGGAATGGCCATAGGTACCACTCAGATGCTGCCCGCCGAGATAAGGCGGATTTCCAAGAATACAATCGAAGCCGCCGCGTTCAATGATTTCAGGGAACTCGAGAAACCAATGGAAGAACCGTTTATTGAATGCCAAAACCCACGTTGCTGCTATGGCTTGGCCCTGGGGATAACGCGCACCTTTCCAGTAATATCGGAATTCAGCATCGGTAATGAAGCTAGCCCGATTATCCAACGTCTTAGGAAAATAGAACTGCGCAATAGGGATAGCCGCAATTTGTTTAAGCAGTTTGACGTCCTGATTGCTGATAAATTTCTGATACTGCCGCTTTTTAATCTCGATCTCCTCGGGTGTTTGTTCAGGGAGCCCGGCAAGTTCACGCCAGTCATTTAGAATATGATCGAGTTGTTTATGAATGAAAGGGGATAGATCGAGATGCGCCTGTTTATGTTCGTTGCATTCTTGTTTGTTACGATTGCGAATCATGGTTGCAATTTTCCTGTCGTCACCGGGCATGGATACAAAGGCTTCGTTGGGCACGCCACGATCCACCTCTTCGCGTCGGACAAACCCGACGATGGCATTTCCACATCGGATGTGGTGATCGAGAAAATTGAGCGGTTCACCCGGATTGTGAGCTTCCAACCAAAGCGCGACTTTGCAAAGTTCAACAGCCAAGGGATTGAGGTCTACCCCATAGATGCATTCACGGATCACATCACGAATGGCAATACGAAAAGCAGCAGGCGATGGTTGATCCTCTCGAGTACGAATAATGGCAAGTTCAGTAGCGATCCGCCGGGCAGCAGCCAATAGGATATGACCGGAACCACAAGAGATATCAGCTACCCGCAGGGAGAGCAAGGCATTTTCCGGAGTAGGTTCTTTCAATTTATCTGCAATGAGATAATCCAGAGAATGCTTAATAAGCGGTTGCACCAAGTCATCCGGGGTGTAATGGGAACCAGTGGCAGCACGTTCATCCCCTTGAGCAAAGATTAATTCAATCCGGTTATCGATAGTTTGGAATATCGGCTGGTACTCCAATAAACCTTCATAGACCGAGCCGAATTCCTCGACATTGAGGGCAGCGTAGTTAACCCGGATGAGCTGATTGGTAACGGGATTCTGGTAAAGACATAAAGAGCGTAGACAGCCGAGAAATACGTCATTATTCAACTTACAATGACCAATTAACACAATAGCATCCCAGTCAAAGAGATCTCCCGCCAATGGTTTGATATTCAATTTCAAGCCGGCGCCATGAGTTTCGAAAAGATTAAATGTAGCAAGCAGTGACAACCAAAGATCGTGCTGACGACGGTCGGCAATATAGCGTTTTTCAGCCAGGCGGCGCAACCGTTGCAGACTGTAATAACGGTCGTAGATGGCGCGCATGGCTGCATCCACTTTTGGGGGATAAACCAGACCACGCTCCTCAATCACCATGAGGAAAAGAATGCGGTAGATCAGTCGCAACAGACCTTGGTAATATATTTCAGGCGTGAGTCTGCCGGCGGCAATCTCGGCACGCAATGTTTCGTTGTCAGGATGGGTGAGAAATCCATTGGCAAAAGAGAGGATGGCATCTTTGACAGCGCTACGTAGCCCTTCGCGAATGCGCGCTCCGGAATCGAGGGAGTCCTGGTGATAACGTTCGATCAAGCTGGCGGCAGC
>CAZTTH010000018.1:0-65671 GCA_964615975.1 uncultured Lentisphaerales bacterium | reverse complement strand
GCGCTCCGGAATCGAGGGAGTCCTGGTGATAACGTTCGATCAAGCTGGCGGCAGCGGCATCCGATTTAGTGGGAAGCCGGCTGGCATGGAGCAGACGGAAGAGAATGGCGAAATCGGCGAACAGGCCGTCGGTGAAGATGCGGTCGAGATCGAATTCCAGATAGGTGAGCTTGATTAGCCGGGAACTGTCGCGCAACAACCGGAGCAGATGACCGTTGGTGACCAGGCCATAGAGTTCGTCATGCAGGTTGAGATATTCCTGGATCATGGCGTGAGGGGACATGCGGGTGGAAGGATGAGGTGTGAAGGATGAAGGATGAAAAGAAGTGGGGAAAGGAACGGAAGGATGAGGGATGAAGGAGGAAGGATGAGGAGAAGATGGGGAAGGAATAGAAGAATGAGGTGTGAAGGAGGAATTATGAATGGAAGAGGGAGAAGAGGAAGGATGATTGCCGGGATTTTTGGAGGTTATTCGTCGTTGATCGAGGCCGGCGGGATCACGATAGCCAATGATATGGATGGGGGTGTTGCCGCGATTGATGACGCGATGGGAAATGGGGTAGATTTTGCCATTGAGTTCGACACCGCGCGGTTGGTATTCGAGTTGATAGCTCAGCAAACCCAGCAGCGGGACGATCCATTGATTGCGGGTTTCGCTGGTGGCAACCGAATCAGTTTTCAAGGATTCAAGTCGACGCTGGAAAATGCGCCAGTAATCCTGAGCGTCGGCCCAGGCACGGGCAATCTCGTCCTTGACCTTGACATCAGGGGCAAACCCGAAATCGGCCGGGCGTTGGCCGACAGCGTCTTCGAGCCGGTCGAGGATGTCGGGCGAGAGGATGGCGCCTTCGATGCGGATGCTGGGGTAGTTCATATTTTAACCGCGAATGTATCGGCCAGAGTTAAGAGTGATAGCGAAAACGGAGACTGATGAATGCGAATGGAAACGAATTTTTAACATTTTAATTTTTTTATCTACCGAATGTAGCCACTCATCCTTCAGACATTTTCCTCTGTTTATGAGAATTAAGGAAATTCTTTCCATTTTGAGTAAGGCGATATTTTTGCAGTCGACTTTTCGGTTTGTCGGGAATGGTACGCTCTATAATTCCCAGTTCCAATGCCGGCCGTAGATAGAGTTTTTCAAAATTATCTCGTCCTTTCAATTTAAGTATTTCTTGCAACTGCTGTCGGCTCATCTCGTTTTTTAATATGGCAACCAGATGAAAAACTTGCCCCGTGACTTGCCCCGTGACTTGCCCCGTGACTTGCCCCGTGACTTGTGGGGTGACATGAGGGGTGACATGAGGGGTGACTTGCCCTGTGACTTGCGGGGTGTCCGTTACAACCTGAGCTGCCGGATGCACCGAAAGACGGACCATGAAATAGCTGTAATCTTCATCGAACTCAAAATCAGGAAACGGCGAGCCGTTGGCCTGCATGGCCTGGATGATTTTGGGAATCCCGGTGGCCCGACCTTCCGTGAATTCCAATTCCTTCAAAAATTCGCCAATCCGCCGGTTGCGATAGCGGCGGGGATGGGCGCGACCAGCACGGAGTTGCTCCAAGCGCACGGAACGATCCGGGCCAGGATAACTGAGCACCACCAGTTCGTCATGCAGGATGCGGATTTCCACCGGTTCACGGACATCATAACCACGATGATATACCGCATTGACTACCGCCTCTTCAACGGCGACGTAGGGAAAATTTTCCACCCGCGTTGATTCAGCGCGATCCGGATGCTTGATAACCGTTTCGCTGATAAAATTACGTTTGATGTAATCGAGCGCATCACGGGTCATTCGCGGGATGGGACCACGAAAGATTTTTTCGGTGAACTTATCGCCGCCGGGTCCTTCCCTGGGAAACCACACCACGTCGATCTGCATGACCGGAAAAAAACGGTCAGGTTCAGGATTGAACATCATCAAACCAATGTTGAGTGGAAACGGCGCTTCGAGGGGACCGCCGATTACCCCCATTTGCCGCCCTAATTCCGCCAGTGATAGCGTCGGCGCCTGTTGGGTCAAATCACTACCGACCTGCCGCAGATAATCCTGCATCAATGCACGGGAGAGGTCTTCCACCCCGGCATGCTGATTGATGCGATCGTCGAAAGGAATCGTTGCCGTCAGGGAAAGCAATTCGGATTCAGTTGCGCCTTTGGCCCGGACGGTACTGGAACCACGCCGGATAAAGTAACCATAATCTTTGTTGTCCCGGCTCATGCTGACTCTGGCTTTATAAGGGCGAGATTGACCGCCGGGAGCCCAGATAACGACGATGGAACTTCCATCAATCTCATAAGGCACGGCGATAGGATGATAGGCAGGTTGGATGGCATGATGCCCCAGATTGAGAAGGTCTTTCTGGATCAAGTCGATTTGAGCAGATTTGAGACCAACCGGCGGGAGCTCGGGAACACCGTTTTTCTCCTTGATGCCAATAACAATGTAGCCGCCGCCAAAATTATGAAAATCATTGGCAAAGGCGCACATTGTGTGGAGGGTGGTGAGCGGATTCCAGCCCTCCTTGAACTCAAGGCGTTCCCACTCAACGGACTTGCCATGGAGAAGATCATTGATGTTAAGTGGTAATGGCATGGATTATGAATTTTGCAGATCGTAGACTTTATGAGTTATCAAAATTGCGTTTTATACCCCGCAACAGAGTAATGATATTGCTCTAACAGATATAATCAATCGGACAATCTGGTTGACAGTTCCAAAAAACCGCGGCAAAAATCCGTTTCAAAATCATCCCTCCGGCAACAGCACATAGATGCCGAGGATATCCATGGGCAGGACGGGGTAGACGACTTGGAAACGGCGATGATCCATGAGGGCGCTGAAGCGTTCGTGGGCCGCGACCAGTTGTTTTGATTGACGTTCGGCCACAGCATCGAGATCGGCGGTGAGCGTGGCGAGCAGTTTGATTTCGTTGTCGAGAAAACTTGCCCGGGCTGGTGGGGAGAGATCAGAAGAAGCTCTGGCCGCGGTCAACAATGATTTGGCATGGGCATGATCGATAATCTCCTTTTGCCCGGGTGTGCCGCGCCAGCCCCAGAGGATCATTTCTTCGGCGACAATGCGATAATTATCATGAATTTGTTCAATGACATTGCGGCAGCGTAAGAGCAACATGGTAGTTTTTATTGCCACCTGCCGGGTGCGGATAACGGCAGCGCGCGCCGCGTGTTTGTCGACACGGGAAATGGTATTGGCCATGACCAACTGGCAGAGTTGCTCCACAAAGCGATGATTGCGGCCGAGGTAGTGATATCCACTGGGGGTGGGTGAAAGAAAACAGATTTTTACGGGGTCGCCGCAGGGCAGGAGATCACGCAATTGCGGCGGCAGATTGCCCATGACGAAACGGAAGCCCTTTTTATCCCGGATGACCTGTACATCAAAGATATTATTAAGCACGGAGGTAACGAACTCTTCCACAGCCTGAGGATCGCCTATCGCTTCATCCACAACCCGCAAGTCAGTTTCGATTTCCTGTGCCTTGATGGCATTCTGGGCGAAGATGCCACGGGATACTTTTTCCCGATCGGCGGCCTCCTCCAACTTGCGGGACACATTCGCTTTGGCGGCGGCAGCTTCATCGAAGCCGCCAAAATCAAACTCAAGCTGCGCTTCATTCCGCCGGGTTTTTATCAGGCGACCGGGATTGAGCAATAGCGCTTGCGTGATACTGTCGATGATGCTTTGTGAATCCTCGGGAAAAGGCACATTAATGCCGGTAGAGCGTTTGATCTCTCGCACTTTGCGCAGGAGCACATCGAGCACGATGCCATCGATGGGGTTATCAGCGCCATAAAGCAGGCAGGTTTTGACCTTGGGGGCGGTTTGTCCGAAGCGATCAACCCGGCCTTCACGCTGTTCCAGACGGTTGGGATTCCAGGGCAGATCGTAATGCAAGACACTGGTGAAATGTTCCTGCAGATTAATGCCTTCGCTCAGGCAATCGGTGGCGACGAGAACCCGCAATGGCGATTTGCCCATGGATTCAATGCGTTGTTTGCGCAGTTCGTCGGGCAATTCACTGGTTATTACCTGGAGGTCGAGCTTGGGGAATTTTTTCTTTAATATCGGCTCCAGTTGGGTGCCGACATAATGGGCGGTGGCGATGTAACGGCAGAAGACGACGATATTAAAACCCAGGTTCAACCAGTCGTCGAGGATCAATTCACAAGAGGCAAGCTTTTGATCATCCCGAATGTTACTCAAGCGTTGCAATTTCCTGGCAAAGCCACTGAGACGCTGGCGTTGATAACTGGTCCAGTTATTCTGCTCAATAATCTGTGTAGGCATATAATCGCCTTCGTAGCCAAACTCAGTATCGCTTACCGGATTTTCGTCGATCGTAGCGCTGGTTTCAAGGATCCTATCATCACTATCAACCATGTGGGAAGTCAGATTGGATAATCGGGTGTTCAGCATTTCAATGCCGGCAGCGGGACTTGACATTATTCCCCGCAAGAGCGCAAGAGCCGTCCAGTATTGAACCCGTTTCCGTTTATGATCTGGATCATCCGGAGCAATCAGTTTCCGGGCAAAATCAAGCATCTCATCAAAAAAGTGAAGGTAGTCGTTGGATAGATTATAGGGCCATTCAATGGTTTCACGTTCTGGAAATGGGGTATCCTCGCCCATCCACTTATCGACATCCGCTCGCTTGCGCTGCACCAGGAAGCGGGCCAGTTCCTTGCGTTGAACCTGGGATGAATTCGGCAAATCGAGGGATTCGAAGTCAGAGCGGAGCAAGCCGAGCAGTGAGTGAAATTCCTCTGGTTTGCCACTGTGGGGAGTGGCAGTGAGAAGGATCAGTTTTTGGTCAATCTTTTGCGCGATGCGGCTGACCAGATGATGGCGTTGCTGCTGACCGATGGAGGCGCCAGCTGGACGGGCACAGGTATGGACTTCGTCGACAATAACCAGTTCCGGACATTGTTCGATAAACACATCACGTCGAGTATCGGATTTGATAAAGTCAATACTGATAACCTGGAAAGGATAGTATTCATATACACTGGTATCACCCTGGATTTGGCGATCGAGTCGCGCCTGGGTATTGGAGCGGATGATGACGGCTTCGAGGTCGATCTTATCCCGGATCTCAGCCTGCCATTGTTCGCATAAATGAGGGAGACAGATAACGGCAAAGCGTTTGATTTTGCGACGTTCAATTAGTTCCTTGACGATCAACAGTGATTCGATGGTTTTCCCCACCCCGACATCATCGGCAATAAGCAGCCGAACCGAATCCTGACGCAACGCCATGATCAAGGGCACCATCTGATAGGCGCGCGGGCGAAATGAAAGCTTGGCCAGGGAGCGGAAGGGACCGGCGCCATTGCGGAAAGCCAGACGCGCCGCATCATATAGCCAGCGCGCAGTGGTAATATCGCCAAGATCGGCAGAAGTTGGGTTGGTGAAACTGGCATCATGAGGACGATCCGCTGGAATATCAAGCGGCAGATATATACCCGTGATTTCATCCTCGGAGCCCCCAAGAGGCTTGACGATAAGCAAGTCTTTATCCTCGGTGGGCAGCACGATCCAATCGCGACCACGCAAATGGACGAGTTTTCCGGGAGAGTAACGGTTCATGATGGACATGGATTGGATATTCCGATTACCGAATGGGTGGTAATGAGTTAAAAATCATCTTTATATATCCTGTCGCGTTTACCAATTCGCAGAACTAACACAATAAGGCAATCGTCCTGTACATGACAAATGATGCGATACTTTCCAACTCGATATCGCCAAAAACCAGACTTCTCTCCTCGCAATGGCCTTCCTAATAACCGGGGATCTTCAAGTACCAATACTTTATGACGAAGATAATCGCGTATTTTTTGCTGCGTATCGCGGGAAAGCTTGCCAAATTCTTTCTCGGCGGAGTCGTCGAATTCAATTCTCCAACCCATACTTCCTTTCTATCTCTTCCAGAGTATATCGTTGATGATTTCCCGCGAGTCGTTGGGAAGCAACATTGTAATCTTCTTGGTCTTCCAAATACATTTCTATGGCTTGGCGAACAACCATGCTGGTATCGCTATTAGTTTGACGAGCGATCATATTCAATCGTTGTCCAAGCTCATCTGGTAATACTGTGGTTATGGTGGTCATAATACCCTTTCCGAACGCTTATATACTTTGTAATGTTATTTGAATTATTAGTTTGGCTGGATGCCACATAATAGTTAAACTTGGATTGGATACTTTCAAGCAGAGTATAAAAGGCTATCACCGCACCCGCCTGAAGATATCTGGGCGCGCTGCTACTTTGGTTGCCAGATCCTCGCGATAATGATAAACCCAGACCTCATCTCCCTTGGCGATAATGGCCTGGCGTTTAATGTTATCATCCGCCTGCACATTGGAATCATCATGCGGTGTGCCATCACAGAATACCCAGAATCGCGGTTCGTAATAAAAATCCGGTTGGACGTAAATATCCATGACTCGTTTTTGTGCTGCATCCGGCAATCTTAATCCGTTGGTGTATAGATAATCGATAAACTTCCGTTCCGTCGAGGAATTGGGATCAAGACCACGCAGCAGAGCCTGATAGTGATCTTCATAATTATGATAGCCAATATTGGTCAGAATATTGATGGTGCAAATGCGTAGTTTCTCCAGGGCATCCTTGATGAGATGACGGTCAATGATCTTGTGATCGCGTTGATTGTAATAACTCAACAGGTCGTTGTAAGAAGCGGGTCCCTGGTAGGTGGAGTCATCAAAGCGACATACAGCAATCGCCTTTTCTATAACGTTGTGAAATACTTCAATATCATCGACAAATTGAGATAGAATGCCCAGGCTGCCTTCGGCCGCTTCGTAGAGCAGAATATTGGGAGCATCCTGATTGCCAAGGGATACTACACCAATCTCATTGGGTTCAACCTGAAAAATACTCTCAATCGCGCGTTTCAGAGCGTACTGGAGGGTAATAACGCCTTCAGGTTTTAATCCCAACGGTTGAATTGGCTCGAGGTAAAGTGCATCGGCGAGATTTGAGGTCCAGAGCTTCACCAAACGGAATACTTCCTTGATATTGTTGTCCGCTTTGGGCATGGAACTGCGCCAGTCACCGGAGATCAAGCCGAGGGGAAAACCTTCCTGACGTTGGGAGCGCCACTGGTAGTTGACCTGAATCAGGCGGGCAGCCGGGATATAACGAAGATTGAGCATCTCATTCTCACTGGTATAAGCGACGGCTTTGCGAATCCGTTCAAAATGACCGCCATCAACGGAAAAGAAGGTGCGAATATCATAACCACAGGTGAGACGTTCTTCCTCTTCGCAGGTGATGCGATCGATAATCTCGGCACGGGATTCGGTCATTTCCATGAGATTATGGAGATGTTGTTTGTTGGCGTTATCCCCCAAATTACAGCCGGAGAACGGACAAATTTCCAAGTCTTTCTGTTCTCCGGTGAGAAAGTAACCGGCTTTGGTGCTGATCTTCGCTTCGCTGAGGGCTGATTCGGCATCCTGGATCACTAGCTGGCAGACCCGGTATTTCCGGCCGTTATGATAGATGATGTTCTGTGGGCCGAATTCCCGCAAGGCAATGGCACGCGATCGCGAGATAAATTCACCGGAAGCCTGGTCATCAGGAAGGAATATGCGCACAGGCAGACGGGTAAAATTATACCCCGGCAGAAAACCTTCGGAAGCAAAATAACGGTAGGGGTAAAATTCAGATAATTCAGTGGATTTTCCTCCCAGATCATTACGCAAAAGATTCAATTGTCGGGTTGCCTGCCGCTCGATGTTCTGGTGTTTGCGGAACTCCTCACCTGAAAGTCGCCCGGTCTGAATGGCCTGCGTTGCCCGTATGAGCAGGGCATTTGCGGAACGATAAAGCATACGCCAGCGTTTGAGCGCTTCATCAAGTTGATCAGTGACTTTGGACAAGTTCTGATCGATCCATTGATCGGTATACCAGCCGCTGCCATAGGTTTCGAGTTTAGTTTCAAAGTCCTTGATAATCCGTTTGAAAGTGGCCTTAAGATCGTTAAACAAGATGGGAGTAATTTCAAGGCTGGCACGGACTTCCGTGGTGAGCGGCATATCGTTGTTATCATCGACAACCAGGCGCATAATGGAAGGGCTTGAACCAGCAATCCCTTCGAGGCCGGGTAAGCCAATCCGAGAAATTACCAGGGCATTGAGATGGGATGTAAGCAACTCACGGTTGCACAAATCCAGCCTGGATGCCATAACCGCACCGGCCACCAAGGCTGCCTGTTCCTTGAAATAGTGGCGGTCATGAGGCGAATAACTCGAGCAGTAGGTAAGGATCAGCGCTCCCTGGCCACTCCGCCCTGCTCTGCCCGCCCGCTGGGCATAGTTCGCGGGATTTGGTGGAGCATTGCGAAGATGGACAACACTCAACCCGCCTATATCTATGCCGAGTTCCATGGTAGGAGAGCAAAATAGGGCACTGATCTTACCGTTGCGGAACTGGTCTTCACGCTGAATGCGAACATCCGAGTTGAGCTGACCGGTATGGTCATCGCCCTGAAGGCACTTCAACGCGGCGAAATTACGCTGATATAAGGATTGAAAAAAGAGGTTGGGACGGGCTGTCTGATGCTTATAGGCACGTTGCTTGATTGAGTCTGGCTTGACGGTTTCATTATCGCCGAGTTTCCAAATGATTTTATCCAATTTAAGACGGAAGACCGGGACTTCTTCATTTTTATCGCTGCGAGCCATTTGTGATTTCAGATAATCAGCAGCTTCCAACCGGTTCATGAGCTTAAGGATAAACTCATTATATTTATCCCCCCTGAGATCAAGATCGATGTTAAGCTGCCGAACAATAAGCTTAATATATTTTCCCAGAGCACTGGCCGGCCCCATGCTTTTTGCTGGAAATTTTGCGGATTTATGGAGTGGACCCAAGCGAATAGCACTGGGAATTCGCAGCTCTTCTTTTTCATCCAGAGACCATGGTGCCTTCAGCATATCACGAAATTGTTTTTCGCTTTCCTTAAGTCGTGAATCGGTCAGGTGATTTTCATTGAACAAAGCATATTCAAGCCGAAAGAAGTCCAGAATGGTGGCAATCAACTCCCGGCGAACATCAGATTTGAGTTCGCCTAGCAATGGAGTCGTGCTCCAGAAATGTTCTTCGCCGGCAATCTCATCGAGATCGACATAATCGATGGCAAGCAGTGCACACTGTTCGAGATTTGGCAAGACAATTCGCCAGCTTCGCCGCAGATCGGCAATGGCACGATAAAGCAGGAAGTCCTGCAGGCAGGATTCGTACTTACGCTTGATTGTCGCTAATTCAGGCTCATCATTTCGAGTAGAATAATCAGTAAACGGCAGGTTCAAAGCTTTTCGAACTGCCTCTCCCAAAGTCATATAGGTCAAAATTCCCGCCGTGGCCATTTTTAATGCCTGGTAAATACCGGCTCGTAGACGCACGACTTGTACAAAGTCGTTGAAATGGCCGGCTTGTAAAGCAGCATCCTGACGATTGTCGGTAAAGCTGAGGAGTTTTTGATCTTTCTGGACATAGCCGATGTCATTTAACTGATTTAAGACCGAGAAAGCCGTGATAGTGGTTGAAGTGCTCCGTCCTTCACTGCCCAATTTGGTAAGCTTTGTGCCTTCGTTGGTCTTGGTATCAAAAAACACTCCGCCGGTGGGATCGAACAGCAACGGCTCCGACATGAACCAACCCCACCATTTTTTGGGCTCGGTCGCTGAACATTTTCCAGTCTCATCGAAGTAGAGTTTAATGGGAAAACGCGACTTGACTCGTGAATCGGGAACCGGCCCGGCTTTGGTCATGCGCAGCCAGGATTCAGGCAGCAATTCGAAGTCATCCGGGGGATTCCATATATCCTCACCAATTATTAAGTAACCTGAGGTTATCTCATCATCCTCATCCCCGGTACTTTCCCTGAATTCACGAGGCTCCAGCCGGTCGCCAATCAGGGATACACAGATGAATGTATAACCGGTAGCGCGGCTAAAAACGTTGGGGAATATCAACTTTTTGTCTGCATCATCGGGTTGATATATACCTGGTTCCAAGGTGATGTAGCGGTTTTCATCCTGATCGAGTGTCGTATATACCGATCCAGTCTGGGAAATGAATTGGTGAAGTTTAAACGGCAGGATGGTATAGCGCTGGCCTGTTTCTCGAATGCGATTATTAACCGCGCCGATCCATTCCAGAAGTTCAGCGATATAATGTCGGCAGACTTTCTCCTCCAAACCGCACTCCCGTGACAAGGCGTGAATAATTTCACTGATTCGCTGTGGTTTACCTCTCACAAGCTGTCCATCACATGTTTCCAGGGCTACCTTGTTTTCCAGCCAAATCGCCACCGGGTGAATTTGAAGTTTAGTAACATCGTCATTAAGATTGATCCCTTTAGTTATCGCGGCAGCGAGTTCAGATCCACTGGGGAGTGTACCCGAAAACGAGAGAGAACGGTCAAGGGTTTCATTGATAACTTGTTCAGGAGTAAATGGCTTACCAAAGAGTATGGTCGCTACTTCTGCAACACCCCGACGCTGATCAGCCATGGACCCCACGGAGATCATCGTGGCTGAAGTCCCAATGCATACCACCGGCAACTCACTCTGGGCGCGAATACGCCGGATCAACAGCGCGATATCAGCGCCTTGTCTTCCACGATAAGTATGTAGTTCATCGAAAACCAGAAAACGAAGGTTTTTGTATATCCCATCGCGAATCGATCGTTCACTCAAGCGAGTTAAAAGCAATTCCAGCATCATGTAATTGGTGAGCAGGATCTGCGGCGGGGATTCACGCATTTCAGCTCGCCTGTTTTCTTTTTCCTGACCAGTGTATTGACCGAAGCTAATGGGAAAATTCCTGCCCGTTGCCTTCTCGTAGTTTTCCTGATAACGCTGGAATTCCTCGGATTGTGAATTTATGAGAGCGTTCATCGGATAGACTACGATAGCCGTTACTCCAGGCGCGTTTGGATTGTTGAGCAGGTGATGGAAAATTGTGCCGATATAGGTTAAAGATTTTCCCGAACCCGTTCCGGAAGTAACGATGAAGTCGTTGCCGGCTGTCCCCAATTGGATGGCTTTGACCTGATGTTGGTAGAGGGATAACCCTTTGAAGATCTCAGCGATATCGGGATGAAGAACACCAGTGTTGGTGAGTTTAATCAGGCTGTCGGTTTTATGATATGAAGGATTGAACTGGAGCAGCGGTTCGGGCCAAAGCTTTCCCTGTTCTAATTCAGCTTTGACCTTTTCGTGAATCCTGGGATCAGCAATCTTAATGAAACTTCTGATGTAGGACGCGTAGTCTTCAATAATCTTAGCATGGGTTTTAAGGATATTCATAGTCTTCACACAGATTAGTCTTGACTTATCATTGTTACCAACTTCGTCCTGCCATGTACGTCGTGAACCATTATCCCATTCAAATAAGAATTCAAAGCTAATGTCATGACAGATTATAGTAACTCAATTCATGAGATTCAGTATTAAATCAAATAGTGTCTTACTTTATCTTAACGGCAAGTGGTTGCCAGTGGCGGGAAAATGGACGAGGCAACACGGCGGGATTAACCGGCATGGAGGAAATAAACGATGCCTTTGCGGATCATCATGACGGCAATGGCGGCGAGGAACAGACTGGCGATTTTGGAGAGGATTTTGACCCCGGCCTTGCCTAAAAATTTGACGATTTTGGTCGAAGAATAAAAGATGCCCCCGGCAATCAGGATATTGATGACAATGGCAGCGGAGGTTAACCAGGGACCATATTGATTGGACAATAAGACAATGGTGGTCAACACCGCCGGTCCGGTGATCAGGGGAACACCGATGGGGACGGCGCCGAAGCTGTCGGGATCGATCTGCCGCTGAATCTTATCTGTGGTAATCAAATCCGACAGAGAGATAAAGAGCAGAAGAATGCCGCCGGCGACCATGAAATCACCGGTAGTAATGCCAAGGAACTTGAAGATGGCAGCGCCGATCGTCAGAAACAGCAATGCCACTGCGGTCGCGGTGACAAGCGATTGAACTAAAACCTTGTGAACTGTTGGCGGCGGCATATTGGCAGTGATGGCAATGAAAATCGGCAATACCCCAATGGCATCAACCGCCACGAACAACGGAATAAAACACAACCAGAATTCGTTCATACGTTTATCGATGCGTGAAAGACATATTTAATTATCAATGGAATTCTTAATTCGTGTGATAATAATACTATATGGATTAGTGTTAACCCAGAGTAAGACATGATTATGGCATTCGGCAAATTACATAAAAATGACGATATGATTCGGCTGCCCTGGGCAGCCGGCGCCTTTTATCCCAAGTCTCCGGAACGTCTGGCAAGCGATGTATGTCACTATCTCGATGCGGCTGATCCGGCTGTCATTGATGGTGAGTTAATGGGAATTATTGTCCCGCACGCGGGGTACACGTATTCCGGAACAGTTGCCGCCCACGCCTATAAATTATTGGCACACCGATCCTATGATACCGTGATCATGATCGGACTCAGTCATCGCTATCCGGTTGCGGGCGCGGCGGTTTATGCGCGGGGCAGATTTCGTACATCGTTAGGGGATATTGAGATCGATGAAGAACTGGCAGCCGCGATCATTGAATCCGCTGAGTGTGCCGCGGATATTCCTCAGGCACATGCGCAGGAACACAGTCTTGAGGTGCAATTGCCATTTTTACAAACTATCATGCCTGATTGCAGGATCGTGCCGATTTTAATCCAGCAGGACGACAAGCAGTTAATTGCAGCGCTCTCTGCAAATCTGGCAAAGGTGATTAAGAGTCGATCGGTACTCTTGCTGGGCAGCACGGATCTCTGCCATTATCCAACATATGATGAAGCGGTGAAATCTGATCGGGTAATTGTCAATGCCATCGAGAAATTCGATACTCAGATACTCCGAGATGAAATCCGAGACTACATGTCTGCACATGTTGTTCAGGACTTACATTGCATGATGTGCAGCACCGGCGCGGTCTATACCACGATGGAAACAGCCAGGGCATTGGGCGCGAATCGGATTTCAGTAGTGAAGGCAGCTAATTCAGGTGATGTCCCCGGGGGGCAACATGATCAGGTGGTGGGTTATGTGGCGGCAGTGATTTATCGTCAATAGAGGGTTTGCCGGGGAAGCGGGCTTTCGTAGTCAGCCAAACAAGAGCCGTCCTTCTTGAGCGCATTACATCACACGGCACTGATCGTGCCTGACTTTTCGTGATCGCACTCAGACAGGCCTGACTATACTTTAACCGGTCATAAACCGTATTTTTCAATCGTCCCTATGGGACTTTTGGATTCCTGCATTTCGGACCCGCCAATGAATTGGCGGGCTAATGTCAATAATCCCGTTCGGGATGAACCGATAACAGCCCAGCGATTTATCGCTGGGAATAAGGCGTTATTCGACAAAAGTCCCATTGGGATGACTGATTCAAAAATCATTTCGCGATGATGTCCTCCCATCTAAAAGTGCTGTTTATAACCGCACGGAGAATACCAACCTGAATGATCACGAGCGCTGTAATCAGCCATGCAAATGGCGCTCTGACACATTAAAAAATCCTACTGTCTGCCATGCTCATGAACAAAGTCGATCAACGCCGCAACATGGTCAGGCGGAGTTTCCTTCTGGACCCCGTGTCCAA
Organism: uncultured Lentisphaerales bacterium; assembly: GCA_964615975.1. Taxonomy (GTDB): domain Bacteria; phylum Verrucomicrobiota; class Lentisphaeria; order JABSQK01; family JAJFLO01; genus CAZTTH01. The sequence goes on along the minus strand of CAZTTH010000018.1, from coordinate 51,968 downwards.
GATTGAAAATATGACCCGGACGTTTATTGACACGATCAAGGATATAACCGGCCTGACGGGTAATCTCGGAGATGGGAGCGCGCAGCACCAGAGGATCGAGATTGCCCTGGATAGCGAATTGATCACCAACCACTGACCAGGCATCAAGGATATCAACCCGCCAGTCAATGCCAATAACATCGGCATCCACCGAACGGATATGTTTTATGAATCCACAGGTTTCAGTGCCAAAGTAAATCACTGGTATCGTTGGATAAGTTTTTTTTAATCGGGCAATAATGCGTGTAACCGCGGGAAGGACAAATCGGTGAAAATCCTGAGGACTAAGTATTCCCGCCCAGGAATCAAACATCTGGACCGCCTGAGCGCCAGCCTTGATTTGTTCGCAAAGATAATCACCAACCACGATGGTCAGTTTATCCATTAGTTGCTGCCATGCTGCTTCCTGGTGGTAGATGAAATCCTTGATTTTAAGAAAATGGTGTGAACCGCCGCCTTCAACAGCATAACTCGCCAGGGTAAAAGGCGCGCCGGAAAAACCGATCAGCGGGACGACATCCCGCAATTCATGGCGCACGGTTTTGATGGCTTTAAGGGTAAAGCCTAAAAACTCTTCGATCGAATAAGGTTTGAGCCGGGTGATGTCTTCGGCCTTCCGGATCGGATTCAATATTTTGGGACCGTGATCAGCAGAAAAATCAATCGTCAACCCCAGACCGCTGAGCACCGGCAGGATATCGGCAAAAATAATAGCGGCATCGACGGCGAATGCCTGCACGGGTTGGAGGGTCACCTCCACCGCCAATTCCGGGGTGACGATCAACTGCATTAAAGAATACTTTTTGCGTAACTTCCGGTATTCCGCCATATAACGACCCGCTTGCCGCATCAACCAAATCGGTGTCGTATCAACTGGGGCGCGGCGGCAGGCATTGAGAAATCGGGTTTTTCTACTCATGAATATTGAATCGTTGTTGACCTGATAATTAAAAATCAGGGTGTGTTGAGATGATCGAGCGGTTAATGAAATGCTTATATTCCAAGAGAGCCAGTATTACCCAATGATACCCGCTATCTGTACTCATCTCAAGGACAAGTAAAATAAGAATATGGAAATTTTATTGCAACCAGATACCCTGGGGAGGATATTTCATCGGTAACTGCAATTGAAATCGTCGGCAGGCAGTCGCATTTTCAACCGCCGCCGTTCACCTCAGACTGGCAATCGTGCGCTATTTTTCACAAACCTGACCGGGTTCAGTCGATAAGGCGAGTTTACTCAGAGAATCGTACATAAATGCAATGTTCATGAATACTTTTACCCACCAATTGACAGTCATTATCCCCTGCTATAATGAAGCAGAACGCTTGTCGCGATTTTTCACCCTGATAAAAGCCAATCTGGAGCTGGATTGGGAGTGGCTGTTTGTCGACGATGGATCGCGGGATACGACAGCGAATACCATTGATGACTTTCGTTCCATCGCCCCGCAAAAAATTACCCTGATTACCCTGCCCCACAATCAGGGTAAAGGTCGGGCGGTGCGTGAAGGCTTGCTTCAGGCTCAAGGCCGCATGGTTGGTTATGTCGATGCCGATCTGGCCGCATCACCTTTGTTATTCAAGGATTTGATCGAAGAACCTGAGATCGCCAGTGGGCGGGAATTATTGATCGGGATTCGGGTAAAAACCCAGGATGGGAAAGTTCATCGTCTGCTGTATCGACATTACATGGGCCGGGTATTCCAAACCTATACCTCGATCATTACCGGTTTATCCGTTTATGATACCCAATGCGGATTTAAACTCATGGAGACTGGCATGGCACGAAAAATAGCCCGCCAGATGATCTGCCTGGGATTCGCTTTCGATGTCGAATTGATCCTGCTGGCAATGAAGTTCGGCATGAAGATTCGTGAAGAAATGATCCCCTGGCAGGAACAGGGCGACAGCCGGATTCGCCCGCGTCACATTTTCAATATGGCGATGGACATCCTGCGTATTGCCAAAAGAATCAAGCAACTGCCCTGCCCTGCTGGTAATGCAAACGCGCAATAAAACCTTCGCGGTCAATTTCCATGCGGTAGTTTTGGGGAGCATTTTACTCGCCGCATTCATATTCATTATCCATTGTTATCAGGATTTTGGCATTACCTGGGACGAAACGGTGCAGTCGCGATATGGCGAATTGGCGTGGGATTATTATGCCAGCGGCGGCAACGATACACGCTGTAACAGCTATTTGAATCTGCGTTTTTATGGCCCGCTTTTCGAACTGGTCGCGGCCACTCTCTACCGCCAGTTTCCGGCGCTGAAATGGGACATCAGACATCTGCTGGTTGCTTTCACGGCTTTGCTCGGTGTCATGGGAGTAATCAAGTTCGCTCGTCTCTTTGCGGATCCCTGGATTCCAATTTTCAGCGCCTTGTTTCTGATCATGCTTCCGGCTTATGTTGGCCACGCGTTTGGCAACTCCAAGGATATCCCGTTTGCCTGCGCGTTTACCTGGGCGATGTATTTTCTCACCCACATGTGGCGTCATGGAAGTGCGATCACCTATGGTCAATGTACGCGCTGTGGTCTTTGCATCGGGGTGGCCATGGCGATTCGCATAGGCGGCGTCATGTTATGGCTATTTTTGCCGGTCATCGGGGGGTTTCACCTGATCATTGCTAATCTCAAGACGAATAGCATATCCCGAGAAAAACTGGTGTCATTGACGATCAAACTATTGCTTATCCCCATTATATCATGGGGAATCATGATCGTGTGTTGGCCATGGGCACATCAGAATCCGATACTCCATCCCTGGCAAGCACTGAAACTGGCCACTGAATTCAGTTCCACCTACCATCTTCTCTATGCCGGCAGCAGCATCAACAGCAATGCCCTGCCCTGGCATTACCTTCCCTGGTATTTATTGATAACCACACCATTGACCTTACTGATTTTCATCATTTTCGGGATCTTTGCCGGAGTAAAAGCGCTGGCTTCCAAACCACAATCAGAGCTCTCACAACCGGAAAATCGCCAAACTAACTCAACTGACTGTGCGGTATTGTTTTCGCTTTTTCTCTGGTTTCTGTTTCCCATTCTCTATTTCGTTGTCATGCGTCCCAATGTCTATGACGGCATTCGTCATTTTCTCTTTCTCCAACCCGCGATGGCAATCATTGGAGGATATGGAGCCGCGGCGATTTATCGCCAATGTCAACGTCAGGTTGAGCACAAACTGCTGCTGTCAGTCCTCCTGATGTTGTTGTTATGTCCGCTGTTGCCAATGGTGAGATTACACCCTTATCAATACACTTATTTTAATGAAATCGTGGGGGGGGTGGCGCAGGCCGGCAGCAGGTATGAAAGCGATTATTGGCTGACCAGTTACAAGGAAGCGGCGGAGTGGATAAATCAGGAAAAGAAACGATTGCACAAGCAACAATTACGAATACTGCTTGCCGCCAACAACAATTCGCGCACTTGTTTTGATTCCTACCTCGATGATGGGATACAAACGGAACTGCTGTTTTCGCGTCTGCCCACCAATGAATTACCGCCGGGGTTCGATTATTATGTCGCGACTACCCGGTTTGGCCTGAGTGCTAATTTTCCCGCATCAACCATAGTCAAGGAAATTGGCCGACAATCCGCAATTTTCACTGTAATCAAAGGTCATTAAAGACCGGAGTCGCGCTGATTAATGAGCTGAAACAGGCGGCGCTTGCGATCGAGATAGCGATAGCAGCACCAGGCCATAATCATCAGGGTAATCAGCGCTGAACATTCCGCGAACCAATTCCCATACCGGGTGAAAAAGGTTGTCGGCAACTTCGGGTACAACGGGACCTGATAGACATGGGAGTCGCGCACAAAGCGATTTCCAATATCTTCGTCATAGAGCAAATCACGAACTTCTCCATCCGGCATGATCAGACAGGTATCACTGTTATTCCCATTACGCAGCAGAGGACGGCGATTTTCAACCGCACGAAACACCGAATGAGCCAGATGCTGCCGTGATCCCGAGGTTTCACCAAACCAGGCGTCGTTGGTAATTACCACGAGAAGATTGGCGCCGTGCCGCACCAGATTATAACTGATTTCAGGAAAAACATCTTCATAACAGATATTAACCCCAATCCTGGCTTGTTTGAGGGGCATGATCGTAAATGCCTTTCCCGCCGTCAGGCTGCGTCCCATACCGATCCAATCAGTCAGCCAGGGGAGGTATTCTTCGAAGGGGGTATATTCACCGAAGGGAACCAGATGAATCTTGTCATAGATTTCGCCAACCTCTCCCTGGTCATCAAATAACACGGCGCTATTAAAACTGACTGAATTTGCAGTTAAGGGAGAAATATCACTGTGGATAGTGGCGGTGTCGACGGGATAACGATAATCGATCGTGCCTGCCAGCAATGGAATATTCACTTCTTGTATCATTTTTTTAATCAACAGACGGATAACCGGATCAGCGGTGATACTGGCGGGAATCGCGGTTTCCGGCCAGAGGATTAGTTCCGGTGAACTGGCAGAGACTAACGTGCGGGTAAGACCGGGATACACCGCGAGGGCTTCATGAAGTTGTTGCGCTGACCAGACCCGGGACTGGGGCAGATTCCCCTGCACAGCGGCGATGGCCATGGAGTCATCAGGTTCAGCGATTCGATAGACCTGACGCATCATAAAGAAAGGAATAAAGGTAACTATTATGGTAAGCAGCGGAATGATTGCCGAATGGTCTTTCTCCGCCGCATATGACCGGTCAAACCGGCGGATGACAAAATAAATAGCGGCATTAACAGTGACAATTAAAAATCCGATTCCTGCCACGCCGGTAACCGAAGCTGAAGATATGAGCCCAAGATTCTGCCATTGACTGACACCGATTTGATTCCACGGGAAACCGGTGCAGAACCAGCCACGAACCCATTCTGTAGCGATCCATATAAACGCGAACATCCAAATAATCAATGGCAGTTTCCAGGCGACAGTTATGCCGGTATTAACCGGTCGTGCCGGGTCGTGCCGGGGGAGAAGATCGTCATTTTGGGTATGAGTAAGATTGTCCAACAAAGCCTTTGACAGACTGGCCCAGAACGCGGGAAAAATGGCGCATACCGAAGCTAATAACAGCGGCCCGGGAAGAAAGACCTCTTTCAGCCAGTAAAAGCTGGTGGTGAAATGGCCGAGTCCAAACGCGTATCCCAGCCAACCGGCACTGTGATGGGGGTTAAAAGCCAGCGCCATGAACGGCACCAATCCCACCCAGGCGACCCAACTCATTTCTCCTGGCGCAAAGGCAAGAGACAGCAATATCCCCAATCCCGCCGCGGCCAAGCCGCGCCCGAAACGATAGCGCCACAATATCAGGGTGATGAGATTACCGGAGCGTTGGGCACGTTGGTCGCCAGACAATGGAATCTTCTGGTTGTTCATGGCAGGGTACAGGTTTAGGGGTTAAGGGTTCAGGGATTCGGAGGGTTAGGGTTAAAACACTCGCAGGTTAAAGGACTTAATAGTCAAAATTCAAGGGGTAAAATAACTCCGAGTATTTAAATAAGGAATTCAGGTCGTTTGATGACTGTAATCGAACCCAGCGTTAAAACTTGATCTCACATAAACAGTCTTCTACTTCCTCGATCGGCAAGCCCATGACGTTGCTGCGCAATCCTTGATAACCAGCGATAAACCGCTCTTCATGATCCTGAATGCCATACGCGCCGGCCTTATCGAGCGGATTGGTGACCGCAAGGAGGAAATCGATATCGGCATTAGTTAAAGCTTTGAATGTAACCGAGGTGATACTGTGCCAGCACTTCACAAATGCTGGATGTTGCCGATAAAGATTGACACCGGTGTATACCTGATGCGTCTGACCGCTCAAGCGCCGCAGTAATCGTCGAGCGTGATCCATGTCAATGGGTTTGCCAATAATGGTATCCTGATGATAAACAATGGTGTCGGCGCCGAGAACCAGTTGCTCAGGATTTGAACTCGCAACCGATAAGGCTTTTGCGGTGGCTAATCGACATACCAGCTGTGCGGGTGATTCAGCAGGAAAAACCTGCTCATCGATCATCGCCGCCATGATTTCAAATCGGATCCCGGCATCAGCGAGCAAATCGCGCCGGCGCGGCGATCCAGAGGCCAGAATTATGGTCGAATTGAACTTTGGATTTACCATTGTAAACACCCTTTCCCGGTTTTAGGATAACCGTTTGACAAAATTGTCAGGAACCCCACAGCGATATCCCAGAAAACACGACATGACTACCGAAAATACACTGACCGAAAACAAAACAGCTTCCCATAATAATGATACGCGAACCATGCAACAACTGGAGGAAAGTTATCATTCCCTGACGAACTATGAAAAAGAAATTTTTCAAATCGCCGCGCTCATCAGCGAACCGCTTACCAGCACCCAGCTTTTTACCAGTTTGAAAGAATGCGATGTTCGCGGGGCGGAGAACAAAACGTTCAATGTGACCCATTATAACCTGATTATCAAAAAACTCCAAGCGCTGAAACTTCTGCAGCCCGGGGCGGTGATTCGCTGCAATGAACTTTGGCTGGAAGAAGCCATCAAACGCGCCTTGAAAAACAAGCGGTTTGATCACCATCTGGCGACAATCAGAAAACAATTTCCGTTTCAAATCAAATCATCATTTTACTTTAACTATTATCCCCCTCAACGGATTGATCGCGAAATCAGGATGGCGGTTTACACCCAGGATTTTGATCAGATAAACAACCTGCTTAAATTTGGCTTGCAACAGTATCCTGATCATTTTAACCGCCATAATCTGTTGGTAAAGATTTTTATCAATGATTTTGATTCAAAATTATGGAATAACATACCTCCAAGCCTGCGTTTATCGCTGACGATAAACATCGCCGATTTCATTTGCATCAGACTGCTCGATCCACGTCCTTTTCTTGACTACCTGGAATCTTTGGCCGTCAACCAAACGAACCAGTTCATCAGCGATACAGCCATCCATATCCGGGGATTTTTTCTCCTTCTGCAAGGGGAATTTAATGCCTTCCGATCATTGCTCACACCCCTGTCCCAGCCACCGACTAAAAGCGGCAATCGCCTCCTCGGCATCTGGCACTTTTTGCACGGTGACTTCAAACAGGCGATCGCCAGTTTTGAATCGGTGATTGAGATATCTAACAGCAATCAAACCACCCTCCCCAACCAGATGAATTTCATCGCGTTAGGATTCCATATCCTGGCTTTAATCGGTGACCATCAGCCGGGCTATCAGAATAAAATCAGCTCCCTCATCCAACTTTCAGAAAAACGGCATTTGGAGCGCGAACCCAATATTCGAATCTTCTCGCCCTTCATTTCTGCTCAGGATAGTCCCGACCGTGATCTGGAATATTGTTTGGAGTTATTGACAATAGCCGAATACACCTCTGATTTTTTTTCGCAGTTGTTGATTAGCGTCATCAGCTATTGGCTCGTTCCCGAAAAAGCGCAATCAACCCTGAATACATTATATGGGCTCAGATCCCAAGCCGGCACTGTCGGATACCAGTGGATTGAACGTGAAACCAACCGGATCATCGCCAAGCTATTAACCGGTATTCATGCCAGCGTTCCAGCGCTTTCCCCAGCCAATACTGCCAAGGATGAAACGATCAGCATCATCGACATCTATAAACCCCAACTGGAATGGGAACAAGTGCTGGCCAATTTAGTTGATTTGAAAAATAAGAGTGGACCGGTGACGGGGATAACAAATTCGTCATCGCGCTTGATCTGGCTGGTCGATTTCAAAGCCAAACCAGTTGCCCTGATTCCTTGTGAACAGCGTCTGACAAAGAAGGGAGATTGGAGTAAGGGGCGGCTGATCAAATTACAACGATTGATCGATCAACAGCATGATTTTCTCACCCCTCAGGATCAGAAAATCCTGGCCGCGGCACAGAAAATCAACAGCCGCTATTATTACCAATCGTGGGAATATCATCTCGATCCCAATCTCGCTTTGCCGGCCATGGTCGGGCATCCCCTGCTATTTATCCGTTCGCGTCCGGAGATCCAGGTTGAATTAATCAAGAAAGAGCCGGAATTTCTCATCGAACGCCACGCGGATCATCTCCTGGTTAAACTCACGATTACAGCGCATAAAGCCGAACTATTGGTCATTGAGGAAACTCCGACCCGATATCATCTGATCGAGATCAAGGAAGACCATGTAAAAATCGCCAAAATCCTGCGGCAAAAAGCCATTGCCGTGCCCGTTGAAGCTGAAGCATTATTGTCCGCGGCCATCGAATCAGTGTCATCTGTGGTTACCGTCCACTCTGATGTCAGCGGTAATCTTTCTCAAATTCCCCGCCAGGAAGCCAATTCTCTGCCTACCATTGAAATGATTCCACTCGGAATGGGACTGAAGGCAACGATCGTGGTTAAACCCATAGCGGATGGCGCCTTGAGATTTCCACCCGGCATTGGCGGGATGGTATTGTTTACTGAAGTTGAAGGCAAACGCATTCAGATTCATCGCGATTTCAAACAGGAAATCGAAAATGCGGAACGCATCTACACGCAATGTCCAACCCTGATGGAAACTGATCGCCCGACCAATTGGCAATGGATATTTCCGGAACCTGAAAACGCGCTGAAAGTATTGTCTGAGTTATACCATTGCCGGGATCTGGCACCGCTGGTCTGGCCGGAGGGCGGAAAAATGGAAATCAAGCAGGGCGGTTCCTACAGTCAAATGAAGGTCAAAATCGAAAAGGACAACGAATGGTTTCTCATTTCAGGGAAAATGACAGTGGACGAAAAATTGACCCTGGAAATGGATCAGCTCATCGAATTGACTGAAAACTGCAAGGGTCGTTTCATCCCTCTGGGCGAGGGTGATTATCTGGAATTGAGTGATGAGTTGCGACACTATATGGGGGAATTGAGAACCTTGACTGAAAAGTCGAAAAAGGGTCTGCGGCTCCATCCTCTGGCATCCTATGCCACGGCAGATTTTTTCAATCTCCTGCCCGGATTAAATGATCAGGCAGACTGGCGGGATCACTACGCGCGATTTACCCACATGCAGGAAACTGAGATCAACTTGCCCTCGACGTTCCGGGCCGAACTCCGCGACTATCAACTTGCCGGATTTCACTGGCTGGCACGGCTCGCTCATCTGGGTATAGGCGCCTGTCTCGCTGATGATATGGGACTGGGCAAAACGATTCAAGGTCTGGCGCTGATACTGTATCGCGCCGCCAGCGGTCCGACCCTGGTGATCGCGCCGGCATCGGTCTGTATGAACTGGATACAGGAAGCCAAGCGATTTACACCAACCCTGAATCCACGGATCTACTCTGGCCCCAACCGCGATCAAATCGTTCGCGACGCACAGGCATTCGATCTGGTGATCTGCAGCTATGGACTGCTCTACCAGGATAGTGAAATCCTGGCGGATATCCAGTGGACTACGGTGGTCCTCGATGAAGCTCAGGCAATCAAAAACTTCACCTCAAAACGCGCCCGGGCAGCGATGAACTTACAGGCAGATTTCAGGATGTTAACCACGGGAACTCCGATCGAAAATCATCTGGGTGAACTCTGGAGTTTATTTAATTTCATTAATCCGGGATTGCTGGGATCACGAGAACGTTTCAAGGTCCGTTATGCCAATCCCATCGCCAAAAGACAGGATCCCACGATCAAAAAGCAATTAAAAAAACTAATCCTGCCTTTTATTCTTCGCCGCACCAAATTCCAGGTGCTGACCGAGCTGCCAGAGAAAACCGAAGTCATATTGAATGTCGAATTGACTCCCGCAGAACGGGCATTTTATGAGGCTCTGCGCCGGCGCGCCGTGGATAAGTTATCCGGGTTGAAAGCCCCCCCGGGCGCCAAACACCTTACCATCCTGGCAGAAATCATGAAATTGCGGCGTGCCTGTTGTGATCCCCGATTGCTCGTACCAGACAGTCAGATCATTTCATCAAAACTGCGTTTGTTCGGCGAAGTGGTGGAGGAACTGCTTGAAAATAAACACAAGGCGTTGGTGTTCAGCCAATTTGTCGATTATCTCCAGATCATAAAAAGGTGGGTGGAAAGAAAAAAAATATCCTATCAATATCTCGATGGCAGCACTCCGGTGGGAGATCGTCATCATCGGGTTAATGCATTTCAAGCTGGAGAGAGCGATCTGTTTTTGATCAGCTTGAAGGCAGGCGGATTGGGTTTGAATCTCACCGCCGCTGATTATGTCATCATCATGGATCCATGGTGGAACCCGGCAGTAGAAGATCAGGCCGCGGATCGCGCTCATCGGATCGGCCAGCAATATCCGGTTACCATCTACCGGCTGGTAACTCAGGAAACAATTGAAGAGAAAATCGTTAATTTGCACCAGATGAAACGTGATCTTGCCGATAGTTTGCTGGAAGGGAGTGACGTCAGCGGCAAGGTTTCGTTTGATCAATTGCTGCAGTTGATCCGCGAACAATAATCACTGCAGATATTCAGGAGTCACGATGGGCAGGAGGTAACCTTCATCGTCGTCATCGGCTTCATCGGTGTTAAATTCAGCCCAGATCACCCGATGATCGGAGAGCTCGGTGGCTGCCTGCAACAGATTGTTGTCATAGAGAGTTTCATCAAATTTTACAATGCCGAAGATGGCACTGAATTCGGTGGTCAGAATTCCGTCTATCCAGATATTGTCGTAAAGGTGTTTGCGATCGATGGTGGTTTTGTCAGGAGGAAGGAAAATCGTGCTCCATCCTGACTGGGAAAAATCAGTGATGGTCCGGTTGAAATCTCCGGCGATGATGATGTCCTGTTCATCGCCATTGGCGACTTGCACCGAATCGATCAGTGACGATACCAGGAGTTGAATCGGCAGATCATTGCCAGAGTCGCTGGTCAAACGTGTGGTTACCAAGGTAAAATCAAAATGGCCACTGCGAAAGTTCACCGCAAAAGGCTGGCGCATTATGCCATTATCCGGGATGGAGATGGTACGCGGCGGAGTAATGTCATGGACTTTCAGAGCATCCCAGATAAACGCGTAATGTTCGCCCTTGCCGTCTACCGCCTCCACTGGTGGAGACAAAAGATATTTCCACCCATAAAGGCGTATTTTCAGCTTATCGATAATAACGGTATCCTGAATATTCTGTATGGCCAGGATATCGAATTGGGAAATGATCCGGGCGATCTTATCAATCTCCCGGTCGTCCCTGCTCCATAAACTGAAATTGCGAATATTCCAGGAACCCATGCGAATAGACCCCGGATCGGAAGCTTGTGCCCACCCGTCAAGGGGTTGCAATGTGAATACCACCATGATAAGCATCGGCAACAGTTTCATGACTTGACCTCCTGACAACGGATAATGGAAAAATAAGATGGGAAATTTAAATTGCTGGACGATCAAGGCGTTCGTTCAGCGAGAATACATAATTACTACCGTTACACTCTCAACAAGTCAAAAACAATGTAAATATTTCATCAAAACCTCCCGGGTGAATATATCTCTCATAATGCGATTGAATTTAACGCCTATCAAGCTCAATTATGACCTGCCCTTAGACCTTTTATGAAATATAACGTGGAGGAAGATTATACTTTATGAAAAACTTCAAATTTACTTACTTGTTACTGACATCAGTCTGTTTTTGTTGGCTGGAGTGTGCAATTGCCGGCGCCGCCAATCTGCCTCTGGTTAATAACGATCTTCTGGGGGGGTGGCGATTTTTCGGAAATGGTCTTGTTGATACCGGTGCCGATCTGCAAAACAATGAGTGGTTTATTGAAGTGGATTGGCGCCAGTCTACATGGGGCATTGGAGGAATGTTTACCTTGCCCGAGGTTATTGACGGGCGAAAACTCCAAGCCGTGCGAATTCGAGTCCGAACAAAATATGGCAGCAAACCACTGGCATATGCCGGCATCGCTACCGCCAATGATGCCAACCTGATCGTTCCCATACATCAGGCCAAAGAGGTTGGCGAGCGGTGGCAGATTATCGACTTTTCCCGTTCCCAAATGATCAACGCCAAACCCGAACAAACCTCCGCAAATTTCAGTGAAAATGACTGGAACAAAATCAAGATCATAAAAATTCTCTTTGCCAAGCCTGAAGATCAAACCTACGTCAACGATGAACTCTTGATTTCTCAACCGGAATTGATTTTCGCCGACCCCCCTGTTCCTTCCACCTCATCCGGCACCGCCCCCCTCTTGTCTTCAAATACAACCGTGAACGCAAAACCGGCGGTATCAGTATCAGCCGGGAAATCCCAATCAGGAGCCCCTGCGCAGACAAGAATTGAGGGACAATGGTTTACCCTCGGCAATGGAATTTCATCCCTCCATATTGATGTGGCCAGCAAGCAAATCCGGATGGGGGTGGATTGGCAACAGGCCAGTTGGGGGGTTGGGATCATGTATTTATGTCAAAAACCTTTGGACGCGACGCAACTCAAGTCCTTGCACGTATCGCTGGCTACAGTCAATAACAGTCAAACCAAGGCCGTGTTCGCAATTGCCGCTGAAGATGGCGCCGGCATGAGCACGCCGCCGGAATCAGCCATTCCCATCAATGCCCAGAATCAATCAATCATTTTCCCTTGTAGTGTCATGATCAAAGATGCCACCGCGGAAGCAACGCGTGAATTTACCGATCAGGACTGGAGCGCAGTACAATTGCTCAAGATACTTTTTTCCAAGCCAGAAAATGTCGCTGCGGCAACCGATGAAACCATCATCATCAACAACCCCCAACTCCATTTTACCGGGGTTGATGCCATGGGCGGAACTAAAGATCAAGTCTTTGATCTGGTATTGCCCAAGCCCAAGATAGATGATGCAATGCTGCAGCAATTATATCAAGAGACCATTGAAGTGGCGGAAACCGCACGTCAGCAATCCAGGCCCACCCTGGAAATATCAAATATTTATTTTAAGGGCGCAGAAAATTTACGTGATCTGGGTGATTCTGAACGCACCATCAAACTTTTCGAATCCGCCATCCGGGAAGATCCAAACAATGCCTACCCTTTGCTCACCTATGGAGATTATCTCATGGGATATCGCGGCCTGTATGAATATGCCAACGCAAAATATGAGAAAGCTGATACTCTCTACCAGGCTGATCCCAATGCCTACGATGATGTCTTCAAGCAGAATCTTGCCCGTTCAGTTCAGATCATGCACCGGGATGGTCAGGATGGGGTGCCTCTGCTCCAAACTAAACCCCTGTCAATATACTGGGAACCTTTTGTCGCGTATAAACGCTCTTCCATACATCCTCTGGAACTTTATGATAATCAATTGCGGGTCGAAGATGTGATTCAGAAGCAGTTTCTCGGACTTGATAATGCGATCACCTTTTTTACCAATCAACGCGATCAATCCAATAATCAAAGTGAATTTGACATGGCCCAGGAGCGCGTCGATCACTTCACTGATCTGAAGCACAAGGCTCAGAAACAATTTTCCAAAATCAAAACTGATCTCCCCCGGCGGCGGTATGAACATGATTATGGAAGCATAATTCTGTTTCGCTCCTCAAACCCCAACTTTCCCTACCTCAAACTGACTTTGAATACCGTTGAAATTGAGACGCTCAATATCAACCCCGAAGACCTTAACCATCCCCTGGACGGTAAATTCCATGGTCAGGATGTGGTGGTGGGAAAAAATTTCATTTTGGATCATGACCTTGATTTGAATGTGGAAGCCGGAATCGGTGATCGTAAAATTGAATCGCGCAATTTTCAACAAAACATCGATATCGCCCAGGTTGACGCCGATGTCTATTATATTGATGGCCGCCTGACCAAATCTTTCGGCACCAATACCTTGAAACTAACTCTGGGGACAGGATGGTCGGATATCAACCGTCAGGAAGGATTTAATCTCATGGATCGCTATGAAGATTTCTTGTTTGAATTACGGGGAAAATTACGCCTTTCAGTATACAAAAAACCCACGGAATCGGAAAATTCCGCGCGCTTCCGCGGTCGACGTTCCGATCATTATGAGATTGGGCTCACGCGCATAAAGGCTAACTACGACCGCTTTGGTGAGATCAGACAATATCTGCCCTATGTTTCATACGAAATGTTTGGTTTGATGAAAGGATATCTCGATTTCACCTTCGCTTACAATGCCATCTATTTTGAGAAATCCGAAGTCGATGCGCATCGGATTAAATTCATCCCCGCGTTAATTCCCGCCTATCAATTATATGCCAATGATTTCACTCATGGCCTTGAGTTTCTTTCCTTTGACTTTCCCTTGGACGCGACCTGGGGCGAAGAAGGTACGGCGTATCATTCCTACGGCGCCGGGATTAATTGTAATGGGATATACAGCACTCCCTGGAATGTTAGATTTTTCCCAAAGATCGGATTTGATTACCGCTTTTATCCCCATCTGGACCGTGATGATTGGGGTATTACCGCCGAAATCAAAATGCGATACTAACCTGCCGGTGAACAAACCGACTGCTTCCGGGTTCAAATCGGGATATGACCTCCGGGATCGATTTAAGCGAAGTTAATCAGAACCGATGCCTGAGAACCGATCATTCGCAGTGACAATCGCGCACCTCTTCCATCATGGTGAGTGCGTTCATTTATTAAACTCAAAATCTAAGCTCTAGAAAGGCATGCCATGAAACCGATTAACGCCATCGTCACTTTGATTATTTTCGCTACCCTCATCATGGCGATATCGATCCATGCCAATGAACTTGCCATCGCGACCTTTGATCGCGGAATCATGAATGAGTTGGGAGGGAGTTATAAAAGTGTCACCTCCGGAACCTCACAAGCAGACTTTTATCTTGATCGCAACGTCGCACATGGTGATCAGGGTCGAAGCCTGAAAATCATTTATCGCAACCCTGGAGATGGTGCGGGTAAAATCGAGATGACCCTTTACGACGAAACCGATTCGCCGCAAAATAGTCATGCGTTTTTAAACATGGGTAATTATCAGCGTTTAACCCTGTGGGTAAAAGGTGATCAAGGTGGCGAAAATTTTTCCCTTGAAGTTTTGCCCGTGGTAAAAACCGATATGACTCAGGTTAATTCTGCCGGCATGATCACAAAGTATTTAACCGGCGGAATAACCACCCAATGGCAGGAAGTCTCTATTCCCCTGCCGATGTTCAGCCTGAAACAGTTGATCATTACCAAGTTGATATTCAATTTTAATGCACCTGGAGCTGGTGTGATATATGTTGATAATATCAGCCTGAAGACATTGGATGAACCGATGAACACCGTCCGGAATGCCGCCCCGGAAATCCCCCCCCCGATGCCATCGATTAGCGAGGTAAATTCCACCGTAAAATCTGCAATTAATCCGACCTCCGCCAGTCCGGCGCCCGCGAACCCTGCCGCCATGACCATTTCCTCGCCCGACTCATCGTGTAAGTTGCTGGAGATCTGGAACATCGATAATAATATTACCACGAATCAGGGTGGCTACTACAACCATTTTCAGGCCGGTGAATCAACCATAACCATGCATTTGACCCGCAGACAGTTCCGGGGAACAAATGGTCGGTCATTGAAATTAAATTACACCAAAGCCGCGGAGGGATTTTGTGGTATTTGGTTCCATTTATTTAATGATGAAAACCTAAACTCCACAGCGAAATATCTCGATATATCTCATTTCCCCTATCTCTCATTTTGGGTCAAGGGAGAAGTGGGCGGGGAAGATTTTACTATTCAGATCGCGGATCCCCAATGGCTTGCCAAAGAAGATTCCAAACCCGCAGGATTGGCATCCGAATTTCTTGGCGGCCCGTTGACGACCGAGTGGCAGGAAATAATTGTTCCTTATCGGGCTTTCAAGTTAATGTCGACCAAAGCCAGCACTTTGGTGTTCAATTTTACTGAAAAAAGCAAGGGCACGGTGTATATCGATGATATAAATTTCAAAGAAAAGCCGTCTTGTTCGATACCCTTTTCCCGCGAATCCTCAACTCCCAACCTGCCCCCACGCCAGTTGTCACGCGCCATGTGGGTATGGTTTACGGATAAATTATTGTTTGAAAAGGATTATCGCAGGGAATTCTTTGCCTTTTGCAAGCAATATCAAGTCAATGAACTCTTTCTCCAGTTGATCTATCGATTTGAAAACGATCTGACCGAAAATGTCAGCTGTATAATTTCCTATCCGGAAGATATGCGCGCCCTCATCAAAGAGGCATCCAGCAAAGGGATACTGATTCACGCACTCGATGGTTATCCCGAATATGTTTTAAGTGAACAACATCCCCGGGTTCTGGCGCAGGTACGCAGCCTGATTGAATTCAATCGCGATTCACCAGTCGAATCACGATTTTATGGCATCCATCTTGACAATGAACCTTATCAATTACTGGGATTTGCTGGTCCGCAATCAACCAACATCCTCACCCAATTTTTCAATCTTAATCAAAAAGTAATGGATTTATTGAAAGCATCGGGAAGTGAAATGGTCTATGGGATTGATATCCCCTTTTGGTTTGATGAAGCTAAAAATGATGACGGTTCGTTGAAATATGAATTGGAATTTAATGGCGCACGAAAAAATGCCGCGCAACACCTGATCGATATTGTCGATAACATCGGGATCATGGATTATCGCAATTTCGCTGGCGGCGCCGACGGCATTATCAAGCATGGCGAGAGTGAAGTAAATTATGCCAATAAAATGGGAAAAAAGATTTACCTGGGGGTCGAAACATTTAAATATGAACCGATCGACGTAAGTTTTGTCTATGCAGTCCCGGAAAATAACGGAAAAATAACAAATAATAATGCGCAATCAGTTTCATTCATGAGTAATATTAACTCATTTCCAGTGCGCGTCATCCGCTCCGGCAACATGAACTTGATGGGATTGGCAAAAACGAAGAATATAGCGAATCTCATCGCGTATAATGCCGCACTGATGAATTTATATGAACTATATGGTTATACGCGTTTTGATCCGAACGCGGACCTACAAAAATTGGGAGTGTGGGCGAAAGGTATGCTTAAGGAAGATGGGGGTTATAATGGCTTCACTCCTTTTGAACAACGCAAAAATAACGGCCACTTGAGCATGGCAGGATTTGAATCGATTGAAAATATGCATGCCAAAATTACCTTTTCAGGGACCAGCAAAAGTTACATGGAAGATGTGTTGGAAGAAGTCGCTGACGCATTCAACACACACGAACATTTCATTGGTTTTGCCATCCATTATTACGATACCTACAAGCAATTGCCCGATCGCAACTAAATCTACTTACAAGGTCCGGTCGTCCGATGGATTATCCTGAGCATGTGGTAACTGAAGAGGCTCCCATTATCTTGGAGAAAGATCCGGATTCTAAATTAACCACTTTCATTGTTCGCCGCTCCTTTCGCTTCTTATGTGTGGTCACCATAATCGCCTTCATGTTGATCACCTGGCAGTTTTTTCGCCTAACAAGTATTATTTCAGAAAAAACCGCATTGTATTACGCCAGTCTGTTTTCCCAGGCGATTGCTGACTTCCGGGTTTTATATACTTCAGAGGTGGTCACGCCCATCAGAGAAAACAACGGGAAGGTTGTCCATAATTATAAGGATGTGACCGGAGCGATTCCTTTGCCCGCCACCCTGAGTATTATGCTGGGCGAAAAAATCAGTGAAACCATGAAAGGCGCCACCACCCGGCTCTATAGCGATTATCCCTTCCCCTTTCGGAAATCAGGAGGCGCCCGCGATAAGTTTGAACAAGATGCACTGGAGATATTACGCATACACCCGGATCAGCCATACTATAGTTTTGAATCCTATGGAGATCGCTATTCGATTCGTTATGCCACCGCTGACTTCATGCAAGAACGCTGCGTTTCCTGCCATAATACTCACCCTGAGAGTCCCAAGCGCGACTGGAAGGAGGGGGATGTCAGAGGGGTGCTGGAGATCATCCTCCCGATGGAGAACATTAATGAGCAAATCCGACAAGGCATCTGGGAAGCCATCGCAATGACGACCGTTCTTTGTTTGGGCGGACTGGGCTGTCTGTACATGACCATTGGAGGATTAAGAAAATCCTATAAACAAGCTCAGGATTTTGCCTTAAAAACCAAGAACTTGAATTCGCAAATGAAAGCTGAAATCATCAAACAGAAAAAAATGGAAGCTATTCTGGCAGAACAAAAAGAGAAACTGGAAAGTATGAATGCCACGCTCCACCATGAAAATGAAGTGCGTAAAATAGCGGAACTGCAACTAAAACAAGCACTGATCGAATCCGAGGAGAGTCGCAGGGAAGTGGATCTATTTAATTCCTTTGCGATCGAGCGTGAAAATGATATGCTGAAACTCAAAACTGAAATCAATAAAATTTTAATTCAGCACGGCAGCCCGCCGAAATACGATTTGGATGATATTGAGAATTCACCGATCTAGGTCCCGCTTTTATGTCACACACAATGCTTGATGTTGTTTGGATTTTATTTTGTTCGATCTTGATCTTATTCATGCAGGCAGGATTCTTGTGTTTTGAAACCGGCATGACTCGATCGAAAAACAATATCAATGTGGCCATTAAAAATCTCATGTCGATTATACTTCCCTTAATCTTGTTTTGGGGATTTGGTTTTGCCCTCATGTTTGGCAGCAGTTGGAATGGGATGTTCGGCACCAGCCAATGGTTTTTAACGTTTACTGATCAGCATTATTGGTGGTCGGCTTTTTTCCTTTTCGCAGTGTTGTTTTGCGCTACCTCTGCTTCGATCGTATCTGGCGCGACCGCCGAGCGAATACATTTTTCTGCGTATCTGGTGATTGTCATCCTTATTGCCGGATTAATTTATCCGCTTTACGGTCATTGGGCCTGGTACGAGTCATCGACAACCGGGGCCCGGGGCTGGCTCAAAAATTTAGGGTTTGTTGATTTTGCCGGATCTACCGTGGTTCATTCCATTGGGGGGTGGTTGGCGCTGTATACCATTATGATCATTGGCCCCAGAATCGGGCGTTTTAACGCGGACGGGAAACACAATGATTTCACCAGCAGCAATATTCCGATGTCGGTATTGGGGGTTATTTTTTTATGGATAGGATGGGTGGGGTTTAATGGCGGCAGCACATTAAAACTTAATCAGCAAATCAGTCCAATCATCTTGAATACCCTGTTAGCGGGTGTCGCAGGCGGGATAATTGCGTTGATTGTGGGATGGCGGCGAAGTTCGAAACCTGATGTGATTCTGCTGATGAACGGTTCTCTGGCCGGAATGGTTTCAATTACTGCATCATGTCATGCCGTATCAAATACCACAGCAGTTCTGATTGGTATAATCGGAAGCTTCTGGATGATCGTCATAAACGACATCTTGTTGCGCATGCGACTGGATGATGCGGTGGGAGCCATCCCGGTACATCTTGCCGGTGGTATATGGGGAACAATCGCAGTGGCGATATTTGGTGATTTGCGGATTCTCAATACCGGATTGACACGTAGTCAACAATTGATTATCCAATTACTCGGCATCCTTGTCGCCGCAGTATGGACATATCTGGCGGGATACCTGATACTGAGAAGGATAAATAAATATTTTCCTTTGCGGGTCAGTCGCGATGCCGAAGAACAAGGGTTAAATGTCTCTGAACATGGGGTTCGAAATGAATTGTATGACTTATTGTCCGGGATGGAAAAACAGATAACCACCAATGACCTTAATTTACGATTGAAAGTCGAGCCCTTCACCGAAGTAGGAATAATTGCCGAAGGATATAATCGAGTGATGGAAGCGTTGCAAAAGGCGCTGAACCGAAGTGAAATCATCATCAGGGACTTACGCGATGGGATCATCACCTTTAGCAAGCAGGGTATTATCAACAGTGCCAATCCCGGCGCCGAAAAACTTTTTGGCTATTCAGCCGCGGAAATAATCGGCTTGTCCATTATGAAAATTATCGCTCAACAACCGGGTTTTTCCATCCCGCTCAATTCCTTTAACATCAATGAATATATCCGCATGAACACTGACTCATCGCCCACCAAAAATGTGTTTCTGGCACGACGTAAAAATCAAACAACCTTCCCCATTGAGATGACTGTAAATCTCAGCAAAATGGAAAAGGAAATTGTCTACACCGGTCTGGTACGGGATATAACCGAACAACAAAAAATGGAAATTCAAGCCAGCATTTATCTCCAACAGCTTGAGCGAGAAAAGGAAACATTAAATGTCACCCGGAATTCCCTCCAGGAACAGGTTGTCAAGCTCAATAAGGCACGGCGTGCGACGCTTAATCTGCTCCAGGATCACCGAGAAATGAGACTCGAAGCCGAACAAGCTGTAAAGCGCTACAGTTCCTTGAGTAATTCATCGCCGATGGGCATATTTGAAATGGATCGAGACGGAAAAATTATATATGTGAATCCGCGCTGGCAAAGCATCACTGGCTTGAATGCGGAACAGGTGATCCAAAAATATGCGCGGGAAGTATTTCTTGATCAGGATCAAGAAAAATTCTCCCAGCTATTTAAAACCGACATGAGTGCCGAGGCCGATGACACATGGGAAATGCAAATCCTTTCTCCAACCAATAAACTGATTTGGGTTAATGTCAGGGTGACATCAATTCATGATGATCATGGAGCAATCAGCAGTTATGTCGGTACCTTTGAAGACATTAGTAATCGCAAAAGCACTGAAATTGAATTGTATAAATTATCCAGCGCGGTCAAGCAAACCGCGGATAATGTAATGATAACCAACCATTCGGGGATAATCGAATTTGTCAATCCCTCTTTTGTCCAATTGACTGGTTACGAACCGGAAGAAGTACTGGGGCACACACCGCGGATTTTGAAATCCGGTGAACACCCAGCAGAATATTATGAAAATCTCTGGTCAACCATTCTTTCAGGCAATGTCTTTCGTGACATATTTAAAAACCGCAAAAAGAATGGTCAGCTTTATTATGAACAAAAAACCATCACTCCCATTATCAATGATCGCGGCGAAATTGTTCAATATCTCTCCACAGGTGAAGATATCACCGAACAGGTCATGGCGGAAAACCGATTAAAACAATCTTTGGACGAAAAAGTGGTGTTATTACAGGAAATTCATCATCGCGTTAAAAATAATCTGCAGGTTATAACCAGTATCCTCAACTTGCAATCATCAAATATTAGTGATCCTCATACGATTGAAATTTTCAGAGAAAGCCAGCATCGCATACGTTCCATGGCATTGATTCATGAACGACTGTATGGATCAAGTGACTTGGCGCGAGTCGATATCTCTGGTTATATCTCCAGTATAATCAGCTTTCTCTGCGGCAGCTATAAAATTGATACCAACAAAATTCATATTACGATCGCGGTCGAACCTATTGCCTTGGGAATTGATACCGCATTGCCATGTGGACTGATCATAACTGAACTGGTATCAAATTCCATCAAATATGCTTTTACTCAAGAATATTTTAACCAGGATCACCTCAAGGCGACGATAATGATTGCTCTCACAGCGGAGCAAAATCAAGAATATTTATTAGTGATTAGTGACAATGGCATAGGTATTCCGGTAAATTTTAACTTGTCCCAGCCTGCGACATTGGGATTGAAATTAGTCCATGCGTTGGTAAAACAATTGGATGGAAGTATTGATCTAACCCGACAAAACGGCACTGAATTTCACATAAAATTTAAACAAATTTAATCGATTCTGTTGTTTTAATGATTTCACACTTGGCGAAAGCGATAATAATGGAGGACGTGCATGGCGAATGAAACGATCTTGATAGTTGAAGACGAAGCGATAACGGCCATGGATTTACAGAACCAATTAACCCATTTGGGGTATACGGTGCCAACCTATGCTGCCACCGGGGAATCGGCAATTAAACTGGCGCGTGAACTATTGCCTGATCTCATTTTAATGGATATCAAAATCAAGGGCAAAATCGATGGCATTACGACCGCCCAGAAGATCAAGGATGAAATCGATGTTCCCTTCATTTTCCTCACCGCCTATTCTGACAAGGAAATGGTTTCCCGTGTCAAGGTTATCGAACCGTATGGTTATTTACTAAAACCTTTTGATGTGCGTGAGCTCAATTCAGTGGTTGCCATTGCCCTGCACAAACATAAGGTGGAAAAACAACTCAGGGAAAGCGAACGGTGGTTGTCCACCACCCTAGCCAGTATTGGTGACGCAGTTATTGCCACCAACGACAGCGGCAAAATACGATTTATGAATAAAACTGCCGAACGATTGACCGGCTGGGATAAGAATGTTGCTGTAGGCAGGGATTTCAACGAAGTGTTCATTATAATCAATGAAACTTCCGGTGAAAAGGCGGATAGTCCCATTCCCCGGGTTATCCAGGAAGGAATTGTGGTGGGGTTGGCAAACCATACCATCTTGATAGCTCGCGATGGTTCCCACCATCCTATAGAAGATAGTGCTGCACCGATCAAGGACGATAAGGGCAATGTGATTGGCGTGGTCCTGGTTTTCCGGGATGTCTCAGAGAAACAAAAAGCAACTTCAGAATTAAAAGTCAGTGAGCAACGTTACCGGCTCCTGGCTGAAACCGCGACCGATGCCATAATTACTATCAATGGAGATAGCACGATTCTCTTTGCCAACCATGCGGTTGAAACAGTTTTTGGCTATAAACCTGATGAGTTGGTTGGTCAATCGCTGATTATCCTGATGCCTGAATCGTTGCAGGCAAAGCATCTTTTTTCAATCACCCGTTATATGACAACAGGCATCAAACATATACCCTGGACCGGCGTGGAGTTGATCGGACGACGTAAGAATGGCCAGAAATTTCCCTTTGAAATATCGTTCAGTGAATTTCATGAAAATGATGAACGTCATTTTACCGGAGTGATCAGGGATATAACCGAGCGAAAAAAAACTGAAGCGGCTTTGGTCGAAGAAAAGGAGCGCTTATCGGTCACTCTGCGATCGATTACTGAAGGGATGATTGCCACGGATATCAAGGGTATCGTTAATCTGATCAATCCCAATGCTGAAAAATTAACCGGCTGGACTCAACGCGAAGCCCTCGGGCGTTCAATCCTCGAGATTTATCAAATTATCGATGAAACCACTGTTCAACCACTTGACAATCCTTTTCATCGCATAATCCGTGGCACTCAAAGCACTAATGATCTTTCATTTACACAGGATGTCATCTTGATCGATCGCGACAATAATAAACGATTGATCTCCCAGTCTTGTGCACCAATTTACAATACCGCAGGAGAAATGCTGGGAATTGTCCTGATAGTAAGAGATATAACGGATCAACGCAAAACCGAAATGGAATTGCAAAAGTCGGCAAAATTGGAATCTCTTGGTGTATTGGCAGGGGGAATAGCCCATGATTTTAATAATCTCATGACTGGAATCATGGGCAATATTTCATTGGCGCGTGAGATCATCAACAAGAATGAACCAGTATCAACCATCTTGCAGGAGGCTGAATTTGCGACCAAACGTGTTAAAAATTTAACCTATCAGCTGTTGACTTTTTCACGCGGCGGCGCCCCGATTCGCAAAGCCGCATCCCTCGTCGAAGTGGTTACAGAATCAGCCACATTTGCTCTCCGTGGCAGCAAATCAAAATGCGAATTTAACCTCCCACCTCAAATTGCCAACGTTGAAATTGATGAAGGACAAATTGGTCAGGTAATTCAGAATCTGGTTATTAACGCGAATCAAGCCATGCCGGACGGCGGTATAATTAAAGTGACCCTGGCTGATTTTGAACAAACCGCGGACTTGATGATACCCAATCTGGCAATAGGAAAATACGTCATGATCGATATCACGGATCGTGGCATCGGGATTCACCCGGAAAATATTAATAAAATATTTGATCCCTATTACTCAACCAAAGCAAAAGGCAACGGACTTGGACTGGCGATTTGTTATTCAATTATTAAGCGACATAATGGAACCATTCTGGTTGAATCTCAACCCGGAATGGGGTCTTCATTTAAGGTTTATCTGCCGGTCAGTCTGATGAATGTGACCAGGGAAAATAAACCCCAAAAAATGGCTCCGATCAAGGGCAATGGAAATATCCTCTTATGTGATGATGAAGTTACTGTCAGAGAAACAGCAACAACTATATTAACTTGTTTGGGATATCAGGTGATTTCGACCGCAGATGCTCATGAAGCCATTTCGCTCTATGGTCAGAAAATGAATAGTAAGGCGGGATTCGATGTGGTTATATTGGATTTAACCTTGCCGGGCCAAATGAGTGGGGTTGAAATTCTCAATGAATTGAAAGGACTTGATTCCAAGGTCAAAGCTATTGTCTCCAGTGGGTATGCGAATGAACCGGTAATCGCCAACCATAAACAGTATGGATTTATTGGGATGATAACCAAACCTTTCGACCTCAATGAGTTGAGTCATATCGTCCACAAGGTGATATTTGATCTGCTCTGATTGCCACACCCTGGGCACCTGAGTAGATTAACGCAACAATCTCCTGACGGGACGCTGACTGGGAACTACAGACGCCGGCGAGGATTTTCCAGAGCGTACTTATTCACTTAAAACCTGATCGATCACAGTACTTAAGTCATTGGCATCATAGGGTTTTTTTAGCACGCCATTAAAGCCATAATCGCGATAATCAGTAATGATTTCATCATAATAATAACCACTGGAAACAATCCCCTTGATTCCCGGATCATGGGATAGAAGTTTTGCCATCAGATCACTGCCGCTCACACTCCCCGGTATGGTTAAATCAACGATGACAACGTCGTATTTTTTCTTCATCAAGGCGGACTTGAATTTCGTGAATGCAACATCGCCATCAATACAGGTATCAACTTTGAATCCCTTGCCTCCTAACATGCGGGAAACAAAGGAAAGTATGATTCTGTCGTCATCAACTACCAGAATCGAATGATCCTCCGGATTAGAAGTGGTACTTATGACCGGTGCAATTGACTGTGCATGATCTTCCTGGGTGGCGGGGAAGTAGACGGTAAATGTGCTCCCCCTCCCGATTTTGGTCTTGAATGAGATCTGGCCATTGTATTTATCAACAATCGATTTCACAATCGATAACCCCAATCCAGCACGATTTCCAGACGTACTGAAGTAGGGTTCGAATATCTTATCCGCGATTTCTTCCGCAATTCCGCTTCCTTGATCTTTCACTGATATCGCAACAAAATTGCCGCTCCCTGGTCCACCACCTGAATCGCGGTCAAAAATCACGTTTTGTGCCTGGATATCCAGGATCCCATGGGGCGGCATTGCTTGTTGCGCGTTGGTAATCAAATTACTGATGACCTGATAAAATTCTCCTTCATCGATATTACAATGCCATAGCTGATTAGAAATCTGGAGTTTGATCGAGGTTTTACTGCCACTCAGGACAAACGATATTATATCCTGAAGTAGTTGACTCAATGATTGCGGGATCTGTAAGTTCCTTTGAGTATCAGAAAATGTCAATAATTGATTT
The DNA here is from genome assembly GCA_964615975.1 of uncultured Lentisphaerales bacterium. Lineage (GTDB taxonomy): Bacteria > Verrucomicrobiota > Lentisphaeria > JABSQK01 > JAJFLO01 > CAZTTH01. The sequence continues at coordinate 26,474 of CAZTTH010000018.1, read as the reverse complement.
GCCAGATCGCGTGCCCGAAATACCGCAAATTCCGCATCTTCGAGATATTTTAATAGGGTGTGATCTGATGTCATTTGGAATTTTAATAACGAAATATTACCGAGAATTCCCGTAAGTTGGTTATTAAAATCATGGGCAATGCCCCGTGACAATATACCAATCGAGCGCAGTTTATGGGAATTCTGTATTTCTTCTTTCGATAATGTCTCTTCTGTAATATCGGTGTAGAGCGTTATGACCTGCCGTTCATCAAGCGCAAACACGGCCAGTTCAAAATGTTTTCCAAATTCAGGGAAAAAAACCTGCCGATTATTCGCTTTTCCGGTGGTCAATAATTGCTCAAAAATAGCCAGCATAACCGGCTCAACCCTGCCATGCACCTCGACAGCAGTATGCCCCACTACCGATGCGGCATCGAGTCCGGTTAAACTGAGAAAAGCGGGATTAACGTTGAGATAGCGAAAATTTTCAGGTTTCTTTTTCTGATTAAAGAGAATCTCACATAATGCATACCCATCACTGGTTCTTTCAAATAGGAATTGATAGTAGGTATTGACCTTTTTTGCGGTCTGCAGAGTATCTTGGTATTTGCTTTCGTTTTTCTCTAATTTGGCCTTTTGTTGTTTGAGGTCCTTTAATTTATGCAACAATTCTGCGCGGGGTAACAATTCGGTCTTCATCACGGTTTACCTTATGGATATAGATATCAAATATCGGGTTATCGGTCCTGATAATTGCGTGTTCAAATTAAGTTGAGTTGTGAACTATAATTTTGCTTTTTGATGGTAAAGTTTTTTTCTTCAAAATGCTCAAGGATAGGCACGATTAATGCGCTCTATCAACTTTTTGAACTGAATCAGAAGTGCTTTGATTTCTTGTGAGTGGGGATCTGTTTTTATTTGGGTCTCGATTTGCTCCGCGCATTCACTAATCAATGTAAATCCAAATCCACCACCTGAACCATGTAATCCATGTGCAATTTTAGTAAAACAATCCAAATCATTGCGATGTAGCGCATTCATCATATTTTCCCATTTCCCCGGCAATCCTTTTACATATCCTAAGAGAATTTCATGCATACTGGGATCATCATGATACGATGAAAATATGGGCGAATTTTCATGTGTTTCACTGGCAGCAGCATCTTCGTTCACGCTATGATTCTCACGATCATACAAGGATGGATCAAACATGGTGTAGCCGCTTTTCAGCCATTTTCTAACCAATTGAACCAGATCCATTTGCGATATTGGCTTTAAGGCGCAATCATCACAGCCTGAGTTAAGAAAGGCTTGAAAATCGTCATTGTGTACCGAAGCCGTCAAACCGATTATGGGTTTTATGAATCCTTGTTTGCGAAGTTCCCTGACGACTTCAGAGCCATTAAGCTCAGGAAGCCGCATATCCATAATGATCAAGTCATACTCCTTGGTGAGCGCATATTCCAAGGCTTGTTTCCCAGTGCCTGCGATTTCAACTTCAGCTCCGGCGCGCTTAAGAAAGCAATCCAGGAGTTTTTGTAAATCTGGATTATCATCAGCAAGGAGTATTTTTCCGCGAATCGTGGTGTGGCGGGCGATTTCACTATCATGTTGATCGCGAATGACCTTGTCCGCCTTCAGCATTGCGGTTGGCAGATCTATTAACTCAATTCCGGACAAAGATTCGATCCCTGAATCCAGGGATAAAATAAAAGTGCTGCCAGAGTTCTCCATGCTGCTTACTTTCAGATCTCCGCCCAATAATGCCGCGATCCTTTTAGTAATTGTCAATCCCAATCCCGTGCCTTCAAATTGGTCAGCCATTTTTCCGCGTTCAAATGGGAGCATGATTTTATCCAGGTATGCCGGGGCTATTCCGATACCCGTATCGGAGATATGAAATCGCATATTGGGATTATCGCCTTGGCAGTCAAAGTCCAGCAGAATATGAATTTTTCCTCCTTGGGGAGTAAATTTTATGGCGTTGCCTACCAAATTAACCAAACATTGTATGACCCGGGTGCTGTCCGTGTAAATATATTCGGGAAAATTTGATTGCGCTTCAATGTTTATGTTGATGTTTTTACGAACCGCGTTTCCCACCAATAAGTTGTACACATCCTTTACCAACAGATACGTCTGATAGCGATCTTTTTGGATGGTTAACTTACCGCTTTCGATGCGGGCAAGATCAAGTATTTCATTGATCATGCGCAACAAGTGTCGGCTGTTACGTTCGATGGTTTGGAGAAAATCCATCGGTTCGGGTTTGTCAGCCAAATAGTCGCGCATCAATTCGGTAAATCCAATAATACTCGACATTGGCGTCCGTAACTCATGGGACATATGGGTTAAAAATTCACTTTTGGCTCGATTTGCGGTTTCCGCCTGATTTTTGGCTTTCTGTAATTCAAGTTCAACTCGTTTTGATTCAGAAATATCTCTTGAAATACCCATTGTGCCCAGTACCTTCCCTCCCTTCTCCACCAGTACTGAGGCGGAAATAATAACCGGAAATAAATCGCCGTTTTTACGACGATTGATAACCTCCGCAGTGTAACGTTTATTTTTCACCGTGTTTTCATAAACACATTTAGACTGATCGAGATAGGCATAAAGCATATCTACCGGTTTACCCAAGATTTCATCCTTGGTATAGCCAAATATTTCCTGTGCCCGTTTATTGAACTCATAAATATGGCGCTCAAGGTCCACCGCGATGATCATATCAGTCGAACTATTTATCAAACTTTCAGCATATTTTTTTTCATCAGTCAATAACACATTCATTTTTCCGCGCTCAATCATTTCGTGTTGTAATTTATGGGTCAGCTCAATAACAGTCCTAAAATGTTTGATTCTGCCAGATAAAACTTCTGCGCGTAGCGGCGGGGTCATGAAATCAATGATACGATCGGCATGATCCCCATCTAGAAGGGAACAAAGTGATTCCGTCGCAAAATGGAACAATATTGGCAACTTGGCGAAAGGGTGCGAATCGATAACCGGGCGGAGTGCAGTAAACTGTTCCAAGCGCTCCAGACAAATGATAAAGAACCCTGGATTCAGGGAAGCTAACATGGTGGGATCTGCAGAGAAATCCGAGGCATGTAATTGACAACTCGGAAAGCTGTTTTTAATTCCCGCGTCAAAGAAAGATCGAATCTGATCATTGGCATTAAAAATTATCCCATTAATACGATCCATCGAATGTTATACTCCTGATTGAAGTTAGGGGAATATCTTAAGGACATAATGCTGCTGACTGGAGATATAAATACTTGCGCATATGCGGCGTGGCAAATAGCGCTTGATGGAAATATTCGATTATAGAATTCTGCCTCTATGATTTTGTGATCATCAGGCAGGCCATCCATCGATATGATATCTGGCAAAATTTTTCCCCGGTATGACGGAATGATAAACAAAGTAGAGCTCAAGTGCGGTTTGTTCCCAGGAAAAAGTTGGGCTCGAAACTAATCGAATTACTTATTTGATTCCTCTACTGTTTGAATTCATTATTGAGTTATAACGAAATACTTTTCCAAATTAAAAAATTGCACCCATGAAGATACTGATTGCTGAACTTGATTTTACCCATTCAGAACACGAAGTAATTCTGCGCATCTATGAATGCGAAGGCGAATATCGTCAACTCTTGCGGATTCAGGATCTCTATAATTTTAGCCGAAATAGCAGTGGTGAATCTTCCCCGGAATGGAATGAGACCGATCAGAGACTTCTTAAACAACTCTGGCCGGAGATTAATAAATCCCACCTCCTCATCAGTAATTTGCAAGTTATTAAGTTGAGTCGCATCCGGGTGCAGCAATGGCTGGAAAAATGGCGCGATGTTCCAGATCGTTTTATCGAAAAATCCACCCAAAGTTCATATTCTCTGAGTATCCCAAAAGTTAATGTTAAATTTGCGCTCGAGTGCCTGGGTGCTCAGTCAAGACTTAGCGCCGTTATCACCTCTTCAGATGGAACCAGTTGCGCCTTTTATGAAACCAGCAGAACGCGTAAGGGAAACCAAGTACTCATTCAGGTACACGGAAAGCTTTATGAGTTTGAATATCCTTTGCCGGCCGCGATCATGGAGCAAATTTTTAGCAAACAAGATCCACTTGTCCCCACGGATAAATTGACTGATCACCTCCCCGCCCTGCTCCACAATCGACTTGATCTGCTTGAGGGACCGTCGGTTCGCCGCATCTCAAAACCCGAAACCGCCAGGATCGAATTGATAAGCGATGGCGCCGATGTTTTGATTGCCCTCCAAATTGGTTCATTGACCATTGAATTAGGCTCACCAGACACTCCATTTCCCGCGCGATTAATCCGTCATGGTACAGAATTTGAAGTTATTCATTATGAGTTTCATGATCTTCATCATATTTATAACATTCTGAATCAAATACAATATTTGCCGAACGCAACCACTAAACGTCATCATCGGATAGCTGGAACCACTGACAATATGGCAATGCTCTACCGGATTTGGCAAAAGCTGTCCGGCACCATCCCCTTTCATATTGATCCGATACTCCAAACTTTATTCACCGAAGATACTCCAATTGAACTCAATTTGACTTTACGCTCCGGCTCTGGCTGGTACGATATTGAGGTTGGTTGCCGACGGAATGGCAAAGTCCTATCGCAATTCGATCTTGATTACGCGTTGATGCAGGACCAAGCGGGAGAATTTCACCGTACTCGCGAGGGGCAATGGTTGCGCCTTGATTCCAATTTCTTCAAGCAAATTAAACAACAATTGGCAGATGTCGATCTCGAGTTAGGAACTCAGCGGCTATCTAATCTTCAAGCGAATCGAATTATACGATCCCTCAATCAAGTTCCGGATATTCGGATACATCAATCAGCAAAACAGTTGGCGGAAAGGATCATTGCCAGTGGTCAAGCTCCACAGATTTCCTATTCCGCTGAAATCGATTCCATGCTCCGCCCATATCAAAAAGAAGGAATAGAGTTTTTGAATCAAAGATTCCATTATGGTATGGGCTGCTTGTTAGCCGATGACATGGGATTGGGAAAAACCTTGCAAACCCTAGGTTTTTTAGCTCAACTAAAGAAACGTAGTATGGATAATTTCAGCGCATTGGTGGTATGTCCCGCATCCGTGGTCAATGTCTGGCTGCATGAGGGCAAGGTGTTCACCCCGGAATTACGCTTGATCGCATATGTCGGAATACCGGAAAAGAGACAGCAGATTTTTTCTGATAAAGATCATTGGGAGGTTTTGATCGCTACTTATGCTGTCGTTCGCCTTGATCAGGAACGTTTACAGCAAACCCGCTTCACCTGCCTGATTCTCGATGAAGCGCAACAGATAAAAAATCCCGGAACCGATATTACCAGTGCAATTAAGTCGTTGAATGGGACCCATCGAATCGCGTTGACCGGCACCCCATTGGAAAATAAGTTAAGCGATCTTTGGTCGATTATTGATTTTCTTAATCCAGGCTATCTGGAAAGCGAGTCACAATTCAAGGAACACTATGGCTCTGAGCGCGGCCGGCATGGCAAACTGGCAGGAAAGATAGCCCCCCTGATGTTGCGACGAACCAAAGATCAGGTTGCTCCGGAACTGCCGCCCCGAACCATTGAAACCATACTGATACCCATGAGTGAAATCCAGGAGCATCGATATCGCGAAGAACTCATGTCCATCAAAGCATCCTTAAAGCAATTTGGCGTTATCGAAATTCTGGCTGGGATCACACGATTACGCCAGATTTGTTGTCATCCTGAATTGGCAAAGATAAAAAACCATGACGACTACGAAAGGGACGAAAGCATAGAGAAAAATGGCGATGACGAAATCAATCGAATCGAGGCTGGAGACGAATTGGACAGTATATCTGCGGGGATAGAGGGATATTCGGCTAAATTGGATTATCTGATGGAAAAATTACAGGAGCTTCGCGAAGAAGGACATTCCGTTTTAGTCTTTAGTCAATTTACCGGGATACTGGATATTATCGAACACTCCCTGGTAGAACGACAATTTACTCATTTCAAAATCACGGGTGAAACTTCCATGAAAAAGCGCACGGACAGGGTCAGGGAATTCCAGGATTCACCAGTTCCGGCAGTATTTCTTCTCAGTCTCAAAGCGGCGGGTACTGGATTGACCTTAACCAAAGCTGATTATGTCTTCATCTTTGATCCCTGGTGGAATCCGGCAGTTGAAATACAGGCAATTGACCGCACTCATCGAATTGGCCAGAACAAACCGGTTTTTGCTTACCGCCTGGCCATGATCGGCACTGTCGAAGAGAATGTTCTGACAATTCAGGAGGCAAAACAACAATTGTTCAATGATGTGATTGAAGGAGACAATGCAGTCAAAACCAGACTTACAGCCGAGGACCTGGTCGCGTTATTGTAGCACGATGATATTTATCTTTTCCATTGATTATGCAGATGAGTATTAACGACCATTTTTCTTATGCTCAATCTGATAAAGGAAATGTAGCATTATAGTCCTATAAAGCTCATCTTTGAGGATACGATCTTCAATACCATAATCGATGGAGGGGTTATCATTGACTTCAATAACATAAACCTTGCCATTGATTTCCTTGAGATCGACACCATACAAACCGTTGCCGATCAGATTCGCAGCTTTTAATGCTGTTTTCACTACTTTTTTAGGCGCTTCTTCAATGGGTATGGTTTCAGCATCTCCAACCCGATCCTGTTTTAACTTTCCATAGTTATAAATCATCCAATGTCCACGAGCCATGAAATACTTGCACACATATAATGGCTTGCGATTCAGAATGCCCACCCGCCAATCAAAAGGGGTGGGGACAAATTCCTGAGCACAAATTAAATCCGAATCATCCAGCATGCGTTCAAGCTCATCCTTTAATTTTACCGGATCACTGACTTTAATTACCCCTTGTGAAAAGGAACTGTCAGGTTGTTTAAGAACACATGGCAATCCCAATGTTTCTTCCACCATTTTTTGATTATCCTTTTGCACAATCATGGTCTTTGGTATCGGGATATCATTGAGTGAAAACAATTCAGCCATATAAACCTTATTCGTACAGCGGACGATGGATTGCGGATCGTCTATCACCACCAATCCTTCCGCATGAGCGCGGCGGGCAAAACGATACGTATAATGATTTACGAAGGTGGTTTCACGGATGAATAACGCATCAAATTCAGGGATTTGGCTGTAGTCATCCTTGGTGATCAATTCAGTTCTCATTCCCAATGATTCGGCGCAATCAATAAATTTACGAATGGCTTTGGGATTGGATGGCGGCTGCTTGGAAATGGGATCATTCAAGATTGCCAGATCATAGTTGAATTTTGGCAATTTCGCCAGTCGAAGACGTTTGCGACTAAAATACGTCTTGGCAATATCGATCATCACCAATTTATGATGGTCGGGTATTTCAGTAAGTGGTATTGGCGTGATGTACTGGAGATTCCATTTTTTATTGAAATTAAATTTCGCCCGCATCAATGGGGCTTGAAAAAGATTGTAGAGCTGGCGGCTTAACTTGTCATAACGTTTCGAGACATTATTGCCAAAATATAAACACAATTCAAAATTTTCAGATTTCAGTCGACTAAAGCTTTGTTGAATCAATCGATCCACATCATCGGAAATAACTCGAACAAGTGTCTGTGATTTGAGATCCTGAAGCGTGGTAACACTGGGAATTGCCTTGTGCCCTCGAGCTTCCGCCAGTAAGGACACATAATATCCAGTGCTTTGATAACTGTATGAACGGCAGAGATTATAGACTCTGACATTGCGCATTTCCGAATATAACGGATCACTCAGATAGGATTTTGCCTCAACAATATCAAGGCCATCGATCCTGGTTTCGAAATCTTTCAGTTTATTGATGATGATAATGTAACGCATGGGTTACGCAGGATGGGGAGAAATAATGAGCAGACTGGAATCATAAGCTATATTCCCTAACAAAATCGCATTGATGAGTCGATCATGGTCTACAGTGTAATAATTATCCTGTGAAACGGGATTCTCTTTATAGGGATCGGCAACTATGACATTCTTACCGTTCTTATGATACCCGCAAAGGACGACAAAATGCGCCGCCGGGTATCCCCTGATGTTATCATCAATAATGACATTATTGCGCCCGACAAATTCTCGTGAACACCCATAAAGATATGTCGCATTCAACACCGCTAATATGGGTATCCCCTGGGAAAAGTATTTCTTTAATAATCGCGCATTCAGGACTTTGAACATAATCGTGCCACCACGCTCGATAAACTCCAGATAGGCATTGGTTTCTCGTTGCAATCGCGGGCTTTTTTTATAACGAAGTTGCTCTTTTAATTTGTTTATCAATACATCTGGTTTACCAGGAAACCAGGTTGGGTCGAAAACTTTCAGATTATATGTATAAATTTCCACTTTATATCCCCGATTCAAGGCATGACATCCAAGATATACTGTCGATGTTCCTCCTTCCTCAAGATATGATACTTCCTTGATGACTTGTTTGAGCGTGACCGGATCGTTAAAAAAATTATATGCGGCATGCAAACTGGTTGGACCACAGGTTTCATCATCCGGCTGTGACAACATTTTCAATTGGATGGCAGTATTTATTAACATCGGATTAAAAAGGTCAATCAAATTCACAGGTTTGAGTAAATACGACCGACAATATCGTCAATCGATGGTTCTTCGATGGTAATATCATTGACCGAGGCATGCCGCAATATTCGATCGATCAAATGGGCGGGATTATGCTTTTCGGTCTTGAACGTCAATTTGAAATGCAGGGAATCCAATTCCTGCCATTGTACTGAACCATTTAACTCCAATTTATCTTGTAACTCTTGGAGATTTAGGGAATGATCCAATTGAAATATCAAGTGACGGTCAAATTGGTAATTCTTGCGCAAGGTATCTAATTGCCCATCAAAAATAATTTTGCCGTGATCGATAATAATCAACCGTTTACATAACGCCTCGATTTCTTTGAGGTCATGAGTGGTTAGAATCATTGTGATCCCTTCTTCATGATTAATTTGACGGAGAAAATCTCTGATCCGTTGTTTACCGATCAAGTCCAATCCGATGGTAGGTTCATCAAGAAATAAAATGCGTGGATTATGGAGCATGCTGGCGACCAAATCACAGCGCATTCTCTGACCCAAAGATAATTTTCTCGCGGGTGTAGTCAAGAGCGACTCCAATTCTAATAAGGCGATGAAGCGAGCCAGACGACGCTCATAATCCGCTAATGACACATGATAAATTTTCCGTAACAATTTAAATGATTCAATCACGGGAATATCCCACCATAATTGGGTGCGTTGACCAAAGACAACGCCAATGTGATGGGTATATCGATGACGTTCGCGATAGGGCACAAAACCATTTACCTGTATTGAACCTGAGCTTGGTATGAGTATGCCGGTAAGCATTTTGATCGTCGTACTTTTACCCGCACCATTCGGACCAATGTAACCGACTAATTCTCCAGGATTGATACTGAACGAGATGGATTCGACCGCACAAATTACTTCATGTTGTCGATGAATGAGATTTAACAATGCGCCTTTCAATCCATCCCGTTGTTTGACGCGACGGTAGTTTTTGGTTAATCGTTCAACTTCGATAAGAGACATGGAATGTTTCCAATTAGCGATGAATTAAAAAATTAGTCCTAAATCTTCCAAGCGATGCTTTAATTGCTGCAGAACACGTTGTTCATCCTCTATGGTTGGCGCGATAAAAGTGGCGCTGAATCGAACAAAGTGACCCGCATCATCCCATGGCACTGTGCTGATCAGTTTTTCATGTATCAACCATTGACTGAAATCTTCAGCGCAGTTAAACAGCATACCGTCGCGAGTCCCTTTGGGAATTTCCGTATACAAGAAAAATGATCCTTGGGGCATGGTAGCAGTAAATCCCAATGATTGTAAAATTTTCGTCAGGGACGCTAAGCGACGACTATATTTCTTGCAAATTTCGGTGGTGATTGTTCGGTGTTTATCCAATGCCTTGGCAGCGGCCAACTGGATAGCGGCGAATTGGCCGCTATCGGCGTTGTCTTTCACATGTGCGAAAGCTTTTACGGCAAGTTCATTGCCACATACCCAGCCCAACCGCCAGCCCGTCATATTGAATCCTTTGCTCATGCTATGCAATTCGATCGCTACATCCATGGCGCCAGGAATCGATAATATACTCAACGGCTTGCCATTGAAATCCAAGGAGGCGTACGCACTGTCAGCTACAATCAACAGCTTGTTCTTCCGGGCAAATTCAACTGCTTTTTGATAAAAGCCTACGGTTGCAGATGCTCCGGTAGGGTTATTGGGATAATTTAGATATAACATTTTGGCGCGACTGATCTGAGCGGATGACAGCTGCTCTAATTGTGGCAAGAAACGCCCCTCGCGTGTTAAGGGAAGATTAATAATGTCACCGCCAAAGTACTTCGTCCATGTTCCCAACACCGGATAACCTGGAACTGTCATAATCGTGGTATCACCAGGATTGATGAAACACGCAGGCAAAAGTGCCAATGCAGACTTGCTGCCAATGGAATGACATATATTTTTCTCGATATCAAGATTGATTTGAAAAAGGTCTGACATGTATTTTTGCACCGCGATACGAAAATCCTTAATTCCATTATCGGTATACGTACGATTTTTCCATTGTCTTGCCTCATGTGCCAGGGTCTCAACAATTTCTGGGAATGCCATATCATCAGGTTCACCTACACCCATATCAATAAGTTCAATTTCCGGATGTGCGGCTTGAGCCGCCCGTTTGGCTCGTTTGATTTTTTCAAATTTGTAAATGGTATTATCCTGACCAAATTGATTTCCTCCCAATCGTTCAGCACAACAAAACGTATTTTGTAATTCCGACATAATGATTTATCGCCTTTCTCTTGTTTAATTTTTAACGCGAAATATTATAAAGACCCAAGCGGGAACTACCAACGTCTTCAAGATTAAAAATCCCATATGAAATTAAAGCATCAACGTTACATCAGCGTACCCTATTCGCTCATTGAATTATTGATTTTGATTACCATAATTTTTACTGTCTTATCATTGGTTTTTCCATTTTTATTCAAAGGCTGGCTGCAGGCGCAGTCAACTCGGTGCCAGGCAAATCTAAAACAACTGGGAATCTGGTTTAGCATATATCAGCAGCAATACGATGGCTATTTGCCCTCATATGAGGATGGCTGGGTAAAGGAAATTGGCAGAATCGGTGGAATAAAAGTCAATCAAAAGGGTAAGCCCAAAAAGGAGCTTTCATGCCCAAGTCAACCATTCAAATCATTCATCCCATCGCTAAAACCCAATGACTATTGGCGCGGATCATACTATGGGATCAATCAACACATTGCTTCCCATTTAACCGATTCATATAAAGAATTTTATCCCCAATGGACTCAGATTAAAATCAAACAAATCGATGACCCTTCATTAAAAGTGTTGCTAGCTGACTCATGCGGCAGTAATTTTTTCAGCTTGGAGAATTGTGATCCAACGGTTGCCGGTATCAGCATGGAAGGAACTAATTATACCCATGGTTTACCTCCCAAGCCGGCAAAACCATTTCCCTATCATCGTCATATCGGTGGAACTGTCAATTTTTTATTTCTTGATGGACATGTAGAAGCGAAAAAAAGCTGGCCTATCTACATGGCTGGCCCGGGTACCAGCGGCTATTATTTTTGGAGTGGTGAACACGTTTACTCGGTAAAATAACCATGGGATTAATTGAGACGGACAACGGCCATATTAATACCAATTATTATCTTGTCATTATTTATGCTGGAATTTACTTGTGAAACTTCTGTCCTGGCTCATTTTAATAATAATATCATTACTCCAATTACACCCTTTTAATGTGAATGCCATCGAACCAGATAATTCCCTGGGATCAAAACTGCCTGAAACTGAAATTGCCACCTTTGCCGGCGGTTGTTTTTGGTGTATGGAGCCACCATTTGAAAATATCAAAGGTGTATATTCAGTAATTTCTGGTTATACGGGGGGAAATATTACCAATCCGACTTATGAACAGGTGTGTTCTGGAAGCTCCGGTCATGCGGAGGCTATTCAAGTAACGTTTAATCCTGCTCTGATCAACTATGAGGCTTTGTTGGATATTTTTTGGCATAATATCGATCCCACTACTGTCGATCAACAATTTGCAGATCATGGTTCACAGTATCGCACGGCAATATTTTACCATTCTGAAACCCAAAAAAAATTGGCCATCGCATCAAAGGAACAGTTGGCAAAAACGGGAAAATTTGATAAACCCATAGTGACAAAAATTGATCCTGCGGGCCCATTTTACCGAGCGGAAGATTATCATCAGGACTATTATAAAAAAAACCCGCTGAGATATAAATTTTATCGTTCAGGATCCGGACGCGACCGATATTTAAGAAGTGTCTGGGGTGATGACAAAAACAAAGATCACTGACCCTTCAGCTAATGGTTAGTAAACTTTCCGGATTTAATCTCTATTATTTCAAATACTTACTTAAGGAATTTTATGTATAACAGTGCTGATTTACGAAAAGGGTTGAAAATCGAAGTGGATCAACAACCATGGTCGATTGTGGAAATGGACTTTTGCAAACCCGGAAAGGGAACCGCCTTATATCGCTGTAAATTAAAAAACCTTATAAACGGTTCAACCCTTGATCGAACCTTCCGTCCCAATGATAAATTCGATAAACCTAATTTGGAAGAGAAGGAATGCGTTTACAGCTATCATGATGGCGATAAATATGTATTCAACGATAATGACACGTTTGAAGAATTATACGTCAACGCGGATGTCCTAGGTAATCAACTCTACTTCCTGATAGAAAATACCGAATGTAAAATTCTTTATTACAATCATGTTCCCATCGAGGTTACACTTCCTGTTTTTGTTGAAAAAACCATCATTGAGACTGAACCCGCTGTTCGCGGTGATACCGCAAACAATGTGACCAAATCGGCAAAAATCGATAATGGATATGAAATCCAAGTGCCATTATTCTTGAATATTGGGGATCGGGTTAAAATCGATACACGAACGGGTTCATATGCAGAAAGAATCAGCAAAGGTTAATTAAATCCATCGTTTTTTCCATCACGATTGGTAATCAGCATATTTTGACATGAATTTGTGTTTCACTCAAGTAATAACCCGCGATGTGATTTCAATATTTAATTGCAGAATGACGAAAAAAAAACACGGTTAAATTTCACTTCCTGATTGTTCATAATCAGTCATGACCACTTAATGTCACTATCACCTGATTCTCGCCGCCTCCATAAATCCCTTAAATTCCGCAGTGATCTGCTCCATGCCATCCGGAGTTTTTTTCGCACCAAAGAAGTTATAGAAGTAACAACTCCGGTTCGCATTCCAACCCCTGCACTGGAAGAACATATTGATGCGGAACCATCCGGATCCTGGTATTTACGGACTTCACCCGAGTTACACATGAAAAGGTTACTGCAAAAATATTCACTTCCAATCTTCCAAATCGGACCGTGTTTCCGGCAACATGAAATGGGTAAAATCCATCGCCCGGAGTTTACCATGTTAGAATGGTATTTACCCAATGCAGACTACCGCCAATTGCTTGCACAAACACAAGAGCTGCTTATCTACATTGTAATGGAACTCTTCCATAAAACCTGGATAAATTATCAAGAGACAAAAATTCATTTCACCACCCCATGGATGGAATATGACGTTACGCAAACGATCAACAGATTTACCCAGAAATCACCAAAAACTTTGATCGCTGACGGACAATTCGAAATGATATTAGTCGAGAAAATAGAACCTTCCTTGCCCAAAAATGTCCCTGTTATTCTTATCGATTACCCGATCGAATTAGGCGCTTTAGCTCGAACCAAGCCAAGCCACCCTGAATTAACTGAACGCTGGGAATTATATATTGGTGGAATTGAGATCGCCAATGCCTATAGTGAGTTAATCAATGCCGGTGAGCAGCGGCAGCGTTTCGTGCGTTGTTTGGAGAAAAGAAGAAATGCAAATCGTCCAGTCTACAAAATAGACGAAGATTTTCTTGCGAGTTTGGACAACGATATGCCGCCATGCACTGGATGTGCCTTGGGAATTGATCGGTTACAGATGATTTTGATGAATGCCATCTCATTGAGCGATATAATCGATTTCGATGTGGATGAGATTAGCTAATCACAGACATAACAAACCCGGATTAAAATTCACAGATCCAACTGAAGACTCCAAATCATTTACTGACTGAAACATGATAAAATCAAAACTCAGATTTTACCTCATAAGTGTTGTAAACAACACCTAGTTAATATAGATTATGGCACTGATTGTAAGGGTTATGCAACCCTGTTTATTGAAGTTTTATTATTATAAATATTGCAAAGAATTGATCCCTTATGAGTCATAATTCAATTTACCAACCGGTGACTTTTACAATCGTTATTTATCTCTTCTCAATATCATTAGTTTGGAGTGAAGTCATTAATAATTCATCCGCATCAACCCCATCCGCTTCTACCATTCGTCGCTTAAATGAATTCAAGCAATCATATAAATATTTAATCGAAGGAAATGTAAAAGACCGTAATGAAAATAAGAAACAAGTTGAATTTTATAACGATAAAATTGAACTCATGCAAAAATCGGCAAAATCTACTGGTATTCCAGTCAAAAATCTCAAGGAATACCAGGAACTGCTGACTTTATACAAGTCGATGTATCTCCTCAATGTGACGATATTAAATTCGCTGGATCAAGGCAAAACTAAAACTGCCAAAAATTGCATGGTTAATTTGCCTGAAATTGAGGAGAGAATAAAAATGATAACTGGTAGACCAATTGAAAGAGAGTGGCTGACATTTCAGGAATTGGAGGAATACTATGCCAAGGGTTATAAATGCAAACTTTCAGACCAAACCATTATCCCGTTTAAAGCGAGTTTATGGGATACCACTCCGGAAACAACCGATATTAAAGGTAAAGCCACCGATAAAATCAGAAAGAAATCCTCAGCGACTCATTCACCTAGACCCTAATATCGAAATCTCTTTAAAGATAAAAAACTCATTATGAAGCATCATAAAAAGCAAAATTTTCAAGAACTTAAGCGAAATAAAAGTAGACGTCCGCCGTTCTCGTTTACCCTACTGGAATTGATTGTTGGAATGGCGATTCTTTCAATAATGATGTTATTAATGTTTCAATTTGTAATGGCATCGCAAAAATCACTTGAGTGGAGTGACAGTACTTGGCGAGTATACGAAAATTCACGCATCATATTTGATCTGATTGAGCGTGATTGTCAGGCAATGGTCTCCTCCAACTTAAACGGGCAGCAAATTGGCTATTATATCGGTGAACCTGCGGCAATCACGGATACTACTGACTATTTATATGGATTGTATCTGTGCTTTGTCGGTTCTGCTGAACCTGATGATAATGCGACATCCAGACTATGTGAAATCAGTTACAAGCACTATGAAAAATCAACCGATCCATATCCTTTTGAATTCCGACGCCAGTTAATCACGGATTCCGATTCCAGTAATTGGAATTTCTATGGCCAGCCCGTCAACTGGTTTGTAAATAACAACGCCCCTTTTCCCACCATTTCAGAATATCAAAAGGTAGCTGGTGGAATTAAATCTTTAACCATTACCTGCCTTGATCAAAACCTCAATCCTATGACAACCGGTGAATCCTACATCACTTTACCACTGCGCATCCAAGTAGTCATCGTAATATTTGATGAAAACTATAAAGACGCGCCTCTTGAACGACGAAACCAGACCGAACGTTCATTTACCAAAATCTTTTTCTTAAATCAAAGCAAGGCGATTCAATCAACATAAACACCATACCCTTTACCTGATGCACCAACGACTTTTAACCCTTCATAAAAAAATTACTAGCAAAGTCAAGGAAGAACGCGGCATCGCGTTACTCATGACCTTGGGGATACTATCCTTTCTGATGGTTTTAGGCTTATCATTCGCGTTTTCCGCGTTAAGTGCATTGCGTGGTGTAGAATTGGCTCAAGAGTTGGTGCGCGCTCGCTTGCACAATGAATCGGGAATCACCAAAGTTTTGAAATTGATTTCACAGGAATTTTCCGATCTGGATAATAATTCCAATTTATTTCCCGCCACCAAGCCCAACTACCAAAGACATGGTCCGTCAACATGGGATAATCGCTATTATTGGGTAAGTAATTTTTTAGATCGGGATTCACCACCAAAGCGGGATACGGCCGATTTGGATTCAGCATTGTATGCAGTCATAGCCTCTGTGGATTTTACTAAAAATGGAGGATTTACCAATACCCTAAACGTCTCTGACACTTATAGTTGGATGCATATCTATGATGAAAGTGAGGAATATATCACCGTACCTGATACCCCGATTTCCGCAAGGCTGGCTTATCTGATTATCGATGAATCGGGAAAGGTCGATCCTACGGCTCTATGTGGAACGGATACTGAGGGAACGGAGCGCCGAATCGGCGTATCTCCCAGTGAAATCAATCTGAATAATATTTTAGCCGATCTTACATTGACCCGAAAATTCATGTCCAAAAGTGTCAATCCTGGCAGCGGGTTATTGAAAAGCGGTCGAAAGTGGGATTCGTATTACAATATCTTCAGGACCTTTTCAAAAGATAATCCTTCATATTTAACTGACAGCTCCATCGTCCGAAACATTGTCGAAAACATTTTCCCATTCAGTTATGATATTGAAGCCTATGCAGTGGCTACCGATTCAGATGTTAAATCCAAACATCGCTTCAATTTATCGCGGACCGACTGGGATACGATGTCGGATACGGCCCTCTCCGCTACCATAATGAGGGATGGTACTGATTTTTACACCGAATCGGCAAATCAAACTGGCATACCGTGGTTATATAATAGTTCGGATTCCAACGTTGCCTTGCAAATTGCCGCTAATATCATCGATTACTGTGACAGCAATAGTCTACCGACGACGGATTATAGTGGTTCCGGATACCCGAAGTATGTCGGGTTGGAAAAGGTTCCGTATATAAATGAGCTTCAATTTAAAGTAAGATATAATCCCAACACCGGTCCATTGAATGTTCATATGGAAATGGAATTAGTCAATATGTATAACACGGATTACAGATTTAATAGCACAGATTCGGCTGAAGTCATCATCAAAGTATCAAGCTTCGAACTGGCATCTGCCGTTACCCTGACTTTCACATATAATCCCAGTGGTGGTGATAGAGATGTTGACGCTCAAGAATACAAAGATTGGGATTTTCCTGCCCCTTCTCCGAATTCCATTGCTGTACCCATGGGTATTCCTGCGATGACTAATCTTACCATTACCGTGGTTTCGGCTCGATTAAGAAATTCGACCAATAAGCTTCTTGACTTTGCCTTTGATGGTGAAACAACGAGTCCAACCATCAATTTGACAACCAATACCCAACAATATATCAGCATTCAAGTTGATGACCCCCGAAATAATCTCGACACTGATGCTTGGGATTGGGACATTTGGGATGATGGTCCTGCAGATACAGGATCTATGGATGAGAAAAATACAAATTTCATTTTCCTGACCGCCGGCCTGAACAAGGATACAGAACCTACAAGTTCTGAACCTTGGAACATCTCAACTGCGTATATTCGCAATGCCCCCATGCAAAGCCTCTGGGAAATCGGTGCCATTCATCGTGGACGTTCTGGTCAAACTATCAATTTGACCAAATACAATACCGAAGTAACCATTTCTAATTCAGCAACGGCTGGACTGGATGCCAATATTGCAACTGGGTATGATAAAGGTGACGCGATGATCCTGGATCAGTTGAAAATGGGAAGCGATACTGAGGTGGCAGGCCGAATCAACATCAATACCTATAATACGAAAGTATTGCAGGGATTACTTTATGGTATTAATGTCGGGGGAACTGGTGGTTATTCCGTTCCCATTTCAACTGGGGTCACCTTGGGCACTTCGGTTGGACAAATCAACCCCAGTGCTATTATTACCGAAATACTATCGACAAATGGTACGACTGGAGGTCAACCCTTCCGCTATCGCGGTGAAATAGCTCGCGTCGCAAAATTGAGTGATTCTTCAGTTGTTGCAAATCAAACCAATGATCGTGCCAAAGAAGAAATTATTGCAAAGTTCGTAAATTTATTGACCACCCGGCAAAATTATTTCACAACGCTGATCACATCACAGATAATTCGCGATATAAGAACCGGTTATCAAGGCGGGAAACGCGGAGTATACGATATTCCTAAGGTAAATAATGAAGGGGTATTAATACATATTGATCGAGTTATTGCGCAGGAAAGGTTGATATCAGTACTCTATCGAGATGCGCACACGAATACATTCCAAGTTGTCCGCTATGAATATCTGGATGAGTAAAAGCGGATATAAATAGTTGTTTGCATCTGAATTTGATGCCAGAGAGACAAATTCCCTCCCCCCCCTCTACAGCTCTCATTTAGGTTCGATATTCAGCGTTTAATTTGACATAATCATAGTTGATATCGCATGTCCATGCAGTGAATTGTGAAAAACCAATTCCAAGATCAATTAAAATAGTGAAGCTCGGTCGCTTTAATACATCTTCCTTTTTCGATAATGGAGTACCAGCATCACAACCTTCCTTTACAACCTGAACATTATCGAAGAAAAGATTAACTTTTTCGGGAACTAAATCGATATCACAATATCCCAACACATCAAGAATCCTTCCCCAGTTGGGATCCGCTCCAAACCATGCAGTTTTACATAACAATGAATTTGCAATCGCCATTGCTCCGCGATGAGCTTGTTCCACTGATCTTGCATTTTTAACCGTAATTTCTACAAATTTAGTCGCCCCTTCACCATCCAGAACGATCATTTTTGCCAGTTCGGCGGCAACTTGATTAAATGCCTCACGAAAACAAAGACCTTTTTGATCATCGGTTGTTATGATGCTATTTCCAGCTGCCCCATTGGCCATCGCAATAAAAGTATCGTTAGTACTCATATCACCATCCACACTTATTCGATTAAATGATTTATCTAATGATAAATCCAAACTCTGCATAAAAAATCTTCTGTCTATCAATGCATCCGTGGTAATGTAGGATAACATGGTCGCATGAGGAGGTTGTGTAATTAATTCGGGAGCGATCATGCCGGCACCTTTGGCAATCCCACCGATAATCACCTTAACACCTTCTATATCAATTGAAACCGCATATGATTTTATTGTTCTATCGGTAGTCATTATTGCTTTTGCCGCGTCAATTCCTCCCTTATCACTTAATTTTTCCGCTGCAATCTTGATGCCATTTAATATTTTAGCCAAAGGCAATTGTTCGCCGATGCGTCCAGTGGATGAAACGAGGACCTGATCAGGTTTGCAGGAAAGGCATTGTGCTGTTTTCTGCGCCATGTAGTGGGCATTTTCCAATCCTTGTTTTCCTGTACAGGCATTGGCATTACCACTGTTAATGATTATCGCTTTAATGGTATCTGAAACCATTTGACATTGGCGACAATATATAACCGGAGCGGCAGCAAATTTATTGGCAGTATAGGCTCCGACATAAACTGCGGGAAAATCACTGACTATCAATGCGATATCCAAACTGCCATTGGATTTAATACCAGCCGAAATTCCTGAAGCCTTAAATCCACTGGGACTGGTTACCGAACCATTTTTAATTATTTTCATCATTGTCTTTAATTGAAATAAACTACATTAGCCCGACCATTTCATTATAATTGCATAAAATATTTAGGCATTGAATTGCTTGTCCAGCAGCGCCTTTAGTTAAATTATCAATTGCTGAAGTTAATATTATTTTTCCACTGATGGGATCGTAATCAAAGCCGATTTCGCAGAAATTGGTGTGGAACACATTTTTGGTATCGGATAATGTTCCGTGTGGCAGTATGCGGATAAATGGTTCAGCTTGATAAAATTCACGGTAGATTCTTTCGAGCATGCCAATTTCAAAATGTGCATCAATGGGCTCCAAAAAGATGGTAGAACAGATCCCGCGATTAATCGGCACTAGATGAGGTGTGAATGTAAGATTGACTGGAATTCCATCAGTAAAATCCATCAGTTCTTGTTCGATTTCAGGTTTATGCCGATGATTAATAATCGAGTATGGTCGAATGCTTTCATTGCATTCCGCAAATAGATATGGAGTTTCATTTTTCCGGCCGGCGCCGGTGACGCCACTCATACTACTGACAATAATATTAGTTGGTCGAATGATCTTTTCTTTGAGTAAAGGAAATAGAGGCAAAATTATACTGGTTGGATAACATCCTGGACAAGCGATTAACTGTGCATCAACAATTAGATTGCGATTTTTTTCTGGAAGACCGTAAACCGCCAGAGAGAGAAGATCTGCTGCGGGATGCTCCTTATGATAGTATTTTTTGTATGTTTCTGAGTTTTTTAAGCGAAAATCAGCACTGATGTCAATAACCGTTAAGCCCGATTCCAATAACGGCTTGGCATATTCACCCGCCAACCCATGCGGTAAACATAGAAATATTATTTCAGCGGAATTTTCAATGTTTTCAATCGTTGGCGAGGTAAACTTAATATCCAAATGGGAATAACGCGGAAAAACTGAAGAGAGAGGATTTCCTTGATTTTCTCTGGAGGTAATTGTTGTAAGCTCAAGGTGGGGGTGACGGATAATGAGTCGGATCAACTCTTCGCCTGTATAACCAGCTGCACCAACAATAGCAACCTTGCGTTTAGTGATTGGCATGGTGCTTGACTCTATCGAAATAAAACTAATGCAATACTTATCGTTTAGAGAACTGAAAGCGTTTTCGCGCGCCTGGCTGGCCTGATTTTTTGCGTTCCTTAACTCGGGAATCCCGTGTTAGCATTCCACTTTCCTTTAACACCCCCTTGCTATTGGGGTCAATTTTTACCAGTGATCTTGCTAAACCATGACGCATTGCTCCAGCCTGCCCCATCACCCCGCCCCCCTTGATGGTAACAGCGATATCGTAATTTTTCAACGAATTTGTAACCGATAAAGGTTGCAGGATATATCCACAAATTGATAGGCCGTCAAAATATTCCTCAAACGGTAAATTATTTACTTTGATATCTCCTTTTCCAATGGAGATCCGTACCTGCGCACTGGCTTCCTTACGACGTCCAGTTGATCGAATTACAGTAGTAGAGTCTGACATAGTATTATGAATAATTTAAATGTTAACTAAAGAGTTTATAGGGCAGTTTCAGGTTGTTGGGCTTGATGGGGATGACTGTCACCAGGGTAGATGTGCAATTTTGATAATTGGCTACGGCATAATTTATTGCGTGGCATCATTCGGCGTACCGCGTCATGAATCAATCGTTCTGGATTTTTGTCACGTATTTGACGAGCAGTAAAATTTTTCTGGCCTCCCATATAACCTGAAAAACTTTGATAAATCTTATCTGATTCCTTGTTGCCGGTAAACTTGACTTTGCTGGCATTGATTACGATGACAAAATCGCCAGTATCAATATGCGGTGTATATATTGGCTTATGTCGACCACGCAAAATTGTTGCAATTTTAACCGCCAAACGACCAACTATCTTGTCTTTAGCGTCAATTAAAACCCACTTGCGATTTACTTCATTTGGTTTTGCTAAATAAGTTCTCATTTTTATAACATGTCTTCACTATTTATTATGGAAACGGAATGAACAGAATTAATATCACTATTCGTATTTTTAAATTTAACATTATATGATTTTTAATCAAAAATGAGGTAGTATTATAAAATCACGAGAAATATTTACAACTTGAATTTAAGTTAAAATTACCTGATGCAGTATTTCAATATTTTTTCAATCTCGAATCATAATCATAATCAACCGAAACTACCGCGATGAAATCAAAATTTAGTCCATCCTATTCTTTCCCTAAAGAATCAATCATAGAGCTTTTGGGTTCATCAAACTATGTCCCCATGGATTTATCTCAATTAATGTCCTATTTCGGGATTGAGAAAATAAACCAAAAAAAATTCAAGCGTATTATTGATGAATTGTTGGAATTCGGTGAAGTAGTCGAATTGCAGCACAAGGGGTATGTATTAAGTCAATCCGTCGAATTGATTTCTGGTATCATTCATTTTTTTCGTAATGGATGTGCGTTTTTGCTTGATATCAAAAGGAATCGAAAAATATATATTTCTGCACAAGATACATTTACAGCCTTACCCGGTGACCAGGTTTTGCTTCGTGAAAAAAAGGATGGTTTGGCAATAAAACCGGATAAATACCACGGTGTAATAATTAGAGTTATTAATCGAAATTTGACCAATATCGTAGGGACCCTTAAAAAACATCGAAACCTATACTACGTTGAACCTTTGCGATCGACTTTCCCACGCGATATCATGGTTGAGATTACCAAGGAGGCTTCAGTTGGTGATCGAGTTATAATTGAATTATTACCATGGCTCGATCCGAAGTTAAACCCGCAAGGTAGCATAATTAAAATTATTGGCCCCACTGATAATCCCGCATTTGATACCAAGTCGGTTATCGAAGCGTACAATCTCTCCTTGCCATTCCCCAAAAAAGTTCAGAGTGATGCAAACCAATTAAATAAAGAATTACTTAACGTTTCATCACGCCTAAATTTAAGGAATAAGTTTATTATTACCATAGATCCTGAGACGGCAAAGGATTTTGATGATGCCCTATCATTGGATCGATTAAAAGGGGGAAATTGGAAAGTTGGGATACATATCGCCGATGTCAGTCACTTTATTCCCCAAGGATCGGCACTTGACATGGAAGCCTATAAACGTGGCAACAGTGTTTATTTTACAGATCAAGTCATCCCAATGTTGCCGGAAAAACTAGCGAATGATATTTGCAGCCTCAAACCTGGAGTTGATAGACTGGCCTTTTCAGTATTCGTAACTTTGGACCGGAGTATGAATATAACCAAAGTGCAGTTTTTTGAATCGATAATTAACTGCAAAATGCGCTTAAACTATGCTCAAGCCATGCGCTTAATAAATTCTCCCAATGATTCTGATATCTCACAATGGAATATTGACCGGCGAACGATTAAAATGCTGGATGATCTAAACAAGCTGGCGCAACAATTGCGGCATCAACGTTTGAGCTCCGGCGCGATAATGCTCGAGAGATCTGAAATCAAAATTAACACTGATAGTAAAGGTTACATCGAATCAATAAAAGCAGTCCCCAATGATGAAGCCCATCAATTAGTTGAAGAATTTATGTTAATGGCAAATGAATTAGTGTCACACACACTCGTGCGAAATGGTTATCCTCAGATATTTCGTATTCATGATGAACCTGATTCAGAAAAGTTAATGGAATTGGAAGAGCTGTTAAAATTGGCTGGATTTGAAGTCGGTTCTCTCGCCTTTAGAGATAATTTAAATAAATTTCTCCATAAAATTTCATCCGATGCCACCTCGCATGCATGGTATACTGCGACTTTGCGGTCGCTTAAACGCGCAGAATATTCCGTTAAGCCTGTCGGACATTATGGTTTGGCAATGCAATATTATGCCCATTTTACTTCGCCAATCAGGCGGTATACTGATTTGGTAATTCATCGCATCCTGAAATCCTTGTTGGCAAAAAAGACATCTCCATATTCACCATCAGCATTAAATGAAATTGCCGTCCATTGCTCACAAACTGAACTGACAGCATCCGAGGCGGAACGAGATGTTATTGATTTAAAAATATTTCGCTTCTTTGGCGAACAGTTAAAAACCCAAAAATTTATCTCCTATCATGCGATTGTTGTCGAAGTTAAGAATTTTGGTCTTTTCATCTATTTGCCTGATTTAAATGTGTATGGCTTGGTGCATGTTTCTATAATGATTGACGATTTTTATGATTTTAATGCATCCCATCGCCAATTACGTGGTCGAAAAACGAAAAAAATATATCAATTAGGAACATCGTTAAATGTTCAAATATGTCGACTGGATTTACAAAAACGCTACCTCGATTTTGCTCCATCACCGAAATGAAACTTGAATTAAATCGAGAGAGAACCAATTCAAATTATTATTTAGTGCTTGTCAGCTTATAGCAACCATTTTTATTAACCATAACCCTTAAATTGAGGACACAACTTTTCATGAAAGAAATTAAACTGAAATTTTTTACAATAACTACATTAAAAGCATGCTTAATCGTTGCCGCTTTTTTAATCGCCACAAAATCTCAATCAGTTACAATAACTGAAATTGATAAAGCAGTAATGCATGCGTCTCAGGCGAATAAAACCGCACTTAGGTTGGAAAACGAACTTAATACTTTAACCAAGAAAAAATTAGAATTAGAAGCAGAACTAACCGACATCGAAAAATATCTCCAAGAATTAAACGATCTCGCTACTCCTGATCATGATAAAATTAAGAAAACCACGAAAAAATATGATGCGAAAAATGATGAATTGTTAAAATTGAATAAAAAAATTGACAAAGTCCGTACCAAATCCGGAACCTATAGAGAACGTGCCAACGTTGCCGAGTCGATCGCCAAAAGACTGGTGAGTGAAAGAGAACTTGTACAATCAACTAAAAAGGTGGAAGAACTCCAACAGTTACTCGAATACTATAAACATAAAGTAATCGAATTAGAAAACACCGAACGCGAAGTGCGAGCGGAAGCACTTGCGATGGCAAAAATAGCTAAAATGTCTGAAACTCAATGGGAAAGATGGCGCTCCGAATGGAACCAACGCATGAGTCAAAAAAAAGCAGACGACACATTGGAACAGCTCATGCATTACCGAATGAAGGTTAATGAAACGACCAAAAACCTGGAAAAAGCAAAAGAACAACACACCAACCACCAAGCGGAGTATCAAAAATATCAAGCCATTTCGAAATAAGTGCGTTATACCAAAACTAATGCGCCTTTTCTTGAACCAGCTGATCATTCGATACTACTAATTGTCCACAAGCACCATCGATATCCCTTCCTAGATTTTTACGGATCGTACACTGAATATGGTTGTCGCTTAATATGGCTCTAAACTTGTTTGCTCTATCCCCGGATGATTCACGATAATTTGAGTTGTTGGTTTTATTATAATAAATCAAATTGACATGAATTAATTTCCGATAACGAAAACCATTGAATAATTTTACTAATTCAAAGGCGTGTTCCACACCATCATTCACATTTTCTATCAGTATGTATTCGATAAAAACCTTGCGATTGGTATTAGCAATATGGTACTCTATCGCTGCCAGCAAAAGCGCCAAGGGATACGCCTTATTAACAGGCATTAATTTTTGTCGCAGTTCATCCGTTCCGGCATGTAAGGAAATAGCCAGATTAACTTGAGGAAATTGGTTGGTAAATTCATAAATTACCGGTACTAAACCGGAGGTCGATACCGATATGTGACGAGCGCTAAAGTTAAATGTATTGGGATTACACAATTCATTAATACTTAGAAAAACTTCCTTTTTATTATGCAACGGTTCTCCCATTCCCATATAGACAATATTTTTAATGGATGCCTTAACGGAGTTATACTTAACAAACTGGAGCCAAAACAGCACTTGATCGGTAATTTCTTCATTATTTAAATGTCTATGAAGCCCCATTATTCCCGTAGCACAAAATGAACATTTCATCGCACACCCTACCTGACTGCTTATACAGCAGGTCCAAATCGATGATGTTGTTTTTAACAGCACGGATTCAATGAAAAGACCATCAACCAAACGAAACAAGGCCTTATATGCTCGACTATCTTTCGATTTTTTTATGGTGGTAACTGCGAACGACAAAACCGAAGTGGTCGCTTCCAATTTCTTTCGTAATAATAAGGGAAGTGGTTTTATTTCATTGAATGCCCGTAAATGTTCAGAAAAAAAAGCGTGTTGAATTTGTATGCTACGATATGAATTCCAACCGAATTGTTCTTGCAGACTGTTTATTTTTATTGAGTTCATTGATTATTTAATCGACTATTAAGCAAAAAGTTTACTTCCTCTAGTGCCCCCATAAAAGGCAGAACAGTATATTACCGGAGTATTCGGGAAGCAAGAGAGGGCCGGGCTGAGGCTCGATTCCCGCGTAGCGGGTCACCCTCGGATGGTAACCTCCTTCGGAGTCCGGAAGACCGGGCAGAGTCTACTGTCCAATCAACCAGCCCCAACGGGCTAAGCATATCATATAGGAAATGAAATTACAGAAAGAACGTTACACCCCCTCAAAAGATCAGTTTAATTTCAAAACCTGATGACGATTAGTATGAATTGTACGATTTCCTGGGTGATTGGTCCGGGATCGGGCAAAATTCAACAGCGTGCAGTCTCTATCACCTGGGGTGCATCAGAGCGAAATCATCCGGCACCTTAAAATTCAGTTCGTTTTCACAAAATGACTTCC
>CAZTTH010000017.1:0-74420 GCA_964615975.1 uncultured Lentisphaerales bacterium | reverse complement strand
GAATTAAAGCGCACCTTAAGCCTGATCGGCGCCGTTAATATTGGTCTCAGCGCTCTTATTGGTGGCGGTATTTTTGTGCTTTCCGGGGTGGCTTGTTCATATACCGGAGCAGGCATTATCGCGGTCTTTATCGTCAATGGAGTCATCGCTTTGCTGGCGGCATTGAGTGTGGCGGAATTATCCACGCTCTTTCCGGAATCTGGTGGCACCTACATGCTGACCAAAAAAATCTGGTCGGTACGCATTGGCTTCGGAGTCGGGTGGATTCTCTGGTTGGCGGCGATTTTATCCAGTGTGTTTTACGCGATTGGATTATCCACCTATGGATTAAGAATTGTGCATACCTGCTGGCAGTATACGGGGGGCAATTCTGGAGCGTGGTTATTGGATCGTCATACCATCAATGTCCTGGCGGTAATGATGGCCTGCGGATGCAGTTATCAATTATTGAAATGTGCCAATGTTATCAGCCCCCGGATCATTCACCTCAAACATGGATTATTGCTCTTCATCGTTGGGAGCTGTATCTGGGCATGGAGAGAACTGCCAATAGCCGAAATTGATGTCAAGTTATTGCCAATGTTTCCCAACGGCTTGCACGGGTTTATCATCGCCATGGGTTATACCTTTGGCACGTTGCAGGGGTTTTCCGCGATCGCCGCGCTGGCCGGTGAAATCAGGGACCCGGAGAAAAATATCCCAAAAGCAATATTGATCTCTCTGGTAATTTGTGTGAGCATTTATCTGGTGCTCGTGTTTTCGGCGGTAACTCTGGGAGTGGGGAATAATGAAACCGCGACCGGGGTCGGCGCTGCCCATCCGGAAACCTTGATCGCATTTTCAGCGCAACGGTATTTGGGAGGTTGGGGATTCTGGCTGATCATGGTGACCACCGCAGTCTGTATATTTACCGCGCTTAATGCCAATATGCTGATCACCTCGCGTATAGTCATGGCGATGGCTCGAGACCGCACCCTGCCCTTTCAACTGGGAATCCTGAATCCGCGCTATGGCAGCCCGGTCAATGCCATCATCATCAGTCTGATCGCCGTGGTCGTAATTATCATGGCCATACCCAACCTGGCAGCGGCCGGAGCGGCATGCAGCCTGATACATCTGTTATCGTTTCTCATGATCCACTGGATCAACTTTCTGACTCACCGCCGCATACATTCGTCGCGATTCAAGTTTCGGATTCCCGGTTATCCTCTGGTGCCGCTTGTCGGCGGCATCACTTGCCTGACACTGGCGGTCTTTCTCGGGATCATGATACCCGCAGCCGGCTTGATCATTGTGGTCTGGCTGGGAATCGGCGGCATTCTGTATTGGTTTTTGTTGGCGCGCCGGGCTCAGATCTACGATGCGTCGAATGAGGCATTGAATCCCGAGTTGATCAAACTACGCGGACGAAATCCCTTGATTCTGGTGCCGATAGCCAATCCGGTCAACGCGGAAGTCATGGTCATGGCTGCCACCGCCTTGACTCCCCCATCAGTCGGTCGAATGATTTTGTTATCCATTCTGTCACCGCCTACCTCCGGTTCAATTGTCGATCTGACCCAACCCCTGATGAATGTGCAGACGGTGATTGGAAAGTCACTGACGGCTTCATTGACACTGGGCGCATCACCTGAGGTCTTGACCACCATCGCCCAAAATCCGTGGCAGGAAATTGATCGCGTGGCAAAATTACATCATTGTGAGAGCCTGATATTGGGATTCAGTGATATCGTCAGAACTGATATCAAAGCGCAGGTCGAGAAATTAATCAATGACGCCCTCTGCGATGTGGTCATTATCAAAGCGCCGAATGGCTGGCAGTTGAACAATATCCGAAAAATCCTGGTGCCGATTGCCGGGCATAGCGGTCACGCAGAACTCCGCGCCCGTTTTTTAAGCAGTTTGTGTCGAACCCGTCCGCGTGAGATCACCTATCTCCAGATACTGCCCCCGGAAACCCGGAAATCGGCCCGCGACAAGGCTGCCGAAGCCCTGCAGCGTTTGGCACAGGATGAGATCAATGTCAATCCTCGTACCATGATTGAACTGGGAAGCGATCCGATCAAAATGATTATCGACCAGGCCCGTGAAGTCGATTTGATCATTGTTGGAATGCGTCGGGCGCCTTCCCGGCGTTATGACTTCGGCGAGGTAATTCTTGCCATTGCGCGTGAAACCTCCTGCGGGCTGATCATCATCAATCAGTCTCAATGAGTCATCCTCGCGATCGTGGCAGAGGTGAAATCAGACTGCAAACAGTCGAATTTTCGCACGCCGCCGCTCTCCTCATGCAGGTAAATATGCACGCTTTTTCTCACACTCTATTGGGATCAGTATCCCCTATAATCCAGTTTGTTTTTCAGGCTCGGTTTTATTTCTGGAAATTAATGCGCGGATCGATGAGGACATAACAGAAGTCGGAGAGGATATTGCCCAACAAAGTTAATATCGAGGTGAGCGCTAGTATCCCCATGAATACCGCATAATCCCGGCCGATGATTGCATCCAGACTCAATTTTCCCATCCCGGGAATCTCAAAGACCTGCTCGATCAAGACCGAACCGGCAAACATCACGGTCAGCACCGCGCCAAATCCCGTGGCAATGGGAATCAGAGAATTGCGAACCGCGTGACTCCATACCGCATGTCTGAAGCTCCCGCCTTTGGCCAATACCGTGCGCACATAATCCTTGCCGATCTCATCGAGCAGCGAGTTTTTCATCAACAAAGTCAACACCGCGAAATTGCCGATCATATAGCAGGTCACGGGTAAAAACATGTGCATGAAAATATCCTTGACTTTTTCACTCAGACTCAGGTGCGCGAAATTTACTGATTGATAACCGGCCACCGGAAAAATATCCCAAAAATGCTCGACGGTACCACAAAATAACATTTTGAGCACCATCCCGAAAGCAAATGCCGGAATCGCGTAACCCACAAAGATTACCACGCTGGACAACCAATCGAAGGCGCTGCCATTGCGCACCGCCTTGGCAATCCCCAAAGGGATGCATACCAGATAGGTAAGGACAAAACCGGTTACCCCGAAAATCAAGGATATCGGGAATCTTTCGACAATGAGCTGCCAGGCGGTTTTATTGGGATATTTATATGAATCCATCTTCATTCCGATCCGGTCCCGCACCAACCAGTGCCAATAGCGTACCGGAATGGGTTTATCGAATCCAAAATGGGTCTTCAGTTGTTTTTCATAGGCGGCTGAAATTGAAGCGGTATTACCCGCCCCCTTGCCCATTTCTCCGCCGCCAAAACCACGCATTCTCTGAATCGCCTGCTCCACCGGTCCTCCGGGGACAAACTGGCAAATGAGAAAACATAAGAAGGTAATGCCGATGAAGGTGGGAATCACCAACAGCAGTCGGCGCACAAAATATTCCATGCGTTCCATTGGTAGTGAAAATCCTAAAAATAATACGCCAGTACCGAGAAATTCATTTTAACGCAAATACTGAAGAGCATCTGGATCACTGACCAGGCAGGTGAGAAACTTAAAGACATTGGCCACGGAATTTACCTCTACTTTTTCCGTGGGGGAATGTGCGTTGGTAATGGTTGGGCCTATGGCCAATAATTCCCGCGTATTGAGTTTCTGACCAAGAATCCCGGATTCCAGGCCGGCGTGAATTGATTTGATCGCCGGTTCACGACCAAACACCTTGTTAAACAGATACCGTCCATATTTGAGTATAACGGAATCGGGATTGGGCTGCCATCCGGGATAGTGATGGAAAAAAGAAATATCGGCATGATTCTTCCGCGCCGTTTTTTCGATTTCACGCGACAGGGCATCGAGAGCGGAAGCCTCGGAGGAACGACCATGAAGCAGGATATCGACTTCATGATCGTTCGCCTGGATGACGCCGACACTCGAGGAAGTTTGCACCAAATCAGGGAAGTGAGGATCCATCGCGATCACGCCATTCGGGATCGCAGTCAGGAATTCAACGAGCGCAAAAGGGATTTCCTTGAGATCAGGACGGGGAATTGATAACACTTCGATTTCAGCTTTGGGTTCATGGACAAGCACTGCCGCGATGATTTCCTTCTTGATGTAGGCAATCTCACCTTCAAGTGCGTTGATCACCGTGAATACACACTCTCTGGGGATGGCATTCTTTTTATCACCGCCTTTAATTCCCAGCAGTTTTACCGTGGGATTAATTTGGTGCAACCGAGTGAGAAATTGGGACGCGGAGCGAATCGCGTTCAGGCGTGATTCATGGATATTGACACCAGAGTGGCCACCGCGGAAGCCCTTGATATGAATTTGCCAGGTTTGACCATCAGCGTGGGTGATTTCGGTGCGGGGAAACCGCACTTTCATATCAATACCACCGGAACAACCAATGGTGAAGGTCGCGTCTTCTTCGCTATCCATATTCAATAAATACCGGCCAGTAACAATTTCCGGATTCATATTGATGGCGCCCGTCAATCCGGTTTCTTCATCGACGGTAAAGAGCAATTCCAAAGGCAAACGATGCGGCAAGGGAAGTTCAACAACCGCCATCATCATGGCCACGGCAATGCCGTTATCAGCTCCCAAGGTGGTATCAATCGCTGACACCCAGTCTCCATGGCGTTGCAGACGGATCGGGTCTTTCATAAAATCATGTCCACAATCAGCATTCTTTTCGCATACCATATCCGTATGAGCTTGAATCACCAGAGTCGGGGCGCCCGCCAGTTTCCCGCGCCCCGGTACCAGGACATTTAGATTTCCAGTGTCATCCTGCCGGGTTTGCCAGCCATGTTCTTGTGCCCATGCCAGAAGATAATTCTGTACCTGTTCTTCGTGCCGGGATGGCCGGGGAATCTTACTTAAAGCCGCGAAATGTCGCCAGACTGGTTCGGCGACAGTGGTTAACAAGCTTTCATAGTTGGTAAGCATATGACCTCATCAATATTTTGGTTAATATTCCAAGCTAACACTCTTCGCATTCCCTGGTGAGTATAGATAAGGAAGATCTTGGTATCTCCCTTTGGTCGCGCCCCGCACATCCTAGGTAAAAACCGATCGCATGGTGAGAAAATGCCAGGGATTTAATTTGTCATGCCATTGACGGTTGTCGAGAATGCCGATACTCTTATGAATACTTATGACATTCATGAATCTTAGCGCCATTTTTAATGCCCACTCTATATATCAATGACCAGATATGCAAGGAGAATAATATGCTTATATTCACCCGCATTACCACATCTCGACGGCTGCTGATCGCGTTCATAACAGGTTTATTTACACACCTCCAAATATCCCTGGCCGGTGACCTGGATATCCACTTCGGCAGTGAAATCAAAACCCATTACCGTGACAGCCAGTATAATCGATTTCCGGTCCCCAATCCACCCGGAGCGCGCCTCGAAACCGTGGATCCTGGCAGTCATTTCGAACTCTCCAATATCTCGATTTTTACCAATGTGCAATATCTGGAATGGACGACATTGAAATTAAAAATCGATTTTATCGACATCTATGACCGCAATTCGACCTCCGATGATAAACAGGTCGATGTCGACGAATGGTGGCTTCGTTTCGGACATGAAGTCAAACCCGGCAAAATGCCGGTTTTCGAGGATACCCGGAATCTCTATCTCAAAATTGGGAAATTCGGGAAGTTCGAACGGCAAACCGACCGCCACCTCGAAAGTTATGGGTTGGTATCCACCGCGTTCAATCGCTTTGAGGACATGGGGATGGAACTGGGGATGGACATCAATTCACATTTTTATCTGAAAGGATCCTTAACCTCAGGAAATCCGGTATTTATTCGCGATCCCAATGCCCTTGCCGGGGATAATGGCACATCCGATTTGCTGCGCCGGAATGACCCGGAATTGAATAATGGCATTGTGATCAATTATGACGCCGAAGTCGAAGACCTGGAATTTGATCACCGCTTCATGGAAAAAGGCCTTGGCATCGGCTATCGCATGGGCAATGATGATGCGATGCGCACCCTCGATTTCATGATTTTCGGTTACGAACGAGATTTGCAGGATGAGGCCGATCTTTTCGGAACCTTGTATGGCGGTGATCTAGACATTTTTTCGGCGCCGAATGTCTCCATCAATCCCCCCGGGTTGGTCACGGTGAATGGCTTGACCGGTGATTACAAGCGTGACTATGGCGCCAATCTCTGGATCTATTATGACAATTATGCCTTGTTCGGACAATATGTCTGGCAGGATATTGGCGGATTGCAGCGGGAAGGCTGGGAGATCGAATTCTCGCGCCAGTTTCAGTTGCCTGAATTCTGGCAGATTGATGGCAATCAACTATTCTACGATCTTGCCCCGGCAATTCGTTATTCCTATCTCGACCCGGATTTTCAGGGTCCAGGAACTTTTCCCGCGCTCAGTATCTTCTGGCCATGGAAAAAAATTGATGTCGGCGCCCGGATTGGTCTCTATTCCAATCTCGATTTAACCCTGGAATATTCCTTTAACGAATTTGAGAAAAAAGGGAAAGACGGCAATAATGACGAATTTCTCACCACCCTGAGGTGGCGCTGGGAATATTGAGAAATCGCGGTTTGGAAAGCTTGGTCGTCCGGTTACAGAACGATCAGGTCAAGCGGCGGAGCAAAGAATAAAAGCGATCTTCATAGGCTTCGAATTTGCCATATTTTTGCAGTTTTTTCCCCAGACCATCAATCCGGGATGGATCCAGCGAAGCGGCGGCAAACTCAATCTCGATTTCCTTGCGAATATCATCAGAGCTCGGCACTGACAACCGTTTACTGCGGGCTTCCAGTTCTTCAATATTTAGCTGCGCGGATTGTTGAATAAAATCAATCACAAATTTTAACAGCGAGACCTCCCAGAGTTCGTCGGCGCCAATCACCACCGCGGAAAATCCATCATCCTCCTGCTCAATTTTATCTTTTAATTCCGCCGCCACATTATCGACCGTGCCATCATAGAGATGCTCGGCCATTTTTTCCTTGCGGAATTGCAACCCATAACGAAGAATGCGAATCATATCGCCATTGCTTCGCAGCCATTCGACATACTCGCGAGCTTTATCGCCAAAACCTTCCAATAGTTGTGAGGCGAGATGGGTGGGGGTGACAATTTGCGGGCGCTCGGAAAACACACTGCCAGCCCGCAAACGAACTTTGTTGACCTCGTCCATTAATTCACTGAGCAAATGATAGCGAATGGTGGTGGCGCCAAAGGTTTCGAGTGTGACCTTCGGCGCATGAATTATACGAGTGGCATTAACGGCATACCATATATCTTCTTGTTTACCCATGGATAGTGGTGATTTTCCCTCTGTATATTTAGTCGATCAAAAATTCATAATTCAGAAGTTTCGAGATAATATCATGATGTCATTAAAATACTATCGCGGTTTACGCCATTATCTCAGGAATATTTTTACGGGGGCGCCATCCCGCTTTCGTGACCGCCGTCGCGCTCATTTGCGCCGTGGCCAAAAAGGTGAACAGCTGGCGCGGCGATTGTTGCGGACTCTGGGTTTGGATATCATCGCCAGCAACTATACCGGACCTCATGGGGAGATCGATATCGTGGGGCGCGATGGCCTGATGTTATGCTTTATTGAAGTCAAAGCCCGCGAATATCGCCGACAATCACGCCCGGCGGACGCGGTAACCGCCAGGAAAAAAGCGCATATCATTGCTACTGCCCGACATTATCTGCGCTTGCTGGGCAATCCTCCCATTGCCTATCGCTTTGATATCGTTGAAGTAATTTTCGTCGCAACAAGGGTGGTCGAGATTCGTTATTGGCCAAATGAATTCAGCAGTTCAGTGAATAATTAATATCAGCACCATATCCCCGATCTATAAAGTTGCTTAATTCTGCTCGCTGCTGGATTTCTCACCGGCTTTCCCGGTCCTCCAATCAACGCCATTATGGGGGACGTTCAAATATTGTAGAAAAGTGTATGCAGCGTAAGATAGTGCGAGAGGGGGGAGTCGAACCCCCACGCCTTGCGGCTCAAGATCCTAAGTCTTGCGCGTCTGCCAGTTTCGCCACTCTCGCCCGATCATTTGTATTATTAACCTGCCGTGAAATCGAAAATAGTCGGCTGGCGGTTTGGACTTTAATGTTTGATTGTTAGTATATGAGAAAACCAGAAAAATATTGATTGTTCGTGTCAAGGTCAAGACCCAGCATGCGAATTAGACTGTCTGTTATTAACCATATACCTAATTAATGCAAGGATACCAATATGAAACCCAAAGTGAAATCACCTGGAAAAGACCACTCCAAACTGAAAAATTTATTGATGACTTCAGAAAATGGCTGGCTTGCCATCAAGGAAATGGAAGCCAAAAAAATCAATGCATTTTGTCGCGATTACAGTGCCTTCATCAGCGCCGCCAAAACCGAAAGAGAAGTCCACGATGCCGGGCTCAGATTGGCTGAAGAGCATGGATACAAGAATATCACAACCTATCTCAAATCCCAACAAAAACTTAAATCGGGCGATAAAATCTACCTCAGTTGTGCCGGCAAAACGCTCTTATTATTCCATATCGGCAAAAATGCGTTGCCCCAGGGCATGCGCATCATTGGCGGTCACACCGATTCGCCCCGTCTCGATTTAAAACCCCGGCCGCTCTATGAAGAAGGCGGAATGGCCTTTCTGGATACCCATTATTATGGCGGGATCAAAAAATATCAATGGGTTACCATTCCCCTGGCATTGCATGGGGTAGTGATTAAAAAAACCGGTGAAACCATCACCATTTCGATTGGTGAAGACCCCGGCGATCCGGTATTTTCGATCACGGACCTGTTGCCGCATCTGGGCAAGGATCAGGGCGAGAAAAAGCTCAACGATGGTATCTCCGGCGAAGGTCTTAATGTCCTATTTGCCAGTATCCCGATTAAGGACAAGGATATCAAGGATAAGGTCAAGCTCGCTGCCTTGAAGCTATTGAATGACACCTATGGCATTGATGAAATGGATTTGACCAGCGCCGAATTGGAATTAGTCCCCGCTGGCCCGGCGCGGGATTTGGGCATCGACCGCTCGATGATCCTGGGCTATGGTCATGATGATCGGGTCTGTGCCTATACTGCAATCCGGGCAATGTTGGAGTTGGAGAAAACCCCCGATCATACTGCCATGTGCATACTTACTGACAAGGAAGAAATCGGTTCGGTGGGCGCAACCGGGATGTACAGTTATTTATTCGAAAACGCAGTTGCCGAAGTGCTTAACCTGGCAGTTGAGAATTATAATGATATCGCATTGCGCCGTTGTTTGAAGAACTCAAAAATGCTGTCTGCCGATGTTAACGCCCTGCATGATCCCAACTACCCGGATGTCAGCGCGCCCAATGATAATATGGCCAAAATGAATCATGGGCTGATTCTTACCAAATATGTCGGCTCACGCGGCAAGAGCGGTTCCAACGATGCTCACGCGGAATACATCGGCGAATTGCGCCGGATTTTCGACACTGCCGGTGTGCTCTGGCAAACCGGTGAAATCGGCAAGGTGGATCAGGGCGGCGGCGGCACCATCGCCTTCATGCTGGCGCGTTATGAAATGGATGTCATCGATTGCGGCGTCGGTCTGCTCAGCATGCATGCTCCCTGGGAAACCGCCGGCAAATTAGACATTTACATGGCGTATAAAGGCTATAAGGCGTTTTATCAGTCCTGATAACTTATAAAGTTACCAGCGAGTGCATGAACATCGCTCAATCCATCAAATTGGGGATATCATATTGGTGCCTTGATCACCATTGACCACAGATATCAATCGTCCGATTTCGGATAAGCCTATAATAGAAGAGCTCGCGGGATTTGTCGATGCGTTTAAGCCCTTGTAAAGAAGTTAACCTTATTAATCTTAAATAGTTAAATTTTTATTATCTCTTCCGGATTATGATGTGCTACATTCGATGATGATGGTTTCACATTTAACTTGAAAATCATACCATTACCTAGTTCAACACGGCTCAGCCGTCTGCCTGTCTGCCAACCGACAGGCAACCCCATGTCATTTTCTCGTGCCAAGCTGTGAAGGCGCAATGGAAAAAACCAATAAATATATCGGAAATTGATGATAGGGAGCACAATATATCACGCCCAATTCTTGTGTTATTATGACTAACTCTTAGGTATAAGAAATAATCACATTTTGATTTTAGATTTACTGAAGACGATCAGGTTTTAGATAGAGATTGCTCGATTCCCAGCCTGGCTGGAACGGCGGTGTGCAAAATCCGACTGTATACTGTCTCTCCCACAAGATTGGATTGCAATATACCATGATTAGTGAATGGCATAATGAAGACTATCCGACACCATAAACGAAGCTGGCGACAGCTGATAGTCAGCAGTGCCGCCTTGTTCATACTTTCATCCGGCTGTGTCGGGGTTCGTCCCAAGGTTGAAACCGCTGCTTTGGAACAACAACAAACGATCGCGAAAATCTATCGCCCAGACAATCAGCGCCCGGCCCTGCCAACACTCACATCCGATACCCCATTAAGTGATTATCTTCTCTATGCCATATTGAATCAACCCGGGGTAGAAGCCGCATATTATGACTGGGCGGCAGCAGTGCAACGCATCGCGGTGGAACGCTCCCTGCCTGATCCACGACTGACTTTTTCGGCAGATATTGCAAGCATGGTAATGTCGCTCATGCCAGGATTGATGATGGATTTTCCCGGCCCTGGAAAACTGAAAGCAGCAGCAAACATCGCAACTGCCGAGAGCGATGGAAAATATGTCATATTCGAAATGAGTGTCTTGCAAACTGCATATACACTCAAAAAAGCGTATTACAGTCTCTACTTTCTCCATGCCAAGGTGGGTGTATACAGGGAAACACTGAGGCTGATCGAAGAAATCGAGAAATTGGCGCGGATGCAAAACAAAGTAGGTAAAGTGACCTTGCAGGATGTCCTGCGAGCACAGATCGAACTGGAACAGATAACCACGGAAATCCAAAACCTTGAAGACTCCCGCAATCCCCTGTTAGAGCAATTTAAAGCGGCATTGGGACTGTCCTCCGATCATCCTGCCCCGCCATTGCCGCGCCAATTTGAGTCCACTCCACTTGAAATGACAACCGAAGGATTATTTGCCACGGCGCTGACACGAAATCCACGGCTGCGGGAATTGGAGGCGGAGGTTCGTCGTGCCGATGCCGCGCTTCAGCTCACATACAAGGCACGGGTGCCGGATTTCAATCTTGGTCTCAGCGCCAACGTGAAGCCGTCACCCATGGTCATAAATCCCAATATTGGGATGACACTGCCGATTTGGCGGGACAAAATTTCAGCTCAAATAGCGGCAGCTCAAGCTGTCAAGAAGGCAACCGAGGCAAGATTGTCGGCGGAACAAATCGCGCTGGCAGTAGATTATGCGGAAAAGTCCTTCATATATCGTGAATCAAGCCGTAACTTGGGATTGCTTGCGGATCGACTTTTGCCGATGGCCAGGCAGTCTTTGGAAGTTGCTCAATCCAGTTATGTCTCTAACAAGGTGGATTTTCTCAATGTCCTGGACGCTGAACGGACGTTATTGGAGTTTCAGTTATCAGAGATCGAGGCAAGAATCCAACGAGAACTGGCATTGGCCGAACTCTCTCTACTCATCCTTGGCATGCCGCCGGCCGGCGCACCGATATTGCATCCCTATCTCACCCCTTGAAAGGAAAATTAATGATGAATCTTAATTATGCACCACAAAAATTTATTCTCATCATGATGGCGATGTTACTCATTAGCGTCAACGATACTGTGGTGAGGTTAAATCATGCCGCGGAAAACCCCAATACCACTTCCTCGGCAGCAACCACGCGAATTTGGACCTGCTCAATGCATCCCCAGGTCCGACTGCCGCAACCCGGCGCATGCCCCATCTGTTCAATGCCACTCGTTCCCATCTCTGCTTCAAACACCACCAGTGACTCTGCGGAATCTGCCATACCGATGTTGGAGTTATCCGATTACTCGCGCTCAATGGCCAGTGTCGAAACCGTCGTGGTCCAACGACGCAAACTCAGTCGTGAGATTCGTGTGGTTGGCAAAGTACAATACAACGAAACGACCCTCGCCCTCATCACTTCACGAGTGGAAGGTTATGTTGAGCGGTTATTCGTGGACTACACCGGCATAGAAGTAAATTCAGGCGACCATCTGGTCGAAATTTATAGTCCCGACCTCCTGGTGGCGCAACAGGAACTTCTCATCGCACTGGAGGGCCAGCGTAACCCCAGCCTGATTGAGTCCGCCAAACACAAACTTCTTCTTTGGGGACTTACCCAGGCACAGGTGGATGATCTCGTGCGCGACCAGAAGATCAGCGACCGCATCACCCTGTTCTCCCCCATCCAAGGCACAGTCATGGAAAAAATGATTGTGGAAAAAGCCATGGTGAAACCAGGCGATATGCTCTACCGACTGGCGAATCTTGAGTCGATCTGGGTTTATCTCGATATCTATGAAAGCGAGCTGGCATGGGTGCAATACGGCCAAATAGTCGAGGTAAAATCAGAATCGATTCCCGGACGGATATTTACTGGCCGGGTTTGGTTCATCAGCCCAATGCTTGATGAGGGATCGAGAACAGTGAAAGTGCTGCTTAATATCTTAAACACCAAGCGTCAATTGAAACCGGGGATGTACGTCAGCGCCATTATTCGCGCCGAACTTTTGGCGGACGGCCAGCCCGCTCCCACGGGTATAGAAGGACAATGGAGTTGTCCCATGCATCCGCTCATACTGCTGCCACATTCAGGTGAGTGTCCAACGTGCAATATGACACTCATACAAATTCCCGCCCCGCCCAGAGAACTAAAGTCAGCAAACAAACAACTTCCACTCGCAGTGCCGGTATCAGCGGTTCTTGACAGCGGAGTGCGTAAACTCGTTTATGTCGAGAAAAGCAAGGGCAAATTCATCCCCGTTGAGATTGAAACCGGTCCGCGCGCTGACAATTCATATCCGGTATTGAGCGGACTCAACGAAGGTGACCTGGTAGCAGTGCGTGGGAATTTTCTCCTTGACAGTCAATTCCAGATTCGTGGTCTCCCGAGCCTGTTGTACCGGGAAGGACAGACGGCCGTTACTGGTCATCATCATGGTAATCATGAGACCAATAGGGATGACCATCCGTTAAATACCGATCATCCCCTCAACGGCTTGCCGCCGCATGACAAGCATCGGCAATAAAGGAAATATGCCTAAAACACCATCACAACAATTATGATCAATACAATCATTCACTGGTGCCTGAAGAATGCGTTCCTTGTCATCCTGGGAATGGGCGCGATTGCTGCCGGCGGTTATTATGCGATTACGCGAACCCCAGTCGATGCCATTCCCGACATCGGTGAAAAACAGGTTATTGTCTTTGCGGACTGGCCGGGACGTTCACCGCAGGATGTTGATAACCAGGTTACATATCCTTTGACTACCAGCCTCACCGGCACCCCTGGGGTGAAGACCATCCGGTCAATGTCCGGCTTTGGCTTTGCCATGGTTTTTGTTATCTTCAAAGACAATATCGACTATTACTGGGCACGATCGCGAGTATTGGAGCGCATCAATGTCGCACAACAACGTTTGCCTGCCGGTGTGACCCCGGTATTAGGTCCTGACGCGACCGCACTGGGCCAGGTTTTTTGGTACACGGTTGAAGCGGAAGGCTTTGACCTGGCTGAACTCCGCTCGATTCAAGATTGGTTTATTCGTTACCAATTGAACGCCGTTGAAGGCGTTTCAGAAGTCGCCAGCATCGGCGGCTATGTAAAGCAGTATCAAATCGATGTACACCCTGATAAAATGCGCGCTCATCGAGTTACCCTGATGGATGTTTATGAGGCGGTGCGGAAATCGAACATCGATGTCGGCGCCAAGGTACTGGAAAAAAATGGGATTGAATTTTTCATTCGTGGCGTAGGTTTCATAAAATCAATTGAGGATTTGGAAAAAGTTGTCATTCGCCAGGAAACCGGCACCCCCATCCAGGTTAAACATGTCGCTACCGTTTCCCTGGGGCCTGACTTCCGCCGGGGCGCGCTGGACAAAGCCGGAGTTGAAGCCGTCGGTGGTGTGGTATTGATGCGATATGGTGAAAACCCGCTTCAGGTGGTCAAAAAAGTGAAGGAGAAAATCACCCAGTTGGAGCCGGGATTACCGTTTAAGACCCTTGCGGATGGCAGCGTCTCAAAAGTAAAAATTGTTCCCTTCTATGATCGCACTGATATCGTCATGGAAACCATTGACACCTTGAAAGAGGCATTGCTTGAGGAGGCGTTGATGGCGAGCGCGGTCATCCTCATCTTTTTGTTGCATTTGCGCAGTACTGTTTCCGTGATTGTTACCCTCCCGCTTTCCGTCGGACTTTGTTTTATCCTGATGTATGTTTTCGGGGTCGATTCCAATATCATGTCGCTTGCCGGTCTTGCCATTGCCATTGGCGATGTCGGCGACATGGGGATCATTATGACAGAAAATATTTATCGTCACATTGCCATGGGGGACAAAAAACGAAGTCATTTTCAGAAAGTGTATGATGGCGCCTCCGAGGTTGGCGGGGCCATTGTCACAGCGGTTTCAAATACATTAATTTCCTTCATCCCGGTATTCTTCCTTTCCGACCAGGAAGGCAAACTTTTTCGCCCGCTTGCCTTCACCAAGACCTTCGCCATTGGCGCCTCTGTAATTCTCGCGCTCACGGTGGTTCCTCTGGTCTGTTATTTCCTGTTTCGTCCGGTGAAATGGTCAAAAAAGTCAGTGTGGATAATGGCGGGTGCGCTCAGTCTCATTGCTGTCATTGCCACGCATTTTATCTTTAGGTTGTCCATGGGGGGGAATAGTCATTACAGCGGCTGGCCAATGGCTATTGTGGTCGGAGTAATTGTCGCGTTGGCTGTCTGGCGCATGGCTAATGAACGATTTCTGCCGATGGAAGAGAATCGTGTTTCACGTGTTATCACCTGGATTTACACTCCGACATTGCGCTGGATTCTGGCGCACAAGAAAACCTTTCTGATTATCCCCGTGACGATTCTGTTTACCGGTTTAACGGTTTGGCTTGGCATTGGCAGAACTCTCGCGCCATTGGGGTGGTTTGTGAACCTGTTTGCCTGGGAAGAAGCTCCACCCGATCTGAAGCGGGCAATGTATCTGAAAAATACCGCTGACATCAGACGACCAATAATCGAATTCGATCAGCTCCGATGGCAGCGACTGAAACAAGATGATGGTTCAGTTCATCGCCGACTCCTCTGGCGCCGTCAAAGCCCAAAAGAACGTGAAATGGAGATCGTAGACGGTCTCACAATCATTGATGAGCGCCGCATCCTGCCAGGTATCGGCCGTGAGTTCATGCCCCCGCTCGATGAAGGCTCTTTCCTTTACATGCCGTCATTACTGCCGCAAGCCGGACTAGGTCCCGCTCTCGAAGTAAACGCCAAACAAGACCTGGCGATCGCCAGTGTGCCGGAAGTTGAGTCGGTCGTCGGTAAATTGGGCCGCGCTGATTCCGCGCTCGACCCCGCCCCCATCAGCATGATCGAAAGCATTATCATTCTCAAACCGGAATCCGAATGGCGTCATGTCCCGATGAAACGAGTGTTTTCCAATTGGCCTGATTGGGTGAAGTTTCCACTTACAAAAATATGGCCTGAACATCGCGCCATCACCAAGAACGAAATCCTCCTTGAACTTCAGGAAAAAACCGCCATTCCCGGCGTGTTGCCAACCTTTCTGCAGCCGATTCAAACCCGACTTGTCATGCTCCAAACCGGTTTCCGCGCCATGATGGGGGTAAAGATTTACGGGAGCGATTTGAAGGAAATCGAACGTGTCGGGCTGGAGATCGAGCAACTTCTCAAGCATGTACCGGGCGCGACAGACATCGTGGCCGATCGTATCGTTGGCAAACCCTATCTGGAGTTTGAAATCGATCGCGACCGCAGCGCTCGTTATGGCGTGAATATCCGCGATGTGCAGGACGTTATCGAAATCGCAATTGGCGGGATGAACATCATGGAGTCAGTCGAAGGCCGAGAACGCTATCCGATTCGTATCCGATACCTGCGTGAATTCCGTGAAGATGTGCCTGAATTAGAGAAGATATTGGTCCCCAGTTCCAGCGGCGCGCAAATCCCCCTCACTCAAGTAGTCACCATCACGAGTGTACTCGGCCCTCAGGAAATTAAAGGTGAACGCGGTCTATTGGTCGGCTATGTCACCATGAATACTCGCGACCGCGATGAAGTAAGCGTAGTGGAAGATGCTGAGGCCTTGCTCCAAGAGGCGGTCCGGGACGGTCGCTTGAAGCTGCCCGCCGGATACTACTGGGAATGGAGCGGCCAATTTGAGAACCAGGTACGCGCCACCAAAAGGATGAGTATCCTTGTGCCTGTATGTCTTTTTATCATGTTTGTCATGCTTTACCTCGGCTTCAAACGTTGGTGGATTGCGCCCATCATCTATTTTGGCATCCTGGTGTCGGCTTCCGGCGGGTTTATTTTGCTGGCGCTATGGGAGGTAAACCTTTCGGTTGCGGTCTGGGTCGGGTTTCTTGTCCTGTTCGGCGTGGTGGACGATGATGGTGTCGTCATTTCAACTTACCTCGAAGATATATTTGACCAGGCCACGTTCAATTCGGTGCAGGATATTCGCGAGGCGGTTATGCAAGCTGGATTAAAGCGCATTCGTCCCTGTCTGATGACCCTTTGTACAACCGTTTTTGGTCTTTTGCCTATTTTCTGGGCGACTGGACGCGGTTCTGACGTAATGCAGCCCATGGCCATCCCCAGCATTGGCGGCATGGCGGTCAGTCTGTTGGTCACCATTTATATCGCGCCCTGTTTGTTTTGCGCGGTTGAGGAATGGAAATGGCAGCGGGCGCAAGAACCCGCGGCGAAAACATCTACCTCCTTAACCGGAAACCATCGCTAAAAAATATCATAAGGAGTGGATCACCAAAGCTCATTAAAAACATAACCCCCGACAAAACTGTACAATTTTAACCATAGAATCAAGCCCGGGCAAACTGATTGGTTCACAATGCCCATTCCCACCCCGGAATAATTTCGCTTGTACTATTTGCGAGCAAGCACGGGTTCGGTATTAGGTGTGACTCTGCCTATACGAGAAATCATTCGAATTCGAAGATGAATGATTGACTGGAATGCACCCAAAAACCGTGACCGGGTGCCAAGAAGTTGGTTGCTTGGAAGTGATCGCCCTCCCAGCGCCAGAAGGTGGGATGGATTGCCGCATGGGTGATGGTAGTGACACCCCGGGGGACACCGATCAGATTCCAGCCGGTAAAAAAGCGGATGCGGGGACGATCAGGGATATACCCGCTAATGGTGGTTTCATTCTGATTATCAGTATAGAACCAATATCCGGTTAATGCCCTGAGGATGTTGCTGGAAAGATATTGCGGGGGGGTAAGATGATTATGCCATTCCCATACTGGAAGACTGGTATTGATTGAGAGTGCGGATTGCAGTTGAGCCACACCTTGATTTTGCGGTTTGATCGGAAACGCGAGCAGATTCCAGCCGACATTGATTGCAACAGGATGGGTATCGCTTGCCAGCGAAGCAAACCCAAAGTCGGCCTGATGAGTCGTGCCAATGCCAACCGTAATCAAGCGCGGGTTGACACCGGAACTCAATCCCAATCCGATCAATGCCGGTGAATGTTCATCAACATCAAGCCAATAACTGCCGCTGCCAAGATCAGGAATCGAGTAGGTTCCATTGACGCTGGTTTGAACATTAGAAATCTGTTCATCGTTGCCCCCGCCTTCAAATTTGCCATCTCCATTATCCTGGTAAAGTGACACCCCAA
The DNA here is from genome assembly GCA_964615975.1 of uncultured Lentisphaerales bacterium. GTDB lineage: Bacteria > Verrucomicrobiota > Lentisphaeria > JABSQK01 > JAJFLO01 > CAZTTH01. The sequence goes on along the minus strand of CAZTTH010000017.1, from coordinate 56,577 downwards.
CCGCTGACACGCGGGGTTCATTGGCATCGATCTGGCCATTGGCAACAATGTTGTCGTGCCAGATCGTGCCATGAATGAGGCTGGTGCCATTGACGGTGCCTTGCGCTATGATTTCATATGGGGACTCATTGAAATCATTGGAGGTAAAGCGAATAACAGCGCTAAAAAGACCAGGATTACTGCCAGTCAATTTCAAGGTCACAGTATCTTGAGATCCTGGCCCCAAAAAGGCGGGAAACGCTTTAACCACCTCCAATTGTCTGGGTATTTGCACAGTCCCAATCGTCAAAGGTTCAGGTCCATCGTTTCTGATGATGAAGGTAAAATCGGGTCCAAATGTCTGCCCTTCGGTGGTTTCTCCGGCGTTGATTACCGAGGCATGATTGATCAGCTTGATTCCGGGATTGCCACTGATGACACTGACTTCGGGATGACGAAAAGCCGCCCGATTCAACCTGCTGACATGGATGGAATGATTCTCCAAGGGCAGATAAATCACGTCGTTGATGATGGAGGGTTTACCGGCAGCAAATTGATTGAAGGAAAACCGATTGACGAGCGCGTTCAAATTGGTGGTATCAATAAAATCGAATTCACCATTCTGATGACTGACGACCGCGAATTGCTCCCCGGCGGCTACAAACCAGGAATTACTTCCCAATACCAGACTGCGGGCATTGGTGGGCGATTTCGTTTCCGTAAAAGAGTATGCCACCAAACCCGAAGCAGATCCGGAAGTTCCCATAACCGACAGGTAAAGATGATTATCAAATATGGATAATCCCCAGGGTTGTGTATACCCCTGATTAAATTTGATTGCTCTATCATTGAAAGTCTCAGGACTGGATGTATCAATTCCCAATAACCCGAAATTAAAGCCATTGACATAGGCGATTGCTTTATCCCCCTCATAAATAATCTCCAATGCGCGCATATCAATTGACTGCGCGGGATTGCCAAACTGTAATGGCAAGCTGCCAAGCCGCTGCAGTGAACCGGGATTATTGAGATTGAAAGCCGTGAGTCCGCCTATTTTGTCTTTTAATGATCCGGTGGAAGTCGCCACCAAAGCTCTGGCTTTGACACTGTCCAAGGCGATATCATAAGCATCACCATCAAGGTTGGCGGCATTGTTGGTGTCGACCGGGACATGAGACAACTGAGTGATATTCGCTGGATTAGTCACATTTAGAGTTAATAATCCTCCTTCGGTATAAGCGACAAAGGCAACGATTCGACTGGGATTGAGGTATTGAGCCACTTCAATATCACGAGCAAAACCGGCATAGGAGGGATGGAAACTACCCTTCAAAACCGGATGTTGAGGATCGGCTAGATCGTGGATTTCTATCCCCCGGGCGCCATTGGCTAAATACAGCAGATTATTGGCCACGGTCATGGCAAAAGGAGTTCCCGCTGGATCGGTTGCAATGGTGCTGAGTCTAGGCAGCAATGGAATGACTTTGATTTGTTGCTGGGCTTGAAGTCCGGTATTGTCAGTAAGGGTGACAGTAACAGTTGCTTCCGTTAAAACCGGGGAAATCTCTTTCAGGGTGATGGTGGCATCCTTCCGGTTGGTGAAAATTTCCACTGATCCCAATCGGGGGGTCGGGGTTGGGCGACTGTTCGAATCCCTGGGAAGGCGAGCAAGTGTGTCGATCACTTCCTGTCCCGAAATTACCTGACCGAAGATCATGTGCTTGCCATTCAAATGCTCAACCGCATCGTTGGTGATAAAAAACTGGCTGTTATTGGTGTTGGCGCCGGAATTAGCCATTGCCAGCGCCCCATGACCAGCGAAATTCAACCCATCCTGAAGCGCGAATTGATCGGGAAATGTCCCTAATGGACTGCCACCCGTGCCAGTGCCGAATTGCGCGTCTCCCGTCTGAATGATCAATCCATTGGGAGCTCCCCTGAGATCGGCTATTCGATGGACTGCCACATTCGTGTAAAAAGGTGGCGCATTGGGATTTACCGTCTTATCAAGGTTATACCCATTGGTGCTGAGATTGATGAAGCGCTGTGCCGCCAAACCGCCGCGTTCTTCAAAAATCTCCGCGACCATGCTGCCGATGGGCTGATTGGAAGAATTGACAAAATTAAGGCGGGCAAAACGATTGCTCTCCGGGATGATGATTTCAATCCCGGGATGATCGCTGGTGGCGGTGACGGTTACTTGAGCGCTGTCATCATCCTCGACATCGACTCCGAAGGTGATCACTCCATTGGCTGGTAATATCTGATTGCTGAGGGCAATCGCAAAACGCGGTGGTTGGGAAGCAAGGGCGGCGCAGCCGCAACCAAGGAGACAGGCGCACGCCAGCATGCCAAGCAGGTGAAAGAGGCGGAAAGATTTAAAAGCGCTCATGGCGACATGACGGTCTTGATATCGGTTCATGAGTCCATTAATCTATTCATCAAGTCCAGTGACCCGGCGGTTGGCGACACTGATTCGCGCCTCGACAATCGTGTCGCATCCCTTGCGATTCAAATCGATGGAAAAGGGCTCGACACGCCAGATTTCCTGGGCGTATTCCCTGATCACCCGGTCGGAACTGAATTTGCCAGATCGGGCGACATTCAACAGTGACTTGCAATTCCATTCATCCCGATCGCGATAGAGGCGATCCGCCTGTGATTGCGCTTGCGCATAGGCCAGTAGATCGGCAAGCACGAAGTAGCGGTCGCCATAATCGAACAGGGTTCTGCGTATCGGTTCAAACAAACCAGGATTATGAAGGCAGAAATAATTTGAGAAGGCCATGTCAATGGTGCTTTTGATTTCAGGATACTGGTGATAATAATCATAGGGATTATAGGAGTTATTGCGTCTCATGGTCTCGATTTCATCGGCTTTAAGACCAAAAATGAAGATATTCTCATCGCCGACCTCGTCTTTGATCTCGATATTAGCGCCGTCGAGGGTGCCCACGGTCAACGCGCCATTCAATGTCATCTTCATGTTGCCGGTGCCGGACGCTTCCATTCCCGCGGTGGAAATCTGTTCACTGATATCCGCGGCGGGAATGATTTTTTCGGCGAGAGAGACGCTGTAATTGGGGAAGAATACAATCTTGATCCTGCCGTTTATATCTTCATCCTGATTAATGACATAGGCAAGACTGTGAATGAATTTGATAATCATTTTGGCCATATAATACCCCGGCGCAGCCTTGCCGGAGAAGATAAAGACGCGCGGCATAATATCCAATTGCGGATTTTGTTTTAATCGATTGTAGAGCATGACAATATGCAGTGCGTTTAAGAGTTGGCGCTTGTACTCATGAAACCGCTTGATGTGCACGTCGAAAATCGCCTTGGGATCAACCTCGATGCCTAATTCATTGACAATGGTCCTGGAGAGTACCAGTTTATTGGCATCCTTGATCGCGCCAAAAGCATCCCGCTGGTCGGCAATCATGGCGAATTTCTCCAAGCGGCGCAATTGATCCAGATCACAAATCCATTCCCGTCCTATGATATCACTGATCCATTTGGCCAGGGCGGGGTTGGCGCTTAACAACCACCGCCGCGGGGTAACGCCATTGGTTTTATTATTAAAGCGCTCTGGGTAGAGGTCATAAAAATCACGGAAGAGATGTTGCTTCAACAGATGAGTATGCAAAGCCGCGACCCCATTGATGGAATGAGATCCGACCGTGGCCAGGTGCGCCATGCGAACCTGTTTGGGGTGTGACTCCTCGATAATGCTCATGCGGCAAAGACGATCATTATCGCCAGGATAATGCATCGAAATTTTCTCGAGGAACCGGCGGTTAATCTCATAGATGATCTGGAGATGACGGGGGAGCTTTTGCGCGAAGAAATCGACCGGCCATTTTTCCAGGGCTTCCGGGAGCAGAGTATGATTGGTATAACCGAAGGTATCTACGGTGATTTTCCATGCGGTATCCCAGGGCAGCTCTTCCTTATCCATGAGAATATGCATTAATTCCGCGATTCCCATGGTGGGATGGGTGTCATTAAGCTGAATCGCGACCTTTTGCGGAAAAAATTCAAAGTTTTTGTTGTGTACCTTAAACCGTCGCACGATGTCCTGCAAAGAACAGGAAACAAAGAAGTATTGTTGCTCGAAGCGGAGCGATTTACCGCTGTAATTGGTGTCATTTGGATACAGCACCTTGGTCAAGGTTTCCGCTTTGATCTTATGTTGTACAGCCTGAATGTAATCGCCCTGGTTGAAATCCTCAAAATCGAATTCGGCGCTGGCTTTGGCCGACCACAAGCGCAGGGTATTGACATTTTCACTGCCGAAGCCAATGATCGGGGTGTCATAAGGAACACCCAGGACATGATGAGCAGGATGCCAGGTAAAGACCTGTCTGCCGTTTTCTTGATGCTCATTCACCGATCCGCCAAAATCAACCTGGAAGGTGTATTCGGGACGTTCTATTTCCCAGGGATTGCCGGAGCGCAACCATTCATCGGGTTCCTCGATCTGATAGCCATCCTTGATGGTTTGGCGAAAAATGCCAAAGTCATAATGCAAACCGTAACCGGTCGCCGGCAGACTCAGGGTTGCCATGGAATCAAGGAAACAGGCGGCAAGTCGCCCCAGACCGCCGTTGCCAAGGCCCGCGTCGACTCCCATCGAACATAAATGGGTCCAGTCAATGCCAAACTTTTTGAGCGCCATTTCGCAAGTCTTATCCATGTCGAGATTGATGATATTATTGGCCAGAGCTCTGCCGATGAGATATTCGAGCGAGATGTAGTAGACGCGCTTGAGATTATGGCGGTGGTAGTTTTGCTGGGTTTCCATCCAGCGTTCAATGAGAAAATCACGTATCGTCAGGCTGAGGGCGACAAATCGATCCCAATCAGTGGCGGTGTAACTGTCTTTCGCCAATGAGTATTTAAGTTGACGGGCAAAATTCTGTTCGACTTCATCAATGTCTAATTTATCATGGGCCCGCGCCTTTACTTTTTCGCTTCTTTTTTGACTGGATAAGTAATTCATATACACTCCTTAATCTGACATAATGACCATGGTTGATCCGGATTATCCCGAACAATTTCCTTCAATAATACTGCTACCGTTATCGCTATAAACAATCTGATTGTTCGATAATGTCACGCAAGACTAAAGCCTGATATTGGGGCAATGCCAAAGTGAATCGAGTGTCAATATAAACTAAGAGGCTGAATTTGAAAAGTATGAATTGCACTTGACGGAAACCATTTCAGATCATCTGTTATTGATTAATGGAGTAAAGAAGTGTGCTTCATTTATGTCATTTGCGGGAAAGGAACAAGACAGTAACTGACAACATCCCATGAATCTCCAATCAGGAATTATCGAGTATGACTGTTTGACCTTTCCCCGTATATGTATGCCATCCCATCAACAATTTAAAACCAACGAGGATTTCAATAATTATGGCCAACAAAAAATCACAAAACGCGGGGAAAAAACGCGTTAAATTCACGCTTAAAACCCATCCCGGTAGTGAAGTTTACGTAGCCGGTACATTTAATGATTGGGGAACGGGAGAAAAAAAATTGACCGATCCGAAAAATAATGGCGAATTTGCAGTTACCCTGATGCTGTCAACGGGCACCTATGAATATAAATTCATCGTCAATGGGGAATGGCATGTCGATCCTGAATGTCTGAAATGGGTGAGAAATGCTCATGGGACACTGAATAGTGTCATCACCGTTGGATAAGGCATATTGTACATATATTAGATGGTTGAAACTTAATGAAAAGTTTGAAGTTCTTCCGGGTAAGACCAATCATACCCGACGAGTTGAAGTTTATTGAAGAACTCTCAACCAACTATTGGTGGTCTTGGCATCATGACGCGGCGGCGTTGTTTCGCCGGATTAATCCGGTGCTCTGGCAAAAGGTCGATAAAAATCCGGTGGTGTTTTTAAATCAGGTGCCACAGGATGAATTATATGCTTTGATCAAGGATCAAAGTTTTCTCGACCATCAAACCCGGGTCAAGGATGTTTACACCAGTTATCATGCGGTCAGCGAATCTCACCCACTCATCGCTTCGCATCAATGCATTGCCTATTTTTGTGCTGAATTCGGCATCCACAATTCTTTGCGAATATTTTCCGGCGGCCTAGGGGTTTTGGCGGGAGATTTTCTCAAAACCGCATCGGATAGAATACTCCCCATGGTGGGGATCGGGATTCTCTACCGGCAAGGGTTCGGCAAACAGCTCCTGAGTCATGACGGGATACAACACGAGTATTATCCGGATTATGATTTTCATTTTCTCCCGGTTCGTCGGGCACGTAATCAACAAGGCGAGCTCTTTGAAATCAGCATTCCGATTCCCAATGACACAATAAAGGTGAATGTCTGGAAAGCCCAGGTCGGTCGAGTCGAACTTTACCTGTTGGATACCAACCTATCTGATAACCCCGAACATATCCGCAACATTACCGCCCAACTGTATGGAGGTGACAGCCATAACCGCTGGCTGCAGGAAATTCTACTCGGCATCGGCGGGGTGAAGGCGCTTCAGGCCATGGGGATTAAACCGATGGTATATCATATGAATGAAGGCCATTCCGCGTTATTGAGCCTGGAACGCATGGCGCAGGTTATCCAGTCCGATGGAATAGAATTTAAAACCGCCTGCGAACTCATCGCCCGAACTAATGTGTTTACCACCCACACCCCCGTAGAAGCCGGTCATGATGTATTCAAGGTGGATATGATCTATCCCTACATGGAACTCCTGGCGCCGTCACTTGAGACTTCGGTGGGATCACTGATAGCGCTAGGCCAGCCTCCCGGAGCATCATCAAATGCCGATTTTTCGATGACCATATTGGCGCTGAAACTTGCTCAATACTGCAACGGTGTCAGCAAATTGCATGGACAGGTTACGCGGTCAATGATGCATTATTTGTGGCCGGAAAAACCCAAGGAGGAAATCCCAATTACCCATATCACCAATGCGGTTCACCCGCAAACCTGGGTATCAACCGATCATGCCAAGTTATACGATCATTATCTTGGCTCGCGCTGGCATCACCACGATCAGAACACAAATAAATTCGATTACATTGATGAAATCCCCCCGGAAGAAATCTGGCAGGTGCACGAATTGCGGCGCAATCATCTCATCAACCATTGTCGGCAACGTTTAACCTATCATTTGGAGCGCTTGAATGCGCCCCGCTCTCAAATCGATCACGTCCAATCCGTGCTCAATCGCGATGTCCTGACCATTGGTTATGCCCGGCGTTTCACCGCCTATAAACGCGCCACCCTGCTCTTCCGCGATCCTCAGCGGCTGGAAAAATTATTAAATGACAAGGAGGGGCGAATCCAATTTATCTTTGCCGGCAAGGCCCACCAGAAGGATATTGAAGGCAAAAAATTGATCAAGGATATCATTGATTTTTCGCGGCGCGATTCGATTCGCAGCAGCATCATATTTGTAGAAGATTATGATATGGAACTGGCACGGGTCATGATTCAGGGGGTCGATGTCTGGCTGAATACACCACGGCGGCCTCTGGAAGCCAGCGGGACTTCCGGAATGAAAGCGGCAATGAACGGTGTGCTTAATGCCAGTGTGTTGGATGGGTGGTGGTGCGAGGGCTATCAGCCCGACAGAGGATGGACCATAGGCAATGGCTATGAACATACGGACGTCAATTATCAGGATGAACACGACAGCTTGTCTTTGTATCATTTATTGGAAGAAGTAATCGTTCCCATCTTTTATGATCGGCCCAACAGCTATATTCCCCTGCGTTGGGTCGAGATGATGAAGAAATCAATCAAAATGGGCTTGGCTGATTTTAATTCCAATCGCATGATGTACGAATATGAAACCAAATTTTATCATCCCGCCATCAAACAATATCAGGAATTAACCATCAACGATTACTCCCAAACCAAGGGATCGGTGCAAAAGATAGAACGAATGATACGCCATTGGCCGCATATTAAGATATCCCAACCATCGCTGACAACTATATTGCCCAATCTGAAGGTGGGAGATCATTTCGAAGTCAAGGTGGAGGTTTATCTTGGGGAATTGACCCCTTCCGAAGTCGAAGTACAACTTTATATTGGCGAAGTCGGCGTAGGCAATGAAATCACGACCAGCAATACCATCACCATGACCGTGGCTCATTCACTCTCGGCTGGACACTATATTTACACCAGTGTGGTGACGTGTCCGGCGATCGGCCGCTTTGGTTTTTCACCCCGGGTGGTCCCGAATGGAGATGACAGAATCAAACACTCACAGGGATTAATTACCTGGCCGAGAGATGGAGAAAAATAAAGTGACAACAACCTCGGTTATCAGAACTCTGCGTGCCCCACGCATCCTGGTGGTTACACCGGAAATCACCTATCTGCCACAAGGCATGGGAAACATGGCCAATTACCTCACCGCCAAGGGGGGAGGACTGGCTGATGTTTCATCCACATTGGTAAAAAATCTGCTCGATTTAGGTGTCGATATCCATGTTGCCCTCCCCCATTATCGCAAAATGTTCAGTCTCGATATCAGCAATTTTTTTACCGATGAATTGCGCAAGTATAAGAGCAAACTTCCTGAAGATCGTGTCCATCTGGCGGAAGACCGTCTGTTCTACTACCAGGATCAAGTCTACAACAACGACGAAGACAGCAATCGGCGCCTGTCATTGGTCTTTCAACGAGAAGTGATTAACAACATCATTCCACGGGTTCAACCGGATCTGATCCATTGCAATGATTGGATGACTGGATTGATCTCCGCTTATGGGCGGCGCATGAATATCCCGTGTTTATTTACTGTACATAACATCCATTCGATAAAATCGACATTGGCAACGATGGAAGATTGCGGCATCGATGCCGCTGAATTCTGGCATCATCTGTACTATGAGAGAATGCCTCATAATTATGAGGAAAGCCGTTGCAGCAACCCGGTCGATCAGCTGAACAGTGGAATTTTTGCTTCACATTATATCAATACCGTGAGTCCGACATTTCTTCAGGAAATCATTGACCACCGCCATTCTTTCGTCTCTGACCGGATTGGCAATGAGATCAGCGCGAAGTTCCATGCCGGCTGCGCTGTGGGAATTCTTAATTCCCCTGATCCATCCTTTGATCCCAGTATTGATAATAACCTGCCGGTTAATTTCTCATCCCACAATTTTGTGTTGGGCAAACATGAGAGCAAACTCCAGCTTCAGAACATACTCAATCTGGAATTGGCGCCAGAAGTGCCAATGCTATTCTGGCCTCATCGGCTCGATCCCGTACAGAAAGGATGTCAACTATTGGCGGAAATTTTATATCAGATTATTTCAGAAAACTGGAAAGACAAGTTACAGGTGGTGTTGATTGGCAATGGTCCCTATCAACCGCATTTTTTGGATATTGTCCGGCATCATGATTTGTACTCCCGAGTTGCGGTTTGCGGATTTGATGATTCACTGTCACATTTGGCTTTTGCAGCCTCTGATTTCCTCCTCATGCCATCCAAATTCGAACCCTGTGGTCTGCCGCAAATGATTTGTCAGAAATATGGCTCACTGCCGATCGCCCACGATACCGGCGGAATACACGACACCGTCACCCAATTGAATCCTGATAAAAACAGTGGCAACGGTTTTGTGTTTAAGCACTATGACAGCAATGGCTTGAAATGGGCCATTGATCAAGCGCTTAAATTCTATCGAACTCCCATCCGGTTCAAGGAAAGAATTATTGCGAGAATTATGCAGGAAAGTGTCGCGCGCTTTAATCATCAAGTTACCGCGGGACAATACTTGAAATTATACCAGGAAATGTTAGCGCGACCCATGCGTTGATCGAGTGAAAAATTTTGAGAATAGTATACCAAGTTAAAAATGGATTTATGTCTTCCTCTCCCAATTGCGGCAAAAAAATAATGGAATCCAAACGGATCAGCCGGAAGTTAGGTTTTATATTAACTGTTATTTTAACTCAACTCAGTCAGTCAGTTGGATTATCCGCAAGTGATATAGATCCCGGAAACAATGTAAAGGCCGAGGAGCGGTATATTGAATTTGAACCGGTTATCGTCACGGCGACGAAGCAGGAAACTCTATTTTTAACCACCCCCATACCGCTTTCATATTATTTAACCGCCTATCTCGATGATTTCGGAATTACTGATCTACCGGAATTATCCTTGCGCACCCCCAATCTCATCATGGGGAATAATGGCAATACCAGTATTCCTGAGATTTTTATCCGCGGAATTGGATCGGTCGACTTCGGCATCGGTTCTGATCTGAGTATCGGATACTATGTCGATGGGGTCTATATATCCCGCGCGCAAGCTATGCTGGTAAATCTCTATGACATCGAACGCATCGAAGTGCTGCGGGGGCCTCAGGGATCATTGTATGGGCGGAACACCATCGGCGGCGCAATCAATATCATCACCAACAAGCCTGAACCGAAATTAACCCTCAATCAAAGTCTGACCTTGGGGAACTATTCCTCTCTCAACTATTCTGGCGCTATCGGCAGTCCGCTTGGTTCAAAATCCGTTTTGGGCAGATTCGCATATCAATTTGAAGATCGGGACGGCTATACGCGGGATATTTACCATCAGAAAGAGATTGTCGACGCGGATAGCTTTGGCTATCGTGGGAGTCTATGGCTGCTCCCCCAGGGAGATCTGGATCTGATCCTCCGATTCGAGCATCATGAAGACCATCCCACTGCCTTTGCATTTAATCCCAGGCTGACTGGTATTCCATTTCAAAATAACCCGCATCTTCCAACTGTGACCGATCCTCCATTTAATCATTATGAACCCCAGGATCCCTATCGGGTCAACCATGATGTGATTGGTCGCGAAGATCGCCAAATTTGGGGATTGTCAAGCACCTTGAATTGGCATGGTGAAGTCGCGACGTTGACATCAATCACCGCACTTCGGGGGATTAATTATGTACACTATGAAGACACCGATGGACTCGCCCTGGAGTTGGGTCATTTTTATCAAAGAATGAATCAGCAGCAAATCACCCAGGAATTTCAGTTGGCCAATGATCTTGATGAACAATGGCATTGGCTTAGCGGGGTCTATTTATTTTCCGAATTAGCGGAAGAAGAACACACCATATTTTCCCGTGATTTGACGCTTCTTCTGCCTCCCGGTAATTATGCGACAACCAATTCATCAGACCTTCATGCCACCAGTGTTGCCTGGTTTGGCGAACTGACTTATGCAGTTACCGAGCGCTTGAGCCTGACTGCCGGGCTGCGCTATTCTTATGAAGAAAAAGAAATCGAAATCAACCGGCTCACCTATGATTTTTATTCTCAACTGGGAATTGCGGGATTTCCCCTGAACCACGATCAGGCTAGCTGGAATGCAATTACTCCCAAATTCGGCATGCAATATCGTGCCTGGGATGAGGGGTTTATCTATGGCAAAATCGAACGCGGATTCAAAAGCGGCGGTTTTAATGCCTTCGCCGAACACATTGAAGAGCCATTCGATCCCGAATACGTCACCAGTTACGAAATAGGACTTAAATCCCAATGGTTTCAAAGACGGCTGCAATTCAACCTGGATGGATTTTATAATCTCCATTCAGATTTACAGGTATTAACCGTAATGCCGGGAACCAGCACCGTACAAATAAACACCAGTAATGCCGCTGAAGCCAGGGAAATGGGGATTGAATGTCAAATAATCGCCCATCCCTTCAAGTGTATCGAACTCATTGCCAATACCGCACTGCTTAAGGCGGAATATACTGATTTCAAAAACGCAGGGGGATTTGACGTCTCAGGCATGAACCAGAAACAAGCGATCGACGCGTCAGGAAACAGCTTGAAACGAGCGCCGGAATTCAGTAGCTATATGGCGCTGTCTTATGCGCTTCCACTCGCGATTGAGGGCATGGTAAAACTGCTGGGTGAACATATATATCAAAGTCGTTTTTATTTTACCGAAACCAACGAATCCATTTTAAGCCAATCGGGATATCATCTATTCAATGCAAAAATCAGGTACGAAAGCAAGGATCAACGGCGGACGATGGCTGTGTTTTGCAAGAATTTAACGGATGAAGAGATCATCGATGTCGCGGTCGATTTCCGTCATTATACCGGCGCCGTGAACTATGCCTATCAGCCCCCGCGCACCTATGGCATTGAGTTCAGCTATAAATATTAACCCATCCCGAGTCCTGACCAGCAATGAATCATTGTTCGCCGCCAGTCTCTGAAAATGTGAATCAATTATCAGTTGATTCGGATGAATATCATAAGGTTATTTATGATTGGAACAATACTCATACTGAATATCCTCAAGATCTAAACATCCCGGGATTAGTTGCCATGCAGGCAGAAAATAATCCCCATCAAAAAGCGCTTATTTTTGCCAATGAAAGCCTCACCTACGCAGACTTGAATCGTCGCGCCAATCAACTCGCTCATCAATTAATCGCCAAGGGGACCCGAGCTGAAATGCCCGTCGGGATTTGTATGGAACGTTCACTCGCAACCATCATTGCCATCCTGGCAATTTTTAAGTCTGGAGGAGTTTATCTTCCCTTGGATCCTGATTATCCCGAATTAAGACTTGCGCAAATGATCGCTGACAGCAGCCTGAAGATTGTCATAACGAATTCGCAACACTTCGCGAAATTACCTCAAGATATTGAATTGATCGATATCCTTAACCTCCCGCTTGATGATGATCTCTCCCAGAAGCATAATCCCATGATCAACCTTAAACCAGATCATGCCGCCTATATGTTGTTTACATCGGGCTCAACCGGCCGTCCCAAATTAACCATCAATACGCATCGCGGCTTATTCAATCGAATCTGGTGGATGAAGGAAACCTTTGTCATCGATAAAAATGACAAGATTCTCCACAAGACCCCTTACACTTTTGATGTTTCGATCTGGGAAATATTCTGGCCGCTAGTAATGGGATCGACTTTGGTTATCGCCATCCCTCATGGTCATAAAAACCCGCTCTATCTCAGTTCGCTTATCGAACACCACCAAATCAGTAATACTCATTTTATTCCCTCCATGCTGGAACTATTCCTGCAGCTGGCCAATACCAAACAATGCGGCAGTCTAAAGCGGGTCTTTTGCAGCGGTGAAGCCTTGACGAGAAAACTGAGCGCACATTTTTTTTCGTTGCTGACCGCGGATTTATATAATTTGTACGGTCCAACGGAATGCGGCATTGAAGTGACCTGCTACAAATGTGAGCCTCATGATGATGGTGAACGCCCTCTCCTTCCCATCGGTCATCCTATCGCCAACAATCGGATCTATATACTCAATAGCTGTTTACAACCCGTTCCCCCCGGGCAAATCGGCGAATTGTATATCGCCGGTGCGCAGGTAGGACGTGGATATCATGGCCGCGCCGAGCTCACCCGTGAAAAGTTTATTGCAGATCCCTTCACCGAAATCCCGAATAGCTGGATGTATCGCTCAGGAGATTTGGCTAGCTGGTCAGACACGGGGGAGATTGAATACCATGGCCGGGTCGATCAACAAATCAAAATTCGCGGGATGCGCATTGAGTTGGGTGAAATCGAAGCTGTCCTGCTCACTCATCCGGATATCGATCAGGCATTGATTTCAACTTTTAATAATGATGATCGGGAAACTTCATTGGTCGCTTACGTTATTTGTAAGTCTGGCGTATTCCCCAGTCAATTTGACCTAAGCAGTTTTTTGCAGCAACATCTGCCGGAAAACATGGTGCCGTTATATTATGTTAATCTCAAACAATTTTCTTTGAATATCAATGGCAAAATTGATCGAAATTCATTACCATTACCTGGTCAACCGGTGCGAGCGGATTATGTTCCCCCAGTTAATCAATGGGAACAGCAATTGATCTCGATTTGGAGTGAAGTCCTTCACCTCGAAAAGATAGGTACTGAAGACAATTTTTTTATGTTGGGCGGTCATTCATTTAATGCGGCGCGCTTGATACACCGGATTCAGGAACAATTTCAACTGCAACTCCCGATCACTATAATCCATGAATTTCCGACCGTCTCGGCGATGGCCAGGCAAATAGAAAATCGCTGTAATAATGTGAGTACCCACGCTGGGCTATCATGGGAAAAAATATTAGAGGAAATTGAATGCCTTTCTCCCGAAGCAACGCGGTTGGCATTAACTCATATAGAGGAATAGTATAATGACTGATTTATCGTCCAGACTAGCACATTTAAGCATGGAACAGCGATTACTATTCGAAAAAAGGATCAAAATGCAGCAAAATAAACTTGCTAAGATCAAACAGTTTATCCTAACTATCCAGGAGGGAGATCCGCAATCAACAATTCCATTGTTTGCCCTTCATCCCGCCATCGGAGCCATTGGGTATATGCGAAATCTCGCCCGCCATCTGGCGCCCGATCAACCCTTTTATGGCATCCAGTCTCCCGCCTACAGCGGCACACACTCTTCATTTTCTGATATGGAAGAAATGGCGCAATATTATATGACGGCATTAACCACGTTCGAGGATCAAGGGACATTCATCTTATTAGGTCATTCCAGTGGCGCTTATATCGCCTATGAAATGGCACTGCAACTGGAACGTCAGGGGTTCCGTGTTCCGTTGTTGATGGTTATCGATGAGTTGGCGCCGATTCCCGGACATGAGCAGCCGATTATGGAAATATTTAAAACCGACAACATCAAGGACAGTGTCGAGGCCATGTATTTAACCGCCTGGGCGGTCAGCCTGGCTCATGCCAAGAAGTTGCCTTTTACCATTGATGAATTAAGACCTCTGAATAATACTCAACGATATGAACGTATTGCCTTATTTCTCAAGGAAGCAGGTTTTATCCCAGCCAGTGCGGATTCACAATTAGTCGGCACCATTCTGGAAATGTATGCCAATCATTATCGTGCTGATTCTACTTACAAGGAAAAATGGTCATCATCCCAACCCGATCGCCTCTATACCGGTCATCTGGTTTTGTTTCGTTCCACATTGCCGACCATTTATGAAGGCTGTGATATAACTGACATGCCCGATCAATCTCCCGCTTCCGAATGGGATAAATTTTGTTGTGGTCAGATTGATGTGATAGGCATTCAGGATGCCAATCACATCACCATGATAATTGAACCTGCCGTAAAAAATCTTGCTCTCCAGATTCAACCTTTCTTGAATCGGTATGCCAGGAAATGATGGCACGAGTAACGAAACTGGCAATTATGATATTGATCAAGTCTCACCGCATCATTTCCTTCAGAATCTGCAAAGCGGACAAGATCACCTTGAGAACAACTTTCAAAATAGACTCTCCAGCCTATCTTTGTATAACCATCTGCCTTATGATTTGTCACTGCCATAATAATCTTTGGCTCTCTGATGGTTGGTTTCAATAAGATATAACACGGATCACTACTTAACTTTTATGGATTTTAACGATAATCTGATCACACTTCTGCAATTTTTTACCGGCGTATTATTATTAATTCTCAATGGATTTTTTGTCGCTGTCGAGTTTGCCTTGGTGAAGGCACGGCCATCAAAAATTAAAAAAAGCAAGTCGAGAATTAATTATCTGGCTAGCGCCGCGGATTGGGCTCTTCATCGTATGGATGAATCGTTATCCGTTTGTCAGCTGGGTATCACCGTGGCATCATTGGGATTGGGATGGATAGGAGAATTGGCCGTCAGCAACATTTTAATCTCACTATTCAACAACTTCGACATTTCTGTATCCGATTGGATTCATTCCTTGAGTTTGATGATTGCTTTCTCCATGATCACCACAATTCATGTCATTCTTGGTGAACAGGTCCCCAAAATATTTGCAATTGCCAGACCGGAACTGGTTTTAATCTGGTGCGCGGTGCCATTTAAACTCTTTTATTTCCCGGCATATCCAGTCATGGTGGTGTTGAAATCCGCAACTAATTTCATCCTTCAACCGTTGGGGGTCACATCCCGGGAAAGTCGTGAACAGCCTCATTCTGAGGAAGAAATCAGAGCGTTATTAGGAATTGCCCATGCCCGGGGAGAATTATCGCGAAACGAACATCAACTATTAAATGCGGTCTTCGAATTTGATGATATGATATGCCGTCAAATCATGGTGCCTCGGGTTGACATTAGCTTTTTTAACCTCAATCATACCTATAATGACTGTTTAAAGCTGGTCAAACAAACCAAGCATACGCGCTTCCCTTTATGTCGAGATTCATTGGACGAAATAATTGGGGTTGTTCATGTAAAGGACTTATTGGGGATATCATCGGAAGGGACATTTGATTTAACCAAACTTTCTCGCCCCCCTCAACGGGTTCCTGATACCATGCCGGTCAGCAAGCTACTTAAACACTTTCAAAATAGTCATCAACATTTAGCCTTTGTTGTCGATGAATATGGAACTACTGTCGGGGTAGTAACCCTGGAGAATGTCGTGGAGCAAATATTTGGCGCGGTAGAAGATGAATTCGATAGTGAATCGCCGGATATCATTCCCATCTCACCAAAATCCTATATCATCAAGGGATTTATCGCCATTGAAAGGCTGAATGCTGAATTGCGATTAAACTTGCAAACTGACGAGGTTGACACTTTGTCGGGGTTGTTGATGGAACGAGTTGGCAGGATATTAAAAGTCGGGGATAAAGTACAAATTGACAATGTCATGGTTGAGGTCTTGGAGATGCGGCGTACCCGTGCGATTAAGATTCGGCTGAATATCCTTGATGATTCACAGATATTAAATTCCTCTAGCTCCAGTGACGATGAAAAAGAAAAAGTCTGAAGGTTGGAATGCCGATTTCCCGATCCCTGTAATATCTTGTGATCCTATAACGGGCACATGTATTCCTGTCCGTGTTCCGGGAGATTACACCTCTATCATCACCAATCATCATAGCCATAGAAAAGGAATTCTGAAATGAAATTAACCTTTCACGGTGCCACCCAACAGGTAACAGGATCACAATTTCATCTCCAGATCTCTGGTTTGAATATTCTCATCGATTGTGGACTCTTCCAAGAACGGCTGTATCAGGAACGCAATTGGTTGCCGTTTGGATGTGAACCCGGCGAGGTGGATTATCTTATCCTCACCCACGCTCATCTCGACCATACCGGTCTTATTCCGCGTTTGGGGGTTCAGGGGTTTTCCGGTTCCATTATCTGCACCCACCCCACCGCCTCCCTTCTCCCCATTGTTCTCATGGATGCCGCCAAGCTACAAACAGAAGATCTGGCATTCAAACAACAGCGGCATCGTCGCGCTCATCGGGTCAGTCCACATCCCTACCGACCACTATATACCATTGAAGATGTCAACCCCGTCCTTGAGCGACTGAAACCCATTGAATACAACCAAAAATTTAGATTAAATGAACAGACATCCCTATGTTTTCACGACGCTGGCCATATACTGGGTTCAGCAATGGTTGAGATTAATGTGGAGCAGAAAAACGATCAGGTTAAATTCATTTTTTCAGGAGATATCGGGCAATGGGATCGACCATTGATGCGCAATCCAACCACAATTGATTATGCCGATTATATCATCATGGAATCCACTTATGGTGATCGCAATCATGATGCCAGTCATTCCATTCAAGATGACCTTCGTGAAATCGTCAATGCAACTCTCGATCGCGGAGGAAATATTGTCATTCCCGCTTTCGCGATTGAGAAAACACAGGAAATTCTCTATCATTTACATGCCTTGCTGAGCCGCAATGAAATCCCCAATACTTTTATTTTTGTCGACAGCCCGATGGCTACCAAGGTGACCGATATATTCCGCATGTTTTCCCGCTTTTTAGATGAAGAAACCAATCAGTTAATCGACCGAGGTTCCGATCCCCTAAACTATCCCGGACTGACCATGGTGCGTTCGATTGCTGAATCCAAGGCAATAAATCGCATTCGCGGCGGGTGCATCATAATTGCCGGTTCAGGAATGTGCACCGGTGGGCGGGTAAAACATCATTTGGCAAATAATATAACTCGTCCAGAATCCACCATCTTATTCGTTGGTTTTCAAGCGCAACATACACTGGGGCGTCAAATTCTTGATCGCCAGCCGCATGTCCGAATCCTCGGTCAGCAATATGAAGTTCGCGCTGAGATTAAACAAATACAACGCCTATCCGCACATGCGGATCGGGGAGAGTTGATTCACTGGTTGGGAAACCTTAAATCTCCACCCAAACAAATATTTTTAGTGCATGGCGAAGAAAAAGCAGCACTAAGTTTAGCCGATCATATCCAACAGCGAATGGGCCTGCCGGTTCAAGTTCCAGCATACCGTCAGGAATTTAAACTCTAGCGAGAATCAATTCGGAGTGAACCGATCGATATGAAGATCTCTATTCAACTCTTTCATGATGAATTTCTTGGCTGAGTTTGATCTGCTTCTGACCATGACACATCGCGATCACATCGTTTTATCCCCCCTCATCACCATTATCGATCATATCCCGCCGATTGGTAATTATACATTTAATTCATAAACTATTAGAGTTACACATGGAAAAATGAAGGATTTTAATCAGGTCCCGTTCGTTACCTGGGCTCGATTTTGTCATATAATGATCTCCCAAAATAGCCGATAAGAACCGCTCATGTATTATCCCATTGGTTCGGAAAATCAAAAGCGAATTGATACTTTTCAAGAAAAGCTTTCCACTCAATTAGTGACCATTTTGTTTGCCGATCTAGCCGGATCAACCCAAATAAAATCTAAACTGGGAGATCAATCAGGATTTGGTTTAATCAAGAATCATCATCAAGTGGTGCGAACCTTGTTGACAACCTTCGAGAATGCCCAGGAAATAGGTACGCTCGGAGAATCCTTCCTGATTATTTTCATCTCAGCCTCAGACGCTGTGCGCTTTGCGCTGATATTGCAACGGCGTTTAAAATCTATGTCATTGGCAGTGCCGCTCTCAATTGTTGATCGGATTGGAATTCACATGGGGGAGGTCATTTTTGAGCGGCACGAACATGATAATCATCTGCAATCAATTCATGGAATTTCAGTCGACCTGTGTTCTCAGATCATGTCATTGGCAGGAGCCGGGCAAATTCTCATGACCCAGATTGTGTTCGACAATGCCCGCCAGGCACTCAAAGGGCAAGATATCGAAGGCATCTCGGAAATTGCCTGGATGAATTATGGCCCTTTTAATTTCAAGGGAATCGAAGATCGTCAGATAATTTGTGAAGTGGGGGAAGTGGGGTTCGCGCCGTTAACCAGCCCTGATCTTACCGAAGTCATACACCGCCCTCAATTTCAGCATATAGAGCCGGTTTTAGGTTGGCGTCCTGCAATTGGCTTGGTCGTACCCAAGACTCAGTGGGTGTTGGGGAAAAAAATTGGCGAAGGAGGATTTGGTGAAGTCTGGCTGGCACAACATAAAACTCTAAAGGAACATAAAGCCTTTAAATTTTGCTTTTTAACTGATCGCGTCCGTTCACTAAAAAGAGAAGCGGTTTTATTTCGAATCCTAAAGGAATCTTTTGGCGATCATCCCTATATCGTCCCCCTCCATGAAGTAAATTTTGAGAATCCTCCCTATTACATCATCATGGATTATATCCCCAATAAGGATTTAAAACATTGGTTTGAAGGAGAAGGAAAATTCGTGCCTTTGGAAATTCGCTTGGAAATTATCGCCCAGGTGGCAGAAGCTTTACAAGCCGCGCATAACGCCGGTATCATTCATCGCGATATTAAACCTTCTAATATCCTGATTCAGGATGATCCTATTGATCGAACCAATATCAAGATAAAATTAACTGATTTTGGCATCGGTCAGGTTCTTTCAAAAGAGATCATTCATGATTTAACCTCTCTTGGCTTATCCCATGGGATTGTTTCCGAAGGACAAGGCTCATTAACTGGAACACCAATGTACATGTCGCCAGCACTGTTAGCTGGAGAACGGGCATCCATCAGCTCCGATCTCTACTCTTTGGGAATAGTCTTATATCAGTTGATTATCGGGGATATGACAAAACCATTAACCACGGATTGGCATAAATTAGTTCCGGACCCGTTATTACAGGAAGATTTGAAAGGCTGTTTTTCAAGTGAAGATAGCCAACGATTCTCCAGCGCCATAGAATTAGCGAAGAATCTTCGTCAAATTACCGTGCGACGCCAACGAATGGAATCAGAATTTCGTTCGCAACAAGCAATGCGCCGCCGAAAAACCGCTGGTAAAATCATCGTGATTATCCTGATTATCCTATCACTTCTCTCCGCAGCACTTTTCATTGGCATAACCAATGCCATCAATGAAAAGGAAAAAGCCATGGAGGCGAAACAGCAGGTGCAAATTGCCCTGGATAAGCAGATCAAGGCGCAACAGGAAACACGACAAGCACAAATAATTACTCAAGATGCGTTGGCAAGAGCTCAGAATGCGGAAGCTTTGGCGACCCAGGCATTGGACAAGGTCAAGGATACCTTGAGTTTGAATGATTTTATACTGGCAGAACAATTGCTGAAAAAGGGAAAAAAAGCGGAGGCAGTCGCTTATCTCAGTCGTTCGCTCCGCAATAACCCTAATAATCAATCAGTATTATACCTGTTGTTTTCCACTCTGACATGGCACGGATTTCCCAAATTGATGAATGAATTTTACGCCGGTTATATTCTTGATAGTCAGATGCGAGATACTTCCACCCAATGTGTTATTTTTAATCAAGACGGGAAAATATTATGGTTTGATCCGAGTCTATCCCGGGTGATAGAAGAGAAGTATCTCGTCATGGATGCGAGAATTTATCGCGGACGTTTAATCGATGACTTAAGCCAGGCAGTGACTGTGAACTTGTACAACGAAGCGCATTTGTGGGATATTGAAAGCGGTAATATCTTGATGGCTCCTGTGAGTTTCAAGAGTTTCGTCGATGCAATTTCATTTGATTCCAGTGGGACAAAAATTGCTGTTGCTTCCCAAAACACAGTGGCGGTATGGGATTTGAAAAAAAGGTTACCTATCGCCGATGCATTTCTCCATGACAGTGCGATACAATTTGTTGTCCTGAGTCCACAAGCAAATTTACTCTATACATTTACAGAAATGAGGTCAGTTTATTTATGGGATATACCGCATGGAAAATTGCTTTTTACCCACCCTAATTATCAAGGGAATATCAGTTCTGCGGTTATCAGTTCAGATGAAACAAAATTGATCATCGCTTATGACCGCAATATCAGCTCATTTACGCTTCCTCATGGCACCTTGGAGCATAATATCATCACTCCATGGGAGAGCGTAAACTTATTATCATTACACGCTGATGGGAACCGCCTTGCTGCATGCAGCAACCATGGTGATGTATTGATCTGGGAATTACCAAACTACGCCTCACAGGTGGCGCAGTTGTCACAATCCCAGACGATCAACTATTTGGCTTTTGGCAGCCATGACGATCAATTGATTACCGGATTGGCAAGTGGAATTACGACCATTTGGGAAATCCCCTTGCACTTGGGTTTGAAACCAACCATAAATCATCCCTACAAGCCATTAACAATTCTCAAGCAAAACAATAAATTCATCCTCGCTGTTCTCAGTGCTGATGGCAATGATCTTGAACTAATTGATGCCAAAACTGGAGCCCCTGCTACTCAGAATTTTATTCATCATCCCGGTATGAGAATTGCCGCCGTCAGTCCGAATGGTGAATGGTTGGCTACTAGTGGCAATCAACACACGGTTAAATTATGGAAGATGAAATCCCGTCGTGAATCCCCCATCATCATCAATCATGAAGATCAAATTACCGCAATTGCTTTTAGTGGCGACAGCCAATATTTGGCTACCGGATCATGGGATAAATCCGTAAAAATATGGGATTTGAACAATCAAACAATGAAGTATTCTCCGCTGATTCATCCCTTAGCGATAAAATTCATGTCATTCAGTCCGGATGGTAAACATTTAGTCACCGGTTGTGGTGATAATCATGCGCGTCTATGGCCGCTAACTTCAGATCCAATATCGCCACGTTCTCTGGAACATGATGAACCCTTATCGGCAGCCGTGTTTTCAGCGGCAGGTAATTTGATCGCTACAGCATCGACCGATCACAAGGTGAAAATCTGGCAAACGGATCAGGGCACGATCATTGGCAATCCATTGCAGCTCGACGATATCGTTGATGTCATTACCTTCAATCCAACAGGGGAAGCCATCGCCACGGGCACCCATACGGGGATGGTACAACTTTGGGATATACGCACTGGTCAACCATTAACCCTGCCACTTCGTCATAATGATCAAATAACAGAGATCTTTTTTAATCACGATGGGACGCAAGTATTGACCTGTTCAAATGATCATCGGGTTAAAATCTGGGACATGGGTTTGGGAGTTGATACGGATTCTGCCTGGTTATGTGATTTTGCCGAAGTTTTTGCGGGTTTGAGGATAACTGAACAAAGCACCCTGGAAAGAATGAATCAAGGTAAACGTTCGGATATCATCGCTAAAATTGAAAAAAAGCAGGGGAGCGACTTACAGATTCATTGGGCCCGATGGCTGTGCAGTGAAAACGGAAAACGATTTGCGACTCCATTCGCAAATTTTAACAAATCTCATTCAAATTTAAGGTGATCGATAAAGACACTGCCACGGCCGCCACCCTCAATGAAACAGACTGATTCGAAGCTGATTGCAAGCACGGCTAAATTGGAAAAATTGACGGAAAATACGCTTAGCGGGATTTTTATTTTTTTCCATTTGGTGCCCAAGCTGGTGTCATCTGTATATGATGTGATTTTTCCTGATTTGAAGGAATCATCCAAACTTTCCCAGCGTTTATCCGCTAGTCCGATGACAAAATTCTCGGTTCCGCTTTCACCTCGCGTCCAAAATGTTAAATATTGATACTTTGTGCCATCCAGATATTCCCCGGTGGTTTCATTCTTCAGCATGGTATAATATCCACACCAACCCCCTCGATTGTTGGGGCCGCCACTATTCTGTTTATCATAGGTTAATTTCAACACATCGGTTTCTTGGTCTTCTACCACATCCATCGGATAATAATAAAGTATTAATGAGGGAGATCTTTCAAAGGTATTGGTTCGATTCCCTAACTTATTAATCCCGGATCGCGATTCAAAATCATCGATTAACAAGCCTTCGATTGCGGTTGAAGATCCTGGAGCTGGGGTTTTAAGGGCTTTTTCTTTGGGCATTTCAATTGCTTTCGGAGTAATATTAAAGATTTCTGACAGTGTGGTTGGTTTTACCAAAGCGGTCTCAACCGGCACTGTTTTAGGTTCCGGTTGAGAAATGAATTTCGCAGGGGAAACACCCTCAGATTCACTCTGGGTGAGTTTTCCCGATTCAATGTGTAAGGACTCATCAGCCTTACGGTGTTGCAAATTCAAGTTTATATTGGATAGGGATTCCGGTGGAGTTGAAACATCCGTTGATACTGGAACTGAAGCTGGAACAGAATGGGAGCTGTCGATATCACTTTCATCAATGCCATGAGCGTCATTGGGCTTCAGTGATACATGAACCGGGGTAGGATCAGGCTCCGAACTAATACGATCCGATTCCGATGGTGTAGGATGCTTATCAATCGTTACATTTTTTATTTCTTTGGGGGAAGCGGTTATCCCTGCGGTATTGCTTTCCGGGGTATCGGATTTGCGTTTGGGAAACAGCATACGAAAAATGTTATTAAAAATCCCAACGCCAAAAAATTTACGCGATTTTATTCCATCTTGTTCTTCACTCGTTTGTTGGGTAGAACCAGTTTCGCTTACACCGATAGCGGTCAGTGAAGTTGACGATGATTCTTGGGGAGGAATTAACTCGTCTGAAGATATTTTATCTCCTTCTTTCTGGAGCGGTTTACGTGGAATTACCTGATCTAAATTAATTACATCTGATTCCCGATCTTCCTTGTTGACTTTTGCAATTTTGTCAGACGCAGCTATGATTCTATTCATTTGCGAGCTGACCTGGGATTGTAGTGTGGCTATTTTTTGGCGATCGGCATAATTCCTTTTTTCTTCTTTGATTTTTTCGCGCTCAATGAATGCATTTATCTTGGCGTCCAACTCCTTTGAGCGTAATTCCTGTTCTTCTTTTAATTCCTGAATTGCGGCAATGCCATCGCTGAAAATTTGTTTAAACTCAAGATTCCTCCGAATATTATTCGTTAATTCATCTTTTATCTGCAATATTTTTTCACTGGATTTCTTTTTTTCTCTATCCGCATGCAAATAACGCTTCAAGGTGGCTCCATCAGCATCATTCTGCAAAGCTTGCTGCAAAGCCTGCTGGGTATTAATTTGGGCTATTTCATAATCTTTCTGCAATTTATCTAACAACAGATTTAACTGTTGAATTTGCCGGTCATTATCCGCGATGATTTTCTCCATTTGCGTAATCCAAGCCGTGTCGGGGGCTTGAGCGACAGAAACAAAGGTCATACCAAGCGAAATACTAAAAATAATAAATAACGAAATTCCAGTTACGAGGTATCTTGAACGAATCATGGGGTGAAGTTCGCGATGTTTCATTTTAATACTTAATCCTCTTCATTCTATATTGTTACGATGTGCGTTAACTTATCATGGTTACGATTCATGAACCTAATGGCAACAAAATATTAAAACTGAAATAGTTCTTTCATATGGCAAATTTGGATTTTGGTATCGCGCTTGCTATAACAATAATAAATCATCCAATATTGGAAAATACTCCTAAGTAAACGAATATCATAATGATGATTCGTTAGAGGGTTTGGTTTAATGAAAAATTCAAACCATGTATTAGTAATAGCGAAAAATATTCCTTTTAACTATTCCAATCCTAATTATAAAATCAATCATTTTAATAATTCAGTGAACTGACTGGATCAATTCACTAGAAATTTCACGAAAAATAATGCAAATAATAATGAATAAATCTAATGACACTAGCGCCATCACATTAATGAATGAGCCCATCGATAAGAGTGGAGAAAACGGCAGGCTTGATCGCGTATCAAAAAATCTCAACGCCACCGACAATTCCGCATCTTCGTCCTCAATTCCTAAAGTTCACACTGAAGTAGATCGGGATAAATCAACCACTCAGATTCGAATCGATATGGGGGTTGATAACCGGGTGGAACAGGAAATGACAGAAGATCATAAATGGGTGTTATCCAAAGCGAATCTTTATCTTAATCGTGAATTAACCTGGTTAAACTTCAATCGGCGGGTTCTCTATGAAGCTGAAAACGAAAAAAATCCCCTGCTGGAACGGCTGAAATTTATCGCGATAGCTGCTTATAATATCGATGAATTTTTTATGAAAAGAATTGGGGGTTTGAAAGGATTGACTGAAGCCAAAATACTTGATCGTAGTATTGATGGCCGAACTCCCCACGAACAATTGAATGAATGTTACATCGCGATTCGTGATTTTGAAAAAGACATGACCACCATATTTCCGCACTTGATCAAATTGCTTCAAGGCGAAGGGATTCAACTATTAAAATATCAGGAGCTTAACCGCAATGATAAGAGTCTGATGCGCGACTATTTTATCAAGAATATTTTCCCGTTAATCACGCCGCAAGGTCTTGGTCCAGCGCATCCATTCCCCTTCATATCCAATCTCTCTCTAAATCTTTTGGTATCCATACGTATCGCCACAGCGGATGAACTATCGTTAGCCCGCATCAAGGTTCCAGTCGGCAATGATACACACCGATTCATTTCGGTCGATGCACAAAATAATCGTTTTGTCATGATCGAAGACATCATAGAAAATAACCTCGATTTATTATTTCCATCCGTAGAAATTGTCTCTTGTGAATTATTCCGAGTCACCCGCAATGCCAATACCGAAAAGGACGAGGAACAAGCGGATGATTTGCTCGAATTAATTGAAACAGAATTAAAGGATCGCAAGTTCGCGCCTCTGGTTCGATTACAGGTATTAAAGGGAATGAATCCGATGCATCTTGGCATGCTCAGCAATCAGTTGGGACTAAACCAAAACGATGATGTCTTTGAAATCGAAGGCATGATTGGCAAGCGTGATTTGATGGAATTTGCCAATTTACATCGTCCAGAATTAAAATATCGTCCCTTTCATCCCATTGATCCGCCACGACTAAAAGGTGAAAGCAATATCTTTTATTCTCTGCGAGAAGAAGGGTCGATTTTGCTCTATCATCCCTATGAATCGTTTACGAGTTCGGTTGAACGATTCCTTAAGGAGGCTGCTGATGATCCCAAGGTTCGCGCGATTAAGATGACTCTCTATCGCACCTCAGGCGACACCAAGGTCATTTCATATCTGAGTCAGGCCATTCAAAACCAAAAGCAGGTGGCAGTTGTTGTGGAATTGAAGGCACGATTTGATGAAGAAGCAAATATTCTCTGGGCCAATAAACTGGAGGAAATGGGAATCCATGTAACCTATGGCGTGATTGGTCTTAAAACCCACGTCAAGGCGATCTTGGTTGTGCGAAAAGATTTTGATGGATTACGCACCTACTGCCATTTCGGCACCGGTAATTATCATGCCGGGACTGCCCGCATGTATACTGATTTTGGATTGCTCACCTGTGATCCTGATATCGGTCGCGATTTGACTGAATTATTCAACTTCCTGACCACTGGCCAGACCGCGCAGCGAAAATATAAAAAACTCATTGTCGCTCCAGCCTATATGAAAAAAGAAATTCATGCCAAAATTGAGCGTGAAATCAAGCTTCATTCACCAGAATCACCCGGTCAAATACAGATGAAGTTTAATTCCCTCGACGATCAGGATATTACCGAAGCTCTTTACCGGGCGTCTCAAGCCGGGGTAAAAATTGATTTGATTGTGCGCGGCACCTGCAGGATTCGCCCTGGGGTTCCCGGCTTGTCGGATAATCTCAGAGTTACGAGTATTATCGGCCGGTTTTTGGAACATGCGCGGGTGTTTTATTTTCGTAATGGCGGCAATGATGAATATTACATCGGATCAGCCGATCTCATGCGCCGCAATCTCAATTTCAGGATCGAGGTTTTAGCGCCAATCGAGGATCCGGCGCTTAAAAAAGAATTACGACAAATCCTGGACATTCAATTCAATGATCGTTACAGCGCCTGGGAAATGCTGTATGACGGCAGTTATATCCGGAAATCCCACTTTAAAGATAAACTTGAACGGAGCAGTCAGGAATATTTAATTGACCTGGCGGAAAAACGCAAGAAGGCTGCCGGCAAGGTAAAATGGTTGAAATCCCGGGGAAAGTCGAAGAAGGAATTTTGGGCTGGCTATAAGGAATGAGTCAGAAATCAATGCCATGCTTTCTTATTCTTGCCAGCATCCTGAATAAATTCTCAAGTGAAGAAAAAGGATGATCTAATTGCGCAATAATTTGATTTATTTTTCATCTCTTCCTGAGCAAAACTGGGAGGAAATGATCATCGCTATTTCATCATTGTTCAAGGTGAAAACTCACCCTGTCAGGCGAGCGAATGTTGCGTATTACGACACTTTTGATTGGAGACTGAATCAACAGAATAAAACATTGACCTGGGATGGCGATAGAATTCGTCTTATCTCCCTGAAGGATCATGCAAGCATCGGGAATGCGCTCATAAAAGAGCCGCCCAAATTCGTCGCGGAATTTCCTGAGGGGTATGTGAAAAAAAAAATATTGTCATGGGTATCAATCCGGGCGTTATCACAATTGTTTTCAGTGAAACAAAGTACCACAACTTACAGCTTGATTGACAATTACGCGAAAACAGTAGCGCGGATGCAACGTGAAGATAACAAACTTTGTTTGTCCAAAAGAAAATTCACGCCCTTAATTTCATATTTGATTCTTGTCAAAATCAGGGGCTATGATGAGGAGAGCAACCGCTTGATTGAAATCTTAAAAACTCATGGCTGTAGAGTTGCGGATAATACGATTTATGTACAGGCATTGAATATTGCAGGCAACTCTCCCGGCAAAGATCATGAAGCGATAAGCCAACCTGCCCCAATTCACCATTTGAATCTCCGGGAGGTTATCCACATTACGCTCAACAACTACTTACGTATCATGCGCGTAAACATACCTGGAATTTGCCAAAATATTGATAGCGAATTTCTCCATGATTTCAGGGTCGCGATCAGACGATCTCGTTCTTTATTAGGCCAGTTTAAATCTCATTACCCGCTGGAGAAGGTGAACAAGATGCGAAGGACGTTAAATCAGTTGACGAAGCAAACCAACTCCTTGCGGGATTATCAAATCCTCCTGCTTAACAAGTCAACATACTACCATCATCTTCCCCACTATCTGAGCCATAATTTGAACTCATACTTCAAGTGGATTGATGACCTCCACGCAGTGGAATTGAAAAAAGTAACTGCTATACTCAAGGCCAAAACATTTTTAACGATACTCGAAGAATTTGAGGATTTTTTAGAGCTCCATAAAATCGATGAAGCACAATCGCAAAATTCTCCTTCGCCACCGTTGTCACCGGTCAGTAATCAAATTTTTAAACGCTATAAAAAGGCAAAAAGGATATGTGAATTATTGAATGACAAATTGACTGACAGCAAGTTTCATCAATTAAGGATCGAATTAAAAAAGCTTCGCTATATGATAGAGGTATTCAGTCCGCTATATGGTGTATCCGCAACACGAAAAATTTTAACCCAACTGAAGAATTTTCAAAATCACGCAGGACGGTTGCAGGATATTGCGGTACAAATTAAACTGATTCATGAATATATTGACTATCGGTCAGTCAATTATAATAAAAACAAACGCACTCTATTAGCCTTGGGTTGTTCACTGGGACACTTAGAAAATGAGAGAAGATTCGTCAAGCATGAATTCCCCGGATTTGTCCATGATTTCAACTCTCCCAAAACCAGCAAATTATATCAGTCGACATTTAAATCTCAGTAGTTGATTTAGTTATGATAAGTTACGCGCTTTATAGCATCAAAGGTGGTGTCGGTAAAACCGCCTCTACCGTTAATCTAGCCTATCTGGCTGCCAACAGTGGAGCTCGTACCTTGATTTGTGATTTGGATCCCCAAAGTTCCACCTCCTTTTATCTGCGTGTGAAACCCAAAATCAAAAAAGGAAAAAAGACGTTTATTAAGGGAGGCTCACTGTTGGAGAAAAGCATCAAGGGGACGGATTTCGAAAATCTGGATTTGTTGCCCGCGGATTTCTCCTTTCGCAATCTGGATATTTCATTTGATCAAGACAAGAGAAAGAAATCCACATTAAAAAAAATTATCGCGCCCTTTAAGAACGAATACGACTATATCTTTCTTGATTGTCCGCCCAATCTGACTTTTGTTTCAGAAAATGTCTTTTCGGCTGTCGACTTTTTGTTGTCTCCAATGATCCCAACCACGTTATCCCTGAGGTCATTTGAAAAATTATTGGAATTTTTCGCTAAAAACGGATACCAACGCTCACGTATCATAACATTTTTTTCGCTGGTCGAGAAACGTAAAAACATGCATGTGAGTACCATGGAGTATGTCTTAAAACATTTCCAACCCGTATGTCAAACCGCGATAGGAAACTTATCTGATATAGAAAAAATGGGGGTGCATCGAAAACCGGTACTAGTGAGCGCACCCCGTTCTCCGGCATCAGAAAGCTACCGCAAATTATGGCATGAAATCTTAACCTTTACTACGTCCACTACTTCGTTCTAATGAAAACATTATATCTTGTCCGGCATGCCAGAGCAAAAAATCAAACCACCGGTAAATCCGATTTTGATCGCGAGTTAACCAAAAAAGGCGAAAAGGATGCGGTTAGAATAGCCAATCAACTAGCCAAGTGTTGTACTGTTCCCGGTATCATGATATCAAGTCCTGCCAAAAGAGCCAAAGCTACAGCCAGTATATTTGCCAGAAAATTCAACTATCATGAAAGTGATGTCATGATTGATGATTCAATATATGAAGATAATCAATCAATTCATGGCTTGTTGAATATTTTGTCAAAGATTGATGAGCGCAATCAATCTGCTATGATCATTGGTCATGATCCGATGCTATCAGGATTGGCCCAGTTTCTTAATAAAGACTTCAACGATACACTTGCAAAGGGTGGTGTGTTGTGCTTGGAGTTCAATAATCACCATTGGAATAAAATTAATAAAGGGCGAGGGATGCTCAGGTTTTATTGTTACCCCGATCAAAAATCAGCTCTGAAAGTGCAACTTAAAAAGCAATTAAGAGATCAACTTGCAAAACAACTCTTAGCTACCCTGGCGAATAGAGATAACCATAGAGCAACATTAATCTGTGATCATATATGGAACGCCAGTTATGATATCGCTAAACTCTTTTATAATGTTTATCCCGATCAAAAAGCAAAAAAAATGAAAAGTAATCGGTGAATTCCGCGAGAATCACCACAATCACATAACGATGAAAGTTTGTCACCATGAATAAAAAGTTGAATAAATTCAGTTCCCGCCTCACCCAGGAAAAATCTCAAGTCGGTTCGCAAGCCATGCTTTATGGGGTCGGATTGACGGAAGTCGATATGAACAAACCGCAGATCGGTATCGTCAGTACCGGCTGGGAAGGAAATCCCTGTAACATGCATCTGAACCAACTCGCGACTCAGGTAAAAAAGAGTGTTTGGGATGCTGACTTGGTCGGATTTATCTTTCATACCATTGGTGTTAGTGATGGCATCTCAATGGGGACAGAAGGAATGAATTACTCATTGCCCTCCCGTGATATAATTGCCGATTCGATTGAAACTGTCATGCGCGCTCAATGGTATGATGGCAACATCGCCATTGTCGGTTGTGATAAGAATATGCCTGGTTCGGTGATCGCCATGGGAAGAGTCAACCGTCCCAGCATCATGGTTTATGGCGGCACAATCAAACCGGGAAAATTAAATGAGCAAAAATTAGATATTGTTTCTGCTTTCGAGTGTTATGGACAATATGTTGCCGGCAAACTTAATGACTACCAACTCAAGGAAGTATTAAAACATGCATGTCCAGGAGCTGGCGCATGTGGTGGCATGTATACTGCAAATACCATGTCATCAGCCATTGAAACCCTGGGTATGTCGCTGCCTTATAGTTCATCGAATCCGGCAATCAGCAATGACAAGCAGCTCGAATGCAGCCGATTGGGAAATGCCATGCGGACCCTGCTGGAACTCGATCTTAAACCTCGTGATATCATGACCAAAGCCGCCTTTGAAAATGCCATAGCAATTGTAATCGCGCTCGGCGGATCTACCAATGCCGTACTTCATCTTATCGCCATGGCTAAATCCGTTAATGTCAAATTGAATCTGGATGATTTTCAACGCATCAGTGACAACACTCCATACTTGGCAGATCTCAAACCCAGCGGCAAACATGTGATGGAAGAACTCCATTATGTCGGGGGTGTGCCGGCAGTGCAAAAACTACTTCTCAAGGAAGGCCTGCTAAAGGGTGACTGCATAACCGTCACCGGCAAATCACTCGCGGAAAATATTCAATCCCTGCCAGGATTATTAGAAGGGCAAAAAATTGTCTTTCCGGTCTCAAGTCCAATCAAAAAAACCGGACATCTG
This sequence comes from uncultured Lentisphaerales bacterium, assembly GCA_964615975.1. Lineage (GTDB taxonomy): Bacteria > Verrucomicrobiota > Lentisphaeria > JABSQK01 > JAJFLO01 > CAZTTH01. The sequence continues at coordinate 25,009 of CAZTTH010000017.1, read as the reverse complement.
CAAATCCTATTTGGCAATTTAGCAGAACACGGAGCTGTCGCCAAGATAACTGGAAAGGAAGGCACTAGATTTTCCGGTCCTGCCAAGGTTTTCGATTCAGAGGAAGATTGCTTGAAAGCGATCGAACAGAAATTAATCAAACCCGGCAATGTGGTGGTGATCCGTTATGAAGGTCCCAAGGGAGGGCCCGGGATGAGTGAAATGCTCTCTGTAACCGCGGCAATAATGGGAGCGGAATTAGGAGACAAGGTAGCCTTGATTACCGACGGGCGATTTTCTGGGGGCACTCATGGATTTGTGGTCGGACATATTACTCCGGAAGCACAAACCGGCGGCGCTTTGGCAATTGTTCAGGATGGTGATATGATCGTGATCGATGTGGAAAAAAATCTCCTCTCTTTGGATGTGCCGGATGATGTGATCAAATCACGGTTTAATAAATGGACCCCGCCGCCTGCAAAGGTGACCAATGGAATATTATTTAAATACATCAGAAATGTGTCGTCAGCCTCTGAAGGTTGTGTTACTGATGAAATCAACTGAAATAGCAGAGGAGAGAAAATGTGATGAGAATCGAAAAAGATGCATTAGGTGAAGTTCATGTCCCCGATGACAAATATTATGGGGCTCAAACGCAACGAGCGGTTGAAAATTTTCCGATTGGTCACGAATTGTTTCCCGCCGAATTTATCGCAGCCCATGCATTAGTCAAAAAAGCAGCCGCCATCGTAAATCATCAATTTGGCTTACTCGACAAAATCCTGGCTGACGCAATTGTTAAGGCGGCCGATGAAATCATCGATGGTAAATTCGCTGGGCATTTCCCCCTGGTCATATGGCAAAGCGGCAGTGGCACACAGACGAACATGAATGTGAATGAAGTGATTGCCAATCGTGCCAATGAGTTACTGGGAGGAAAAATTGGTTCTAAATCACCAGTTCATCCCAATGATCATGTCAATATGTCACAATCCACGAATGATACGATCCCTACTTCAATGCATATCGCCGCCTTGATTGCGATCAAGGAAAAGCTCTTGCCTTCCGTGCTTCGCTTATCAAAGAGTTTTGCGAAAAAAGCAACGGAATTTAACGATATTATTAAAATCGGTCGGACGCATCTTCAGGATGCAACCCCTCTGACTCTCGGGCAAGAATTTTCCGGATATGCTGCACAACTTAAACAATCATATAATGTCATAAGTGACTCATTGACTTACTTGACCGAATTATGTATTGGCGGCACCGCGGTTGGCACGGGAATCAATACCAAACATGGTTTTGACATCCGCATGGCAGAAGAAATTTCTTTAATTTCCGGACACTCATTCAAAGTAACCGGAAACAAATTTGCCGCCATGGCAGCGCATGATGCGGTGGTTAACTGTTCGGGTTCCCTGAAAACATTGGCGGCAGCCCTGATGAAAATTGCCAACGATATTCGTTGGTTGGCTAGCGGCCCGCGGAGTGGTATTGGCGAAATCATTTTGCCTGCCAATGAACCGGGAAGCTCGATCATGCCCGGCAAGGTAAATCCGACTCAATGTGAAATGGTTACCATGATCGTATGCCAGATTTACGGCAATGATGCGACGATCGGCATGGCCGGTTCGCAGGGAAATTTAGAATTAAATGTGTTCAAGCCGATTTTGGCTTTCAGTTTGATACAATCAATAAATTTACTCGCCGATGCCTGTAATTCATTTAATGATAATTGTGTCAGTGACATCAATCCCAATCATGATCGTATCACCCTTCATTTAAACAATTCCCTAATGCTGGTAACGTCATTGAACAAACACATTGGATATGATAAATCAGCTCAGATTGCGCTCAAGGCATGGCGGGAAAATTTAACTCTAAAAGAAGCTGCCATAGCTCTGGGATTTTTAACCGCCACTGAATTTGATCACTGGGTGCGACCGGAAACCATGGTTAATCCAGAGAATTAACCCCTTGGATACTGTATTTTTTTCATCGATTCGATAAATAAAACGGAGGGTTAGGATCATGAGAATAAAAAAGGTTTGCCTGTCCATAATTATTGGTTTAACAATTGTTCATTCATTGCGGGCTGAAAATGAAGTGTCACGCATTGAAGAAGCTTTAACCCAAGGGAAGGTCAGTTTGAACTTACGCCTGAGTTATGAATATTCGAACCTGGATGATGCCGCGCAACATCCTCATGGTGAAGGGATAAATTTACAGACACGATTGGGATATCGCACTGCTGATTACCACGATACCAATGTGTATCTCCAGTTTCATAGCCTTATCAACATCCTCGATGACTTCAATGCGTCTGGCAGGGGAGGCAACCTTCGACGCGATGTCATCGCTGACCCTGATGGCGAGCGCATTCATCAAGCATACATTGAATTTAATGGATTTCCTGAGACCAGAGTGAGATCAGGACGACTGGAAATCCTCCTTGACGATCAACGGTTCATCGGCAATGTCGGCTGGCGACAAAATGGCCAGTCATTTGATGGCGTTACTTTATCTTATAACCCAATCGAAAAACTTAATATATTGGGTGCGGGTATCCTCAGGGTTAATGATATTTTTCTCGAGCATACTGACGTTGATCATCTCCTGTTGCTGAATGTCGGTTATGAGTATGATCCCAATCATCACTTTACCGCCTTCACCTATTTGCTTGACGGCGAAAACAATACGAAATCAGCACGCGATATTGCAACCTATGGAGGCCGGCTTGATGGTATTTATGCCGATATTTTTCTGTATGATTTTACCTATGCCCGGCAAGGGGATTACCGGCAGGGCGAAAATCATCAGGCATATATGTTGAATTCATTCACCGGCTTAAAATTTGACCTAGCCTCGATAGGAATTGGATATAACGAAATTTCGGGTCAGGATGGCGGCGACAAACCTTTTGATACATTGTTTGGCACAACCCATAAATTTCAGGGATGGGCCGATCAATTCACCGCCACCAATGGAGGAAATATCAAAGAGGGCATCGAGGAAATTTATTTCAAATTGGGAATGACCATTCTCGCAACCGATTTCGTTTTTGTTTATCATATTTTTAATGCATTGGAAAACGAAGATGGAATTTATAACGGCCCATTCGGAAATGAAATTGATGTGGATATAACCAGAAAATTTACCGACCAGCTTGCGGGAGAGATTAAATTGGCTTGGTACAATGAAGTTGATAACCAAAGAAAGGGTATTTCCAATTTTACTCAGGACGAAGAAGTTTTTTGGGCTCGATTGATGTACTCATTCTGAAACGAAGGGCGCATGTGACTTGAGTCTGCTTAATCCATAACGATTATCTGAGATTGCGGATATAAATTTTATAACACAATGCTTCCAGGTCCTCCAAGTGGATGTCAGTCTTATCCGGATCAAGGAATTTCAAAACTTGAAGTAAACGCAGAATCGGAATTTCATCAAAACGAGGAAATTCCTTCTCTTTATAAAACGATATGATCGTTCCAATAATTTGATTTTTCAGTAAAAATTCTTCCGGCTGAAACATCATTACTGCTCTTTCCGATGCGGCTAATGCGATTGATTTTTGCTCTTCCCACACCCAATTATTTTGTTGTAACAACACCTCGCATTGCAATTCCCAAATCCGCTTATTTTTTACCAAAATGAAACGAAGTGGGTTCTGATTCTCATCAATGATTAAAAAGGGATCAAATCCACATTGATAGATGACGGCATGTGCGAACCCCAGGCAGGAGATTAGATTTCCACCGTGTCTTGCCCAAACTTGTGAGGGCGATATAATTTGTTGATCCTCGCTATTGATGCGGATAAATTGATTGAAGAACAACCTGATTTTATCAATGAATTCATCATCGCTCATGGATGTAATCGGGGCATGATCCATCATCCGGTTACGTAAATCGAGGAGTAATCCCAGTTCCCGCCAATATGCATAATCAGTCGCAACAAATTGGTGTGAGTTGATGATGGTATCGTCCCTGCCAGAAAAAATAAAAAAGTATAACGGATCAATAAATCCCAGATTGATATTTTGTCCCATAACGAATGCTGAACGCAGACATTTTTCTTGATTATTGCTGAGCAATTCCACTCCCCATTCCCGAAGGGTGTTAAGAATCATTTCCTCATTTAATCCAAGACTAACATTGTTGAGATATAATTTCCGCAACCTTTCATCAACCAGATTTAAGCGATTAAAATCTTCCTTAAAAACCAATGAGATGAAATAAAGCTGAAACGCACTTATCGAGGCGGGATACAATTGACACTCTCTGATAATATAGGGAAACCCCTTATCCAATTCTCCAATAAGGTTATAGGCCTTGAAAATACGTTCATTAATATGTGAAAAATCTGGATCCAGAGCGTGAGCGGTTAATAAATAAGTGAGCGCGGTTCGTGGATGATGTAAATGATCAAGTTCAACTGAGGCCAGATAGAGATATGCCTTGAGATTTTTGGGTTGGTAATGAATCGCCTGACGATAGTACGATGAAGCTTGAGCATATTCTCCCCTGGCATCGGCAATCAAGCCTTTGCGGATATTGACATCGGTTTTAATATCCATCCATCCCCCTATTGTTCCGATGACAATTAAAACTGTACAAATGATGATGATTAGCAGATTATGAATAATCCGCAGCCATCCATTTTTCATTTGATCTCGGCAAGGTGTCGTAAACCAGCATTTTTTCCAGCCAATACCAAGACAAAAAAAGCCCACCAGATTCACTGGTGGTTGAACCAGCGTCATATCAAAAAATCCATGCAGATACACCGCCAGACCACTCCAGCAAGCATATTGATATAATCCCGATTCCGCATTCAGATTCTTTATCAATGGATATAATCCCAATAGCCATGCGACGGCTGCCAATATGCCAATTTGTGAGGCAATATTGAGAAATTCATTGTGGGGGTGAATGGTGACTGGAGCTGATACCGACCTTTCATGATAGGATGAGCGGCTTCTATATTCAGCGATATGTTTGGTAAATTGGCCGGGGCCAACACCTAACACACTTCTTAGAGGAGTGGAATCAGCGGCATTGCCCTTCAGGATTACTGACAGCCTGTCAGTAATCCAATCATGATCGGCAATTAACTTTATTGTGGCTGACCATAATGGCAAACGTACATCCTCCTTGATCGCAGTCTGTATTTTTCTGATATTGCTTGGAGATAAACTGACTGAAATCAAAGTGATTATGATTAATCCCAGCAAACAAAATGAGAGTATGCCAATTAGAAGTAGCGATAGGTGGATTACAAAACCATGTGCGGTAATCAGTGATATTCGTTTCTTGATGGCTGAAAAGAATTTCACTAAAATGACAAGTAAACATATTGAAAATAGACTGAGCCAGGCACCTCTGCTCGCGCAATGTTGGAGTAAATAAAGGGTTGGGATTGCGGTCAAACACAATGAGATGAAAGATGACAAGGAATTCTTGATGGGTGATTTTTCAGTAAAATTCAATCGTTGTAATGAGATCAAATATTTTGTATATCCATAGGCCCAGGGAGACAGGGACAATAACAACGACGCCATCCAATTCCTGTTTCCCGCAAAGCCGATTACTTCATCGCCATTAGACAATGACCATAATCCATGAAGTATTTGTGAAAGCCAGAAAAAAAAGCCGAATTTACTGATGGAATAAAAATCAATGGATGAATGTTGGGATATGACGATCGCGATCGCGTAGGGGATCAGCATATAGCCAATCAATACGATCGATTCGATCTCATAAGAACGATAAAGAACGAAATTAAAGCCAACTGAAGCAACAAAAATAACAATAATGAGGGTCAAAAACCATGAGCGCGAATGACTGGTAGATAGGATAACCGCAACAGCTCCCAAGGTTAGAATAAATTCAGAAGGTATGCTGATGTGATAATGCAGGGAAACCGACTGAAATGGAATAACCGCAAATGGATAGGTAAACAATAACAGAAATATCCAGGTAAATATATATGCCGGAATTACACCTCTTTGAATGACACTCATGACAACAAATGATTCAGGATAAAATTACTGCGGTTCATTGTGCCTGTTATCCGGCTTTATATCGAGAGACTCTCTAATTACCATTTGATTAAAATTCACCGGATATCCCAAGGTCTCAAAAAGAGATTTTATTGCCAACAATTCGCGCGCGGGAAGGGTAGCGAAATCATAACTGATAGTGGGATTCAATTGCGTGCTTAATAGGCTCAAAATTTGGTTTTTTAATAAAAATTCCTGGGGGAAAAAAAATAATTTTGATTTTATTAAAATGGACTGAATTATATCCTGATTGGATTGCTGGGTTTTACTGTGATAATTCTTATCGGTGTCGATCTGCAAATCAGTAAAGGGGAACTTGATGGATAATTTCTCTGCAAATGAGTAACACACCAGGTGATCATTCTCCAAGGTCAAGGGGATATAGGTGGGAGAAGCTGATGACAGCGGCAAGATCAAGGTTATGCAACCTAGACGGCGGTTGAGCCATGCATATAAGGCGCAAAAGCTCAATGAGCTACCTTCTTTGCTTTTCCATATATTCATCGGAGATTCATAGTCGTTATGTGACAGGTTTATGGCAATATTTCTTTTCAAATATTCATAAATATATTGTGGGGACAAAGAAGAGAGATTCAAGGGGTCGTAGTCCCTGAAAATCTCGGCTAAAATTTGTTCTCGAAAGACCACTTCCAGCCAATATCTGGCATCATCCGCGTTGAAGTCAGCATATAGATATTCCACGGGCCAAAGGTTCGAATCAAGGATTTCCCCGGCAAAAGGATCAAGAATTAGATGATCAAAAGATTGACACAACTTTTTAGCCAGGTTAATTGATTCTGCCATATCCTCATTCGCCAGAGAATTATCCAATTGCTTTGCTAAAGTGACAGCTCCATTGATCGTGAGTTTGCGTTTAGTCCTCTCCAGATAGAGTGATTTTAACAGCTGATCTACTTCACTGAATCGTGTATCGTCACCAGCTTTAGCAGTGGCAAATAAAAGATTCTGATGAGCTAAGATATCGTTGGGATATAGTTTGTTTTCGCGTTCGAAGAAAAATTGTGCCTGGGAATACTCCTTTAGGGTCCCATGCGCCTTTCCCAATAAGCGATTCAAATGGGCAAAGTTCTCATCGATAACCGCGGCATGCTCAAGATAATGAATGGCCCAGTCAGGCCGGAACAATTTTTGCAGGGCAATTGTTCCGGCTCCATAATAACCACGGATATCATGGGGTGCAATATCGATCATTCTTTGATAATAATGAAGTGAATTTTCGTATTCGCGATAATTGGCGTAAACCGCAGCCAGACGATAATTCCATCCCCAGACAATATCTTTTTTTATGGTGATCAACACCAAAATCAAAATGCCAGAAAATAATAAACCATAGATGATCTTCATGAATTTATCGCTACGATTTACCCATGAATAACACCCCGCGACATTGAGTGAGGGAGTCAAACATAATCCCAGACCGCATAGGGCTAAAATTTGTGCGGGCGGTTGCACCAATGGCTTGTCCAGCATGCCATGCAAATACAATACAAAGGCAGAAAACTGTGCCATTTGCAGAGTGATCGATTCTCTGCGAAAATCCTTGATTAATGGAATCAGAAACACCAGCCAGGCTAACGCCGCTCCCACACCCAGGTTGGCCGCTAGATTGAGAAATTCATTATGCGGGTGAAGGGTCAGATCCGTGGCGACATCACGAAGATAATAGTCTGATTCCGAACGATATGGCGCATGCAGCTTATTATAGTTGCCAGGTCCAGCACCAATCATAGGGTGATCTGAGATTAATTTTAAGGTACTTTTCCACGTCGGAATGCGAATATCCTCATTGATCGTTTTTAACCAAAATGGGCGAAAAAAAACAACCGTCAGGACGAATATTATCAGGAAAGTTAACACCATCATAAGTCGTTTTAATGCATTAATTTTGATAAAACATCGCCATAATAAATACAAAATTAATGCCAGCCATGCTGCGCGAGATTGACAATAGAATAATAATACAGTGGTGGGAATTAATATAATTAATATCACTAGCGCAAGGCAGGATCTACGACATTCTAAACGATTCCGGAAGAATTCAGCGAAAAATCGAATCGCCCATGGAGTACTGGAGAGCAGGCAGATTGCCATCCAATTTCTATTGCCGGTAATTCCAATCACTTCATGTCCCTGAAGCAGATTAACTGCTCCATAAAACGTTAATACACTCCAAAATATCCCGCCAATTTGATCAAATTTGTACGCTGGAATATTTCTCCATTGACAATAGACACAAAAAGCAATGGGGATGATCAGATAGCCCAGGAAATTAATGACCAACTTTGATTGATCAATTTGATTAAAAAAATGAAATATGATGAAACTGACATAGATAATCAGACAGTAGAATTGGTAACGGGAAATACTGAATTTTATCGAAGCAATCAACACCAGGGAAAAAATGGTCAAAACGTACAATCCAGAAAGTTCAAGATAGTACGATGCACCGGCTACAGATGCTGGAATTAAGGCAATGGGATAGGAGAAAAAAATGAAAACTACTACCAGATAGCCGAATATTCTGATTAAGATTTGAGGAATTGAAGACACCGGCATTTTAAACCCTTCGATTTTCCATACTCTACTACCTAAATTCCACTCATGTTACTTGATTAAGCCGGCATGAGTTAAATAAAAAAGCGAGTGGCAAACCACTCGCTTTGTGTCATCAAGCAAATCAAAATCATTCGTTTATAATCTGTCTGATCGGATACGATTTCTTGTCTTGTGACTCGTAGTAGATGCGGATCAAGATTTCCGCGAGGATGCCAAGCATAAAACTGGTAACCCCCATGAACATGAATAAGATTGCCACGGCTGGCAGGGGCGTCCTGATAAAACTTTTATCGCCCCAAAATTTGAAGTACAGCATGATGATAAAGGTAAGAAATGCCAATCCGATATTCATTATTCCAAACCCCCCAAACAGGTGAATCGGCTTTTCCAGATGCCGGTCCAGGAAACGGATTAACATCAAATCCAGAATCACGTTGAAAGTACGCATGATGCCATATTTCGACTTGCCGCCGATGCGGGGATGATGGCGGACAATGATTTCGGTTATTTTTGCGCCTTGCCAGGCCGCGTAAATCGGCACGAACCGATGCATTTCGCCATATAGCCGCGTGTCGCGAAGGACTTCTTTCCGATAAGCCTTAAGGGTACAGCCGAAATCATGAAGTTTAACCCCGCTAATGACCGAAATTAAATAGTTGGCGATGGTGGATGGCAGTGTGCGCGTGATAAAATCATCTTTTCGTTCCTTGCGCCAACCGCTGACAACTCCATAACCCTCATTAATTTTCTCCAGCAGTAGCGAAATATCCGCAGGATCATTTTGGTTGTCCGCATCCATGGTGACGATGACCTCCCCGCTGGAATAATCAAACCCCGCCATCAATGCCGCGGTCTGACCGCGGTTGCGGCTAAATTCAATGATTTTCACATGCTTATGTTCACGCGCGATGGCTGCCAGATTTTCCTGAGATCGATCATTTGAGCCATCATTGACAATAAGGATTTCATAATCAATGCCCAGCTTGTCGGCTTCCGGCAGTAACCCATGAAAAAGCCGCTCGACATTCTCTTCTTCATTGTACAGCGGGATGACGATGGATAATTTCATAGCCGTTATAGCTTGTCCTTGGATTGGATTTCACAACTTTGTACGTGAGAACATGGTTGAATTCAATTTTGTCATTCTTCAATGGGGTATCAAAGTTCCCTTTAAGGAGAGAAGATTTCACCCTGATTCTTATGGACAATTGGATTGTAAGATATCGATCAAGGTCAGGGTACTATTCCATTATTGGATTTGATTGTAAACGTATTTATGATGAAATTCACTACTAATTATCAATGTCAGTATCAATCATGGGAACAAAGCGGACGGGAAGATCCTTCGCCTTGGTGATGATACCGTCATCTTTGGTAATTAAATAAAGTCTTTGATCGCTCTCACCAACCGGTATCACCATTCGCCCTCCCTCCATTAATTGTCCAATCAACGCATCGGGGATGGTCTTGGGAGCACAGCTCACCAAGATTTTCTCAAAGGGCGCTTCTTCCGGCCAGCCCGCCATACCATTGCGAACCAGGTAATGTATATTCTCATAACCCCACTGCTTCAGGCGCGATATGGCCTGCCGGGCCAATTCCGCAATGGTTTCAATGGTATACACGCTCGCGCCTAATGACGCAAGTATTGCAGTTTGATAGCCGCAACCGGTCCCGATCTCTAAAATCTTATCATGTGGTTTCACCTGCAATAATTCGGTCATGTAGGCAACAATATAAGGTTGAGAAATGGTTTGGCCATACCCAATGCTACAGGGATGATCGCCATAGGCTAGTTGCAATCTCGTTTCACCTTCAAGAATAAATAAATGACGTCGAATCTGCTCCATCGCCTTTAATACCCTCGCGTCCTTGATCCCATAGCGACGCAATTGCGCCATCATCGCGTCGCGATGAGTCTTGATCTCCTGTTCCGTGATGTCCATGGTTAGGTAATCCGATATATCTTACTTATCATGGCAAGTTTTTTTCAAACTCATCGAGATAAGAATTGATTTGTTGTTGTTTTTCGAGTTGGTAACGCTGCCGGGAATTTTGCCGTGTTTTGAGGAGATTTTGCAGGATAGGCAAATCAAGTTTTTGTTCCTCCTCTATGCGATCGAGATAAGCGGCAATCTCCAAACCTCTTTTCATCCCCGCGGCAAATTCGGCATTCGCCTGATTTATAATTCCGGCGTAGGCGCTGAGCGGTCCGGAGATCAGCTTCTCCAAGGACTGCCGATATAACATCAGTGCGGTTGATAGACTTTGTGGACTTTTATTAGTCAGGGAGATCAAACGGGTGAGAATTTCACTGATGTCATTGGCGCCGATTTTATTGTCAGCGACATAGTGATCGAGATCTTCAATCGGTATGGGGACCGCAGTGATCATGTGCCATTCGTCTTTACCGATCACCGAAAGAGTGATCATTCCCCGCAATTGTCGCGCGACTTCGATTGGTGAACACGGGCTGAAGAATGTAAAGGCAATATCACGCAACTGCGATTCATACCAGTGTTGCAGATCCGGCTCGGGTATCAGCGCACTCAACTGATCGAGGATGACGGTGGTGGATGGATTAGAGCCAGTGGATAATTTCTCTAAATAACTGGCCATAAAATCGGCCGGCATTTGCAATTCGATGATTCTCAGAATCCCATCACACAATTCACTATAAATCCGGTATTCCTGCGGATAATGGGCCGATACCGGTGAATTGATCAGAGTGAACATGTTCGGCACGCTATCACTTTCAATGAGCGCCTGACACAGGGGAAAAATCATACTCTTTACTCCCGGATTGTTCTGCGAGAGAATGCGATGATACAAGCCTGCGACCACCCATTCGGGCGCTTCTGGAATTGAGGAATAATCCAACGTTGACAGTTCTGTCATCCGGCGCACCAACAGACCACGGATCATCCTCAGGACAAATTCATCTGTATCCAGGGCGGCGCCGACATCCACGATCATAGGGTTTTGCGGCAGTACCGGAGATACGTGCCGGGCATTGAATTGAATGGGAATATTGGCATCGCGGTTCAGCAGCAATTGTTTTATTTCCCGCTCACATCGCCGCGCGATAGTATCAAGTCGATTGATCGTCTCTTGGGGTAGTCTATGATCTATACTGATGCGATCTGGGGCCTGCACCGATGCGGTGGATATCCAGGTGAATGGAGTCAGGATGGTGAATGTCCACAAGATTATAAGGCGAAGGTATTTCATCTGATTTTATACTGAATTCCGATGATTAATGTCCGCAGCAATGTTTGTACTTCTTATTACTGCCACAGGGGCACGGCTGATTGCGTGTAAGCACTTTTTGGGAATCACTCACCGGCTGAGGCTCCATCCACTTGTTGGGCAGAACGCTTACAATCAGACAGGCTGCTCCCAACGCCACTATGGGCAAGATGTAGAAATTGAGCAGGGTTAATACTATTTCCATGGATAAATTTATTCCTTCTCTAGTGGCGTTTGTTTGGGCGATTTGGTTTTGATGAACCACCCCATGAACATAGGTAAGAACTCCGTCAAATAATATGATCACCAATGTGGCTATTACCAAACGTGTCACAGTTCGTCTCCATGGACGCAGGGAAAACAACAGCAGAAGGTGACCGGGAATAAGAATATTGAAATAAAAATCGCCTCTTAAATGAGCTCTGATCAGGGGTTGTTTGGTGATAATTTTAACAGTTTTTTGCCTGGGGAAATCCGCACTCTTCTCAATTGTGGAAACCACTTCGGGTGCAATAACCAACCGTGATATCCAGGCATTAGTTTCTCGGTAAAATCGCCGGAAGAAATCGCCCGCGTCGAAATGGTTAAATATCTGCATGGATATGACCAAAGCCACGGACAGCCGGATGATGCGCAGAAAAAAATGCGTGATGGAAGGAAGAAACGACCAGAATTCCACATCATTGGTTTGCATTGGGTAATTCTATTTTCAGCTTTAATAATCCCGATATTGGCATGAGTTCCTATCCTCTTGCTGGCGCTGGCCGGCCGGAAGACTGATTCATGGCGAAAGTTTTGTTCACCCATATCATCCAAAATCCGAAGATCATCACCAAGGCAAAAATCTGCCCCACACCAGTATGATAAAAGCCAAATTGACTGACATCCTTGAGATTAAAGAGAATGTATATCAAGCCGATGAGGCGAATTTGATTCATGACAAACACAAAGCACAATCCCCCCAGAAGTCCAATCCATTTGTAGCGCCATTTACAGGGAAAAGGCAGGATGGCGCTGATCAGGATTAAATACGCTTCCAAGCCGTCGCACCCCCAGCCGATGATGATGTCCTTGGTAATTCCAGCCATGGTGATGGAAAGTTTATTGGATTGGGCAACTATCTTCATGCCGATTAGATCGGTCCAGGCAGCACAGGTTTTCGCCGTGAATATGTCAACATAGAGCAAGTATTTTTTATCGATCTGACTGACAAATGTCAATAAAAGAAGGGCGAGGACAACAATCCCCATGAACAGCCCGGTTGGGCTTTTCATGGTTAAATGCGGTCGTAATTTTTGAAGGTAATAGGTCATAAATAGATATCACAGTTCTTATGAGTTAAACGTCAGTTTCGATTACCAGAAAACTGCCTCTGAACTGCGAGAACCAGGTCATATACTACAACGTTTTTTTTACATTCCAATTTACTTCATCATGAAGGAAATAATCTATCACCGGTTAATCTTGCTTGGTGAATAAATAAAGGAAGCCATCTTCATCGATCATGCCGAGCTTGCCGGTGTCATACCAACCATTATTGAACTGCGCGTTCGCAGATGTCGGACTATTGAGATACCCATTGATAACATTGCCGCCACGGATTTGAATCCGCCCCTGCTGAGAGGGCGGCAGCAGATCACCGGTATCCGGCGCCACGATCCTGACTGCCACTCCGGGAAGCGGATGTCCCATGCTATCCGCTTTGACCCCGATTTGGTCGACCTTGTCAATTTGTTGATCAGGGACATTCATCGCGATCATTGACCCTGATTCGGAAATGCCAAATGCGGTCAGAACTGGAATCGTTGATTTCGCGAGCACCGCCTGTTGTGCTTCATTGAGCGGATGAGGAGTAACAATAACGATGAATTTTAATCCCGGAAAGGTTTCTCTGCTAATGTTTTCAGTGTGCGCCAGATACGCAGGGTTGGTTATTATCATGGTGATAGTTGACCGGTCTGTACCCGGTCCTTCCGGCCAGTTGTCGTTGGTTAAGTCGTGGATCGTAAGGCATGCGCCGGTCAGGAGCGGGTACCAGAGATTAAGTATCAGGTTGAATGAAGGTAACCCATGTCGATGACACAGGATGTGCGCGTGTTCATCTCCCTGGATCAATTGATTGATACTGGTGATATTGACCAATATGTTGTGATCAGTCAGGGGGATGACTTCAGTCTGGAACGGTTCGTTGTCAGACATCATGATCGCGGCAAAATGTTGGTCGGATGCCGTAACCGATTTAACCCAAAAAGGTGGTGGAATATAGCGTGCTTTGATGCCGGTAATCAGGTATTTTTCAGTAGAGGATGAGTTCGAGTTTCCAGGTGGAGTTATAACCAGCAGATTCAAATTCTTGAGCTTAAACAGAGCAGGATGGCGGGAAGTGGAACAAAGGATCGCGGTAACACCACAATGTTGAATCTGAGTCGTTAATTGATCCACTGTACTGTTCCCAATCAGATTCACACTGGTCTTACCCAATATCGAGATGGCCAGATTATAGATCATGGTATCACTGACACTGGAAGAGTGAATACCAACAACCCGGTGATGTCGCAATCTCATTTGGAAATCTTCCGCGGCTGCCAGTGCCCGGGAAAGCAACCTGCCATGGGTCAACACGGAAGGCTTTTGATCAGCAGTCAATGTTAACACAGGTCGATTCCAGTGGTGGCGCGCGACCGGGATATAGGCTTGAGCAAGTGTCTGATTCACATAAGGCAGAGCGGAAAAATAGTCAACGGCGAGGTTCATCACCGCCAGTCGCAGTTCGTGCGGCGTTGTATGAGGTGCTGACGGCGAACCGAAATGGATGGCAATGGGGTAAGGGATTTGTTGCGGCCAGACGGCCAATAATTTACCCCGGGAATAACTAAATATACTGCCCCAGGCGCCCCCGATATACACTGGAATTATCGGGACATCGAGATGTTTGACAATTTGGCGGTACCCTTTTTGAAATCCCGCGAGATTACCGGTGCGGGTAATCATCCCTTCAGCGAAGATGCATACCAGATAACCTTCCTCAAGCGCCACCCTGCCCTGCGCCAATGCCGCCACAATTTCCTTGGGACTGTCACGTGCGGAAATCGGAATCATCCGCATCAGTCTGGCTAAAGGGTATAACCATCGTTTATGATAGATCTCCTTCTGCATGATAAAGCGGATACGCCGCTGGCCGGTCGAGAGAATCGCCAGGCCATCAACCCAGGACACGTGATTGCTGACCAGCAGGGCGGGACCATGCAGCGGCACATTCTCTAGGCCCCGGACGGTGATCCGGTAGAATACTCGGGTCATGAAAACCATGATAAAACGCACCAGAAAATCAGGCAGCAGACAGATCGCAATTGCCGTCAGGATCAGAGTTAACAGTCCCATCGCCGCAAATCCGCCCTGGGCTGAGAGCTTGAAATATTGGGTAAAAATCAAGATCAGCAGAGATGCCAGGAGAATGCCGCCGAAATTGAGAAAATTGGTTGCTGCCTGAAATTCGCCCCGGCGTTGATCGGGACTGCGATATTGGATAAACGCGGCAAGCGGGATAATAAACAATCCGGCGCTGGCGCCCATGATGAATAGCGCCACAATCGCGAACAGTAGCTGATTTGAATTCAATTGTGAAAGCAGATAACACATTGCCGCCATGCCTATGCTTCCCACCGGTACAATTCCGAATTCGATATTGCGTCCGGAAAGCTTTCCCGCCAGCAATGAACCGGTGGCAATCCCGAATGCGGTGATCAGGAACAGATAGGCGCTTTTTTCTGATGAGAAAGAAAATACTTCGATGCCATAAGGAATGATATTGGCCTGAATATAAGCGCCGATCAACCAGAAATATGAACAGCCAAGGATGGCGGTAATCAGCTGGCGGTCCCGGCTTGCCTCCCGGACGGTCTTAAAAATTTCCCAAAGAAACCATATGGAAAATCGCCGTTGCGGATCTTTGGCTGGCGTTTTTGTGATATTTCGGCCACTCAAATACGCTCCGGCAGCAATCAATACACAAATGGATACCGACAGGTTTGGAGTCTCTTTGAAATAATGCTGCAGTGTCGATGACAGAGTGGTCCCGGCGATGATGGCAATAAAGGTGAATGAACCGAGAACTGCGTTGGCACCCGACAATTGTTCGGGAGGCACAAGCTCAGGAATGATCCCGAATTTAGCGGGACTAAACAAGGTGTTCTGCAAGGACATGCAGAACATCACTGCGTACAGTCCGGGAATAGAACCATTGGCATAGGCTGCGATGCCCAACATCATAATGAACACCTCTGACATTTTAGTCAGCATGATAACCCGTTGCTTGCTGTAGCGATCGGCAAGAATTCCTGCCAGATGGGAAAAGAGAATGAATGGCATAACGAAAACAATTCCAATGGTGGCAGTTATCGTTTTTGCCTGTGCTTCCCCCTGTATTTCTATCAGATAAAAAATCAGGATGAACTTGAAGATGTTGATATTAAGCGCGGTAAAGAACTGGGCGGCATTTAGCCAGCGGATAGCGTGTGGCAATGGTGGGGATGACATCAGGTTTTGAAACTTTCAAATTGTAATCAACCTGACCCGTTGCCATCACGGCTTGAAGTCAGGCAAATTTTTCTTCATGGCAGAATACAAATCCATTTTTACTGGTCTTGACACACCATTAATATAGACTGGGCGATGCTGCGGCCAGCGTCGGCCTTCGATAAAGAGAATCAATGCCCGCCATTGTCCGCGTCCATCGCGATAAGGGCGCAGAATGATCGGTGAAGCAAAGCGATTTTTTCCACGATTACAACTTCGATCCCAATCATAATGCCACTCCTTGCCCCATTTCGATTGGACAATGGGCAATCCCAATGCTGGCCGATATACTGGCCCGCCATGGCGATTGCATCCGGCGTCATGATCCTGTCGGGCATGATCATTGCGGAGATGTGAGCGCCAGTTTTTAAGCCAATTAGCCAGGGCCCCGATTACTGTCTTCATTTCTTTGTAGGAACCATCCGGCAATTCCTTTATAATCAGATTATTGGGAAGCTTGAAACGACTCAAAGCTCGAGCTAGAGATAGTGATGGAAACGGAGTTGGCAATGACAAGGCGCCCAGAGCCCGACGCGAACGAAACCCCAAGGAACCAAGATGGCCAAAAACGGTGAGTAATGCTTGTATGTCATGCCATTGTTCCGGTTTGCCGTGCCAGCCCACATGGAGTTCGAACACCGGTAAAGGATTATTTATGAAGATGGCTCGCTTGACCTCTCGCAACGGAAAAAGCAGATAGCTGCTGTCAAGATTGATGTGGGTTGTCAGGTCATTCAGGTTTTTACTGTTGTTGATTTGAATGTTCGCGACATGGAGTGACAAACGACTGGCAGATCCGGATTTACCAGCAGCACTTCCGAATACCTGGTCTTCCTGTTTTTTTAGCGCCATGCCACCCCATGATTTGAAGCCACCCAGAAGGCGGAACCACCACCGCAATTGACCGCGGATGGAAGGCACTCGGATTTCAGCATGAGATTGTGGATCCGCGCCGCCGCACATGCATGGGGTGATCAGTTCTAATTTGATAATTTCAGATTTCATTGCTTAAAGTGGGGCGAAATATGGCAGAACGGTAACGCGCAATCATTGAAGTAAACGGAAAATCAGAAATGACTGAATATAAAACAAGAGCCGATGCTTCAATGGCGATATGTTTATGATGTAATTTTTTTCATTATCAGGCAAATATCCCGTTGATCATCCGCGGTTATTTCTTCCATTCAAACCATCGTTAAAGTATTTACATATCCGATCTCGCAAAATAACTTAGCAGATTTTCGATCGCACGGACGATCTTCGACTTGGGATTGGTTTTCTCCTGCTCATAAATCTCTGGTTTTACGACGGTACAAAAGTGCAGCAGAGTGAATTTATAGGTATCATCGTAGGCCGCATTCCAAAAGCGGATTTCGAATTCAAATTCCTTGATTTTATACCGCATTTGTTCGTCATTAAGCTCATTGAAGCTCTTAATGAGCTTGGGGTCCGGTTGTATGGTCTTATGAAGAAAATCCTGATACCAGGCCTCAAGTTCAGCAGAGTTCGGCAGATGTTCAAACCGGCCATAGCCGGCGCTGGTCCTGCCGCCAATTCCCAGAAATGACAAGCCGCCAATCAGCCACTCTTTGGCGAGTTGACGCATGAGTGGATCTTTACCCAACACCGGAAAGATAAAGATTCGCTGGGATTTCAAGGCTGGAAAAACAGTAGTTAAGGGAGTTTCTGTATCTGGCGCCTGTTCAAAATCGGTTTCACCCTGGTAGTATCTTTCATGATGACAGGAGATGACATCCAATTCAAATTCATATTGACTTGTATCCTTTTCCGGCAGGGGATAAGCCGGTAAGAAACGAATGCCGCCGGAATAAAAGGACAGATGCTGGTTCCATATCACATTCACTTGCTGCCGCTGTGATGACTTGCGCAAGAGGATTTCCAGCAATTGTTTTTGGGTCTGTGAGCGGACGTGGTCCCAGTGTTTCCCACATGCGGTGGCAATATCCGATTGCAGGTCATTGAGCAATGGTCCTTGACATGATGTCCGATGGCGTTCACTCATGTCGCCAATCCACTCTTTCTCGCCCCAACCAAAGATCAGCGAGATGGCAATCAGCACCTTGATCTTTTCATCCGCGGAAATTGCATCCTCGAGACCGATCATGGCATAACGCCGGGCACTCCCTTTGATCGCGCTGCCAGGGATATAAGGTATTCCGGAGAAACGATCGATACAGATCCCCGCCTTTTCGATGATCCCCGCTTCAGCATTGAGGATCAGGCGCGACTGCAAACGGGCGGCGACCAACTCGTCCGGTTTTAATGCCAGTCCGTCAAAGAGAAAACGGCGCCAGGCATTCAATTTATGGGGTAAGTATGACTTGGCAATCGCGTGTCGCAGATAGGTCGATCGACGCGCGTGATCGATGCCTGGATCTCCATATCGTTCCAACAACAGGGATCGGGAATCGCACTGATCAAGGATGGAATTTTGATTATTCGCAATCAGGGCGTCTTGAGTATCTTGAGGAATATTGGGCATGAACTTTTACCTAAATTTAAATAACGCCTGGTTTTTCCTGTATACCGGGATCATAAGTTGGGACATACAATGAAACGCTGAGCTTGGCTACCGTTTCCATGCTCTTATCCATCAGTTCCTGGAATCAATGGCAAACCGTTTCAAGTACGCGAGAAACTCCAGGGTTTCGGCAGTTGCCAGTTGGAGCGCGGCGGAGTCCGAATGATGACTGGTCAATTCGTTAATCATCTTTTCGCAGATTTGATTCTCCGGCTGCAGTCGACCGACACGCTCATCCGCCAAATGCCTGGCCACCGCATTCATCGCATCTAAAATCCCGCCGCGTTTGTCCAGGGCTAATGCGGAGGTTGCCAACAATCCATGATTCACAATCAACGCCGGCAATTTATTGACTTCGATTTTGGTCACTGGCCGGGCCTGGCGATGAATCGACCGCAGCGCGTTTCCGGCACGAATTTGTTCAAGGTTTTGATATGCCATATTCCCCTCCTTCAGCCAATGGATAAATCCAGGTGCACCACCCCAGTCCCGTTGATTCGTTGGCGCCGATTTGCAACACATTGAGATGCAGTGGAGCCAAGGTTCGCAAAGCGGCACTGGCAGCCTTGCCATTACCATCATGAGCGCCGATCATGCCATGAAACATGGTTTCCGAGGGTACATTTTCCTGATTGCGCGAGGAGTTGTCCCGTGCCACTCCGGTGGCATCGTCGACTTCGATATGCTGTGAAATTTCACAGGCATGTTGGACAAAATAAGAGTACTGACCGTTGGCGACGATTACCAGACGTCCCGGCAATTCCTGCCAAACGGGGTCATCGGGCAGGATATCAACCAGCAAGGGTTCAATGACAGCGAGATAATCACGACTGTCCTGCCGGCGGGCAAAGGCATATTCTTCGAGTACGATTTTATCGTTCTTTAATGTCACTTTGTCGCCGCCCAGGGCTTCAAGTAGGCTCTCATCAATGCTCAACTCATTCAGGGTTACCGCCGTGTCAGTGTCACGAATAAATCGTTTCAATACCATGGGGCAGGTGATCCAGGCAAAACTGCCCTTGGCCGAGCGAACCGGAAATGCCAGCACCCGCGCCTCACCGATTGAAAGCGCGCCGCTCTGCCCTGATAAACTGCCGAATAACCAGTCTCTATCCGCCTCTGTCCATTCTTCGCGATTTCGCAAGACCCCTTTTAATGTGCTGCCTGGGATGATTGGGATGCGTGTATGAGGCTCGCGTCGAATTGGACGATCGAGATAACCGACCGATTCCCCGGCGCCCACATGGAGCGGGGTGCGGGTAAATAAAAACATTGTTTGTTGTTCCATAAACTCCTCAACTTAACAGTGATGATTCAGGTTGATTTTCATTCCAGATTCCACAGACACCAACACCCCATCCTTTTTCTCCCATAATGGCACTGCGTGGACAGCAATTCAATGCGTCAAACAATAATCCGGCGGCGCTGGTGGTCGCCGCTTGAAAATAATACACACTGCCGGCGGGAACTGCGCGATAGGTTGGCTTTGGTCTGCCGGGTGATACATGTCCGGCATCAAGTTTCAAACCAGACAGTGTCAGCGGCGGGTTTATTCGCGCGGCTACCAATCGCGCATTGATCGGTGGGATTGCCTGAAAGCGCCGATGCCAGTCTTGCCGCTTTTCCCCAACCCGTCGGGGAGGATACGATGAAGGCAGTTTGACTGCACCGCTCTCATGGTCGACCCAATCCGGGAGCCAGCCCGGTTCAGGCGGCAACGACTGATTCACTAACGACTTTTGCCGATGAATGGGATGAATGCGAAATATCGCCGGAGTTAACAACACCCATTTGATGTTCAGTGGATAAATGTTTCTATTGGGGTATTTGGGGAAAATGCTGTTAACCATTTCATATTGAGAAACTACAGCGTGTCGAACATACGCCATGGTTCGCCGCCCGCCCATGGCAATCGCTGCCTTCCCCTCTGCCAGAAAACACTGAAGCACATCAGTCGCTGTTTTCCTGGTTTGAGTTCTTGCGCGATTCGCGTTGCTGGTGCTAGCAGAATTCCGTCCTGCCGTTTCTTCGTGTTCCTTTTCCTCGGATCTTCCGCCCACTCCGCTTTCAATTCCGGGATTGTGTTTGATGGCAATGCACTCAGCCACTCCAGCCATGCTGACTCCGGGTTGCAGTCGTATACAACGGTGGCGATGGAAGGGCTGGTCTATCAATCTTGAGGTTTGTGAGGAATAAGTGTAACCAGAATGATGCTCGGCAAAATAGAGTTCATTGGCCGGTGTTGTGATAAAATTCAAGTGTCCTTGCAAGTAATATTGATAGGCTGTCCGGCTGAGCCAATATTCAGGGTTGTGCCGTGTCGGAGGAAAGGGATCAATGAGATTAAAACACAATGGTTTAGGCAGATTGTTCCCGCTGCCAGTGGACAAATTTCCCGGTTTGGCGAGGTCAATATTTCCTTCATATGGCATGACATCCGCGGGCATGGGAAAATACCATTGACTGTCTTTTTGCGGGAAAAGCCCGATGGTTTTCAGGCCGCCGAAACGCAATGAACTTCGGGTGTTTTTATCCTGGCTTCCCGGCAGGGCGCGAAATGGATGATGAAATTCCCACTGTTGACGTTCTGGCCAGCGTTCGTGCATGGCTGCCAGCAGCGCGTTGTGCAGCCCTGTCGGCAATGGCCATGGATCACCATCGTTTATTCCAGGTCGGGGGATACCGCCGTGATCACCAAAATACAGGCCATCGTTGGGATCAATTTGTAACTGATGCAGGTTGATCATGTCATTTCTCAGATGTATTAAGATAGTCTGCCAGGAAAAACAGGTTGATGAAATCAGCAAACGCTCCGAGATGTCCGTTGCGCTCACATTGGTGCTTCAATTGGTCGAGATAAGCGCAAGCCATGGTCTGTAACTCAATCGCTTCCTGGGAGTTCCACCATACGCCTCGCTGATCACATTGGCGCATTGCCTGCCTGAATTCCTCCCGCACAATCTCCGCGGCATCAAATCCGGATGCCGGCGGATGCTTATCTTGGAATCGATAGGGAGCCAGTCGTTCCGCCAGGGATTGGACAAACTGATGAACTGAGGACAAGGTAAGCTTTTTTCCCTGTCGGTTGTTTTGAACTTTTTCCATATGATTCGCTGTGGGTGAATACAATGACCGCAGGATAAAATACAGGGGCAGTGCTGAAGTGTTCCAATTGGCGCCCCATGTCAATGATTTCCCATTTATTTTTAGCACGGTTACCGCAAGCGCGCCACGTCCATACTCGGTTTTTGCTCGTTGCAGCGCCTGCCGGGCAGCGGATATCAAGATGGAGTAAGGTTGTCCGGTGGCGCCGATGGCAATTCCGGCGCTGATCTCCACGCGTGGACCAGGAACCAGCACCGGGTGCGGCAAATAATTGACATGCATGAAGCCGGGATGATCTTGAAACAAGGTATGCAATTGGGTGGCAGTCAGGCAGGGATCGAACAAATCTTTTGTATCCCCGCGAAACCCGGCTCGCAAAGTCGAGGCACATGGTATGGCAGCGCTGGCGGATGTCATTGCCAGCACGGTGTCACCGCCGGCAGAGATAACCTGACCCTGGTATTGCCGCATGATTGGCGGCACGACATGAAGGGCAAAGTTGGCGAGCGCTTCACTGAATTCGAGATGATGCGAGGGTAGAAACGGCTGCTTCATTTCCCCTAGTTCTAGTTTTTCAAAGTATGCTTTCAACTTTGGCTCAAGCTGGTCAAGGAAATCAGCCCCCATCTCACCATCAAGCCATTTGCGGATGTCATCACCATCCAGCATGATCACCGCGGTTAGGGGAACCGACGACGTTACCGGTGTGGTTTTTCCCTGAACTGCACCCTGGGAATTGGCGGTCATCGCGGCAGGCATTTTTTCCCTGCCGTCGAGAATTTCCCTTCCGTTTGGATTAAGGAGAAGGGAATCCCGATCTTTGTTTAAAACCCCGTTGCGGCGCCATAATCGTTTTATCAAATTCATTGCTCCCAGACGGTGGGTATCCGGACTGAATAGGTGCCGGTGATTTGTGGTTAGATATTGCCAGAAAGTTTCATTGCCAATTATTTCTTCCCGGCCGGTTAATGAATCCTTGATGATTCCGGTATGTTGGTCGTCACTATCCCATTGGATAAAGTCAACTGTCAAACCTCTGCAGGCAAGAGAAAAATCGGCGATCGCATAATGAATCAGCCAATTGTACCAGGGAGTGGCAAGTTCGATCTTGGTGTCCTCGGCAAAAAACTGGCGATCGCGATCCAGCCAGGGCATCGTTGTACAGATGAACCTGGTCATTAGTTCCAGGGTTTCAATCGGTGGCGGCGAATCGGGACGACCAGCCCGATTGAGCGGCAATTGCCGATACACATCCATTGCGGTTGAAGTCGTCATCAGCCAGGGGGTCACCTGCCAGGTGATCCGTGGGAAACGGACAATTTGTTGTTCCCAGCGATGCTGCCAGAGTTGTGCTTCATCCGGGGCAATGCCGGCTTTTTCTGCCTCGTTCCGCAGCCAATGCCAACAGCGGGCGCCTACCGCGGTGAGGGAGTCGATAACCGCCTGTTCCGCCAGTTTAGCCAATTCTTTGGCGCGGAAAGCCGGGACGAGGGCAAGGAACTGTTGGGGGATGGCGGGGATTTCGTGTTCTAGTTCTGTTGCGTTCTCACAGTGAAACATTTCCGCAAATGGATTATGGAAAGAATGCCGCAGGCGCTGACCTAACGATAATGATGCTCCCGATTTATCCTGAAACCTGATTAATTCGTATAAGTCCTCACAATGAAGCAGATCGAAGAGCGGTTGTCCACGAAGACTGGGATGGATGATGGCGTCTGGACCGATGCGATCCGTGATCGTCTTGATGGCATGGATCATCAGCCAGGAAAGCAGCAGGCTTCCTGACACCATATCCTCATGACGGTGTGCCTGCGAGATAAAATCATCAGCGCCTTCCAGTTGCAGCATGAGAAATGCGGGTTTCAGTTCTTGATTCTTTTTCCGGCAGCCTTCCAGGGCGGCAGCCAGATTCATGTGATTCCACACAGTGTGATCGGGCATCCGCCGGTCAGCGGGAAGATACGCCAGCGCCGGTGAACGTACAGCGCTTAAGATTGGCCAGAACCGCCAATGGAGAAAGTATCTCGCCCACCAGCGGCGTTCTTCCGGCAGGGCATCGAGATTGATGGCAGCCAGTGAATCGTTGTATATTGATTCCTCAAGTGCCGGGGCAGCTTGAGGTGTAATAAGCGATATTGCGGAGCCGCAAAACGGATGTTTAAAGGTATGGCAGCCAGATTCCGCCGTGGCTTGTGAGACCGGCAATTCAACTGATTTTGGGAATGGGAAACCATCGATGACTGCCGCGGACTTACTGACTTCGAAGTCCCAATCCGCCAGCTCAGCCACATTCAATCCGATGGTTTGGGCATAGGCCAGGAGAGCCTCACTCCGCGGAGAAATATTATCAAACTTTCCCCGACTACTTTTCAGTATCACCAGCAGTTTATGTTTCCAGAATGTATCGTCGTGATGAATCATGTATGAGGATTTGTATCTCTTTTATGGGGAATTGATTGGTTGCACGCGTTATCTGATCGGTTGGCCTGAGCTTTGATTTCCCCATGTCATTATAACTTACTGACGACTAAAACGGTATCAGATTTCTAAAATCCAATTGACTTCAGTTTTAACTGGTTTCAACCAATCAACCGGAGGGCCAGTTCTGACCATTTTTCCAGTTCATGTTGGCTGCATAATGTGGATAGAGTAATGTCGTCAATCCAGATCAGCTCGGATAATTCATCATCAGGTAATCTACAAGGTATTGATCCTAACTTGAGCGAAAACACGATACCAAGATGGACTTTGCCGACCTCTGTATGTTCTTCATTGATAATGCCAAGCAGTTGGGGTTCCTGGCTCAAATCTATCCCGGGTAATTCTTCCTCTACTTCCCGTCGCATACCCGCCATGATCCAATCCTTCCAGTTTTTGCCGACAATGTGATCGTCCCGATTAATATGCCCGCCGAATCC
>CAZTTH010000016.1:59506-74627 GCA_964615975.1 uncultured Lentisphaerales bacterium | reverse complement strand
GTCCGCGCTGACAGGGTTGGTTGAACTTGTACGTTGTTTGGTTGGTAGAGGAAATCAGGACGCACCCGGTAGGGTTGCGGCGGCGAGAGATGCGCATTAAAATGAAGCCTTGATGGTCATGGCAGCGACGCCAATATTTTCCGCGTCAGGGAGATGCATCCCTTGACGATGCCCCAGAGGATGAGCAGAATGGCGAGGACAGGAAAGATCCCCAGGATAAGGGCGATCATACCGGCAAGGCAAAGGACAGGCGCGCTTAATTTGGGCTTGAGCCTATCCCACAAGCGGCAGGTCGCCATCCAGCGCGGCAGGTACCAAACGATCAACGCCAGCGCCAAACCCGCCATGGTCCAGGCAAAAGCCCGCAGCACCTGACGCGACAGGCCATGGCCGGTAATCGCAATGTCGCCGCGCGGCGTGGTAAACTCATAACGCGTCCAATTTATGCCTACAGGGCGGGGCAGCTCAACATCCAAACTCACCAGGCCGGTCGCGATTTTGGCGCCCGTCACAGCAAGTTTATCGTCCGCGTCCGCTTCGGTGTTTTGGGTATATCCTTCCTCAACTAACGGCTGGGGCGCCAGGCTCTTTTTCTGCAACCGTGCCTGGTATTGTTTGGCGAGGTCTTCGTAACCGCCATCCTTGCCGATTTTCTCTGACCTTGCTGTTTTTCTCTCTTTCGCATCGGCCAATGCCGGAGTCGATGCGAATTGTTGTGGGGGTGTCGGATTTCGGGTTTCATCACGCACTATTTTACCGCCAGCATCATCCAGACCGGCTTGGAGCGATGCGTCGCCCTTTGATGAGGGGGCAGGCGACGGCTCATTCAAGGCGCGCCAGTTGGCGGCGTGATCGACCCAACCGGTCTGCGTCAGAACCGCTTCCTGGCGGGCGTAGTTGTCGTAAAGATTGCGGCGATTGCCGGCGCGGTCTGCCGCCGCCTCCGCGGGCCGGGCGGCGTTGAGGTTTTCCTTGATATTTTTGACCTTGTCCCGGGCTTGCTGCAATTCCGGACTGGCAGCGGGAGAGTCCGCGCCCAGTTGTTCCTGGGCTGCCGCGATCTCGGCTTCGACGACATCGAGGTTGGTCAATGCCCGCGCTTTGGAAAACGACGAGCCAAAGGACAGGGTCTCCACCAATCCTTCCGCCATCCGGCTTTTGTAAGCGTAGTACTCGGATTCGAGGACGCCCTGGGCGGTGACATTGCGCATGGCGCTGGTGAATTTGGGCCAGATATACTCGCGGGGCAGAAACAGCTCCACCTGGCTTTGTTCGATATTAATGCTGGTGGCGGTAATCAGGGGAAAATCAACCGCGGGCAGGAGCTTCCATGCCGCCAATTGTCCGCCATATTTCAGGATGACGGTATAATTGAGATCACCGGGAGCGGTTTTAACCAGGGGAATGGCGATTTGCCGCGGCTTCCGGGCATCCGCGACAATCGGTTTAACCGGCTGATTGGCCACCGTGACCGACCATAATTCCGCCGCCGGAGGCAGAGTGACTTTGAGAAACTGCTCGGTGCGGTTATCGACGTAATAAGTCTGGCGTCCATGAAACACGCCATTGGCCGCCTGATACAATTGCGCTTGAGCCAGATTGATGCGCGCTCCCACGGTGACCACTTCCTGGCGCGGCCGCAGTTGATACGCGAATTCGGCGCTCCCTGCCGCGGCGCGCAGCACATAGACTTCACCGGCATCCTGGCCCACAAATTGCTGGAGGCTGCGCCATTCATTTTGTTCGCGTGCCAGCAAGCTGAAACCCACCGATTTTTCCACCACCAACTCATCGCGGCTGGCGTTTTCAAGCGCCATGTATTGATAATTGGTGGTTCCGGTTTTAATCAGGGGGATTGACCCCTGCTGTTTCTCCGCGGACACCAAGCGCTCACTTTCCAATAAGACGCGCAGTTGCTTGCGGACTTTTTCCTGGAGCTCGATAACGAAACGTACCTGGTCGTTCGCGGGGTCTGGCGAGACCGTTTTTTTCAGCAGAAATGGGACGCTGAGCCGCGCTTCCGCCCAGGTTGCCGGCAGGGTGAATTCGAAGGTGTTTATGCCGGCGGTTTGGATATTGAAATCAATGAGGATGGTTTCCTGAAAAATCCGGTCGGTGACCCGGATATTGGTGATGCTGGTGGCAGTGACCGCCGGAGTTCGCGCTGTCAGCGTGATCTCACCCGCGTAATCCGGCTGACGATAACGCACGGCCAATTGCGCCAGTTGACGGCGGACGCCCTGGAGCCACTCCTGGGCTTCATGGAGCTTGACCGCTTCCAACCGGGTTAAATTCCGCGCGGCGGGCTGCACATCCGGATCGGTCAGGATCGCGATAACTCCTTCCTGTTTTTCAGCTTGGAGGACGGTGATGGCAGGAATCGGATAGCTGGAGGCGCTCTCTGTCTGGGGCAGACGACCCTGGAGATAAATATCGAAGCGGTTGTCAACCCCGTCGATCCAATCGATGCGGATCACATTGTTTCGCCCGTCGGGCGACATACTGAAGGCATACCGACCGGTCGTCTGGAGGTTATCGAGGGTAAAATCCGCGGGAACCTGAATCGCCAGATGATAAAGCGCCCGGGCGGTCACGGACACCGACATTTTACTTTCCACTCTCCGTTCCGAGGAAAACAAACTGAGAATGGTTTGCGTGTTCACCGCTGCCGCGGCAACCACCGGGATGGATTGCAGGACAATCCTGAACGGGATCTGTTTGAATTCAAATTCCTTATAGGTTTTCAAGGGAAAAGGCGACACCGTCAGATCCGTTAGATCCTGGATTTCACTTGTGGATTCATCCCGTTCGATTTGCCGGACTCCGTCAGCCCCGGTGATTTGCAGCTCGATTGCCGGACTATGGCGCAGGGTAACGGCGCCGGTTTGCCGGATCGCATCGGGAACCGTGAGATAAGGAACTTCCATGGTCTGCGCGGCATCCTGCCCGGTCTGCCATTTTTTCCAGAGATAAATGGTGAAGGAAGCGCGGGCATCCGTGAAGGTAGTGAACCGGGTTTCCAGGATATTCATCTCATTATCGGACGTGATCGACCAACTGCGGACCTGGTCACCAAGCACCTTTTCGACCTCGTATCCGGACGGGATTGCCACCGCCAGGCTGGGACGGTTATCACGCCGGTTTTCAAACTCGATCTTCCACTTCAGGCGTAACCCGGACTCGCTCAGGTCAAAGTCGCCATGGGTCAACACGGACAGCGAACGATCGACGACGCTGGCAACCGCCCGCGGCCGCCATTGGAGATGGATCAACCCCTGTTCGCCGACCACGGTGGAGATGGTGGTATCATCCCGCGTAGTCGGCTCCAGATACGCGGGATAAGCATGGTTGAATTTGACCTCGGTTCCGGCCCAGGGAATGGTCACGCTCAACTCCGTGGCGGGGGCGGCCGGCAAGCGCCCTTCACAGGCACGCCACCCCTGTGAGGAGGTTACCGGCAGGCGTATCAGGAGATGGAGCTGATGGCGCCGGCTGCCGGCAAGGTATAAAGACACGCCGGTTTTGTGGTTCTCTGGGTCGTGATGGAATTCACCGGCATGTTCACGTGAATTCTCCCCGGCGAGGCGCGCCGGTTGTCCATCGACTTCGGCCTTTTCCAGAATTCCGCCTGGCAGGGACAAGGGCACCGCCACCTGACGCTCGCTGAAGGTTTCGATGGTGATTCTTCCTTCCAGCCGCAGATAATTATCAGTGGACAATGTCATTGTATAGTGAGCGCCGGCCAGGGCATAAGGAACGGCCGGCAGTTTATCTCCCCCGGATGAACGCGCGGCAATTTTTTCCTGCAAGGTGAGGTAATGGGCATAAGGAATCATGATTAGATTGCCGGATTTATCCTGGTCGCCAGGTATTTCCCCATCATAAGGCAGAATAAAGACATCTTGCGGAATCTCGATTGCCGGTGGCGCCGGGGCGTCGTCGTCGGAGAAACTGGCATCCACCGGTTCACTGGCAGATACCAGCGCCGTTGCCAGGACGTAACCGATCATGAGCAGGGCAGCCGAAGCAACCTTTCGCGGCCGCATCGGGGTGGCGCACAGTTTGATGAGCCAGCGCGGGGTGATGGCAGGGACAAGATACAGCACGGTCAGGAGGATCGCGGCATACCCCGATGGGGTAAACAAAACCGCTAATTCCTGAACCGCGGGAATCAGGGGCAGTATCGTGGTGGCGGCAAACAACCCGAGGAGATAACGGGTTTTCCATGTGCCCGGGCGGCGCCATGAAATCAAGCCATAAAGCAACGCCATCATGCCCAAAACCGAGCCCGCGGCTTGCGCCCGATCACGGTCGATCAGCACCACGCGCAATTCATTTCCCGAACCAAGGTCATGAAAGATCATCGGCTTGCGGTTGGGCGTCGTCATTTCGATGAACAACCCGCGGGTTCCCTCCAGGCTTCCCGTCATGCTTCGACTACGATCTTCGCGAGCCGGGAGTTCCGCTTTTGCCTTTGACTCCGGCGGGGATGCCATCCTGACATCTCCCGCAACGGTTTCCAGTCGGGATTCCACTTGAAGATGTCCCGGTCTGATCCGGCGCTGGGCCAGGGGCAGAACTCCAAAGCGCCCGATTTTGCCGCTCGCCTCATAGAGGATATCCAAGAGCCGCAACAACGGGAGGTCGCGGCCAACCGCAGCCCCGGTAAACTCATGCGTGGACGAGGATACAACCCGAAACTCCGCGGGAAAATAGAGCTGCCACTGATTGATGAGAACAGGTATATCCTGGCGTTGGCTGAGATCCGGATGATAAAGGAAGAGGCGGGGTTTGGTCAGGCTCAACTGATGCCAACTGCGCCAATTCTTCCCGGACCTGGCGTAGAGAAGATTGAGGTCGCGAAGACGGTCGCCCTGATTCTCCGGCAATGCCAGAAGGATGCGGCCGTGCTGATTTGCAGCCTTCAAGGGGACGCCATCAACCAGCACCGACCACAGGGTCATGGCTTCCGGCATGGCGACTTCCAGCAACAATCCCCGGGTGCGGATTTGAAAGTGGAGGGAGGTCACGCTTTCTCCCTGACGGGAAAGCATGGAATCGAGGGTTACATTCTGGACGATGGCGGTTGGCAAGTCGCGCTTGGGCAGGCGGTTGGCCTCAATCCGCACCGGCGGCGGCGGCCCGGCATGGCTGAACGTACCCAATACCCGCTGCCCCGCCTGATGACGCGCCTCCGCCATCTCGCCGATATCGACCGGGCGGGGGGTATCGTATATGGCAATATCCAGTTCGGGGCTGCCTTCGACAACGATATAACCGGTTTGAAATTCAGTCCCCCCGGTAACCAGCACGGGGAGAATCAGATGCTGCAATTCTTCTGGGGTCACCGTTTGCCGGTATTCCATCGCGAGGCGGATTTCGCCCCGGCGCCGGTCCGAGAGATGAATTGTCCAGGTGGTGGCGTTGCCATCAGCGGCTGCGGTATACTCTTTAACTTCCACGCCCTCCAGACCGCGGATTGACAAGTCGTTGGGATTTTTTATGGGCAGGGTAACCCGCAGTTCCCGTGTCCGGGCATTGTCCGCCTGGAAGACCAGTTCATAATCGGCGCTCAAGAGTTCCGGATCGATCTGATAAAATGAATACACGGTGGCAGACAGGCGGAGAGGATTGCGGGTGACCTTTACTTCAGCCTGATAATCATTTTGGTCAAAAGCATAGGCCAGTCCCGCCCCGGTTCCGGGCATAGGCGAGAACGCGCTTTCATGCGGAGTGAGCAATCTCAAGCCGTGAATCGCCTGCGGGTGCAGGGTAAAATCTTCGGATTCATTGATAAAGAGTCTGCCTTCCTCCCGCCGCGCGTTTTCCAATGCAAAGGGGGTAATCTTCAGTGCCCGTGACGTCCAGCGGTCATACCATTGCGGCGGGACGTGTAATGCTTTTATGAAGAAGGAGCGATGTTCACCGGGAACGAGCGCCGGCTGGCAGGGAATTGTCACCTGGGAGCGTTCATTGGCGGTGCGGTTGATGGCAAAGTCCACTGTCTGCTGGCGGTGGTCACGAATTTCCGTGACCTGCCAATCCGTCGGAAGACTCAGGGAGAGGGAAAACAACGCTTCCGCCGCCGCCGTGACGGTGGTGGTGTAAAGCCCCTCTATCCGGGATTCATCGACGGTGATGTTGAGCACGGAATTCGCGGTGATGCTGCCGGGAACAGAGGTGAATTTACCGGATAAAATGAAGGCGGAATCACGAGCATAAAAACATCCCAACCGGCGCTGCTGCTGTTCCCCATCATTGGGAGTCAAGCCAGCTTTTTGCGCGGCTTGGTTGTAGATGGCGGTGTTGACCTCGGTTAATCCCGTGGTGGTCATGGAACTAGTTTGCCATCCGGCAGCCAGGCTCACAGAATACAAACCGGTAATCAGTCTGGTGTCCCGCGGCTGCAAGGGCTGGTATTGCCAGGAACCGAGATCATCGATTTGACTTGTCGCTGTGAGCTGAACTCTGACCTGGTCGCTGATTGCTTCGCGCAGAGTCAATGTCAGTACGCGTTTATCCCCATCCGGGGCGATTTCCCAATGGGTTACCTCATTGGACTGGACGTCGGCGATGTCGCAATGAGGCGGAAGCTGGAGACGAATCGTCCCCGGTTTTTGCCGCCGGAGATCAAAAGTATAAACCGCGGCGAGATATTCTGTTGTCTCCGTCACTGAAATCCTGGCGATGGTGAAAGCGGTCATGGCGCCATCGCCATCACTTCCCGGTTGATTTTCGACCAGTGAATAGGTGTGGTTGCCCGAAGGGGGGAGAAGCTCGAATTGTGATCGGTTTTCTTTTTCATTGTAACCGCTGGAAAGAATCACGGCGCCGGTTTTGAGAGCGACATTTCCGGTGGCGGTCAAACGCATCGAAGAAGCGGGCGGCGTCGCAATCTCACAGGTAAAATTCTGTTCGGTTGCGGTCATGATAATCGGCACATGATAGACCACCCTTAATTGGCGCCGGCCTCTGCCGTTAATCAGCAGCAAATAGCCGCGGTCGCCGTCGCGGGCGAGAGTCGCGCCCGAATCGTCAAGTTGAGCCACCTGCAATCCACCGCCTTGAAATGGCAGGCTTAGAACCTGCCAGCCGTCAGCCAGTACATCCACCGCTAGTGTCCCGCTGATAATCACCTGGTCCGCGGTTGCCCGTGCCTGGTAATCCGCGGCGACAATCAAACTATTGCCGGGTGCTCCGGGGGGAACTTCCTGCAGGGCCTGGTGAAGGAGCTCTTCATACTCTGAACGCGGCAGCATCATGAATTCTGACGAGGTATTGATCAGAAGATCGAGCGCGTCCGAGGGGATCATCAATTCGCGATGAATATTTTCCGCGCTCCTTGGGGCATGATCGACAGATGCCGAAACGGTGGCCGATCCGAGAATCAGGCCCAAGATCATGGTCAGTAATAATGAGAAGGGAAATGATGGGGTAACCCCCTTGAAGAAACGCCGGTCACTGGACATCATCGAGGTCACGCCGCGACCACCCGAACCGGGATGATCCAGCCTTGAGTAGATATTTTGCGATGCATGGATATGGGATATTTTCATGGCAGCCTTATGGAGGGCGGATATTCCTGTCTGCCATGCACTCTGCGGTTTTAGCCTGAGGGATGACAGAGGTGCCAAAGACGCTGCGCCGGTCCGCCATAATTGAGAAATTCTGGCGGACCGGAAAGTCCGCGTAAAGTTAACCGCAATGTAAAACTTTAAGTCGCGGCAGTAACGCATAAAAACGAGATGGAACCAATACACATTGATTATGAAGGGGAAACTCAACAGATCCAAGGTCGCAGGCGGAAGCAATTGCCCCGCTCTTCGGGGGATTCCGACAACCTTATTCATGGCTCGTCTCCGTTTTCGCGGATTGAGGTTCGTTATCGCTTTCTGTTTCATTCCGGGAGGTGTAATCTTGCTCATCGTCATCCTCTCGTTGCCAACGTTTTTTTAGAGAGGAAACCGGCGGCGTGATCGCGGTGAGATATTTCAGCAGTTGGAACAACCAGAACGCCAGCGCCACGGCCAGCGCCAGACCACTGGTAAGATTCAGCAGGGCATTGAATAACGAAGGGAGGAATACCCCCAGGCAAAACAGAGCTGTCAGAGCGCTGCCCGCCACCGCGAAGCGGGTGGGGTAAGCCAAGGCCATGAGCCCCAAGGCCAACCCGAGAATGGTAATGATCGAGATTGCCTGCAAAAGGATGACTGGCATGGTGCGGATACGCAAAGCGCTCGTCGGGTTCGGCTGTGGGCGCAACGTGGAAAACAGGAGGTGGTTCCCATCACAGGGGAAATTGCGCAAATGGGTAGGGTCAATAGTTTGGTCAATCAACACCCAATTATATAACCAGTCCAGGGACAGGGAAGAACGTGGAATGCTCCTGAGTCGCCAGTGATCCCAGCGCAAATGGTGATTCCATGGCCCGGTCGACCCCAAAAATGCTGTATCCTGAGGGAGGAAAAGGGAAAGATAGACCTGCTGTACCGCTGGTTCGTCCATAAACCACGGACACTGAAACTGACCGCCCGGATCGTCCATTACATAGCGGAGTTCGAGAAGGAACGCGCGTTCGGGATTCTGACCAGAAAGTGGGATGAGATACTGACCATTATCGCCGACTTCAAGGTTTACCGGCCGGCCGTCAAGGCGCAGCGGCTGAGTATCAAATGTGATGTTTTCAGGAAGTTTGAGCACCAGTCGCTGGCGCATGCTGCGCAGCCGATAAACTGCCTGAACGCTTACTTGTCCGCCACGGGTGACAACCATGTTGACAATGCCGCGTTCGATGCTGGTCGCTTTCACTTCCTTGGTTTCATAAGTAATCAGATTGACCACCAGATTCCATTCGCCGTGAAATTCAAAAGCCCGCGAACCATTGGGGACGGTAAATCCCGTTATCAGATCGTAACGCGGATCAATGGGCAACAAACCGGTATAAGCAGTGGGTTCGATCTCGATATTTTCCGCTTTCGCCAAAACAATCTGACCCCAGGCACGATCGGTGTTCATGGGAATGAGGACTGGCATGTTGAGTGGTTGGGCTTTTCCCATTTCGACCTGGTCAAGCTTGGTTTCCCAGCTCATTTGAATCTGGTGTTTCCCGATAAAAGGCGCGTCACCGGTCAGGTACCAGGCGCTGTAACCATCGCGAACCGATTCCGCGTTGGCGACCGGGGACAAGCGGATTCCCGGCGTGGCAATCCGGAGACGATTATCCAATTCCCGCGGCATATCCAGACGCAATGAATCGATCGCGCTGAACTGCACCTCCAGGTTGATGGTATGGTTAAAAGTGACTAACGCGGTGTCGAAACGGGTGGAAAGCAGCTGTTGGACGGTGATCAGTGGTTTGCGGCGCTGAACTTCGACCTGGAAGCGGATCTCATTGGCGCCAAACGCGTAGGCCAGCACCGGTTTATCGACATCACTCTCCGGGATGAGGGGATTTCCTGCCATCGCTTCGGCCATGGAGATGGTTCGCAAACCCGCTGTTTCCTTGACGATGACGCGCAGGGATTCCGGACCATGGAGGATCAGTTTGCCTTCATCGCGATTGATCCCATCGGGAACCACCCGCGGTATTTCCAAGGTCAAGGGAAGAGGTTTTGCCTCTGATTGCCCCGGTTCCGGAAGAGTGAAAGGACGGCGTAACTGCACCCTTAAGCCAACCTTCCCCAAGGCTTTGCGTGCCAGGTCGACGGTCAATATTTGCCGCGCGCCGTCAGTCCTGACATGGTGGCCGCTTATCGCGGCGGGTTCCACGTCGATGCCGCCAAGCCCGCTTACCTGCCGGACTTCGTATCCTTCCGGAATCACCAGGTCAAAGCGGAATAACCCGGCTTTCACTATCGTGTAAACCACTTGCAAGCTGATGGTAATATCATTGGATTGCACCTGGAGGTTCACCAGGGAATTGACATCGACCTCAGGCGTGATGGGCTGGGAATTGAAGTGCAGCTCATAAGGCACGGCCGCATAGCGATAAAAGTAGTCCCAGCGTTTCTTGCTTAAATCCGCCGGCAGATCGGCACGGTCCATTTGAGTGATGGCGACGCGTTTTCCGGGCTCGATTTTGAGCGTCGGCGCGGCGCGAATGACAATCAATCCCTGCTGTTGGGCGGCATCCAGCGCGGAGATCAGCGGGAGCGCGAATTCAGCGTCAACCCCGTGTTTTTCCAGTTCGAGGGTTAGGGTTTGAGACTTGTCCGCGGGTTCATAAAGTTGAATCGTAATCACCTGGGTATTGGCGGTGGCTTCAACCGTCCAGGCCCGGATATTGAGAGCGTCGACGTTGACCGCTTTCCAGCTTGCGGGCAACTCAATTTTCAAGGTTCCCAATGGCGCGCGGCTGATGGTATAATCGAGGGATGCCGACAGCCGCACCACCCCTTCATCAACGATGACCTTTTGTTCCGATTTTACCTTGACCAGGGCGGTCATGCCTTTGGCGCCTTCCTCCCTGGGGCGCCATTGCAGTGTAACCATGGAAGCGGCGCCCAATTCTGCCATCACCTGGGTGGTTTTCGCGGTTTCATTGTTTTTGATTTCGCTCACCGCGATCGCGGGTTCGACCTGCACGGCCGCTCCCGACTCGGGGATGATAATCCGCCAATGATTGAGCGGCGCGATGGGCAACGAAAAGGAAACCTGGTTGCGGCCCGGGCTTTTGGTATAATTTTGGGCGAAGGTTAGCGCCAGTGCGAATCGGGATGCCTGTCCTTTTTCACGGTGGAGCAACAGCGAATAGCCCAGATCTTTGTCGAAGGTAATGGTGGCGGCCTGGCCATCGATCGTTGCTTTTTGCATGGCGCTGTCCCGCAGCCGCAGTGGAATCAATACCCATCCCTCTTTCAAGACCTCGATTGTCAAGTCGGCCATTACCTGGATAGCCTCACCATTGACTGTAGCGTTGGCATTCATCTCCGCGATGGTGGCGTCAACCGGCGGATGATCGGGGGCCGGGGGCGGGAAGTTCTCCCTGGCTTTTTCCCACAGATCGCGATATTGCTCGTAAGTGAGAAAAACTCCGCGGCCTTCTTTTTCGAAGACTTCCCGGAGTTTTTTATAGGGAATGTAAATGCTGGTTTCGGTGAGGATATTGGTGGTTTTATGTGGAGTCGCTGGCGGCGGTGAGGGGATATTTTCCGCGCTCCAGATCAGTTGAATAAGGACAAAAAAGGTAAGCAGGATACGGGATATCGCAATCGGCGGTGAGTTCATGGGGGCCACCTTGGTAATGAATTTTAATGATATTGACACTGATCTGTCTGACATCTCAATTCCATAACCGGCTCCATCACCTGGTGATTTATTTTACTTATGACCTTCAGGGTCGGAATGGCGCCGGTTTATTGCCATTAAAGTTATTTTCCCGATCATCCCGGGTTTTGATCCAGAAAATGGTAAACAGAGACAAAATCCGACCTTTAGTTACGCCCGACAATGCCGGAGGTCGGGCTGGAGGGATCGGCATATTGTTGCGCGCCGCGGGGTTGGGATAAATAACCGAGGCGGCCGGCATCTACCGCAAGCTTGAAGGCTTTTGCCATGAGGATGGGATCAGCGGCATGAGCGATGGCGGTATTCACCAATACCGCATCCGCGCCCATCTCAAGGGCTTCGGCAGCGTGGGATGGCAACCCCAGTCCGGCATCGACCACCACCGGCACCTGTGCCTGTTCGATGATGATCGCGATCGACGCGCGGGTCTGAATACCGCGTTTGCTGCCGATCGGTGAGCCCAGGGGCATGACCGCTGCCGCTCCGGCTGCTTCCAGTTGTTTGGCCAGCACCGGATCGGCCTGGATATAGGGCAGGACCACAAAACCTTCCTTCACCAGATGTTCCGTTGCCTTCAAGGTTTCGTAACCATCCGGCAGCAGATATTTGGGATCCGGGATGACTTCCAACTTGACGAAGTTCTGATTGCTGGCGGCGCGGCCGAGGTTGGCGATGCGGATGGCTTCCTGCGCGGTCCGGGAACCGGCGGTATTGGGCAGAAAACGGTAGTGGCTGAAATCGAGGAAATTAAGGAGGTTGGCATCGGGGGTATTGAAATCGACGCGGCGGATCGCCACTGTGACCATGTCGGTGCCGGAAGCGATGATGGACTGAGCCATCTGCTCCATGGAGGCATATTTGCCGGTGCCAACGAAAAGTCTGGATTTAAATTCGATGCCGGCGATTATCAAGGGATCGGATGTCATAGGGTCGGGCTTGCTTTCATGATTGTGGTTGAGAACCGAATCGGTGTTTGAATGCGCGATCTCGCGCAGGTGCTAAGGATTCGATTTATCTGTTAAACATAGTTGTTTTGGCGCCATGGTCAATGTGAAATTCTCTTATGGGCGAGACCCCAGAAATATGATGCGGGCTAACAACTCCAGGGATATTATGATGCCCTCATACGCCGACCACCGGCTGGTATCTGTTTGCTGTCATGAAAACTGATCAGACCGGGGATTTCAAAGCAGCTCAGATCGGGAGACCTGTGTCACAATCTGCCCCGAATGGGACTGATCGACAGCACGCAGTCGAATTTTCGAACCCTGCCGCATTAATCAGACAGGAAATCTTAAAATCTTCTGCGAAAACCAGGTCGGGTTCCGCAGGGAATGACTATCGACAACATGATCAATGGTTTCCACGGACGATCAGTAAAATTGCGAGTAACAGTCCGAGGACACAAATGATGCTGGGGCTGGTGGGCCAATCGCCGCGCCAGGAAAGCGCCATGCCCAAGACGCTGCCAAACATGCCAAATCCCCAGCCCAGCGCCAGCCGCAGGCGCAGCCGCTCACTCAATAAAACCGCGCATGACGCCGGGATTACCAACAGGGCAAAAACCAGCATGACTCCCACCATTCGGGTCGAACTGGTGACTACAATCCCAAAGGTCAGGTAAAAGATGAAATTCCAAAAAGGCACATTCAATCCCTGGAGGCGCGCTTCCTCCGGGCGACAGGAAATCATCAGAAACTGGCGGCGAAAGCGATAATGAATCGCCCCGATTATCCCATAAATGACCGCCACCGTGAGAACGTCATTCCTGGTGACCAATAGGATATTGCCGGCAAGAACATGACGGATATGCTCGTTGCCCTCACCAGAGCGGCTCAACGCGATGACCATCAAGGCGGAGGTCACGACATAGACACTGCCGATGATGGCTTCCTGAGAAACCCTTTGTCTCCCTCCATGAGTCAAGGAGAAAATCGCGGCGCCAAGGATGGTCAGCGCCAAAGACAACCAATAGGCCTGATGACTTTCGAGTTCAAACCCCCAGATGATGGCCAGGCTGCCGCCCAGCGCGGCGATCTGGGCGAGCGCCAGATCGATGAAAATGATCTGGCGCTCCAACACATGCAATCCGAGATAGGTGTGCATGCCGGCCAGTATCAGACTGACCAGCAATGGCAAGCCCATGATGTAAATAAAATCACTCATGGGCGCGCAGGGCTTCCTGAATCGCAGTCACATTATAATCATAGAACGTGACGATCGAATCGGTCCCGGGAAGTTCACCGACATTCTGACAGATAATCACGGTTTTGCCGCCGATGAGATGCGCCAGTTTATCCCCCTGTGAGCGGGGAAAATAAGTCGGCATGACGATCGTTTTTATGTGGTTATTCCGGGCATAATCCGCCAATTCAGCGAGATGGCGCGGAGACGGTGGAATTCCGGGCTTGGGCTCAATCTGGCGGGTGGCTTTCAACCCCAAAAAGTCAGCAAAATAGACGATGTCATTATGATAGGAGATGATTTCCTTCCCGTGACCATGAGCGCATCGCGATTGCCATTCCTGGATTTTATCTTCGAGCAACGCCATAAATGCGTTCGCGTTGCCCGCGAACTCAGCGGCATGGTGCGGATCGATTTCACTTAATTTGGCGAGAATGGATCTTGCCATGATGAGGGCATTGCGCGGATCCATATGATAATGGGGATTGCCGAAGACATGAATATCCCCATCCGCCCGAGAAATATTGGATTGGGGGACATTCAGCATCCTGATGCCGTGAGATAAATCTAGATGACCCGGCGCGTTGATGAATAACCGGGGGTTGCCCGCTGCCTGCAACAACGGTTCCGACCAAGGCTCCGCGTCCAGGCCCGCGCTGATATAGAGATCGGCGCTGGCAACCGCGCGGATATCGCTGGGGCGCGGTTGAATTTGATGAATATTGTATTTGGGCTTGGCAACCGCGGTAAGGGCAATCAGGTCCCCGCCGATCTCCCGGGTTAATGCCGCGTAAAATGACTGGGTGGCAACAATGGACAATGGTTTGGCCCTGCCGGTCGCGGCTGGCAAAAACATGGCCACTGCCGACACCATCAGCAGTGCCATGCGCGGCATGGATGACGAGATGTTAATCATGGTTATTCCTCCGGTAAGAGATTTAATTTTTGATTTTATGTTTATGGGAGCCGAAAGCCAGATTCCCCTGTAAATACACGGTATTATCATCGGTGCCATCGGCGAGTCGTGTATGAGAGTATTGCGCCCGCCAGCGCACGTATTCGCTTTGATAAAAGGTGAGAAAGGCGGAGACCCCGCGGTCTTCATTGCCGGGATCGGCATGGTTGTCGATGAGTTCGACATAATCGACACGCGAACCGATGAACCAGCGCGGATTCAGCCGCAATTCCACCAGGCTGTACATGCCCCAGACATTGTCTCTGGCCCCAATGGTTTCGGCACGATTGACGTTGAAGATCTCACTCTGCCAGCGTAACCCCTGACGCGCGTTGAAATGATGCACCAAGCTTAATTGACCGGCGCCGACATGGGTTTCGAAACGCTCGTCATCATCTCGTGATCCCGCCAAAAGCGACAACCCCAGATCTAATCCGGTGTCATCGCCGATGTCGATGGAATTGGTCAATTGGGAATAAAGGGTGGGACGGCGTTTGGCATCCCCGAACAGCCTGCCGTCCTCGTTGTTGCCGCCTTCCAAAACGCCAAAATTCACCAGGTGGGTTACCGGCCAATCAAGATCCAATATCCGGGTCAGCTCCAAGCCTGCCCGGTTAAATCCTTCGCTGCCGAAATAGCGTTGAATGACCAGGGGCGCATCGACGGTCTCAAGTTGATCCCGGTGAATCGCCAGGG
>CAZTTH010000016.1:0-59406 GCA_964615975.1 uncultured Lentisphaerales bacterium | reverse complement strand
TGGCGGCTGGGGCAGGGATGCGGCCGCTGGTTCCGGCGTGATCCCGGCTTCCTGACGGGCGATCAACTGATCGATCTGCTGTTGTTGTTTTTGGGTGAGCTGTTGTAATTGCTGGCAGGTGGTTTGTAATTCCCGGATCAAGGCGCGAAGGGCTTTGACTTCTTCGCTCAGGGACTCATCTGCCCAGGTCATCGTTGTCAGGCATAAACCGACAAACACTTTTATAATCAAATCACAAGAGGATTTGGCTAAGGAAAACATAATTGATCTCTCTGGTTTAGGGGTTGCGGAATGAACCGGTTGACCGGCGTGCTGTCGCCTGACCGCCTCCCACATCAGGTGGATGGTGTCGCTATTCTATCACTCCCATTCCCGCTTCAGGTGCGGCAACGCGGAAAGCGAGCAACAACTTCAACTCAGATGTCTGCTTGTATGTTGAACCCGACCTGGTTTTAATCAATGGGTGGATGATCACCAGTCTGCTTGAAACCCCGGCGGGCGACAATTCGCTGGTTAGCAGTCGATCTTTGAGTGAGAGCCGGTTGGCATTGAATAAGCCATCAGGAGAACGCGGGCGGTCCGCGGGCAGGATGGGCAATGGATTGCTGCTGCAGATAGGGGGGGAGGATGGAAGTGATGAAATCAGTGGATAACGCCATGTCAGGAAGAATAACCGGGGCAATGGTGGTGGCGACGATCTGATTCTGCAATAAATGTAGCAGACATTGATCATGAGATGATTGGTCCGGATGATGATGAATCAAATCATGCCAGAATTCCCCGCCCAGCAAGATGATGATGAGCAAAGGAATCAGCAGTCCGGGGAGTATACCAGAGCAGCGAAATTTTAAGATTTTTAATTTCATGTAAAGAGGAGGCAACGTTTACTGATTACGCCTGTTCTAATGTGAGCGGACATGACATTCAGAGCAAGTCCTTTCGTGTAAATATACTGAAAACAATCGGGTTTTAGAAAAGATCGCATGATAACCAGTTTAATTAGAGGGATGTGTTTAGCATATTCATTGAGGGTAATCGGTGTTGGAGTCAAGTCTTTAGGCTGCAGTTTGGACGTTCATTGCTTTACTGCAGGCTAAAGCCCGTACTCCAACCTGCGCTAAACACATACCCCATAATGCAGGACTGTACTCCACATTCTGCGCTAAACACAACAATTACAGGTTCGAAAAAGTGTGGTTTACAGTCAAAATAACGGCAAGCCATATCAAACCTGTCGGGAAAGGTTAACTTATACCAAACGCATTCCGGTTTTAGTAACAGCTAATACGATTACCAGCCTGATGGGAAGGGCGGCATGCGAAAATTCGACGGCTGGGAGTCGATTCACATTTTAACGCCTCCAATCTCCCGGGGTTGACGTAATCCGGGAGCAGGGAATTGGGGCGAATGAACAACAATTGAAATCATGAATTCTGGGAGGTAAAAAGAACAATGATGAGACGCGCATCCAGGGTTTTGTTGGGATGGTGGTTATGGCTGGGACTCGGGGGTCTTCAGGTGTCGGCGCAAATCACCATGACCGTGACGACCGAACGCTATCGTTATATCTGTTATGAACCGATCACGGTCACCATCACATTAAAAAATAATTCCGGACATACCCTTCATTTTGGCAATGATCCGGTCGAAGGCGGACACATGAAATTCGAGTTAAGAAGCTTGAAAAATATCCCGATCCCGCCCTTGGACGCGAGCTTTAATCCCGCGGCAAATTTGATCCTTTCGCCCGGCATCGTCAAAGCGTTATCCTTGCCATTAAACAACTATTTTGATGTGCAGGCCGAAGATGACTATGAACTGGTGGTTCGTATCAACCACCGCCGGCTGGGCAGCGATTATCTTTCCAAGCCAATCATCATTCAGGTGCGCCATGGCGTCCGGGTGTGGGAAAATCATGTCGGAGTTCCGTCGAGTCCGGATAATCAAGTCATTCCGGTGCGTAAATGCAGCCTGAATATC
Source organism: uncultured Lentisphaerales bacterium (assembly GCA_964615975.1). Taxonomy (GTDB): domain Bacteria; phylum Verrucomicrobiota; class Lentisphaeria; order JABSQK01; family JAJFLO01; genus CAZTTH01. The sequence goes on along the minus strand of CAZTTH010000016.1, from coordinate 57,426 downwards.
TTCCATCAGGAAGATGGCGACCTGTATTACCTGCAGTTGGAAGACAATGATTCGGTGTACGTGGTGGCGCGGCTGGGGCCGCGCGTTCATGGGGTCAAACCCAGGTGCGATGTCGATGCGCTCAGTCGCATTCATACCCTGATACAAACCGCGCCGCGCCTCTTCCAGCATCGCGTCTTCGATCATAACGGCCAACTCAAATTGACTTCGGCTTATACCATATCAGATACCACTCCCATGCTGATTCGCGATCCCGATATTGGCCGGGTGATGGTAAGCGGCGGCCAGCCCGCCATGGTCGGAGAAGACTATAATAAGACTGCCAACCAGTCTTTGGATCTGCCCAATGTCACGACCGAGAAAATCAATCGGGAACTGCCCCACAGCGCGCCGGTGGCTAAAAAGAAAAAAAAGTGATGGAATCCCATGTTTGTCGATCATGTCAAAATTAAGGTAAGAGCCGGTAAAGGCGGCAAAGGCTGTGTCAGTTTCCGCCGGGAAAAATACATTCCAAAAGGAGGACCAAGTGGCGGTGACGGCGGTGACGGCGGCAGCGTTTATCTGGTTGCCAATGTCAATGAACAATCTCTGGTCGCGTATAAATATATGAACCACTACCATGCCGAAGACGGCGGGAATGGCGCCGGCAAGGATCGGTATGGCAAAAAGGGCGCGGACGTCATTCTGCAGGTGCCGGTTGGAACCCTGATTAAAGATCCAGCCAACGACGGTCAGGTACTGGTCGATTTGAAAGCCCCGGGCGATCGGTTTATTGCCGCTCAAGGCGGCAAGGGCGGGCGCGGCAATCGTCATTTCAAAAGCAGCACCAATCGCACTCCTCGCGAGAGCGAGCCTGGAACACCGGGGGAAACGCGGGAATTTGAATTGGAATTGAAACTGATCGCCGATGTCGGCCTGGTGGGCTATCCAAACGCGGGAAAATCTACTTTTCTGAGTGCGGTGACGGATGCCAAACCCAAAACCGCGGCATATCCTTTTACCACTTTACATCCGCATGTCGGCACGATTGAATTTCCCGATTTTTTCCGCTTGACCATCGCCGATATTCCCGGACTGGTGGAAGGCGCGCACCTCAATGTCGGACTGGGGCATGAGTTTCTCCGTCACATCGAGCGCACCCGAATCCTCGCCTATGTCCTCGATATGGGCGGGAACGAGGGGCGATTGCCCTGGGATGATCTGGCATCGTTGCAGCGGGAACTGGAGTGTTATAATCCGACGCTGCTTACTAATAAGGCGATCATCCTGGCGAACAAAATGGACGAAGATACCGCCCCGGAAAATCTCCGGCTATTAAAAGAAAAAACAGAACTCGAAATCCATCCGATCTCCGCCTTGCTGGGAATCGATTTGGAAGCCACGGTACAGCACTTGCGGGTCCTGATCGAAAGTCAAAATCGTGATCATCAGGAACAGGATCCAACCTGAATGACACCTAAACAAAGTTAATATCACATCCCTGACCAAAAGGAGAAACAACCATGAATCCCAGTGAAATAACCATCTCGGATAACGGGCCGATTCGCATCAGCGGCGCCTCTATCATCATCAAGGATGCCAGCGGTAACATTTATGATTTGAATGGCAGAGAGATGATCTCCCTGTGCCGGTGCGGCCAATCCGCCAACAAACCGTTTTGTGATGGCTCCCATCGCAAGAGCGGGTTTGTTTCCACGGTCACTGCCTGTCAATTGCCGCCCAAGAGTTAATCTGTCCGGGCGGGTTGACTTGAGATATGCAAACCACTCATGAAGTGATCATTGGCGATGCCCGCAATCTCACCGCGCTCAAAGACAACTCGATGCAATTGGCAGTCACCTCACCGCCTTACCCGATGATTGCAATGTGGGACGCGGTCTTTTCCCGTCTCTCATCATCCGTGGCGGACGCGCTTGCTGATCAGGATGGCGATCTTGCCTTCGCGTTCATGCATCGCGAACTTGACAAGGTCTGGGCCGAAGTTTACCGGGTTCTCGCTGATGGCTGCTTTGCCTGTGTCAATATCGGCGATGCCACCCGAAGTATTGGGGGTAACTTTCAGCTCTATGCCAATCACGCGCGCGTCACCATGGCCTGCAAAAGACTCGGGTTCACTGTCCTGCCGATAATATTGTGGAAAAAACCCACCAACTCACCCAATAAATTCATGGGCTCCGGCATGCTCCCGGCAGGCGCTTATGTGACCTTGGAACACGAGTATATTCTGCTCTTTCGCAAAGGCGGTAAAAGAATTTTTGCCACGGATGCCGCTAAACAAGCCCGCCGCGCGAGCGCCTGTTTCTGGGAAGAAAGAAACACCTGGTTTGCCGACACCTGGGAGTTGCCGGGCGTACCCCAAAAAATGCAGGCATACGAATCCCGGCAACGCAGCGCGGCGTTCCCATTCGAACTGGCCTGGCGTCTGATCAACATGTATTCGCTGCGCGGCGATAACGTTGTCGATCCTTTCGCCGGCACCGGGACAACCGCGATCGCGGCATTGGCCGCCGGCAGGAACAGTTGCGGTGTTGATATCGATCCGGAGTTGTCACCGCTGATGGCGAAAAACCTGATGGCAGCGCAAGGCACGGCCAATCAAACCATCCATGAACGGGTTGAGAAACATCAGCGATTTATTGCCGGTTACCGCCAATCCAGGGGCGAACCAAAACATCGCAGCCGCGTTTATGGCTTTCCGGTAATCACCCGGCAGGAAGGTGATATCGAGTTCATGTGGGTGCGCTCCATCGAACCAGATTCTGACATGAGGTGTATTGTTGCTGATTATCAGCCGTTGTCATCGAACGCGGAGGCCTCTCACAACTTTGCCGCCATATTTCCCGGTATTTAAATATAAAAGATTGTCATTAGCGGGATATCCCCATGATCGCGCTGAATGAGCGAATTAAACGGGTATTTTATGACCGTGAAAAGTATCAGTTAAAAATTCAACAAACAATAGTCTGGCAGTATCGGGATTATGTCATGATGATCGCCAGACTCGGAGTTTAGCAGCTTATGGTATTACCAAAATCAATGAAGTATTTGGTGTCATTTTTTATCGCCACGATCACTTCATACATTGCCTTAAAATATCTTCCTCTGCCCCATCTCTGGATTTCTCTGTTCTGGTTTTTATGTTTGTTGTTTTGGGCCATCATAACCACCAGGTCATTATCCAAAATCATCTGGTTCAATATCGCAATCATGGTCTTGCTCTGCGGAGGGCTGGAAGTCTATGCCTGGGCAACGCGATCAATCCCCCCCGAGCGAATCTATTCGCAAGGTTATTATCGTATGGATGAGATTTTGGGATCTGCTCCCCTTAAAGGGAAAACTGCTGCCTCGAGGTTCGTTAAAGACAATGAAATCGTGTATAATGTGACTTACACGATCGATGATAATGGCTTGCGCATCTCGCCGCCGGCAACCACTGACGCTCAATGCCTCGTCTTTTTTGGATGTTCCTATACCTTTGGTGAGGGGGTGGAGGATCATGAGGCGATGCCCTATCAAGTGGGTAAAATATCCGGATGTAAAGTGTATAATTTCGCTTTTCACGGATATGGCCCCCATCAAATGCTGGCTGCTCTTGAACGCGGCATTGTTAATCGCGTGGTGGAGTGCCAACCCAGTGTGGGGATTTACCAGGCAATACCAGATCATGTGTATCGAGTTACTGGTTCAAAACCCTGGGGGCGACATGGGCCGAAGTATGTGTTGTCGCCCACCGGAACTCCAAGTTATGTTGGGCACTTTGATGACTTCGATGGTTCGCTGAGATCACAAATTGCAAAGCAAATCAAGCGCTCATATGCCTATAAAAAATATTTGGGTTTCCGTTCCCCGAACCCTAAGCAAAAGAAGCGTAATGTTGAATTGTTTTTGGCCATTGTCGATGCGGCACGCAGTCAATTCCTGCGCCGCTATCCCAGCGCCGCTTTCCATGTCATTCTATGGAAGGATAAGCGCGATGTCTTATTGTGGCAAATGATAGAACAGGGCATGCGCCAGAAAGGATTCAATCTCCATCTGAGCGACGAAATCCTGCCATTTTATTCCGCGCGTATATCAAAATACAAAATCAGCCCGCACGATGGCCATCCGAATGCTCACGCTCATGAGTTGATCGCGCAATATGTGGTTGATAAGATAGTGGGAATGAAGGACAAATAATTTTCCGGTGACCTGATTGGCGCCGGGGTGCAATTGAGGGCAAACGTGGGTGCGCCGTCCGGTCTAACCGGAAATTGAAGGTGACATCGGATTACACCCTTCACGGTTGTTCCAGCCGGTCGATAACCGCGGCGCCCACGGCATCGCCCCAGACATTGATCGTGGTTCTGAAGCGATCCAGCAGCCAATCAATGCTGACGATCAGGCCGATCCCTTCCAATGGCAGTCCGACGGCATTGAGCACCAAGACCATGGTGACCAGGCCTGCTTCCGGTATCCCTGCGGCCCCGATCGCCGCCAGGGTCGCGGTGAGAAAAATGACCACCACTTGCACCGGTCCCATATCGATGCCATACACCTGGGCAATAAAAACCGCGGCAACCGCCTCATACAGTGCGGTGCCGTCCATATTGATGGTGGCGCCCATGGGCAAAACAAAAGAGGCCGACCGCCTGGATACGCCATTGAATTGTTGCACGCCTTCCATGGTTAAGGGCAATGTCGCTGAACTTGAGGCGGTCGAGAAGGCATTCAGTAATGCCGCACTCATATTGCGGAAATATTCCCGGGGATCGCGTTTGCCGATGATTTTCAGTATCAACGGCAACACGATCATCCCATGGATGGCAAGGCCAGCGACTACCGTCAGGACGTATTTGCCCAAGGCGATGAGTTCCGGCCAGAACCCGACGAACCCGCCTTTGCCGGCAATGCGCACCGCGATCAGGCTCATGATCCCGATCGGGGCAGTCAATAATATCCACCACACCAGCTTCATGATCGCGTCATTGCAACTATTGATAAAAGCTATGGCAGGCTGGCCGGTATTTCCCAAACTGGAAAGGGCGCAGGCAAAGAGAAGCGAAAAGACGATGAGTGGCAGGATGTCGCCATCGCTCATGGATTTGAAGATATTCGCCGGGAACAAACCGGTGATGACTTCGCGCAGGACATTTTTTATGGTGCGGTCTTTTTTTCCGGCAATGACGTCGGCAACCGGTCTGATTTTAATGCCGATCCCGGTCAGGTTCCCCTTGGAGACATCCGGGATAAATTCGCGGTCATTGACTGGCTGGACGGGACGGAGATGCGATCCCTTTTGAGCTGTGGTTTCAACGCGATGATTCACAGCGGTCGTTTCCCATCGGTCAACGGTTATGAGGTTGTTCTCGTGATCGATGATCCTGCCGTGAAGGGGTTGATCGAGCAATACCAATTCCCAATTCCTGGAGTCACTGAGGGAAATGTTGATGTGGGTTTCCAGTGTTACCTGATGGGGCTTTTCCGCGGTGATGGAGTAGGGGCAATGGGGCAGGTTTTCGCCGTGGACTACCCCTGATCCGGGTTTGATGAGGTTCACCAGGATCAGGCCGATGATCACCGCGATGGCGGTGGTGACCATGTAATAGAGCAATGTTTTCCATCCGATCGCGCCGAGATGCCGCAAGTCGCCAAGGTCGGTGATGCCGCTGATTATCGAACATAAAACCAATGGGATGACGATCATGAACAACGCTTTCATGAATAACTCGCCAATGATCTCAAGCACATAAAGATGGGCAATATTGACGACTCCGCCCAGAATGATGCCGATAATGACACCAGCCAGAATACCCCTAAAAAGTTTCTGGTTACCCCAGGTTGCGTTGTTAGCGATGTTGTCGTTCATTTTCATATACTCCTTTGTCAGTATATTGTTAAGCGACGAAAATCGTAGGCTGGGAAAGTTAAATCATGAGACTCAAAAATCCCGCGGTGAAATTATTCGCACAGCTCACCAATAACTGACAATCAGCGAAGTTCAAATCAATATTTCTGGCGTTGCTCTTGTCATTTTCAGATTAATAACGCCGGGAAGATTTATGAAGGAAAGGAAAACATGCTGCCGCCAATCCGCAAGTTGTATGATAACCCGGAACAGGTCCATGATGAGGTTTTTCATCGCCTGGTGGAAGGATCAGCATTTCGTTTGGAACAGATCGTTTCGCATGGAGTGCACTCGCCGCCGGGATTCTGGTATGATCAAGATCGGGCGGAGTGGGTCGTCCTGTTGCGCGGCACGGCAACCCTTGAGTTTGAAGAGGGTGAGTTGGAGTTGCGGGCTGGAGACGCGCTGCTTATTCCTGCCCATCTGAGACATCGAGTCGCCCGGACATCAGCGGATGCCAATTGGCTCGCGCTGCATTATGATAATAACCCATTATAATAAACATTGGGTTTCCGCTGGGATTGTATGAGGTATTGTGCCGATGCGTTTTTGCATGATAACGACCTTTTATCCGCCTTACCATTTTGGCGGTGATGCCATCTTTGTTCATACGTTAGCGAATGAATTGGCAACCCGCGGTCATCATATTGAGGTTATTCATTGCCGGGATTCATATCGCCTGCTTGCCGGTCGAGAGCCCGCTCAGGGATACAAAGATCATACGGGAATCAGGGTACACGGATTGGCAAGCGGATATGGATTGCTCTCTCCCTTGGCCACGCAGCAGACGGGTTATCCGTTCTTTAAGGGGGAACAGATACGCCAGATTCTGGAGTCGGGTTTTGATGTCATCCATTATCACAATATTTCGCTGATCGGCGGTCCGAAGATTCTCGAATATGGCGCCGGCATCAAGCTCTATACCATGCATGAATATTGGCTGGTCTGTCCCATGCATACCCTCTTTCGCTATAATCGGGCGCTGTGCGAAACCCCTCATTGCGTTACCTGTTCCCTGAGTTATAAACGTCCGCCGCAATGGTGGCGTTACACTTCGTTGCTCCGGTCATCAATCCAGGCGGTAGATATGTTTATTGCCTTGAGTCAGAACAGCATGGAGCTGCATAAGAAGATGGGGTTTGAGGCGCCAATGTATCATCTCCCTAATTTTGTTGCCAACAGCGCTGACTCCAATGAGATTAGCGCAGATGAATCTTGTCAGTCACCGGAGGGCGCTGCGCCACTGCCATATTTTCTCTATGTTGGGCGACTGGAAAAACTCAAGGGGGCGCATACCCTGATCCCGCTATTTCGCGATCATCCGCGTGCGCAATTGCTGATTGCCGGAGAAGGAACTTATGAAGCGGATTTGCGGCGCCTCGCCGGAGCTAGCAAAAACATCAGGTTTCTTGGGTTGGTTAAGCGAAACGAATTAAAGCGACTATACCGTCAGGCATGTGCCCTGATTGTGCCATCATTGGGGGTTGAAATGTTTCCGCTGGTAATTATCGAGGCCTTCCAATCCCGGACGCCAGTGATCGCGCGCCGGATTGGAGGTATGCCGGAGATCATTCATCATAGCGGGGGCGGATTGACCTATGACACGGATGAGGAATTGCTCAGCGCTGTTGATGAATTACTTGCCAATGCGACGAGCCGCAAAGCCTGGGGAGAAAATGGCTATGTGGCGATACAGACATTATACAGCTCGGACACTCATTTGAAACACTACTTCGCGTTGATCGCGTCACTCGCTGAGTGTAAACAAAAATAAACCTGGCGCGGACAGGCAAGGTTCAACCCGTTTTAGTCAAGGGTTGGATTTGAGTCAAACTAAGAGTGTGGCGGCGGGGCAAATTGTTCGACGGGGATGGTTCCCCGGGGATTATCCTGATGTAATGGTATGCCGCGGCATGGGTATGTTTTGAATCGCGGGAATTGACTCAGATCACATTTTACCTGGTTGGGGGCATAACGAATATTAAAGCCAATTCGTCGGCGATTGGTTTGATTGGCGGAAGAGCCGTGGATAATGCGGTCATCGTGAAAGGCAATACCGCCTGCCGTGAGGTTTAATGGAATGCAGGTCGAGGTGGCGAAGACACCATGTTCACACCGCACTTCAGTAATGCTGTCAGGCGGTAAAAAACCTGGGCTTGACATTTTTCCCGCCCGATGCGAGCGGGGAATAATCCGCAGATCGCCATTGCGTTCATTGCGATCTTCCAAGGCAATACAGGCAGTAATCGAAAGCGCGGGATCGAAGGGCGTGAAATGCGTATCCTGATGCCAGCCGACTATGCGGTTAGTCTGGGCTTTTTTAATGTAAAAATGGGAATCCCAGAGAAAAAAGCCGGTCCCCAGAAGGGCTTCGACATAATCAAGAATCCGGGGATTCATGCAGATATCAAAAAGAAACCTGCTGGTCTCATGCCAGGCGCGAATCTCCAGATGTTCTTGATCCGGAGACAAGAATCTGGCGGCCTCATCGAAGCCGTGATTGAGCGCGCTTACCGCATCAGCGGAAAAAAGCGGATCAAGTCCGGTCAAATATCCATTCTCGTTAAAAAATTGAATTTGTTCTGATGACAATAGAGAGGATTGACTTCCATGTGTGCGCATAAATCATTAAGTTTTGCAAGCAGAGAGTGAGCGACAATTGGGGTGAAAAGTATCAGGAAACATATATCCATGAGAGATTCTTGACAATCCAAGGGTGGGTTCTATAATGGTCGCAACAAAAAGGAATCAATGCGTTTATGGCTACTCTGAATATCCAGGAATTGGGGGCGTCAGCCATCCAGCAATATATTGCCAGGGGAAACGACACGATTTTAATTCCCGTTGGCAGTTGTGAACGACATGGCAATCCCTTTACGCCGTTGGGGTTGGATGGTTCGGTTACCTATGAAGTTACCGGTAGAGCGGCGCGCAAGGCAGAGACGCTTCATACTCCGTTAATGCCTTATGGGTATACTCCTCATCATATGGGCAGGGAAAGTGAAGGATGCGGGACGATTACCCTGAAGGCTGAGACCTATCGCCGCGTCCTGGAAGATATCGCCCGCAGCCTGATCTATCATGGCTTTAATAAGTTGATATTTGTATCCTTTCATAGTTATAACCAACGTTGCGCGGAAGAAGTGCTGTTTGCCATCCGTCAGAAAACCGGGGTATTAGCGGCCTTTTATGGGGGCCGGGAAAGCGATAAGGCGCGGGAAATATTGCGATCCCCTCCTGAAATGCTGGCCAGTGATTTTGAATCCGCGATCGGCATGGCAATCCTGGGTGATAATTTCAATCATCAGGAATTTTCCCGGCATGGCTACCGGATCCATGCGCCCGAATGGCTGGGACCTTCCTTTGCCAAGGCAGCGGGTACCGGTATGGCAGTTCGTTTTCAAGGTCAGGACAACATTGTCATCGGCATGAATGATATGGAATACGTCGACCCCATTTCCCTTGATCATCATCCTGAATCCAATGCCACTCGCGAAAAGGGCGACCGGATACTGGACGATCTTGCCGCGCATCTGGCAGATTTCACTGGAGAAATTAAACAGGTGAAGGTGAGTGTCCATAACCGCAATTTTGATGATCGGGCGCGATGATGAAAACAGGGTTTTATGTCACCGGTTCGGCGACCAGCAATTACGCTGATCTGATGCGACAGATCAAACTGGTGGATGATTCCGGTTTCGCTTCGGTCTGGCTGCGCGAACGCCATTTCCATGTCGACCATCAGGGGCGGAATTTCTTTTCGGCGCCACTGGTTATGGCGGCGGCAATTGCCGCCCAGACGCGCCATATCCGGATTGGCATGGGCGCCAAAATTCTCCCGCTGCATCATCCCTTGCATCTTGCCGAGGATGCCGCCACGGTAGATATTCTTTCTGGCGGACGATTTGATTTTGGCATTGCCCGCATCGGTGAAAACCAACAATATCAGGACGCTTTCGGAATTCGCCCGGACGAAGTTCGAGGACGATTTGAGGAATGTATCGATATAATCACCATGGCCTGGAAAGACGAACCTTTTTCCTTTCAGGGTCGTTATTACACTGTGCCGGAAATTTCTGTGTATCCCAAGCCGGTTCAACAACCGCATCCACCGATTTATCTGGTGGGGATCAGTGACAGCACTTTATCATGGGGAGCCCAACGCGGATATCCACTGCTGCTGGCCGGCGCGCAGACCGAGACAATCGTTAATCAAACCCAGGAAAAATACCGCAAATTATTGGCGGCTGCTGGGCGCGATCAAAATCAAACCATCATCAATCCGGTAAATCGCTTTATCTACGTCGGCGAAACCAATCAGCAGGCGATTGAGGATACGCGAGAAATGATCATGGAATTTATTCATCGCGATAATTCCGTGATTCGTGATTTTTTCATGCTTCCACCGGAAGCCATCACCTATGATCTCCTGTTCAATGAAGTCTGCATCTTCGGTGATCCTGATTATTGCCTTGAACGCATAACCAAATTGCAGGCTCGGATCGATTTGCGCGAGGTTCTCTTCACGTTCAATTACTTCACCATTTCACATGAGAAATGCTGCGCATCGATGGCGCGATTTATTCACTATGTGTTACCTGAATTGCTTCGATCACGAGGGAATGACTAATATGATGTTGTCCAATCACATGATCACAGCGCCATGAAATTCAGCATGTTCATAATGGGCACCCGGGATGGAAGTTATGCCGATATCCTGAATCAGGTGGATGAGGCGGAGGCGCTGGGGTATGACGCGGTGTTTTTGGGTGAACGGCATTTTCGCCACTATGATCTGTTGTATCCTTCTCCCTATCTGGTAGCCGCTGCCATCGCGGTTCGCACCACCCGCATCCGCATTGGCACCGCGGGGCGTATCATCACCCTGGATCATCCGCTGCACGTGGCTGAAGAAGCGGCCACCCTGGATGTGATATCACATGGACGTTTGGATTTTGGGGTTACCCGCGCCTGTCTGGACGGCGAGTGTCATCCCGCCTTTAACCTGCCGGTAGATGAGACCAAGGAGCAATTTAAGGAAGCCTTGGAAGTTATTACCCGGGCCTGGAGCGATAACGCGGTGGACTTTCAGGGAGCTTTTTATCAGATTTCTCCGGTGTCGGTTTATCCCAAGCCCGTGCAAAAACCGCACCCGCCCATTCACCTTGTGGCGGTTTCACCCGAAACGCTTCACTTTGCCGCCGCGCAGGGACATTCAGTGATAACCGGGGCAATTCTTGACATCAACGAATTACAGAAGACCGCGGATCGATACTGGGGGATTTGCCGCGCGGGCGGCAATCCGGGGCAGGAGGATGTGGACTTCACGGTTAATCGTTTCATCTATGTGGCGGCAACCGATGCCCAGGCGATCGCTGAGATCAAGGAGCCATTCAGTCATTTTATCCACCATCGGGCTCCCGATTTGAAAGCCGCCCTGAATCGAAAATATGGCAGTGATATCAGTTTAGATTTCACTCAATGCCTTGATGACTTTTGTCTTTTCGGATCACCGCAAACTGTCACCCGGCGAATTCGTGAAATCACCGGGCGAGTAAAAACAACCCATGTCCTGGGAACATTTAATTTTGTTACCATGGACCATGAGAAATGTGTCAATTCCATGAAATTATTTGCTGAGCAGGTGATGGGGGAACTGAAGCAGTGATGATCGCCTGGTTTCATGGTTTATTCACGATGACAGTCATTATCCAGGGAGAATGCGTATATGCGCCGATGCAAAACCTTTAGTCAGGCAATTAGATCTGGTTATGATCAGGCTTGGGAATTTATCAGCAATCCCGATTACCTGCACTTGTGGACAGTCGATTTCGCCCTGGGACCGCCAGTCAGGACCAATGACGCTTACATTGTCCACACACCGCGGGGCCCCAGGGAATTGAAAATAATTTCTGATCGCGGCTCCGGTATCATCGATTTTTATTTTGGCCGAGAAGGAATCTTCGCCTGTTCCCCGTCCCGGCTGATCGCCAATGGTGATGGCGTGATCTATATTTTTACTCAATTCGAGCCAGTAGATGCGCCCTCCGGATTATTTGAAACCTTGTTGGCGAATGTTGAAAAGGAGATGGAGATTCTCCAAAAGTTACTTGAACATCCCACGAAAATCACGACATCCGACCATGAAGAAATCGGGAAAAAAGTTTAACCTTGGAGAGCTCGCGGCCGGCGTACCATTGCCGTTCTATATCAATGGTGAATGGATACGCTCCCCGGAATCTGACTGCTTCACCGTCCACAATCCGGCGAATGGCGCGGTTGTTGCCCGCGTTTGCAAGGCGACCGCCACGGCAGTCGCCGCGGCTATAGACGCGGCGGACTCCTCATTTCAAGGCTGGTCGTCATTAACGGCGAATAAACGGGCCGATTATCTTCTGCGCTTAAAGGAGTTGCTGATTCTGAATCAGGATGAACTAGCCCAACTCATTACACTTGAATCAGGCAAACCCATTGCCGAGGCGCGCGGTGAAGTCTTTTATGCCGCTGAATTTGTCCGCTATTTCGCAGAAGAGGGCAGGCGGATTGGCGGTGAGATCATCGCGTCACATGCAGCCGGCAAGCGATTAATCACCCTGCAACAGCCCGTGGGGGTATCGGGGCTGATTACCATCTGGAACTTTCCGGCGGCAGGCATTACCCGGCCGCTGGCAGCGGCTCTGGCTGCCGGTTGCCCCGCCATCGTCAAGCCAGCGGAACAAACGCCGGTTACCGCCTGGGCGATTTTTCAATTAATTCACGAAGCCGGTATCCCCGCGGGGGTTGCCAATCTACTCACCACCGATACTCCGGCAATTGTCGCCAGTGAATTATTACGCAATCCATTGGTTAAAAAGATTTCGTTCACCGGATCCGAAGCGGTGGGAAAATCGCTGCTGCGAGACGCGGCCGGGACAAATAAGCGTATTTCCCTGGAACTCGGAGGTCATGCGCCGATGATCGTTTTTGCCGATGCCGATCTCACGGCGGCAGTAAAGGGCGCCTTGCTCTCCAAGTTCAGATATTCCGGCCAAACCTGTGTCGCGTTAAACCGCATCTATGTTCACGCATCCTGTGTCGATGAATTTACCGCTCAATTTGTCAGTCAGGTTAAGGAATTGAAAGTGGGCAATCCTTTGGATGCGACAATTCAGATAGGTCCGTTGATCAATCAGGAGGGATTGGATAAAGTGCAGCGGCACATCGCGGATGCGGTTGCGCGCGGCGCTAGAATACTTACCGGTGGCCAGCGCTTGACGGAGCAGTTCCTGGCACAAGGGATGTTCTACACGCCGACGGTATTGTGTGATGTCAATCATGACATGTTGGTGATGCGGGAGGAAATATTTGGACCCGTGGCGCCGATAGCCAGCTTCCATGATGAGGAGGAGGTATTGCGCCATGCCAATAATACGACCTTTGGATTGGCAGCCTTTTTCTATACCCGCGATATCTCCCGGGTCATCCGCATGGGAGAAAAACTCGAGTTTGGTGTAATCGGCATTAACGACGCGCTACCCGGCGCTGTTCATATTCCCTTTGGAGGAGTTAAACAAAGCGGCATCGGCAAGGAGGGCGGCCGCCTCGGGCTCGAAGAATTTTTACAGACCAAATTCATTTCGGTGGGAATTTAGGGTTCAATTGAGGTTTCCCGGCTTTTCTCGATCGGTATGGAGTAATTTTTGATGAACGGTATTTGTGGGCTTGATGAAGTCTTTCAGACTTCGGATCATCCCTTCAATGAATGGCCCGGGGCGTTGCCCCTGGCTACGATGACATCGCCTCATTGAATTGTTGTATAGTTTTGTTTGAATTGTTTAAGGATAATAAAAAAAACAGGAATTCAACTTAATCATTCATAACCAAGGATTACTCATGTTATATCAAACAGTTGATATCATGCTCGCACCAGTGGCATGGTGGCTGGAACAAAATCATAAAAGCGCGATCGGCATCCGCAGAACCAAATGTCTGGCGCATGCCTACAATCGTTGGCGCCATGGCGCCAAGCATCACTATCGCGTGGATCAGTACCGCAAACATTTCGCTGAACTGGCGCGTGAAAATGGCGGACTGACCCGGCCGCCCCTGGTAATGAAGGATGGATGGGCGCTTGACGAAACGCATAAACTCCCGTTTCTCCAAGAGATGCTGAAAGACGCGGATGTCATTGTTGCCGAACGAGGCGGTAAGAAGCGGGAAAGCTGGGGAAAACCATTTTTTCAGGACCTGTGGTCAAATGATTTATTGGATCGGTTTCCATCATTTCTCAATTTTCTCACGTCTTCTGACATGGTGGCAACCGTGAGCCAATACATGGGATTCATCCCCCATTTATCCGGTCACATCACCCCGGGAATTCGATTGAACGAATCGACCATGGAATTCGATGAAAAGGCGGGAAGTCCGCCGCGTGCCAGTCAATTGTTTCATCTTGACTATCACGATGATACCATGATTTATGTGATTGTTCCTCTCGTCGATATTACCGACCAGCATGGTCCCTGGTGTTTCCTGCCCAAATCCGTTTCCGCGGAAGTCATCAAAAAAACCGACTATTTCTATCGGCCCAGGAAATGTTTGCATTATATTTCCGATGACGAGGTGTATGCCGTTGCCGACAGGAACGACCTCATCTCATTCACCTATCCGCGCGGGACGGTTTTATTCATCGAAAGCGGCACCTGCTTTCATTATGGCAGCCGCGATGCCGCCAGGCGACGTTATCAATTCATGTTTGCTTACTCTTCATCCATCCGGCATGATTTCACCTATACTTTCAGGCGGTTGAATCATTATCAGAATTACATCCAGCCTGGGGATTTCAGGTTAAGACGAATGGTGCTTGATCGTAATGCCCATGATAAATGATATCGTCATGATGGCGCGGTATGCCAGTGGTCTCAGGCGATTTTTTCGCAACCGCATGACCCTGCCAGCATGGAATGAGATCATCGCCAGTCAATTGAAAAATCGTGAGCAGAGCTTTATCCGCCTGCTCAAGCTGGGGGTTTATGACCAGCCTGACAGTCCCTATAAACAATTACTGAGCCATGCAGGATTTGAGTATGATGAGGTGGTAAAACTGATCCGGAAGCAGGGCATTGAAGCCACCCTTTCCATCCTCTATGATGCTGGCGTTCGGGTGTCGTTGGATGAGTTCAAAGGCCGCACGCCCATCGAACGACCCGGAATAAGTATTCCACCGAATCCCAGGCAATTCGATAATCCGCTGACAGCCCGGCATTATGAAGCGCAAAGCAGTGGATCGCGCGGCGCCGGCACCCGGATCGTCCTCGACTTGGATCTGTTGCAATATGAAAGCGCTTATGCCGCCCTTTTTCTGGATGCGTTTGCGCTCCACCACCGCCCCATCGGCGGTTGGATGGCGGTCCTGCCCGGAGCTGCCGGGATGAAGCTGGTGTTACGTTATCTGCAGGCCGGGCACACTGTTGATCGCTGGTTTACTCCCTTTCCCTGGATCACCTGGTCAACGATCAAATCGAGTTACCTTAAGTATGTCATTTTTGCCGGATATACCGCTTTAGCCAGCCGGATGATGGGCAAGGCATTTCCCCTGCCGATTCATGTTCCTTTGCAGCAACCCGAAACCGCGGTTCGCTGGCTGGCCCGATGCCGGGAGAATGGTCATCCAGCATTATTCGAAACCATGACCAGTATGGGGGTTCGCCTGTGTCTCGAAGCCGAACGACTCGGGGAGGATATCTCCGGCACTTTTTTCCGGGTCGGGGGAGAACCATTAACCCCGACGAAAAGACAAATTTTTGTCAATGCGGGATGCCGGGTAGCGGCTCATTATGCCATGGCCGAGATCGGACGAATTGGGATGGCGTGCGCGGCTGCGACTGAGATAGATGATGTTCATCTGATGACCGATAAAATCGCGGTCATACAACGCGACCAGCAATTAAACGCGGATTCATCCACCACGGTCGGCGCCTTGATTTTTACTACAATCCTTCCTCATTGCCCCAAAATCCTCCTCAATGTCGAAAGCGGTGATTACGGCATCATGAAGCAGAAAAATTGTGCCTGCGAGCTGGGCAAACTGGGGCTCCGGCACCATCTTCATCAGATTCGCAGTTACGAGAAATTGACTAGTGAAGGGGTAACCTTTCTGGGGGTCGACCTCTTGCGCCTGGTTGAGGAGGTATTGCCTCATTCCCATGGGGGACATCCGACCGATTATCAGTTGGTTGAGGAGGAAGAAGGAGGATTGAATAAGGTGAGTATTTTGGTGCATCCAAGGATTGGTGATATTGACGAAGAACAAGTGCGGCGAAAGGTGATCGAGTTTCTCAATAACCAATGGGCGCCATACCGGCAGATGACATCGTTATGGTCGGATGGCCAGGTATTGCGAGTTGTACGTCGGGAGCCCTATGCCACCCGATCAGCCAAGATCCTGCCATTGCACATTATCAAATCAAGGTGAGAGAACCAGCGGGGGGGGGTGATCAAGGTGATGAGAAAACAGCGTATTCTGATCATGATCCATGATATTTCTCCAAATGGAATGGCGAGAATATTCATGATATTGCTGCAGCACCTGAACAAAGAACCTTATGAATTACATCTTGCGATTACCGTTGACCGGGATAATGAAATGACCAATATTCCGAGCGCGATAACAACTCATCGCTTGAAAAAATCCCGAGCCCTTGTCGCTATCCTGCCGGTTATAAAGCTTTTGAACCAGGTAAAACCGGATGTGGTCTTATCAGGCACATGGAATTTGAATTTGATCCTGACTTTTATCAAACCATATTTGGCGTTTCCTTATCGACTGATTTTGTACGAAGGGTCAGTGGCCAGCTACTCTCAGGGGCGCATGAAATGCAAATCATTTTATCACTGGTTATGCCGTTCATTGTATCCTAACGCTGAAATAATTCTAAGTGTTTCCGACTATGTGTGTAATGACCTGATAACCCGGGTAGGCATTTCCGGAACGATGATGCGCCGCATCTACAATCCCATTGATTTGGCGAATATCGAATCCTTGTGTCAACAGGGTAATTCTCCCTTTCACCAGGCTGGCAGCGGTCCCCATGTAATCATGGTCGGCCGCCTTTCACCGGTAAAAAATCATGCCGCGGTTATCGCCAGTTTTCCCCGTTTTTTGCAACTCTATCCCCAGGGGCATTTATGGATCTTGGGCATGGGGATTTTATACCCTGATCTCCAATCTCTGGTCAATCGCCTGGAATTGATGGACCGGGTTCACTTTGTCGGCATCCAACAGAATCCGTTTCTGTGGATGAAACACGCTGATTTATTTGTTTTGCCATCCCTGAGGGAAGGTTTGGGTAATGTCCTCATCGAGGCCATTGCCTGCGGTTGTCCGGTCGTTTCGACATGCGCCATTGGCGGAGTCCCGGAACTTCTCAGTATCTGCCGGTTGGAAGATCGTCTGGTTGAGAGGTGGGACTGGCAAGCGCGATGGTTGGAACGTCCCAATCCGGAAACAAGGAAGATATTGCGATGTCATTTTGGCATAGACGCTGTTATTCAACAGTATGAGGAGCTTTTCAGCTCAACTTAGAGATCAAATTGTTCGAGTGGAGGAAAAGGGAGTATGACCGCCGGTAGTTTGACCATTTTAACTTATCATGCCATTGACCATCGCGGAGATGTCATTGCCATTAGTCCCGAACTTTTCCAAAGGCAGATGCAAACTCTGGCAGAGTTGGGATTCCGGGGAATTTCTCTCGAACAGGCGATGATATTCAGGCATGAATATGGGAAATACCCTGAAAGAGTGGTGGTGTTAACCTTTGATGATGGGTATGCCAGTGTTTATGATGCCGCCTTTCCCGTGCTTCGGGGGTTGAATTTCACGGCAACTCTTTATGTTGTAAGTCAATTAATCGGGAAAAATGCCAATCTGTCCGCCATGGTGAATCCCGATTTAGATCGGGACATGATGAACTGGGAAAAGCTGCAGGAGCTGCGGGCTTATGGCATGGAAGTGGGATCGCATACGGCAACCCATCCCCGCTTACCGCGACTGCAATCCGCTCAGCTTGTTGCAGAATTAGTTCAGTCGCGAGAATGTCTTGGGGAACAGCTCAAACAGACAATAAAATCATTTGCCTATCCCTATGGAGTTTATACCCGGGGTGAGGTCGAGCTGGTTGCCCGGTATTATCAAAATGCCTGTACCACCTATCTGGGGAGAAATAATCTAACCACCGATCCCTATCTATTGCGGCGTATCGACGCGTACTATGTTAAATCCCAAAACATGTTCCGACGTTTATGCCATGGGCAGTTAAATCGCTATTTCATTTTCCGCCAATTGGCACGTACCCTGAAAGGACGGTTGATCCACAACTTGGCAAGATGAAATTCGCGGGTGGTTCGTGCAGGCACTAATTTGGCAGTGGGTTACTGGCACAATACAGCCAGGCCCAGCCATCATGGGCGGCATCTTTCCAGGGGTTGCCTTTTTGGACGTGGGTTTCCGGCGTCAATCCGATATTGAACTTGGTTTGCCAGTTCGGTAAACTTTCCAACCCCTGGGGGTAAATCCCCCCATATTTACTGTCAAGCATATGGTGGAGGAGATAACCCCAAAGGGATTGCAGGCAATCCTTGTAGCGTCGGTTATCTTCCCGGGTAACACATGCCATCCAGAGCGCTTTGAAAGCTTCACATTGCACCCACCACGCTTTGTTCCGCACGATCAGATCGTGTCCCTGCAATTGGGTTATCGGTATTGCCGGGCCGGCATAATTAAAGCAACCGGCGTCCCGGTCGTACCCATATTCCAAGGCGGTATCCAACACCTGAAAGGCGCAAGTTGTTATGGTTGCTGCCATTTCTTCTTCCATCAGATCTCGAAGCGCGAGCAATCGGTGCACGGTCTGGAATGCCGTCCCCCAATGGGTGATATACGGTACCGGCGACCAGTCAGGCAGGAAGAGATGCCATAATGCTCCTTTCGGATTAATCATTAATTCACAGATAAGCTGCACTAATTCCCGCAGTCGTTGATCGACGGAGGGATTGGGCCAGACACGATAGAGATCGGTAAGGGTTTCCAAGAGGTCGGAATGCACGTTGGCGTCTTTCAAACCGATTGGGGTTTCGATGGTATCACAGACCGAGGTCCAGGGACATTTGTCTGGGGTCTGGATAAGCTCGCCATTGGACATCATAAATCCGAAGTATCCGCCAAGCTCCGGATCGTGCGCGTGTTTATCCAGCCAGTTGAAGCCTTCCTGCGCCAGGTTCAGGGCGCCGGATTCTCCGGTTGCGTTATGGACCGCGACACATGCGCCGATGGCATAAGCGATTCCGTGAGCGTGTTTTGTCCGAAATTCAAGCGGGTCACCGGTTCGTGCCAAACGATGGAACCAGCCGCCATTGTAATGATCCCACATCACATCACGCAGATAACGAAACCCATGCAATGCCGCCTGCCGCAAGCGGTCATCGCCGGGAGAAAACGAGAAAATATCGGCAGCGATCCAGGTCTGACGGGACTGGAATTCCAAGAGTTTTTCATGGGGACCAGAGGGGCGCCAGCGGCGGTCGAAATCGCAGTAAAATCCCCCATGCTGGGTATCGAGACAATGAGGAAACCAAGCGTCAACGGTATGTTGTTTCAGGATGTTTTTCAGCTCTGTGGTTGTGGGTATGCTCATGAATTAATCACAGATATATTCGTCTTTTAGAGCCTTCAGGTTAATTGCGCCATTCCGAGGAGATTCAATCCTACTATCTGGCTTTTCGATTTTTATGCCATGCTGTTTTGTAAATATTTCTCTTGCGAAATCGTTTCAGCTTATGCTAATAGAAAGTACTGTTTTGGTTGAATGGAAACATACCCACCCTTTAAAAAAATTCCACCTATGTTTAATCCTGGTCGGCGGGTGAAATAGTATAATTTTGTCATGATTTCGTCCTGGCTTCAACAGCCAATGGTAGTTTTGCCTGGCAATTATTTGGCATCACCAGGATAGCGATTACCTTATCCCATGAAATTCATCCATACTGCTGATCTCCATCTTGACAGTCCGTTGCAAGGGCTGGAAAACTATCCCGGCGCGCCGGTGGAAAAACTGCGCTGCGCCACCCGCCAGGCATTCAAAGAGCTGGTAAATTATGCCTGCGAGGAAAAAATTGATTTCATCCTCATTGCTGGCGACATTTATGATGGCGACTGGAAGGATTATCATACCGGATTGTTCTTTGGCAGTCAGATGGCGCGCCTGCGCCAGGCGGGCATTCCCGTGTATCTCATTGCCGGCAATCATGATGCGGCCTCGCAAATCACCAAATCACTGAAACCCCATGACAACGTCCAGATATTTTCCGACCGTCATCCTGAAACCAAGATACTGCCGGAGCTGGGGGTCGCCATTCACGCTCAGGGCTTCGCTCGCCGTAGTGTAGTCGACGATTTATCCCAGGACTATCCACCGGCATTGGCAGGATATTTGAACCTCGGCATGCTTCATACCAGCGCCACGGGACGTCCAGGGCATGAGAATTACGCGCCCTGCACGGTTGCCGGTTTGCTCAGCAAAGGGTATGAATATTGGGCGCTGGGACATGTCCATCATCGTGAGGTATTGCACGAACGTCCCTGGATCGTCTTCCCCGGCAATCTCCAGGGACGGCATATCCGTGAAACCGGCGCCAAGGGTTTTACCCTGGTCACCGCCAACGCCAGCGCCATTGAGTGTGTTGAAGCCGTGGTTGCTGATGTGCTGCGCTGGGCCGTCTGCGCAGTCGCTGTCGACGGCGCCATGGATCCTGAAGACGTCCTCGATCGGGTCCGTGTCGAACTGGCCAGGGAAGGTGGAGAGAATGAGGGCAAACCGTTGGCCCTGCGATTGCTGATAACCGGCGCCTGCACCGCTCATCAACAGCTCGTTGCCCAGTCGCAAAAATGGACTAATGAAATCCGTCATCTGGCCGGTGATATCGGTGAGATCTGGATCGAAAAAATCAAATGGCAAACCCAGCCACCGCGCTTGCAGGCTGAGATGGATCAGCGCCATGATGCCCTCTCTGCTCTGGGGCAAACTTTCACCGATTTGAAAGCACAGCCGGATGAATTCGCGAAACTCTTTGCAGCTTTGGCGCCCCTGAAAAAACAGCTAGGCGAACTGCCCGACGCGCCCCCTCTTTTTGACCTCGATAATGCCGACTACAGAAACGAACTGATCGATGACGTGCAGCAATTGCTGATCACGAATTTGGCCATGTCGACGCGTCCGGTATAACCACCAATGTGATGATAACGATTGGTTTTCCCAGCGCTGATTTCCCGCCCGAACTCATTATTTTGAGGGAAAAGGTCGCGCCTGGTACCTCGGTCGGTCGAGCAGTTATTCTTCCGACTTATTGCCTCCATGAGTAATGATCTGGTACTGATAGCCGATTATTGAACCAGCGTGTTGCCTTCAAAAACCATCAGTTCGCTGATGGAACGGTTGATCTGCTGCAGATTGCGGATCGGCGAGCCTTCCGCCAATAATGCCAGATTGAAGAGCAGATCGATATAATTGCCCAACCTATGATCGTTTTTATCCTTGCGGTATAGTTTTTCCATGATCCCCACCACCGGATGGTTGGGATTTAATTCCAATACCCGTTTATTGGGCGGCGCCTGCTGATTCATCGCCTTGAACATGCGTTCCATGTGGGCGCTCATGCCATGCTCATCAGCGACCAGACAACTGGCGCTGTCGGTCAGACGATTGGACAAGCGTACTTCCTTGACATCCTCGGATAAGCGTTCCTTGACAAATTCGAGAAAATCCTTGAATTTGGCTTCAGATTCCTTCTGCGTTTCGGCGCTGGGTTTGGCGTCATCCTTGAAATCAAGATTCAGATCGCCCCGGTCGATGGCCTTGAATTTTTTGCCATCGAATTCACTCAATCCCTGCATCGCCCAATCATCGATGGGATCAGTCAGGAGCAGGACTTCGATGTCCTTCGCCTTGAAGATTTCCAGTTGTGGTGAATTTTCGACGGTGGAGCGATTTTCTCCGGCGAGGTAATAAATTTCCGTTTGCTTGGGATCCATGCGTGTGACATAATCGCGGAGAAAATTCAATTTGCCTTCGGATTTGGTGCTTTCGAACATGACCAGATCCTGGAGTTTCTCCTTGTTGGCATAGTCGAAATAAACCCCTTCCTTAAGCAATCGTCCGAATTCGCCATAGAACTTCAGGTAATCTTCCGGTGATTTCTCCTTCATTTCCTTGAGGGTGCCGAGGATTTTGCCGACGAGATTCTTCTGAATCTTCTTGATCATGGCATTTTCCTGGAGGATCTCGCGCGAAATGTTCAATGGCAGATCACTCGATTCCACCACCCCTTTGATAAAGCGGAGGTATTCCGGCAAAATTTCCTTGCAGTCATCCATGATATAAACCCGTTTGACATACAGGTGTATGCCCTTGCGTTGATCTTCGCGGGTGAACAGATCGAACGGAGCTTTCGTGGGAATATAGAGCAGGGCTTTGAATTCGATCGCGCCTTCCGCCGAATAATGAATGGTTTTCAACGGGTTCGCGTAATCATGGGAGATGTGCATATAAAAGTCGTTGTATTCCTCGTCCTTGATCTCGTCCTTCGAGCGCATCCAGATCGCTTTCATCGAGTTGATGGTCTGCTCTTCATATTCCGGTTTTTTCTTCTCGGCGTCCTGGTCATCTTTGTCGGCCTTTTCAGGTTCCTTCTGCACCTCCATGACGATCGGGTATTCAACGAAATCGGAGTATTTCTTGATGATCTGGCGCAGTTTCCAATCTTCCAGGTAATCACTTGCCTTGTCTTCACGCAGATGCAGGGTGACCTCCGTCCCATGTTCCGCCTTTTCGCAGTCATCGATAAGATAGGAGCCATCGCCCTTGGAGCTCCATTTCACCGCTTCGCTGGCGCCGGCCTTGCGGGTGATCAGGGAGACTTCATGAGCGACCATGAAGGCGGAATAAAAACCCACCCCGAACTGGCCGATCATCTCCAGCCGTTCACTTGAAGAGCTTTTCTTTAATTCCTCAAGAAAAGTCCGGGTTCCCGAGTGCGCGATGGTGCCGATGTTTTCTTCCACTTCCTGACGGTTCATTCCAATGCCGTTGTCGCTGATGGTAATGGTTTTGGCTTCCTTGTCGTGAGCGACCTTGATTTTTCCTTCCGGATTGACCTCAACCAGATTTTTATTGGTTAAGATTTCGAAGCGCAGCCGGTCGATGGCATCCGATGAATTCGAAATCAGTTCACGGAGAAAGATGTCGGTATTGGAATAGAGTGAATGAATCACCAGGTTGAGCAGTTCCTGGACTTCGGTTTTGAATTTCTTTTTGCTGGCTGACATGGGGCCTCCTTGGGTTGATAATGATATCTAATGATCAGAGTTGTTAGGATTGATTTTGTATTTGTAGTTGCATTTAAAATAAAATTCACCTGATTGGGAAACGGGTAGGCTGATACCATGAATGCCGAATATAAACAGGGTTATGCCAGCTTCAAATCAGGTAAAAAAACCGATAAAATTGGACAGGGAATATAGCAGGTGGTTCCCAAGAGTAAAACGCGATAAGTGGCGAGCCATTAATTTTTACATTATTACCGATCTCGACTTTGTGATAATTGGCATTTCGATCAATCGAACAGGAAGCAAATGATATAACCATTTTGTCTGACTAGGGATAACAAAAATCAGAAGAGTTGATTACATCTTACATTTATTCTGTCGCCAATTATAATAATAGAATATTGTTAACCATTTGTTTTAGGATTTGATTCATGGGCGGAAAAAATAGCAAAAACGCCAATAAACAACAGGTCTCGGATTACCGCTATGACGCCAAGCGGAAGAAAAAAAACTTCTGCATGTATACACCACAATTGCATGGTCTAAGGTCATCGATCCGCGCTGCAATACCTCGGGCCGTACATGAAAACGGTTTGACACAAGCTGCCGACGCAGGGGGCTTCGAATGAGCGCTGTCCTTGGGATGGTGGCGGCAAAGCGGGGCAATGGATGCGCCAATAATGATAATGAGTGACGGCACTGAGCGGGTGAGTTTGTGGCAGTGGTGTTTGCTCGCAGGTCAGTTTGATGATCTGTCTGGCGGTCAGGGTGGGATACTCGGAGCTCAGGTGGTCGGGGGATGCAGCCAATAGTTCCTAGAGCCAGCAAATGGCGTCGCGATCTGAATGCGACTGATCGGTGAGGGCCATGACGATGGTGAAGATGGCGGAGAGACAGACCCGCCATGCACGTGGTGCAAATCGATCGGCAATCATCACGACAAAAATGGGAGGTTTATCACCAGCCGATACTTTTTGTGAACGGACAGATCGTTTTTATTCCGGTGTGGCGGAAGCCGGGGAAAGTGTACTTGGACAAAGGAGGAGAAGACAAGAGGAATAGATTAATCCGACGGATTGCCAGGGCAGTGGCATCAAGGTCAGACGAAACAGTCCCAACGGCGGAAAATCCGCGTTCAGGAATGGTTGCGCTTGAGCCAACAAACGATTATTGACACCAGGAGGTGTCGGGAGTATCGCTCCAAATATCATCCTGTATATCAAAACCGGAACTATTTTTGAGTTCAACTCAATCATCTGCATAACTCCAAGGCGGCAGAGCCGCAAGCAAATTTTCGCTTTCTGATTTTAGATTCGCCCCATGCAAACGAATGCCTCGGACCGGCGAGAATTTCTTTTTATGTTTCGCGGAAGTTGGTAGATAAGTGACTAACTATGACTCATCAATAATCGCCGGGAGAACAGGGCTGGGATTATAATAGGCCATCACTTCCCCAATGAGATAGAGAGATCCAATCGCCAGCCGATCACCTTCAATACCGATTTTGTTTAATGCCTCACTGGCACTGGCACAAACTTCATATCCGATAGAAGTTGCGTTTTCTGCCAGATGGGCGGCGATCGCTTCACCCGATTCCGCGCGTTCATGGGAGACACTGGTGAGAAAAAATTTCTTGGTTATCGGGATGAGTAAATCCAACATTTCACGCCAGTTTTTATCTTTCAGAACCGCGAAAATCACCCGCCATTTTTTTCGCGGAAAAATTTGTTTCAAACTCGTCACCACAACCGCAACACCCGCGGGATTATGAGCGGCATCGACGATCATCCCATGTGCCAAAGATTGCAGTCGCCCCGGCCATAAAGCCTCATGGATACCCGCCAGGCCCCGTCTCAGGGGAAACCGTGGATGTTGCTTTTTTAACTGCTGCAAGATGGCATAGACAATCGCGGCATTGGCGCATTGATGCCGGCCCAACAACCGAGTCTTTAAGTAAATGGTTCTTTTCCCCCATCTGATTTTATTGGTTTGCACCATCTTCCCGTTGATGTTGGCAACCTCCCAGGTCTCCGGATCAAAGTCGTGACCGATCATGCAAACAGTCGATTGACAATGTGTTGCCGCTTCCCTGATGCAGCGTTGGACTTCTGGCTGTGTGGCGCCACAGACAAGCGGGATATGAGGTTTGATGATTCCGGCTTTCTCACGGGCGATTTCGATCAGGGTGTTGCCCAGAAAGTTCATATGATCATAATCAATTGAGGTAATCACCGAGAGGCAGGGGTTAATGACATTGGTGCTATCCAGGCGGCCTCCCAATCCCACTTCCATGATGAGGTAATCTACCCCTTGCTGGTGGAAATAAAGCAACGCCATTACCGTTAAGAGTTCAAAGAAGGTCAAGGGATAGCGGTCGCCACAGTTAAATAAAGCCCGGGCTTGTGCGTCAACGAAGTTCACCACAGTTGTCAGCTCCGCATTCGATATGGGCTCGCCGTTGATGCGTAATCGCTCTCTCACCGAAATCAGATGGGGCGAAGTGTAAAGACCGGTTTTATAGCCCGCTTTAACCAATGCCCCGTGCAACATGGCACACACGGACCCCTTGCCATTGGTTCCGGCGATATGGATACAACGCAGGGAATGATGGGGATTGCCCAAATAAGCCAGCATTCTTTGGGTATTTTCCAAGCCGAATTTGATGCCGGTGTAATACCGATTTTCCAGGAATTTTAGCGTTTCAATATCGGAATTCATGGTTGGGATGAGATAAAACCGATTAGCGATTCAATGGCCCGACGGTAATTTCGATTTGCCGGGTCAGGATTTCATTGTTGTACGAAAATTGCAGGGTTATGATCTTGGTGATATCATCGTCCGGAATGAATGCGGGATTGATCTCAATGGTCAACTCCTGCCGCGATCGTTTATCGAGGATAAGGGTTTTGCTGGAGGGATTAATGATCCTGAATATTTTGGCATCACCTCCATTAAGGGTGATTTCCAGTGGTTTCGAGATGCGATTGCTCAAGAGCACGGATTGTTGTGAAATTTCGTATTTTTGTAAAATCGGATTATAACTGAAGCGGACACGATCAGGGGTAATTCCAATACGACGATTGACAGCTTTCCATAAACGAAATTTGCGCCCATCAGATTCAATTGTCTCGCTGATGGCAGACCAGGTGCGTTGTTGGGTTTGGGTCATGCGTTCAGAGGCCAGCACATAGGTGGTGTCTTCATAATTTGGCAGATCATCCGGACTGGTGATTTTTATCACCGGACGATTGAGGTAAAACCCTTGGACGGAAAGAATGGCAGTATCATTCGTTAATACAAAGACCTGATTTTCACTGGGGACAATTTTGCTCAGGTTAACGCCTTGGATCTTGGCTTGGCTCTTATGGTCACCAACCGCCAGATGATAAAATCCAGCATATCCCCATCTACAGGCAACGGTTGCAAGCAAAACCAACATCCAAATGGGAATGGATAATTTCTGTTTTAACAGGATCCATGCGAGGAGAGCGGAGAGGAGGGTGATCAGGAGTGAAAAATACCAGATTTCAGGGGTGGATTCGATTTTTTCCCAGCGGAAAAAAATGATGACAATCCACCCCGTGGAAAGAGCTGTCAGGGAGAGTTTGCATAACCATGCCGGAACTAACAACAGTTGTTTCCCATAACGCCTGACCAAGAGTTCGTAATTGAATCCAACCAGAATTGATAATGGCCCGATCAGGAAGGTTAAATCTTCTGGATTGAGTTCTGGGATAAACCAAAAAATGAGGAAAAAACTGAGGATGATGGTGCGCAGGAATTGGCTGATGATCGGGGTTTTTTCCATGGGCCGAAATGCCATGCAGAAGGCTGGCCAGGTCAGGAAAATCCATGGGATATAGTAACAAGTTGATAGCAGCGGAAAGAGCGCCAGTTGTTTAATATATGCCTGCCCGGTAGAGGGCAGTTGATATTGATCCCAAAATGCGAAGAGGGCTTTGCTCTGCATGGGGATTAACATCAACCAGATCATGATACAGCCGACCAGAATGGACAGCGAAAAAAGGTGATCAAATTGACGCAAACGCCGCCAGATGGTCAATGGCCGACGTAAAAACAATAACGGCAGGTAAAAAATTACCAGTGCCCGTAATCCACCGGTTAGAATCGCTAAAGCGACAAGCAGATGGGCACTGAACCATGCCAGCAACCATTGATGTTTTTCACGACTGAAATAAAACCAGCTATACCAGGAGGCATTGATCAACAGGCAAAAAAATAATTCTCCATCACCCCGCCCACTCAATTTTAATGCCAGGACCGAAGACATGATCGCGGCTGCGGTAACTGCCGTGCTCTGCGCATTGCGGGTAACCTGCCAGGAAATATGGGCGCCGATGCCTGTCAGCAGAATCAAGGCAATCACATTGATCAGGCGCACGGTGAACTCATTAATCGGAAGTAGATGCCAGAAAACGGTCATCATCCAGGCTGGCAATGGAGGAGATGGGGCAGGCTCTCCGAAGTAGGTGGGGAGGAAATAATTCCCGGTAGCGAGAAACTCTTTTGCCGTCACAGCGTTTGTTGCTTCGGGGATCGTCAATCCCGGAATCCAGATATCCGGAAGAGCAAGCAACACAAATACAACCACAAAAATTAATGTCCAATGCCGGGGGCAGGGGTGTTCGATATACATAACAGTAAAGTTACAAATTTTATAAAGATTTAAGGTTAAAAACCCGCGCGAGCTGAGTGGAAATTCCCGTTAATACTAAAAAAAGTTTTACTGAACACCATCAGGTTTTAAAAAAAGATTGCACGCTTTACCGCCGGATAGGAACGGCGGCTTTCGCAAATTTATCCCCTTGCCGTTTCCTGATTTAGTTGTACCGCCAAGGTGTCAATCGGCTCTAAGTTCACTGATCTAATCACAAATTCCAGTATTTTAATTTTCTTCGTTGCAATCGCTCCTTGATGAAGCAAAAGTATCGATCTTCAATGGGAGCGGCATTACCCAACGGGTTGCCGGCAGTCATTGACAAACCAATGCGGATATTCGCAATCATTAACTCAGGGAATTTTCTGTTGCGAATGCAATATATCATCATCGACGGATCGTGTTGAGTCAGCATGAAATTATCGTTTGCCAAAAATGAGCAGGGGTTAATTCCCGCGGTGGCCCAGGATTATCATACCGGCGAGGTGTTGATGCTGGCATATATCAATGAGGAGTCCTGGCGTAAAACCCTGGCGACCGGTTATGCCACTTATTGGTCTCGCTCACGCGGGGAATTATGGCAGAAAGGGGAAACTTCAGGGCATTTGCAAGTGGTCAAGGAAATTTTGATCGATTGTGATGAAGACGCGGTAATATTTAAAATTGAACAAATCGGCGGTGTTGCCTGTCATACCGGGAATCGGTCCTGCTTTTATCGCCGTCTTGAAGCAGGAAAGCTCATCCCGGTTGACACCACTGTAACCCCGGCACCGCCATCACCAGCAAAGAGGAAATCACAATGAGCATTTTGAAATTAGGCATCCCCAAGGGCAGTCTCGAAAATACTACCATCAACATGCTGGCAAAGGCGGGTTATAAAGTCACCCTGAGTTCGCGATCTTATGTGCCAAACATCGATGATCCTGAAATCGAATGCCTGCTGATCCGGGCCCAGGAAATGGCGCGTTATGTAGGAGAAGATGTGCTCGATGCGGGAATTACCGGGTACGATTGGATTCTTGAAAGCGGCGCCCAGATCATCGAAGTCGCTGAACTGGTTTATGGCAAGGTCGGGCGTCACCCCTTGCGCTGGGTGGTGGCAGTCCCGGAAAACTCATCCATCAAGACCCCTGCTGATCTCCAGGGCAAGCGGATTGCCACTGAAGCGGTGAACATGACCCGCAATTATTTACAGAAACATGGGGTTGAAGCCGATGTTGAATTCAGTTGGGGAGCTACCGAAGCCAAACCGCCGATACTGGCGGATGCAATTGTGGAAATTACAGAAACCGGTTCATCGTTAAAAGCCAATAAGCTGAAAATCATCGACACCGTCTGTGTGTCGACGACGCGCTTGATCGCCAATAAAACCGCCATGAATGATCCCTTCAAAAAGGGGAAAATTGAACGGCTGGCATTGTTATTGAAAGCTGTGCTGACCGCGGAAAATCGGGTCGGGCTGATGCTCAATCTCCCCAAGCATAAATTGGACCAGATTCGCACCGTTTTACCGGCATTGAGAAACCCCACGGTTTCTCAATTACTGGACGAAGACTGGGTGGCTTTGAATACGATTATCGAGGAACATGTGGCGCGGGAACTGATCCCGAAATTAAAAGAATTTGGCGCCGAAGGAATTGTCGAATATCCCCTCAACAAGCTGGTCGAATAAACTCATGATCCCTTTATCCGACAGAAATATTGGGTTCCGGCAAAGTTCAGTTAGCGGGATCTTTTTGATGATGTGCGTGGGGATGCTTTTTGTCCTTTCCATGTATGGATCTGATCGCCGAGATGATATCCATCGCGCCGTGGTCAGGGTCAAGGTCACCAGTCAGGCTTATGATATTTTTCGCCCATGGGACAAACAAACCCCCTATTCCCGTGAGGGCATTGGAGCGATAATCGACAAGGAACATGTTTTGGTAACCGCCACTCTGGTGGAGAACCATACCTATGTGTTATTGGAATCGATCCGCGATAAAAATCAATCTCCCGCCACCATCGTACAGGTCGATTATAGCGCTAATTTGGCGTTATTGAAACCGGAACGCCCGGACTTTCTCGCGGGCGCCAAAATCATCCCCGTGGAAAAAAAGCCCAATCAAATCGGGGATCGCCTGGAAGTATGGCAATTCGAATCCAGCGGAATGTCGCTGATCGCCGATGCGGAGCTCAAATTAATTGAAGTCAATGGTTATCCCTATGCCGATAATCCCCACCTTGTGTATAAAGTAAAAGTTCTTTTATCGGCAGTTGGCGGCGGTCAAACCCTGCCTGCGGTGCGCCGGGGCAGACTGGTGGGATTGATGATGAGTCACAACCAGGGAAACCAAACCATGACCCTGATACCGGCGCCGGTAATTACCCATTTTCTGAAAGACCTGAATGATGGCCACTATGATGGGTTTCCTCTGGCGGGTTTTTCATACTCAGTATTGGAAGACGGACAATTACGACGTTATCTCGGGGTGACCGGCAATGAGTATGGCGTCTTTATCGATTATATTCGGAACGCTAGTCCGGCAGCCGAAGCGGGACTCGAAAAAGGCGATGTGCTGCTGGCGATTAATGGCATCATGATCGATAAGAACGGGCATTTTCAGGATGCGCAATTTGGCAAACAACGAATCTCCCACTTTATCTCAAACCATTGTTATGTCGGCGATACCATTGGATTGCTGATTCTTCGCGATAAAACCGAACGACGACTGACGATGCGGATGCGTTCTCTACCCGTCCAGGAATATCCTGTGCCGCCCTACATGGTCGATACCGCCCCCAAATATATGATTGTCGGCGGCATGGTGCTTCAGGAATTGACGCGTCCCTATTTGATGAGATGGAATAATTGGCAAACGTCAGCGCCATCTTTGCTGCTCTATTACGAAAGGCATCAATGGGACGATATTGCGCCAGACAACAAGCTGGTCTTTCTGAGCAATATCATCACTTCCGAAGGCAATATCGGCTATGAATCCCTGGCATTTCTCCCCATGACCAGAATCAATGATGTCCCACTCAGCTGCCTTGAAGACGTTCCCAAAGCACTCGAGCAGCCCAGCGCCGGTTTGCATAAGATTGAATTTGAGTACGAGCCCTATGTGATTTATTTCGATGCCACAACTTTTGAAGCGGAAAATAAAAGAATCCAACAACGTTATAATCTCCCCGCGCTTGCTCGTTTGACTTCTGGAGAGCAGCCCCAATGAGCATCACCGATCAGACATTAAAATTGAATCTCGCCTACGGAGCAAAACTTTTCGCGAGGCTTACCCAGCTTTGATCCGCGTTCCCTTTCAGCTTTATCGATTGCCAGCCAATCCTCTGCCTGAATCACTGTAATGCCGCGATTTCTCAGGGATTGAACCAGCGCGGCCGAATCGGGGATGGCACAGGCGGGAATCGCTGCCAAGTCGCTGAGGATGGACTCAACCGTTAACAAACTCTCTCGTTTGTTGGTCCCAATCAACCCCTTTGCCCCGGTCTTGCTCCATCCAGAAACATACCAACCCGGGATGGGAATATCATTCTTGAGAACACGGCCGCAATCATTGGGTATGATTCCCAAATCGTTGGCGAAGGGAACATTGGCAATCGGGGCGCCGTGTTGGCCGATCGCGGCAAATATCATTCCACATGGCAGTTCTTCTAATTCGCCAGTTCCGGTGGCGCGTTGTTGACCGGGATCCCCGGAAAGAATGTTTTTTTCCAACACGATAGAATTGACTCTTTCCACCCCCGTGATCGCCTGGGGTTGGCGGAGAAAGCGGAGGATGATCCGGCGATTTTTTTTCCCGGTAATTTGTGATTGTGATACAGTGGACAAGAAGGTATGATTTTGTTGATGCCGGTAATTTTCCCGGACGGTCAATTCGGTTTGACTGGCGGCATTAAGGATCATATCGTCCGGGACAACCTCTAACTCACAATCGGCAACTTCAGATAGTTCCCTGAGTTCCTTGGTTGAAAAACCGGTCTGCGCGGGACCGCGTCGCCCGATTATGTAAATGGTTTTTATCCGGCTTCGGGTTAACACGTGCAATACCTTTTCCGGGATATCGGTGAGGCGCAATGCATCCGGAGTCTTTGCCAGCAAGCGCGCGGCATCGAGCGCGACATTGCCATTGCCTATGATGATGGCGGTCTCATGTGACAAATTGAAATCGCTGTGACAATAATGGGGATGACCGTTTATCCAGGCAATGAAATCTGAGGCGGAATAACATCCGGGCAATTGACTTCCCGGGATCTCCAATGGATTGCTCTCGCGACCGCCATTGGCAAAGACCAGCAGATCGTAATATTGGATTAATTCCCTGACTTCAAGCTCCCCGCCCACCTTCACGTTACCGATATACCCCACCGACTTTGCGGCCAGCATGTCATTGAAGCGATCGCCGACTTTTTTGGTATGTTGGTGATCAGGCGCGACGCCATAACGGATAAGACCGAAGGGAAACGGCAACTGTTCGATGATATCGATGACAAAGGACTGATTGCTTTTTAAGAGGGCTTCGGCAGTAAAACAACCGCCTGGCCCGCTGCCGATTATGGCGACGCGACATGGTCTGATAGGCATGATGGAGGGGGGATTTTATAATGAATTAAAGCGGTGAATAATGACAAAGTTGTTTAAGAAGTATGAGGTCTGCCAGTTCGGTTGGAATAGGGAAACGGGACTAAAACAATTTCACCTTTCTCATTATAATCAAGGATATGAGAAATTCAAAGAATTGATTGTAGTAGAGTCGCGTCTTATTAATTATGATCGGTTTACCAATTTTTAATCATTAAAAGCAATCAAGGATATCAATCAGTGGATAAATTCGAATCTGAAGCGCTCTCTGAATGGAGATGGCTTAAACCCGCTCCCATTGCCGTAATCTATAGTGCACTGTTGCTGGCCTCCATGGTCGTGCGGGTACCGCAAACCCCCTTGGATCAGGTGGGATTTCAGCCCGATAAAATCGTACATATCCTCCTGTTTTCGATTCTCCATGGGCTCTGGTCGTGGGTTTTCTGGGAGCGTAAAAACGGGTTGAAAACCGCGGCATGGATTGGGATGTCCCTGGGATTGTTTACCGAAATTGTTCAAGGATTTATCCCCTGGCGCAGTTTCGATTTTCGTGATTTGATCGCCGATGCCATTGGAATTGTAATTGCTTATCTGTTGATAAAAGCCCGACATTCAAGGGACAGTCGCAAAAAATCTGCGTGATGACATTGTATCTCTAAAAAGTATCATTAGGGTACCTACCTTCCGGCAGCACCAGTTCACTGAACCCGCCGGGTTTAATTTACGATTAACTTGCCATCGGTTATGACAATCAAGTCTAATCCAAACCAACAATTTCAAACACAAGGAACTTTAAAAATGAGTAATGTGGTAACTACCAGAGATGATTCGGAAGAGGTATTGGGGGCATTGACCCAAAAAATTGCGGCTGCCACGGCTGCGATCGCCAAGAAGTATGACTGGAACTCTTTCTCAACCAACAGCAATGATCAACTGGCATTTCGTTACGCGGTCACCGTGCGTGATTTTCTCAATCCCTACATGCGTAATCAGTCATTGTTAAAAGCGGAAATGGGCAATAAGATTCGGGTTAAAGGAACAGACAATACCACCTATGTGGTCGATTATGTCGGCGGGCAGGTTCTGGACATCATGCTGGATGAAAACATCAAGGCCGGCAAGGAAAAAGGCTGGAGCAAGTTTGATGAAGAAGATGAGCAGTTTATTCATATCGGCGAGGGGCCCAGAAAGCGGATCATCACCGACCCGTTTGATAATACCACCTTCGGGATGGTGGGGTATCGCGATTGCAATGTCGCCGTCTGTCTGGCTGATGAACAGAATAAATTTCTCAATTGCTGTGTCGCCGACCTGCAAACCGATGCGGTCTATTTCGCCAATAACCAGGGAACCTGGCTCTATTATGTGACCGAGAATGATCGCAAAATAGTCAAACATTCGCCCTTAAAGGTCGCCACGAAAAAAGATTTGAAGGAAAGCTTTCTGATTATTCCTACTTTCACCATGCCCCGCCGCGGCGATTTTACCAAGGCGCCGTTATGCTTTGAAAAAGTCAAAATCTTCAACATGGGCGGTCCATTGTCGATCAGCCGTTTGGCGGAAGGCACATCCAACACCATCCATGGCTACCTGGACTACTTCGAATGCGGCGGCCAGCCGATTTATGAAATTCTTTATTTCCCCTTGGCAATCATGGCGGGCGCTCATGTCACCGGCATTGATGGCAAGCCATTCGATTTTACCGCGCTGTTGAATGAATTGGAAAAGAACTCCAAGGCGCGCTATAAATTCGTTGCCGCGTGCACGAAGGAATTGCACGGCGAATTGATGGCCAAAATCAAGTAAGTCGCACCCCGACGTAATAACCCAAGATACAGAAGAGAATTATTAGGAGGAATTAACCATGAGTACCGCACCGGATGTATTGAAAGCTGAATACTATTTTGATATGAGTTTAATGGAGTACAAGGAAGTTTTTGCAGGGGCAAGCTTCGTTTGGGAAGTCGTTAAAACCATGCAGGATGAAAAAAAGATTGATGAAATTACCCGTGCCAAGGTCGCGGCCATTGCAGGCGCCGGGAGCAGCGCCGCGAGTGTGATGGGCAAAGTCGATGTGAAGATTGGCGCCAATGTGGTCATCGGCCCGAATGTCGTATTTGCCGGAGAAGGCGGGGTTATCGCCATCGATGAAGGCGCCATCATTCGACCGGGCACGATGATTATCACAGGCAAGAATGCCGTGTATATCGGCAAAGGAGCGACGATCGGCCCCAATGCCCATATCGATGCGGCCAAAGGCAGTGTCTGCGTTGGCGCCAAGGTCACCATGCGTCAGGGAGCATATCTGCGCGAATTATGTTTGATCGCTTCCAAAGCCACCATCGGCAATAGTTGCGAGATCAAATGCGCCTTGATTGGCCCCGAAGCTGAAGTGCCGCATTTTAATTATGTCGGCGATTCGGTTCTGGGTTACAAGGCACATATGGGCGCCGGGGTCAAGATTTCCAATCTCAAGATCACGCCGGATCCCAAAAAGGTCAACACCGTGAAAGTGCGTTATGAAGGCACGAATTATGACAGCGGCATGCGCAAACTTGGTGTGATTCTCGGGGACAAGGCCCAGTTAGGCTGCAATACCGTGACGAATCCCGGCACCTTTGTCGGCAAGAATGTCCTGGTCTACAGCAACAGCAGTGTCGTTGGTTTTATTCCCACGAATCGAATTGTCAAGCTGCGCCAGACCATGGAGGAATCGGAATTGAAGCTGTCATAATTCAATCGTTTCTGAATTACTGTCGCTTTCGATTTAGTTAAATTCCTGATGCCTTACAGTGGATTGCCTTTAGGTGGCGATTGCAACTCAAAAAACCCTGAGTAACACACTCAGGGTTTTTTATTGGTGTCAAATGTCATCACCCGAAAAAAATGAAAACTGAAATATCCAATAATGTTTTGCGATCGTATTGTGGATAGGATGCAGCTCATCCCGGTTCATAATGTTATCAAATCTCTGAATCTGACATGAAGAACTCGTTTGTTCCCGCCAAAGGACCGGATTTCATCTGTATTGGCCCGCATAAGACCGGAACGGATTGGATGTACAGCACTCTTGCCATGCATCCGCAGACAAAGATGCCGCCCATGAAGGAATTACGCTATTTCTGGGAGCGGGTGTTCCTGGGGAATTGTAATTTATTGTATCGTCTCTGTAGTCCTCATTGGCATTTCTCCCAGACGCGGAAATTTTTTTGGCGTTGCCTGCGTCATCACTGCCTGAACCGGCGCACGGAAAGAATGAATCTGGATGTAATGAAATGGGCAATGCGCTACCTGTTTTATCCGCGAACGGATGCGTGGTACAGAGAGTTATTTGATCGTGAGCATGTGTCCGGTGATGTCTCCCCAAACTATAGTGAATTGCCGGATCAGGAAGTAGCCAGAATTGCCCGGCTATTTCCCCAGGTAAAAATTATCATCTCCCTTCGCAATCCCGTTGATCGCACCTGGTCATATGCGAAGATGGTGTTGTGCAAGGATCAAGACAAATCCCTGCAGGAAGTCAGAGAAGAGAAATTTATTGCTTGTTTTTCTCTGGATGTATGTTTTCAAACCAGTCAATATGTTTCCCTGATCAAGCGCTGGAAACAATATTTTCCCTGCTCTCAAATCCTGATTTTATTTTTTGATGATTTATTGATAAATCCGGTTTCCTATTATGAGGGGTTGTGTCATTTCTTGCAGTTAAATTCTCCCGATGCCACACTCAAACAGGCAGTTAATCCGATCCGCAATCAAGGGATTGAGGCTACCATCCCCCTGCGATTAGGGCAATACCTCTATCAATTGTATGAACCCTCGATTCTGGCGTTGATTGATTATCTTCCTGAATCGCCTTACCCGCGGCAATGGTTAACCGAATTGCGGGATCGATACCATCCGGGACATGGTGTTCATGGTGATTCAAAAGGCAATAACCCCCAGGGATCAGGAGGCAGCGGTGATGGCAATTTCAGACCATGATATCCCAGGAGATAATGCGTGAGTTGAACCAGGAGGAGCACATCGGCACAGCAATAGCGGATCAGCAGATTCCGCGCCGGCCGATCATGATGGTGTAACCACCGCTCCCACAGATAAACAGCGTCCATGCCGGTGAGGCTATCCAGATCGTCCGGTCGATTCAATCCGGTCATCGAACAGATGGATTTTAAGCCGCCCGTGTATCCGGCATGGTAGCTTACCCAGC
Source organism: uncultured Lentisphaerales bacterium (assembly GCA_964615975.1). GTDB lineage: Bacteria > Verrucomicrobiota > Lentisphaeria > JABSQK01 > JAJFLO01 > CAZTTH01. The sequence continues at coordinate 20,722 of CAZTTH010000016.1, read as the reverse complement.
GCAAATCGATATGCGCGCACGGTAGTTCAAATAAATGGAAGGTTGCCAAAATGCGCGGCACATCGAAGACTGTGCCATTGAAGGATACGAGCAAATCGATATCATCCAATAGAGCGAGAAAATCGTCCAAATCCTCTTTCTCCACAAAGTAATGCAACCGATCGCGGTGATAGCAGACGATTACTGTGACATAGTCGGGGAATCCCAATCCAGTGGTTTCCAAATCGAAATAGGCCACCCGATCGCGATAATGCGCCAGAATACGCCAGTGATCCTGGGGACAAAATTGCTGGGTAAAATAACGAATGTCCTGCCGCCCTTTGGCTTGCTGGCACCGTTCTACCTCTGCCAACAGATTGTCGATGAGTTGGAGATGAAAGGGAATTTTCTCCGGTTGGCTGATGATCGCCGACCAGCTCAACAGGCCGCAGTGGTGTAATCGTCGTAAGCGCGCCGGCCCGATTCCCCGACAATGCAGCAGGGCCTGCTCGAGAAATTGATCGTCTGCCATTCCATGATCAATCATATTTATGGTCACAATATCAGCGCTGATGAAACTTGTCTGCCCCCGTGGCTCCGCACCTTCACCGGGAATCCTGGAAGCCTGACGGGTTCCTAGCGCAGCGTGACCCCCAAGTCCTGACATAATGCGTGCCGGATCTTTTCCTGAAAATTATTGATCTCGTCATCTGTCAAGGTACGTGAAGTGCTGCGAAAGGTCAATGAATACGCCATACTCTTTTTCCCCGCGCCAATCGCCTGATTATCCCGATAAATATCGATCATGTCGATGGTTTCAAGGAATTCTCCCCCGCGTTGGCGAATACAATCGATTACCTGTTGATGAGTCAAATTTTCTTCCGCGGCAAAGGCAACATCGCGGGCAATTGCGGGAAAGAGAGGCAGGACGCGATAGGTTGTGGAGAGAGGGGTTAGGCTCAGCAATGCATCCACATCCATGATCGCGGCATACACCGGGGTCTTAACTCTAATCGAGGCAAGCAGGGAAGCGGAAAGTTCGCCCAAAATTCCCATTGTTTTTTGCGCGATCTGCAACTCCGCGCATATGCCCGGATGAAAATAGGGATGTGACGCGGGAATAATGGAAAAATCCGTGACCTGCCGCAATGCCAGCCAATCTTCGACCAACCCACGTAAATCATAAAAATCACATACGATTGTTTTTTCTTCAGAATAACGTTCCTGATGGCGAAGACCGGTCAGCATGATTACCGCTTCCATCGCTTCGTCATTGCCGGTAGTGTCATTAGCAAATACCCTTCCGATCTCAAACAGGCGCAAATTGATATTGCCATGGGCGATGTTGTGCTCAAGATTCCGGATCAGATTGAACAACAAAGTGGGACGCAAAAAACGGTGATCCTGGGTCAGGGGATTTTTCAGCTTCACCATCCTGGCTTCCAAGTCCGGAGTTAAAGCGCGCAAATCGCGATCATTTACCAAGCTGTAATTAAGACATTCGGTCAGCCCCAGGTTCAACAATTGTGTGCGAACGAGTTGGTGCGGCAGATACGCATCATCCTGAATGGCGGCGACCGCTTGATTCCCACGGTTGTCGGCAACGATATTGTTCAATCCGTGAATCCGCGCGATTTCCTCGATCAAATCCACCTCACGAGTCAAGTCCATGCGAAATGAGGGAATGCCGACCACGCATTTCTGGCGGTCATGACGGATAATTGTCAGTCCCAAACGGGTAAAAATACGCCGTATGACAACTGACGATATGGTAATTCCCAACAATCGTCTGACCCGATGATAACGGCAGGTTATTTCACTTATTCGCGGCGGCAACCGAGCGATATCGATCATTTCGCCCTGCAATTCACCACCGGCATAATCGCAGATTAATTTTGCCGCCCGGCAACTGGCGAATTCAACCATATCCCAATCAAAACCGCGCTCGAAACGATACGAGGAGTCGGTCATGATTGCCAATCGTTTGGCAGTGGCTCTGATAACCACGGGATTAAAAGCCGCACTTTCCAGGACAATATCAGTAGTGCTAGCAGTGATGGCGCTGTCGCGTCCACCGATGATTCCCGCCAGCGCCACGGGGTTGGCCGCATCGGCAATGATCAGCGCGTTCTCATCCAATTCATAGTCTTTCTGATCGAGTGCCGCAAACTGTTCTCCTGGCTGAGCACGACGGATGGAGATTTTATTACCCTCCAGTTTTTGTAAATCAAAGGCATGCAAAGGTTGGCCACATTCCAGCATGACAAAATTGGTTATATCCACGACATTATTGATCGGGCGGTGCCCCACTGATTTGAGATAACTCTGCAACCAATCCGGACTGGGACCGACGCGGAGATTGCGAATCACCCTTGCGGTGTAACGCGGACATGCGTGGGGATCAGTCACCGTGATTTTAATCCCGGCGCTGATATCAGCGCCAGAAGGTGGGGGGGGAACGGCATCCGGCAAATGGAGCGTGTTTCCGGTCAATGCGGCGACTTCACGGGCGATACCGATATGGGAAAGCCAATCGCGACGATTGGGGGTGATTTCCCATTCAATCACGGAATCGGTTGCCAAATAATCCGATAACCGGGTTCCCACCGGCGCCGCGGGCGGCAATATCCAGATACCGCTATCATCATCACCGCATCCCAATTCACTCTGACTGCACAACATTCCCAGGGAGGTGGCACCCCGGATTTGACATTCCTTTATGACCATGCCTGAAGGCATTGTCGTCCCGGTCCGGGCCAGTGCCACCTTGGCGCCAACGGCGCAATTCGCCGCGCCGCAGACAACGGTTATTGGGTTTTCATCACCCGCATCGACAGTGCATAAGGTTAATTTATTCGCGTTGGGATGACCCGATAGTGCAATTATTTTAGCAATGACTATCCCAAGGGGAACCTGACCCAGTTCGGTGATGGAACCCACCTCCAATCCCGCCAGGGTTAATTCCTGTGCCAGTTGGGGAGCATCCCAGGGTATCTTGACATAGTCACTAAGCCATTTAATCGAAGTTTTCATGAATGTTTTGGTCTTAATCCTATAAAATATGGTATATCGGAAATTATCGACAGTAGCTTACAATCGTATTCACCGCTTTAATTGATGGAGGAATGCTAGAGGGGAGGAGGAGTATACTTATCCGGCGTCAAATAGGTGACGCCGCCGGTAAATCCATTGATTTCTATGGTTAATTGATTGGCACAACTTTGATTCCGCGGATAGAGAAAAGTATCCTCGGAAGGCACCGGATTCATAATCACCCAGGTATCAGCAGGCCCGCCGATAAATTGCGCTTCCCCGATTGTCACAAAGCGGCTGATACTCCCCGGACGCGGCTTGCCCGATGGTGAAAAGACAACGGCGCGGACGCCATTTACCGGGGTGGGGACACCAAAAGGAGTGGATAAATCGACATTGTTGATTAATGAAATTTCACTGTTCAACTCATAGGGAGTCCGCCGCAGGGTGGTGGCGTTAAGCCGGATTCCAATATCGCCGTCAGCTTCCATGATTGCGACTCCCTTGGGAAGAAATTCCCAGCGCGAATTTTCCACCCATGACATCTGGTTGCCGGCTTCATTATACATTTTGTAATCATTGCCATCCTTGATGACATATGCCATACGATAACAGGTATACTGGTATTGCAGCTTCAAACCCGTCACCTTGCCTGGCATGATGAGAGCGACATAACGGCTTTTAGCGAGAGCGTATTCGCGCGATAAATGCAATTCCGCGGTAATTGCCCTGGCACTGGTGTTGACACGACTTCCGGTGACCATGCTGTCAAACATTGGCATGAGCATTGCCGCCATGATGGAAACAATCACCAATACCACCATCAATTCCACCATGCTAAAATTACCGCGTTTCTGGTTGTTCATGGTCTGTATCTCCGGTGTATTGATTCAATTGGTTCTCATTTGGAATGATTTATTATGGTTTTGTGACTGCTTTGATGTGCAAACATACATTTCAGGATCAATGGCGTGTATCTTTTTTCTCAGATTATATCACCGCCGCAAACTGGTCTCATCTCTACTATCTGCTAAACCCCTGAATTAATGTTAATCTCAAAGTTTAATCTTCACTTCTCTTTTGTAAATCACGATCGGTTATTTAAACTATACTTAATTCAGCCCTGTAATCTACTTACTATTTTGAAGTTTTGCTTATGAACTTGTATCTCGCTCTGTTTCTGATCGGTCTCAGTGTCGCCATGTTGCTGATCTGCCATCGCCTGACCACCCCTACCGCATGGGATAAAATATTGGTGAATATCTCCATCATCAAACCATTGCGGACTTACAGCGCCGTCGTCTTTTTTGCCAGTTTAACCATCCTGCTTCTGATTCTGGTGACTCTTTCTCAGCAACACGGCAAGAAACAACACCGGGAAAGCATGATTTCACGAGAATTGGGATTTACTCAAAAACTCGGTGAATCCTTGGGAAAAAAATTGTCCGTTTTGGCTCCAGCCAACTCCAACGCCATTGTGATCAATCGCATCTATGGCAAGTCGCAACAAGAATTTCATGATGAATTTGTCCATGGATTACGCACGGGTATTTTCCGCAATATCAAGGCGGTCGATATGAATATCTGGGATCCGCCTGCCCCGACCACCCAGAAATATCCCAATGTGATTTCAGAAGCGTTAAACATGACGGCGAATGAACTTGATAAAATTCTGGAAAATTATCCCAAAGCCAATATCGTTATCTCCCTCGTCGGAATTCCCAGTCATTATCTCGGCAGTAAAACCTGGTATCGGGTCAGCAATCAGGAAATATTATTTATCGCGGTTGCCAATGATGTCTATAAATTCGGTGAATTTATCATCAGCAGGGAAATCACCGCTTGCGTGATGCCGCGCATGTTATATTCCTATGATCGGGTCGATTTGATGCCTCCCGTCGAAACGATCAAGGAGTCCGACCCTGTTTTCGAACAATTGTACTATTATATCGACGCGTCAAACGTCGTACAAATCATGATGCAAAACGGTCGGCTCTTTAAATTCGAACGCCAGATCATGCTCTGATTTCAGCATCCCATCAGCGAAACTTATAGATGACGCTGACATGAATGCCGTCATCTTGCAGATTATATTCTCCCTGTCTCTCAAGATTCCGCCAGGGAATACCCCAATAAATTTGCCCTTCAAACCCTTTGTATCCCGGCCATATCATCCCCACACCCGCACTCCCGAGAGCGATGAAGGATGACGAAGCATTGCCATTATCCAACGCTTGTCCATAATCAATAAAGGGGGCGATGAAAAGCATCCCCTGACCTTTGACATTGACAATTAATGGCAGACGCAATTCCGCTGAGGTTATCCAACCGCGGTCACGAACGACACGATTTTCCCGATACCCCCGGACCGAGGCATGACCACCCAGGCTGAATTGTTCGAAAGGCAGGAGCTCATCATCGGTCCATTGACAATTGGACTTCAAGATCAATTGCGCATTACTGGAAAACAGGCGTTGGCCCCATTGCCATTGTCCTTGCCAGGAGCAGAAGATGCCGTCGCGTGTCGTCAATGGACTTTTAGTCGGATGCATGGCATCCACGCCGAAATTGAATGTCGAACGCAAGGCGATCAGCCGGTTGATCGTATTCCATACATAAGCTTGAAACAGGCGTAAAATCAGCGCGCGGGTTCTGCCGTCTACCGCGCCAGGTGAAAGTGAAAACGGCCGCCCTAAGAGTTCAGTATTGCTTTGCCGCCGCTCAAGCCGCGCTCCCAGACTCAGATCATGAGTTCTGCTTTGAATCAGGGAATGAGTCAGCGACACCCCATAATCTTCCGATTCACCCGCAATATCCAGGCGGTCGAATGGTTCCTCAATCACGGCGAAATCACTCCGGCGGTAATGTCCCGCGATGGTGGTCGCGGTCCATGGCAGCAGGGGCCATTGATAATCAATTTCCACATTATCCAGTCCTGAAAAAGCGGGATCGTTGAAGCCGTTTCGAGTCAACCCCAGCTCAGCCGACAGTCGATCTCCCCACCCCGTCAGGTTGGTATGATTCAAGTGCAGTGCCAGGCGCTCGGCCCCGGCACTGGGGGAATAATGATTATCTCCCACCAGCAGTAAATGCCAGGGATTTTCTTCTTCGATTCTGAGACGCAGGCGGCTTTCACCAGGGTGGGGTCCAGGTCCAAGTTCAGCACTGATTTTTCGCACATTGACATCCGCCTGCAGACGTTCCAATTGGCGCCGCAATGAGTTGATATTCAATGGGGAGCCGGCGCCCCGGGAAATCCGGTGGTGGAGCGGCTCCAGGCGCAAACGCCGCAGCCCGGTGATGCTGATTTCTACCAAATCCCCCTCAATGACATTCAATATCAGGGTCTTATTGTCGATGACCTGATTGGGGATGATTACACCGGAGTTGATATAACCCTTATCGATATAATACCGGGTCAGTTTTCGCCGCAGTTCATCGAGTTCTTCAAACGTGATTAGACGATTCAGATAAGCGGCGCCGACCGCGGATAATTCGCTATCGGCAATCGCGGTATTGCCAACAAAAACAAAAGCCGCCAATTGATATTCTTTCATTGATGCGATCGCTGGTGGGGGGACTGCATCATCGGGTGAAGACATGAGCGAATGATTTTCACCGCCATTCGTGTTTTCGAAGGCCATCAAAGCCAGCACTGCTAGCCCGATTCCGCCGCGGTGAAAACGCGAGAACGTGTTAGATGCTGACATAAGAAAAATTCACGGGGTGACTGCAATCAATTCCCGGTGCTTTCATAATGGCGAATCCCTAAATTCCAAGTCACCAGTCCGGCGGCCATCGACGCGCACGCCACGACCGGGATCAAGAGGACATAATAATGAAAGTCTTCACGCTGTAAAAAATAGGTGGAGGGGAAAAACGCGACAAACGCAAAGGGGATGATCCACATCAGAATATATTGCAGGAGCGGATGATAGATGGTGATGGGATACTTGCTGAAGGCGGTCATGTTGAACAACGGCGCCATCAGCCCGACGCGGTCAGGCCACCAAAAACTCAACGCCGCGAACACGGTGAATATGCCGCCATAGATCAAGGCCCCGGCAAGCGCCATGATGGTTAACAGGATAATCTTTCCCAGACTCCATTCGATCCCCAGTTGAGCCGAAGAATACCAGACGATCGCCGCGCCAATGATCATGCCGATCATGCTTTCAATATTGACATCCTCCAATAAAACCTGATATAAACTATGCAGGGGTCGCAGCAAAATTCGATCCAGATTACCGTCGATCACATATTTGCTGCCAACATTGTAGAGGTTGGTAAAGAAGGTAAAAAATAAATTCTGAGGGAAAATCGAAAACCCATAGATGAACAAAACCTGATCCCTGGTCCAACCATTTACCGTCAACGATCTATCCTTGAATAAAACATCCAGAAAAATCAGGGTGATTCCTTGAAACAACAATCCGGTGGCCAGACCAATGAGTAAATCCGCCTTGTACTCCCAGCGAGTTTTAATGAACTTTGCCAGATATGAAAATGCCAGATCAATATGCAACAACAATGTCCGCATGTCCGATTATCCTCCCTGGATTAAAATCCGCCGCCGACAGAGATACCATACCAGCCGCCCCAGCAGCAGCAGGATCACGATCCAGAGAAATTGAGCGCCCAGGGCTTGTACCGTCTGGTGAGGATTCAAATGACCAAGATAAATTTTCAGCGGGTTATAGGCGATGTGCTGAAAGGGCAGCCAGGCGCTCATTGTTTGAAACCACCCGGGAAACCAATCGATTGGCGCCAGCAACCCCGACAATAATTCAATGATCAGATTTTTCGCGTAGATCACACCGCGCAGAGAGATGATGATGACCGAAAAAACGCCCACAATATAATTAATCCCCAGGTAAATCACGACACTCATTAACGTGCTGATGATAAACAATCCCAGATGGCCGCCGCTGGCGGGCGGATTCCAGGTGAAAAGCAAGGCGGTGACCATGGTAATCGGGGGCGTAAACAACAACAATCGATAGAGCGTCTGCCCGAAGCCGCGCGCGAAATACATCATTTGAAAATCAACTGGTTTGATCATTTCCATCGCCAATTGGCCGGATTCGACTTCACTGGCGATCTCGCGATCGATATAGTTGAGGTAGAGACTTTTGGCGATCCAGCCCAACGAGATATAAGTCAGCATTTCATTCAATCCATAACCGTTGATGGTTACATCACTGGTGTAAAGCGCCTGGTAGAGATAATAATAAACCGCCACATGGATAATGTAGGTAATGATGCCGATGGCAAAATTGATCCGGTAGGCCAGCATGACCTGAAAAGAAACCCGGACATAATCCAGATATTTCCCCAGTTCATTAATAAAAACAATGCGCGACATGAATGCGGTAAACTTCGAATTAATCCGTCAGCGATTCGTTATGGATGGCGGATGAGAGTTCCTTGATATATTTGCTCAGCATGGGCTCATAATTGGGGGCATTATTGGCGATGACATTGATAATGGCGCTGCCGATGATGATCCCATCCACCGACTGCAACACGGTGCGTATCTGTTCCCGTTGCGACAACCCAAAACCGAGGGCGATTGGAAGCGTGGTCAATTTCCGGGTTTGTTTAATCTGCTGAACCACATCAACCGCCAATTCCGATCGCATGCCAGTCACTCCACGCAGGGATATTTGATAGATAAATCCGGTGGCATTCGCCAGAATCTGGCGGGCCCGCTCCGCCGGCGTGGTCGGCGCGATCAGTTGAATCAGATGCAGACCCAATTCGTCGAGAATGGGGCGAAGTTCACCTTGTTCTTCCCAGGGTAAATCCACAATCAGCAACCCATCGCCGCCACATTCCTTGATCCGCTCGCAGAAACGTCTGACCCCATGGCGAAAGATGGGATTGAAATAACTGAAAACTACAATCGGGGTGAACGTGTTGGACTGGCGAAATGTCCTGAGTATGGCAAAATAGTCTTCGCGGCCAAAACCATTCTCCAAAGCAGTATGTGAGGCCTCCTGAATCACCGGGCCATCGGCGGTGGGATCGGAGAAAGGATACCCCAACTCAATGATATCTACCCCATTCCGGGTCAGGATTTTCAAGATATCAACGGTTTCACTGACCGACGGATAACCGGCGGTCATATAGGCGATGAAATTCGTCTCATTATATTGAAACGAATTGGCGATGCGATCGTTCTTGGGATCGATTTTCAGCATGGTACGTTTATTCTCGATTCGTCAGGTTCAAGGAACAAGAGAAATTCCTCTTGTAGGTTATGGAGCGCGTCTACCTCGGTCTTACCTTGACTCCAACCGCTTTTTAATTCCGGACAATGGACCACAAAAAATCCATTAATACTTTTTTCCAAAACTTCTTTTACATTCATGTTTCCTCCGCACTGAAGCGCTGAATTTCTCATACGCTAAGTTTAATGGCCTCACTGGTAACCGGAAAGCATCTGGTCCAATCCAGATTTTTAATTCTTCAAGGTTTATTCCTATCCAGAAAACTCTTGACATTTGCCATATCCTTGTCCCCCCTGCCGCTCAGATTGACGACCATGATCTGTCCATCGCGATCCGCAGGCGCCAGTTTCATGGTATACGCGATCGCGTGGCAGCATTCAAGTGCGGGTATGATCCCCTGAAATCGGGTGAGATCGAGAAAAGCCTGCACCGCTTCCTCATCGGTGATGGCGACATAGCGGACGCGACCGGTGGTTTTCAACCACGAATGTTCCGGTCCAATGCCGGGATAATCCAATCCAGCGCTGATCGAATGGGCATTCTGAATCTGGCCTTCCGGGGTTTGCAGGACATAGCTCTTGCTGCCGTGCAAGATCCCGATCTGTCCCCCGGCTAAGCTGGCAGCGTGCAATCGAGTCTCCAGTCCGCTTCCAGCGGCCTCAACCCCAATCAGCTCGACCTCGGAATCATCGAGAAAAGCCGAAAATATGCCCATGGCATTGCTGCCCCCGCCTACACACGCGATTACTTTATCTGGCAATCGTCCCTCATAATCTAAAATCTGCCGCCGGGTTTCATCGCCGATGACGCGTTGGAATTCCCGCACCATCATGGGATAAGGATGGGGGCCGGCGACCGAACCGATCACATAAAACGTATTGTCAATGGTTGCGATCCAATTGCGCATCGCTTCATTCATGGCGTCCTTCAGGGTTTTGGCGCCGCTATTGACGGGAATAACCTGGGCTCCCAGTAATTTCATCCGTTTGACATTTTCTGCTTGTCGGTGAATATCTTCTTCGCCCATGAAGATATCACAATAAAAACCAAAGATGGCGGCGGCAGTTGCCGTCGCCACGCCATGTTGACCGGCGCCGGTTTCCGCGATCAGCCGTTTTTTGCCCATTCGTTTGGCGATTAATGCCTGGCCAATTGTGTTATTGATCTTATGGGCGCCAGTATGATTCAAATCTTCCCGTTTTAAATAGATTTTGACCTTGCCCCCGGCCTGCTCGCTCAAACGTTGCGCATGAAACAACGGGGAAGGCCTGCCGACAAAATGACGCAGATAAAAATCGAATTCACGATGAAAATCAAGGTCTTTCCAGGCATCAACAAATGCCGCCCTGACCGCATCAATTGCCGGCATCAGGGTTTCGGCGACGTATTGTCCGCCGAATTCACCAAAACGACCATTAAAACTGCTGAGATCTTTCGTTGTAGTGGGAATAAATGTATCCATCAATGGTTCGCGTTGGTATAATTAATAAACTGTTTTTCAACTCACTTGTGGATTATGGTAAAACTGTTAGGCAATGATAATTCCTCCGCATCGATATTCCAAGAGTATCCGGATAAATTAAACCATACTATTCACACACCCCTTTCATCGCCATGGATAATACCATAAAAACAAAAATAATCATCTCCCTGCTCCTGATTATTGCCTGTCGAATCGACGCGCAAAATTTCTCGTGGGAACAACTCGAAGAGGCACGGGATATCCCCGACCTGGGAATTTATTTTCGGCCGCCAAATGGATTCAAGGCTTTACCACTGCCAACCGCGCCGGTTTTTTATGTTTCCAAGGAAGGTAAAAAGCTGGAATTCTACAACCCCTACGATCTGTGGCTGGATGAACAGCCGCGTGTTGCTTTCAAATCCAATTGGGGCGTCATCAAACTTGTCAATGCCGCCGTGATGCCGCCAGCCCGTCACGCGGGCAGTTCCAATCAGCAGCTTGAGAAAGATGTGTTTGCCCAACGTCATGATGCGTTCCCGGTGCGCTGGGAGCTGCCAGACCTGCAGGCCTGGATCGATTATCTGGCCCAAACCAATGGCAACAAATTAAATTCCCGGGTCAGCGGAATCACCCTGCCTGCGCCTTATTACAAGGTCGACTTCACCGCCGACATACCAGCGACGAAACAAGCGTACCTGATCAATTTGAAAACCACCGGCAAAGAACAGATCATCTATGTCGAATTTGACATCCTCGAATCGGATAAGAAAATTCAGAAAAAGTGGGAGGTCACATTCTATAAATGTCTGCGTTCAATCCGGCCTTCATGGACTGCCGCCAAAGAGAAAAAAAATTATGGCAACATGCAAAATCGCCAGTTGCTGAACCTGCGAAATCCCAGCAGCGATGCGTACAAGGATGCCAAGGCGCGGGTGATTGCCAGTATCAACATGCTTCCTGATTGGTGGTATGTCGAGACTCCCCACTATGTGATCGCCTCTGATTTACCAAACTCGAAACGGTTGTTGGTCAATAAAATTCAACTCTACGTTGAGATCTTTCGCAAGGGATTTGTGACCCTTATCGACCCCATAAAACCGATTAATGAAGTGAGCGTAATCCGGGTATTCAACACGCACCAGGATTACGTGAGCTATATCGATCCCAGTCTGCAAAACACTGTGGGGTTATGGTCGCCAAGTAACAAGGAATTAATGATTTCGACACTGAATTTTCAGAATCAGTATGCCAGCTATGACACCGTGCTTGAAGTCGTCTGCCATGAGGGCTTTCATCAATACCTCTTTTACGCCCTCGACCGGGTCTCAGCGCCGGTATGGTTTGATGAAGGGCACGCAACTTTTTTTGAAGCGGGTGAAATTAATCCCACGACCAAGAACCTGCGCGTCTACGAAAACCCCAAACGTATGGCGCTACTCCAAGAATTACTCCAAGATCCGGGAGCACTGGACTTGCAAGCCCTGGTGAAATTAGATCATAATGCCTTTTATGGGAAAGATCAACCGGATACAGATTCCCAGATGAAGGTATTGCGAAATTATGCCCAGGCATGGGGTTTGGTGTATTTTTTCCGCAAGGCATCGCCATTATTCGGCAGCAAACCCTATGGAAAAGTCTGTGACCGCATGATATCCGCCTTGTCCACTCCACCAATCGATCCCAAACGCGCGAATGAGCTGGCGTTTACCGGCATTGATATGGGGGTATTGCAGAGAGACTTCATCGCCTTCTGGAAAAGCAACAATGCCAGACAGCGCGTCAAGAAGTTGCCGCCCTTTCCGTGAAGGTCTTGGCAGTAAGTAATCTGATCTTGTGCCTGCCCGGAAATGCCCAGGTTAGAATTTCTGACCCTAGGATTTTGAATTTTCAGATCACACGCGATCAGTTTTATTGAAGTCATTTTAATGATTCTCACCGGTTTCGTTACACTTTCGACGGCATCATATGGGATTAAAGCATACCACGATTGTCATATTGGTATCACCGCCATCTTCGGATCAAGCGGCGCGCCATAATTTGAGCTGTTGCCTGAGAATCAGCGTCCCCAATTGCTAAGATCAAAGCCACAACATGCCACTGAAATCTGTCTTCGGAGTCTGACCTTATAAAATGTTGTTAACATGTTTTTATTAAACAGGTTAAGATTATTAATGATATAAAAAGGCTCTTTAGACGTGATTTTCAATGGTAAAACAGAGGATCAGCTTCTCCCATTCCACTGATAGAATTGCTTGAAAACAACTTCATGAATTCTTAAATCAATATTTTACATTAAAAAATCTGATTTAACCCAGTAAATATAAAATATTATATTATGTAACAAGTTTATCATAAATTAATTATAAATTATATTATGGGTCTGACCCCCGTTGCCCTTCCCGCTGCCCTTCATTCGGGCCGTAGGTGATAACACCATTCTCAGCGACGCATTTCTGGCGCTGTTCGCCGCCGCTGTCCGAAGGCGTCGCAGCCACGGAAAACGACACGGTTTCACCGACACAAACCAGCGGTATATTCAGTCGTCCCTATGGGACTGATGAATTCTTGCATCTCGGACCCGCCAATGAATGGAACGCTCCGCTGCTATCCTGGTGGATAGCTCGTCTCATTCGCCACGGCGAATTCGGCTGGCGGGCTAATGTCAATCATCCCATTCGGGATGAACCGAAAATAGCCCACCGATTCATCGGTGGGAACAATGAATAGCTACAAAAAGTCCCATAGGGACGACTGATAATTCAAGAATTGTTTCGCGGTGATGTCATACCATTAAAATGTGCAGTTTATGACCGTGCCAAGTATATATCAACGGTCGCGTTGCCGCCGCCGGGGTCGGTGACGATGGTCGAGCCGTCAGCGGTGATATGGCCGCTGGAGACGATCTCGAAGCGGCTGGTGTCGTGGTTGAAACTGAGGAAATAGGCGATGCCGCCCGGCGGCATCCCGGTCATGTTCGGATACTCGATCCGGATCGGCGGATCGAAGTGCGCGCCGCCCGGCTGCAGGGTCCAGGTGAACGGCGGCGACGCGCCGTCCGGGATCGGCATGGGAATGTCGTCGTGATGGACTTGATTGATGGATAACGTGGCGGGATTGCCCGGGGTCACCAGCGAACCGTCAGCCTTGCGCATCGAGCCGGCGGTGACGATCATCTTCAAGCCTTCCATGCCTTCGCAGGTGAGTTCGACATCGGATGTTCCGTCCCAGACCACCGCGTTATTCGGATTTAATCGCGGCAGCAACACCGGCATCGGCAGCCGGTTTTCGGCATTCGGGATAACAATGAATTCGTAATGCAGCGACGGAAAGGTACCCAACGGAATGGGAACGGAACCGATGGTAGTCGCCACCACTCCGTCAACAAAGAGATCGCCGGGTCCGGAGGGGGTGTTCTCAAAATGGAAGAGACCGTCACTGTCGGAATAGACCGCAGGCATAAACACGCCGTTTACGCGCAACCGGCATTCGGCGCCGACAATCGGTTGGCCGGCATTGTCCTGCACCTGGCCGGCAAACGAGGTCGGCGTCAACGGATCGCTGGCCAGGCCAGTGACGACGAACACCGCCGGTTTACCGGTGTTGCCAGCGAAATTGGCTTCGATGATGTTGATCCCGGGATTGGGACCGGCGATGAAATCGACTTCGGCATGGCATTCGATGATCTGCGGATTGGCTCCATTAAGAGTGATGACGGGTGAGGTGGTATCGAGAATGGAGACGATTCGGATTGCCGAGGCCGTGTTCCCGGAAGAATCCACGATGGTATAGATCACGGGGTAATCGCCGGGGTTAGAGGAATTCAAGGAGGAAGTTTGAATGATGAGAGATGAAGTGATGTCACCATCACAGGCATCCACTGCGGCCGCTCCCAACTCAGTGTAGGAAGAGGGGCATTCAATGATCTGTGGATTGTCGCCAGTAAGAGTGATCACAGGAGAAAAGGTGTCGACGATTGTGATGGTCTGGGCGGCGGACGTGGAATTGCCGGAAGCGTCGACGGCAGTCCAGGTTCTCAAGACAGATTGAACAGAAGGGAACAGAGGGAACGGAGGATCTTGGGAAAAGGTGACGATGGGAGAGGGATCGCAGGTGTCGGCGGCAGTGACAGAAGCGGGATCGGGGAGCGGGTCGCCGCATTCGATTTGAAGATCATGGGGAACACTGGAAAGGATCGGAGCAACGGTGTCCTGGACGATGACGGAGCGGGAGACAGTGACGGAATTGCCGGAGGCGTCGGCGACGGAATAGGAAAGGGAATAAGAACCAGGGACGGAAGTATCGAAGGATGAAGGCGGAAGGATGAGGGATGAAGTCAGGTCGCCGTCGCAGGCATCGAACGCAGTGGCGCCGAGCTCGGTGTAGGGCGAGGAGCATTCGATGATTTGGGGATCGGGACCGTTTAAGGTGATGACGGGTGGAAGTGAGTCGACGATGCTGATGGTCTGGGTGGCTGATGCAATAGCACCACAAGCATCGACAGCTGTCCAGGTACGAGTGATGAGCTCGCGCAAAGGCGCAAGGACGCTAAGAATGGACGTATCGGAAAACGTGATAACCGGGGTGCTGCAACTGCTTATGGCGGTCGCAAATCCAGTGTTCGCAGGCGATGTATCGCCTGGGCATTCCAATTCAATATCAGGAGGCAACTGGATCGTTAAATCCATTGGTGATTCATTGTGTATGATGCGACAATCCTTGCCAATGTCGATTTTATTCGACCAGATGCTGCCGGAGAATATTGTATTCTTATCGATCGCGACGGTGGCGTTCGGAGCATGTATTAAAGCAAGTAGGATTGAGCTGTCCTTGCCGATGGCGATGGCATTGCCACTAAAATTAATGGTTACCTGTGGCTGGGGAAGAATTTGATTGAATTGACAGTTCTTATCGAGTTCAAGGTTTTGCTGAATGGATAAATTGGTATTTCCAGTAAAATCGATGCGACAGTCTTTGCCGATAATCAGTTTTCGGATATAAAAATTACCGGAGGCGAAAATGACTGTGGTGTTTTTATCGATCACTTTCCTCCCGCATGCGGGAGAATTATCCTATAGTCGGGAATCTTGGAAGTGAAGATGAATCTGGGTTGATATAATCAATTTCATTTCCCCCGGAATACAGGGGCGGTGTTTTTTTGTGCGCCAACCAATGCGCACAATTCTTCCAGAAAATCATCAGGATCAGGTGATTGCAGGCGCGGCAGGCGATGGGTGCTGGTGCGCACCAGTCCGGTGTCCGTTTCCATGGTGATTAATCGATTCCGGGTGGTTATACTCTTAATTCCTGCCGCATGGGCGAAAATTTTTAACCGGGTGACCATGCAAAGATTGAGTGTTGCTTGGGGCACGGCGCCAAAACGATCTTTTAATTCCGCGATGAAATCCTCCAATGCCGGGATGGTGGTCAGCAATCCCAAGCGCCGATAACAATCGACCCGCAGTTCCGGGTCGGAGATATACGTTGCTGGAATCGTTGCCGCTGTCCGGGCTGCCAATTCATCTCCAAAACTAACGAAATCAAGGATTAATTTAATCTCTGGATGGCTTGCGGTTTGCTGATTTTTCAAACGTGCCACGGCTTGTTTCAATAGTTGACAGTAGAGATTGAATCCAATTGCCGCGATATGACCGCTTTGTTCATACCCAATGATATTCCCAGTGCCCCGGATTTCCATATCGCGAATTGCGAGCTTAAACCCTGCCCCCAATTGAGTATACTTGCTGATCGCTTCAAGGCGTTGTTTCGCGGTCGCGAGTACGATGGTATTTTTAGGCAGTAATAGATACGCATACGCCTGGCGATGAAACCGCCCGACCCGTCCGCGTAATTGATAAAGTTCGGCCAGTCCGAAGCGATCCGCGCGATCTATAATCATGGTATTGGCATTGGGAATATCCAGCCCCGATTCGACAATGGTGGTGCAAACCAGGATTTTGCTGCCGCCTTCAATAAAACGAAGCATGACCGCTTCCAGATCGTCTTCCGGCATTCTGCCATGGGCGACATCAATGCTTTCATCGGGAAACATGCGGGTAAGTTTTTCCCACACCTGGGTAATGGAATGTATCCGGTTGTGAATATAGAATACCTGGCCGCCGCGTTGTAATTCATAGGTAATTGCTTCGCGCACAATCTGCTCTTCAAACTCCGCCACAACCGTATGAATGGGGTGGCGCTCACGCGGCGCGGACATGATGGTGCTCATATCACGCAATCCGGCCATGGCAAGATAAAGAGTGCGGGGAATCGGGGTCGCGGTCAAGGTCAGTATATCGACATTGGCACGCAGCATTTTCAGACGCTCTTTATGGCGGACGCCAAATCGTTGTTCCTCATCCACGATCACCAGACCCAGGTCCTTGAAGGCCACATCTTTTTGCAGCAGGCGATGAGTGCCGATGATGATATCGATTTTGCCGGCGCTTAATTGCTTCAGGATGGCACGTTGTTGCGCGGGCGAACGAAATCGTGATAAGCAGTCAATGATCACCGGCCAGGCTTTGAAGCGGTCGCTGAAAGTCAAAAAATGTTGCTGCGCCAGGATGGTCGTAGGAACCAGAATCGCAACCTGCTTGTTCGCCATTACCGCGTTAAAAGCCGCGCGCATGGCGACTTCCGTTTTTCCATATCCGACGTCGCCGCATACCAGACGATCCATGGGGCGGGATTGCGCCATATCAGCCAGCACCATCTCGATGGCAGCTTGTTGATCAGGGGTTTCCTGAAATTGAAATGATCGGGCAAAAGATTGCATGTCGCTGCTTTTTGGGTTTCCAAATGAAAACCCCGAGGTGACCGCGCGAATTGCCTGCAAGCGAATTAAATCTGCCGCCAAATCTTTGACTGCCGCGCTAGCCTCTTCTTTGGCGCGGCGCCAGGCAGCGGCGCCAATGCGATTTAATTTTGGGATTTTTTTATGCGCTCCGACATACCGGCTGACCATATACGCTTGTTCAAGCGGCACAAAAACCTTGACCTCATTATCAAACTCCAACACCAGAACTTCTTGAATCCGATCATGAAATTGTTCTTTCCTGAGGCCAAGATAACGACAGATTCCATGCGCGGCATGCACGGCAAACTCACCTTCATTCAATTCTATTCCGGTCTCAAGCCGATAATCGATATTAAATCCGGATTTCAGACTTTTCGCGGTTTTCTTGTGCCCATAGGTGCCCAAAACATCGGCTTCTGATAATAACACTAATTGAGCTTCCGGATAGACAATCCCCTGTGGCAAAGCCAGAGATATTGCTTCGATTGACATGGCAGCATTCCGCTCATCCGGTTGGATTATATCCCGAAAATGTTGCCAGATGGAATTCTGCAAAGTACACACACCGACACGATAACCTTTGGTTTGCCATTTCCTTGCCTCGTGTTGCAAAAATTGGCGCTGCAACTGAGTGAAGGTATCATTAATCTCCGGCAGGGTTCGCATGGCAATCTGAGAAAAGCCATAAAATGGACAACGATGCGAGGAATCAGCGGCAGCAGAGGAGGAATTACCCTGACGCTCACAATCAATCCGGAGCTGGCTCTGCGCGAGAAATTTTTCCCATAATCTTAATTGGGTGTCATCGGCATATTGTTGGAGATGACTCTCGATGGCAGAATGGTCAACAATGATGAATTGAGTGTCATGAGGGGCGAAAAAATCAAAGAAACATGGGGTATTTGACGGGGTTTCTGAGTGGAGCTGTAACAATTGACGGGGAACAATCGTAAACTGATCTAATTTCTCCAGAGAACGTTGTGTATGGGGATCAAAAAAGCGCAACGATTCAATGGAATCCCCCCAATAATCGAGACGTATTGGATTATCATAAAGGGGACTGTAGATATCGAGGATGCCCCCACGCCAGGAAAATTCTCCGGGCGCAGTTACCAGCGCTTCATTATCATAATCCAGGGATACCAAAAATGCGGCCAGCTTTTCCGGCGGCCATTCACGCTCGCCACAAGCGAGACTCAGCTGATGTTCCTTGAATTTACCGGGATCAGGTGCGGGCGCCAGAAAGGACATGATCGAAGCAAAAAAAACACCGTCCGGGGCGCCGGCATGATAAAAAATCCGTTGACGCATGGGTTCCTGCTCAATTGCCAATCGCTTTCGACCGACAACAATTTCCGGCAGCATATACATTGATCGCGCAACCGCGAATGACGGGAGAATGCCTTGTACTTCACTCAATAAAATCTCAGTCTGAGATAGATCGGGGGTAATGACAACAGTTGAGTGACGATTTTTGTTGAGAAAAAGCGCCAACCAGAGAAATAGACTGTCCCGGTCGCAGATCACCCGGGATTTACCCGTCAAAATGTGGGATAAATCATTGCTATATCGAATGAAGGGATCTTGCCAGGAGAACATTTCTTGATTTCAGGCTTGCGATGTAGGCACATTGTGATTATTGTAAACTTTTCGCTTTTGATTATTGCTATCTATTTGCCTCATTGGATAACGAAATCTTACTAAAAACGCAAAATTATTTAGGATACCATATATGCTCACAGGAAAAAATGATACGATGAAGGCTTACATGCAGGAGATAGGTCAAATTCCTCTGGTGACCCGTGAAGAGGAAATTGTTCTTGCCGCCGAAATCGCCGATGGTTGCTCAGACGCGCGTCGAAAACTCATAAAAAGTAACCTCCGCCTGGTGGTAAAAATTGCCCATGACTTCAAAGGATTGGGATTACCCCTTGTTGATTTGATTTCTGAAGGAAATATTGGTCTTATGAAAGCGGTGGAGAAATTTGATCCCACCAAAGGCGCTAAATTCAGCAGCTATGCTGCCTGGTGGATCAAGCAATCAATGCGTCGGGCTTTGTCCAATCAAAGCCGGACGATTCGGATTCCCGTTCAATCCGCGGGCAAAATCAATAAAATCAAAGCGGCGCGCATCAAGATGAACGAAGAGCTGGGACGCGAACCGACCGATTTGGAATTGGCCGGCCGGCTGGAATTCAGCGAACGGACGGTGGCGGCATTGCGTCTGGCTGAGCTGCGCACCTTTTCGCTTCAGGATCCGATTCAGAAAGGCGAAGACAGTGTCTATCAGGATATTATCCCGGATTTCGGCGCTTCAACGCCGGATGAAGCCATCTGCGGCATGGAGATGCTTAAACGCTTGAAAGATCTGATCGACCGTCTGGACTCGCGCGAACGCATGATTCTGTGTCTGCGCTTTGGTCTCGATGGCAATCGTCCGAAGACCTTGGAAGAAGTGAGCAAAAAGATCGGCAGAACTCGGGAACGAGTGCGCCAGATCCAAAATCTGGCACTTAAAAAATTGAAGAAGTTTATCGACGAAGAATTTCCTCAAAGTGTTTTGGCTCAATAACTCTTAATTCCATCAGCTCGACTAACAGTGATGGCTATTTTCCTTTTCATGAATAGTTACCCTTTGGAAGGGAGGTGAATAACGTATTCCATGTCAGAAATCAAATTGAAACGCGGTGAACCAATGGAAAGAGCCTTGCGTCGTTTGAAACGCAAGCTTGATCGTGAAGGGACACTCAAAGAACTGCGTAATCGGCGTTTTTACGAGAAGCCGAGCGAAACCAAGCGGCGGATGAACAAGCGGGCAATAGTGCGCATCCGCCATCAAAGTCGTGCCAACAATGGCATCAAACTTAGAAGCAAGTAATTCAAAATAGGGAAAGATCAGATTTCACTTAAATAATTATACTGGAACGGTGTCAGAATGAATTGAAGTGACCCGGTGTAATTGTGTCCGTTGGATCTCGTTTTTTTTCCATTAGATTGGTGCCATAATTAAAATCAACGCAATTCCATCTCAGGATGGAGTTGCGTTTTTTTTGTATTTGAGTTGTGTGATCTCGGTAGTAACCATATTATATCGACCTGGCATTATTATGCCAGGCCCCAATGCCGGAGTGGCGAAATGGCAGACGCGCTGGACTCAAAATCCAGTTCTCGCAAGAGAGTGTGGGTTCGACTCCCTCCTCCGGTACCACTTTTACATTT
>CAZTTH010000015.1:0-76410 GCA_964615975.1 uncultured Lentisphaerales bacterium | reverse complement strand
CTGGTCAATGCCTTGCGCCTTAAATCCATGACGTTGAATTAGACTGCAAGCAAGCGCAATTTTCTCTGCTGCCGTTCCAATCATGCTGGCATTCGTGCGAAGTTTTTTAACTCCTGATCGGGTGCAGAAAATGAATTTCTCCATTCTGTGATTTAGTCTGTAAAAACTTCAGGTAGATTCTCTGTCATCAAGAATTATGTGAATAAATTTCATTAATCGGTTAAACTTTATAAGCAGGAACACTGATAATGCCGGGCAAAAAGACAAAAAATTCTTCCGCGAACGAGATTAATGCACTCTCTAGGGGATTGCCGCATAAGATTTCATTGGCAATCATCATATTGGTGTGGGGAGTGTTGCACTATTTTAGTCACTCCTGGGGGTTGCCTAATCTATCTTGCTTTCCCCCGGATACTGTTCCAATGAATCCCGCCTATAATAGCAAAGCATTCATGCAGGTCGATGTCTATCGCTATCCTCCATTGCAATATCTCATTTGGGATTGGGCAAGTCCACCCATAAAACCACCTAACCCCAACAGCGAAGCCATTGTCGCGATATCGTCGAAGAGGATAGGGCAGTTCCGACTGGTGGTGAGTGTAATGACACTGGGAACCGCACTCGCACTTTATGTTTTGGCTTCTGGCTGGTTGAAGCTGCGTCAGTGGAGTGTGATCGCGCCGCTGGTTTATCTCCTCAATCCGTGTAGTCTGTTTTATGCTCACACCACCAATATGGATCAGCCCTATGTTTTTTGGTTTGCTTGGTCGTGGGTTATCCTGTTGTGGGGGTATGAATTGCGTCAGGTGTCGCCGCTTAAATGGCACCTGGCAAATGCTGTTTTTGGCATCCTGGTCGCCTGTTCGTTTTGTACCAAGGATCATGTATATGCCAGTTACCTGCTTCCCTGCCTTTTGATTTACATTCCGACTAATAAGGAAATGATAAAAACCAAACTTATCCCACTATTTTATTGCCTGATCTCCTTTTTCATAACCATCGCGGTCATCTACAAAAGTGCCGGTGGATACAACGTCTTTCACGGACATTTCAGTGGGTGGACTTCCGTCCATGCGTCTACCAATGCGTTTCGCTATGAAAATAGCATTGCAGGCCGGGGTGAACTGTTATTAAAATCACTCACAGATGTCTGTGTGATGCTGGATTGGCCAACGGTTATCGTCTCATTAATGTGTGTTGCTGGTGCGCTTTTCTGGTGGAATTCAGATCGCAGATTGCGGCAATTGTTGATAATAAATCTGGTGTTGCTGCTTTCCATCCATATTCTGTTCCTCCAGCTCATGCGTTTTACCTTCCCGCGCTTCTATTTGCCACTGATAATCTCCCTGAGTCTGATGATTGCCTATGCCGCCATGAAATTACACCACCATTTCCGTTTCGGGTGGGGTGTTGGTCTTCTTTATTTTATCCTGATCGCAATCATTGCCGGACAATTATTACATACCCTGGTTAATGATAGTCACATCGGTCTTCGTAAACGCTATCCGATTATCGCCCAACAAAGCCAAAATCCCCCATTATTAGGACTTGAGGGCATTACCTTTGGCAAACAATACGGACAGGAAAATGGTAAAACGAAGGAAATCAATGCCCTCAGGGATTGGTCATTAAGTCGGTTCGGATTTATCAATATGCAGCAGGTGCCAATTGCCATTACTCCCATGTTCCTGGCACTGGTTTCTCCTGATTTTGCGGTTTTATATCAGTATGATGGATCCATTAGCCCGTTAATGAAAAAATTCCATTATCAATTGGATTCGGTAATAACACCACCAAAACCAATGATCCCCTCGCTTTTTAAGGGGTATGACATGCCCATCTATCCCATTTATCGAAAAGAAAGCCCGCCAGTGGTGGTTGATCCCGCTGATATAACCGAGACCTTCGAACAACAATTGCTGATATTTCAATTGACATTGCGCTATGGAATTGACCTGCAGACCCTGCTTCAGACATTTGGCAGGCTATGTTCGGAATTCAGTCCTCCGGATATTCAGAATTACTCGTTGGAACCAGAAGCCATCTACTACGCCATTCTGGCATATAATTTGAATGGCCGCATGGATTCAATGCATGACGCGTATAGGTTTTTTCGTGAAACCTATCCTGATTCGCCTTACGCTGAAAATCTTGAATCTTACTTTTCACACTGAGTGCGAAGCAGGCAGTGAGTTGGCTGTTATGGATTGACATGATCACTAATTGCTCTCCCCAGAGTTCGCATTATCCTGGCAATAAGCGCTAAAGCAGGAATCATCTGATTATTTACTTATTTCTAAAACTTTTTAAGTTGAGTTACCGATGTGGAATTGGAAGAAATCGAAATTGACCCCGTTGGCCGGTCTTTTTATCCTTGCGCTGGCAGTATGTGCTATTAGCAGTTATGAGTTGAATCGGTGGCCTGGCATTTATATCAATCTACTTCCGAGTACTGATATGGAAGGATATCTTTACAAAGCTCATGGCTTTTGGCAGGGCTATTGGCCACCTCCTGAACCCCATTATCAAGCCCCTTTGTATACCTATTTCCTCGCCTTGTTGCTAGTTGCATGCAAATCTCTGTTACAACTCTTTCTGGCACAGGGAGTCTGTTATGCAATAAGTATAACCCTGATGGTGGCGACAGTTGGTATTGAGTTGGGAACAACCGCGGCCTTCATCGCGGGATTATTATTGATTGGCTATGGCGGGGCGCTGTATTCAGTCAATATCGTTCACAGCACTGTATTAGAATTGCTGTTAGCCTCAATATTAGTTTTTTCAGTAGCCATCTGGCGGCGCAACCTACGCCATGACACCGCCTGGTTGGCGCAGGTAAAAGCTGTATTTCGTTGGTCATGGTTAAAGCGCTGGATCACGAGTACCATCCTCTGGTCGCTGATTACCGGCGGGACATTTGCCTTACTCTGCCTGGTGCGCCCCAATTTTTTGCTGCTCGTTCCCTTCTTCCTGGCAGGTTTCTGGTACGATCGACAGAATTATCAAATCCCAATCAAACCCATGCTCAACCAACTTGCGGTTATGACGGCTATCGCCGCGATAATAATAGGTGTGGTGGTTATCCGAAATAATCGCTATTCCAAGGAGTTCGTTTTATTATCAACCAATGGCGCCGAAACCTATCGCATCGCAAATTCACGTGATTCCGTGGTCTTTAATTTTATTTATCCCAATAAACCACTCATGAAGCCTGATCAAGCAGTCTTTTGGCGCCATCAATGGAAAAAGGCATTGGGGTACTGGTGGAGTTGTGAGGTGCCGCAGAACGATAATTATTACCTCTTTCGCGAACAATCCCTGATCCTGAAATTTCTCCGGCTTCCCTTTGCGGTCCTTGGCGCCTTGACGATTGTGGGATCGCTCTTATTATGGCGGCAATTCAAGCAATTCTGGCCCTACTACTGTTTTTTCTGGGTGTATTATGCCAGCATTGTCGCGTTTTTTATCATTGGTCGATTCCGTCTGCCGGGATTGCCGGCCATGATTGTATTGGGAGTAGGCGGAGTCATGGTCATCATCAGGCTATGGCGCGAGAAGCATGGTGATCTGGCTCTTTTTGGTGTTGGTATGGCAGTTTTATTGTTATTGTTGATGAAACCGCAAGCCAGCCAGATTCGTCCACAGGATTACCGGAATGCCATTGTTTGTTCCATGATGTTTAATCAGCCGGAATGGGCGGAACATTACCTGCGCAAGCTCTATCGGGAATCTCATGATCCCAACGATGCCGTCCCGCTGGCGCTGTCACTGCTCCTGCAACAAAAAAAAGAGCCGGCATTGGACATCATCGATGAGTTGACCAAGCAGTATGGCGGCGATATCCCATTGATAAAAGACGAGATCATCAGGCTGATTAATTCCGGCAAGCATTATTCATTTGATCAGCAACCGCAGCCTGACACT
This sequence comes from uncultured Lentisphaerales bacterium, assembly GCA_964615975.1. GTDB lineage: Bacteria > Verrucomicrobiota > Lentisphaeria > JABSQK01 > JAJFLO01 > CAZTTH01. The sequence goes on along the minus strand of CAZTTH010000015.1, from coordinate 72,486 downwards.
CCCGATGCACCGCCCCGGCCATTGCTGCAGTTATTGCACTATTATCAGGAGCAGAATGATCAGCAACGCCAGAAATTGTGGCGCGTCTTCCGCTCATAGGTTTTAGCGCTGCAAAAGAACGTGATGCCGGAGTTCTTCCGGCAATTCCTGAGTGAAGCGCTGCCAGGCCTGCTCCCGCAAATGGTCGAATCCGGGTACCGGCGGTTGGTTGGGGATATCCTTGGTGCTTATCATCTCCAATGTTTCCCGGTACACGCGGCGCGCCAATTGTTCCAGAATGGCGGCACGTTCATGATCCGCGAAAAGCAGCGCGCCGCAGGCATTATCAAGCAGATGAGAGACAATGGCTGCCAGCCGTGCAGAAGTCAATTGACGCTGGTCGCCAATCAACTGGTCGAGAACAAAATCGTCCAGGGATTGATGATAACGCGGGTGGTTGGCAAACCAAGGGGAATCGCGCATGAAGCTTAAATAATTCTCCGCTGTTTCGCGCTGATTAAAGGTGTAAAGAATTCCAATTGCCTGGATCATGAAATTTTCATAACCGTCGACAACCACCTCCGGATCATCGCGGTGGGCAATCGCCTCCAGATAGGCGGTTCGCACCGCATCGGCAAGCCCAATATTGGGCGCGGTGAAAACCATCGATGTCCCCGGAACAATCCGCAGTTTACCGGAAAAAAATGCCTGCTTGAGCGCCGCGAAGATCAGGTGTTCACATCCCTTGTCGTGACCTCCCGGAGCCACGCTTTTTCCCTGCTGCGCCCAGTACAGGGCATGCGCGGCGGACAGGCGAAAATCCATCTCCCCATAAGTTGAATTCACTGCCATGATGAGAGCCGGATCGAGATTCCATTCTGACATCAAGGCCCAGCGGCGGAGATGGTGCAATAATTTTTCCCGGCTCTCGGAGCGCGTGAACGTAATCGCGGAAACACTTTCCATGTGACCGCTGGTGCGAAACGTGCGCTCCAGGTCGGAGAAAGTGAGTTTTTGTTTCTTTAATTCCGCGCTGAGCAGGTCATAATCGGGACCAAGCTGGCGGGCTAGCTCGTCGCGATTTGCTGCCGCCTGGGCAAGGTCATGCCAATTGCCGCTGAATTCCGCCCCCAGAATTTTTGTCATATCGCCCGCCAGCCGCGCTTTATAATACTGGTTTGAGCGATCCCAATCTTCGCCGATTTTATGCAGATACAACCAGCTGAGCTCGCGATACAATACCGGATTGTCCGGGTCATGGAGCAACGCCTGATCACGCAGTAACTGGATGCCATTGAGTACCCAGCGCCAGCGGTCTTCTGGGCGGTTGCAGGCATTGGAAAGGTTGTAGGCCATATTCCAGGCCAGGAAGGTGCTGGCGCCGGTGAATTCAGGTTGCACCCTGGTGATCCAGGAGGCCAGTTGGGTCATTTCGTAATAATTCCCCTGTTGCTGCAGAGCGATCAGGCGCAGGAACAGGGCATCGGCTATCAACCCGCGAAAACCGCCAAGAGCAATCGTGGTCATGGCAATCCCGGGAGGCATGCGCTCATCCGGGGCCAGGCGTTGGCGCAACCCATGAGCGGCCGCCAATCTTTGCAGATGGGTCTGCAACCAATCACCGAGAAAGATCAGCGCGGCGATCACGAGCGCGCCGCAAATAACGCGAAACCGTTTTGGTTTATTCCCCATGATAAATTTTTTTACCCTCGATGTTTACGCTATAACACAAACGATAAAAACTTTAATTGAGCGAAAATTTAACCCGCTAATTCAACCATGTTTATTGATTCATTCCCGCACCACCGCGCCCAGTTCCCGACGCTGCAGGCAGACCATGCCCAACACGGCTATCGGCACGCCATGGACTAAAAGCAAATCAATAGCAGTATGGACAAGGCGGCTGGTTGCGATCAATTCCCCCCGCGCCAGACGCGGGATTTCCAGGTACTGATTGATCGCCACCGTGGTCATCTCCACCACCTGGTGAAAGCGGGAGAGGGCATGGAGAAACACCGCCATCAGGTTTGGCAAATCGGTCATTAGCTGAGGGTAAATGGCGCGATAAACAACCATGAGCATACCAATGACAACATAGCTGCAGGAAAAAAAAATCGCCATGGGCGGCGCGGCCAGCGTACCCGCGGTACATCCGACTGCCGCCACAAACATCAGTAGCATCTGGATAGGCAGTAAGGCGCGGAGATAATTCTCCGTGAACCCGGTAGCCGGTCGCAACAGGAACGGGCCCGCGCCCGTTTGAAAGACAACCGCCCGGTCCTCGCGGTCATGATTCACATATTCAACTTCAACCATGCCATTCTGTGAAACACAGGTTGCGGGCAAATTAATTTCATAAAAAACTCCTGGAATTACTTCGGGCATTGGAACTTCGAGATAATTGCGAGTGTCTGGATAACGAATGCGCCAGAGGCCCCGGGTGGCGGACTGACCGCGCACCTCGGGATGATCGCGATAGAGACAAAAGCGCAGAAATAATGATGCCGGTGGATGATCGTTTACCGACAATCGGGCAAATCGCCACACCTTTCCCTGATGGGATGAAATCAACTGCGATGACGAGGTCACAGTATCGGGTTGGCGGTGAGCGGTACCGCCGGGGCGCAGCGGTGATGGAGCGGGATTGATTGCCATTTCCATGCCATGGTTTGCTGAAGACAAAGGCGGCTCATCGGGTTCGGGAGCGAAGACCTCTCGGGCGGTAAGGATTTGTTGCTGGATCGTTGTCAATTCATCGCCGGTGAAGGCTTGGGCGCGCATCTGGCGCATGATCTGAAAATAGATCAACGCGCTGACCAGCGCCAGCAACATTCCCTGCAGTATGACAATCCCAAGCCAGCGGCTCAGCCAATATTGCCAGACAGAGATGGGTTTACTCATCAGCAAATGAATGTAATGCCCGGAAATGTCCGCGCCGATCACCTGGCAACTGAGCCAGATTGTGGTAATGGAAAGGATGGTGGCCGCAAAATAAAGGCAATAGGTCAGTGACAAAGTCAAATGTCCGACCGCCGTGCCATCGCCAATAATATGACGCGGCAGCCAGAGGACGACACCGCCGAGGACGACCAGCAAACCGGCAGCAAACCAGTTGCGGGACGCGCTCTTGATGGTGGCGAAAGTTAGTGCGAATATTGCCCTCATGCAGGTTGGTAAGAATCGTGCTCGCAGTTATTCTTTATCGATTTATTCTTTATCGCTATTTGCCTGACAGAAACTCAATGATACCACCTGGAGGTGGAAGAGAAAGGAAACCGCCAATTTTTTCTCGGACACGGATGCAGACTGCACCCCGTCGAATTATCGAAAGCTGCAGTTGCCACAAATTGACTATTTATGACGATGAGAACTATAACCTGTGAATTCATTGCCCGATAACCATATCAATCTATCATCTCTGCTAAATTCGAGCGTTAAATCATGCCTAATACAAAACACCTAGTAAGTGGCGTCGCTGTCCTGATCCTCGGCGGTCTGGGATATTTTCTTTTCTTTCTCCTCACCGAGAAAGATCAACCGCCGGTAACAACCACCACTCCACCGGCTCAAATTGTTGCTCCCGCAGCGCCGTCAGCAGAAAAATTGCCCCCCCTCGCCCAACCGGTTGCCCCAGAAGCCGACACTCCAGCGCCATCACTGGCGGCGAAGAAGTCCGAGGCCGCGCCCACCGCAATCAAATCCCCCCCCACCATCACCGATTTCCTGGCGGAAAAAGGCTATGTGGAATTCACTGCCGAAGATGCCCGTTATGCGGAGAAACCGATCGCGGTCAATCTCGGCAATTATCGCGTGCGAAAAGGCGATGAGTTCGAGGTCGCCGTGCAGGTGCAGGCGCCGGCGCTGGAAAGCTTTACCCTGTTGATGAATTATGATCCTGAGTTGTTGGAGTGTTTGCCGGATACAGCTCATCCGGTCGGGAAAAGTTTTCATATGGGGATTGAATTTTATGCCGATCAACAAAAGGGCAAAATGGTTTTGATCAATGCCGGCTTGCCCGGCGCCAAGAATATTAACCCGACCGACAATCAGACTGTCGCGGTATTCCGAATGGTGGCGAAAGGCGAAGGTCAAACCCAAATCATCTGCCCGGAAACCGGGGTTAATTTCACCAACGCCATCGGGCGGGAGGTAGTGAATTATAAGATTAATGGCGGTGCAATCAGTATCCGTGAGTAATCATTCATGCGCCGATATAATTTTTTAATCTTTGGTCTTTTTTTTCTCTTGTCAACTTCTACTTGGTCTTTGACCACGGTTTCAACCGGGACATATTCGGTCAAAGAAGGCGATTCGATTGAGATCGCGGTGAGTGTCGCGAGTCCGAATCTGAGTTCACTCGTTCTTCAGGTTTATTACGACAGCCAATTATTAGAATACCACGATACCCTGAACCGAATTCGCGGAACCATTCCTTCGAGTCGCGCTAAATCAGAGTCTTTGATCCAGGTTGGCGTATCGACCAATCCTCCCGGAATTCTAACCTTTCCTTTTTTTAATCCGGAGGACAACGGAGTTAATCGCGGAAACGGGGTCTTGTTTTCATTCACCATGAAAGGGCGGCGTTCTGGTGTCAGCAGTTTGACCTATAAAATCATCGCCAAAACCTCTCCCGATTACTTTGATGAAACCTCATTCACCACCGGCGCGGTGACCATTACCGAGATAAAAAATAATCCACCGCATTCTCTGAACCCTGCTGGGTCAGCGGACAGCGAAAGTCCGACAGCGATCCCCCAAAATTCCAGATGATAAATTTCAGGAGATGCGCAGGAAGCAGCATGTGTCTTTGATTTTGTCTATGGTTTACAAGCGAGTTGAGATTAAATTATTCATTTATAAATTGTCCACTTATGAAGCAAGCCCGGAGCATTTCCTGCCATTCGGCAGGACGGACCTGTGTTTGCGTCGGTATGGGTTTTGCGCCGGTTGGAGTCCAGGCTTTTAGCCTGAATGGCAATAATGCCTGAGAGAGGAGCATCCTAAAAGGATGAACTCTAAACTCCGCCAGAGCTGCAAAATCTACGCTAAACTCATACCATGCGGGACTGGACTCCAAGCGACGCAAAACACCAACTTGCGTCGCCGCATATGCGCAGGACATGAGACTTACGCCACTGGTTTCGTCTCGCGCGAACCAACACTGCGATGGAGAGTCGGTATGATGCTACCATGTGGGAGGATTTTTATCGTATAATTCCTGTCGGGACATCCCGAATGGGATGATTGATAGGCGAAACAAACAGAATCAGCGAATCATCAGCCATGCACCGTTGGAATCCAGTAATCATTATCTTTTTTTTTCTTACCGCACCTTTTTCCTGGTCCTTGACCACGGTTTCAACGGGGTCTTATTCGGTCAAGGAAGGCGATACTGTTGAGATCGTAGTGAGTGTCGCGAGTCCGAATCTGAGTTCGTTCACCCTGCAAATCCATTACAACAGTCAATTATTGGAATATAACGATACCCTGAATAGAATTCGGAGTACTATTCCAGTTAGTCGAGCTAATCAAGGGACTTTGGTCCAAGTAGGTGTGTCGACGAATCCTCCCGGAATATTAACATTTCCTTTTTTCAATCCTGATGGAAACAGTGTCAATAGCGGTAGCGGTATCTTGTTTTCGTTTAGAATGAAAGGGCTTAGTTGTGGCGTCAGCAGTTTAACCTATACCATAAATGCGAAAACGACTCCAGAAACGAACGATACTACTTCGTTCACAAACGGCTCAGTCACGATTACCGACATCACCAAACCATTAACCAATTGTAAGAACATAACAGTGCCCTTGGATGGCAACGGACAAGCTGCAATTACTGGCACATCTGTCGATAACGGCTCAACCGATAACTGTCAAATCCAAAGCTTGACAGTCTCCCCCAATACCTTTACCTGCGCCAATCTTGGCCAGAACCAGGTCATCCTGACTGTCACTGATAGCGGCGGCAACACCGCCGCCTGTAATGCAACGGTCACGATTCAGGACAACATTCTCCCTTCCATCACCTGTCCAGCTAATATGGTAATTGAAACGGCCGCCAATGAAACCTCGGCAGTCGTTACCGGCATTGGACCGGTCAATGTTACTGACAACTGTTCGGTGAGTGTCGGCTACATTTTATCGGGAGCAACCACCGGATCGGGTGCGGTCAGCGCCAGTGGGGTCAGCTTTAATCTTGGCATCACCACCATTACCTACACCGCCACCGACGCCGCGGGGAATACCCGGGCGTGTCAGTTCACGGTAACCCTGGCACAACCAGCACCCTGGAGTCACGTTTACACCCTGCATCAAGGCTGGAACCTGATTTCATTTCCCGGCAAACTCTCCACCTCCACCGCGGCCGCTGTGCAATTAAACAATGCCAAAATCGGCAAGATCTGGACCTATGATAATGCGAACCAGCGTTTAGTGGAGAATACCCTGGAATCATTGCCGGCGAATACCGGGTGCTGGATTTATCTAAGCGCCTCATTTCCGTCATTGACCTTGAGCGGCAATCAATTTCAGTCCAGTACATTGCTGAAACAAAACTGGAATTTGGCTGGGGTCAGCAACGACATCACCAATCTCTCCAGCATCAGCGGCATCCGGCAACCCGTCTGGTCATGGAACGGGAAATCCTATCTCGCCAGCCCGGAGCGGCTGAATGCCAATCTCGGTTACTGGATCAATGCCGCAAGCGACAATCTGCAACTGCCGCCCTGATATTGCCGCACCTAATTAGATAGAACCCAATCGAGGTTTAGAAAAAGCTTGCTTGATTACCAGTCAGGGTGGAATCGCGGCGAGCGAAAATTCGACTGCTTGCAGTCTAAATCACCGGCAGACTGGCCGCGGCAATCGCCTGGCCATGGCGTTTTTCTTTTTCATCAGGAAAATGAAAGTGTATTTTTTGCGCGAGTTCGGGAAATTCATCATTTAAAATTTGTCGCGCATGGTCAATGATCAGATCTCCTCCCGCGCCGGTCATGACCCGGCCAAGAACGAGTAAATAATTGAAGTCATAGAATTCCGCGTAATGCGCCAGGGTATACCCGAGGTAAACGCCAATGGTGTGATAAATCGCTGCCGCGCGTTCATCACCCGCCGCCATCGCTTGCTGTACCTTGTTTAGTTGTTCGGGCAACGGCAGGGTCGTTTCTATCTCCAGTCCTGATTTCGGGATCAATCTGCCGACTGCCTGTTGGGAAAAGTACCTCACGCCACAGCCATAGTCGCCCGACCATTCATCGATCGCCGCTGCAGGATGATAGTCAACCGGGACAAAACACAACTCATTCAACCAGTCCGTGATTGTCCCTTCCTGGGTCACATAGCCGCCGGCGAGACTGGAACCCATGGCGATCCCCAATATGCCATTGCGGTTCAATGCCATGGCGCCGGCCAGCGCGGTGACTTCACCGTCGTTGACAACTTCGAAGGGAATATCATTCCAGGCCTTTTTGAGATTGTGAAATAAGGGGCCTATCTGTTCCTTGAACACCGCGTCAGGCACACCGCGAAACAACGAGGCGACACGCACCTGATTCTTCACATACACCCCGGCGGCGCTGCCGCCGATGGCATCGACGTGCGGGAGATGCGCGGCTGCCTTTTTTAACGAATCCATGATCTGGTCGAAGTGCCATTGGGGATCCTTCTCCAACGCCGGGAACCAGGGGATTTCTTCGCTATGGATGCATTCGCCGTCAATGATGGCGGCAGCCTTGCGGTCGCTGGCGCCCAGATCAAAGCCGATGCGGCAACCATCCAGATGCCGCCCCAACGCCGCCGCCGGCTCGCAGGCCGCGGGCAACTCATCCGCGGCTGCCGGAATGATGGTAAAGGGATGATGATAGATCTTCTTGCCCATCATGTCGGCATCGAAAATTCCCGCGGTGGTCTGGGTATAATGCGCTTGCAATCGCCGGATTAAATTAATCGGTCCGGCAATATACAGCTTGCTGCCCCCCCGCGACCAGAGGAGACATTTGAGCAGGCGCTCAAGATAGATGAAATTCCCCTTGGATTCGGGATGATTAATCGGAAAAATCGTGGTGGCAAAGCGGGAGATCGACCCGGGATGGCGTTCCAGCGCCAGTGAGACCGGCACCCCCTCACCGGTTTTTGAGACGTGTTTGCGAAAAGCCCGATTGGCAAGGCAGGCCGGACGAAAATAAGGATCGAGCGGCGGGCGAATGCGGGGTTTTATCAACGGCAAATCGTTATTGTTTTCCATAATGATGGCTTATTTTTTTTCAATGTGATCAATGTCGTCCAAGTGCAAGTCAAAATTCCCGTCGTTGTTTAACTGCGGTTTGACTTCCAGTTGGCGGTTGGGGACATTGTTGATGGTGCCGCCACCGAGATTGTCAAGATTGAGGGTATTGGGCGCGGCATTGTCATCCATGAGGAAATCGAGCGTGACATCTTTGCTGACCTCGGTTTTTATGCTTCCTGGACTGCTCTCCTCAAGCTGGACAGAATGATTATGATCGCTGACACCAGGAGCAATTTTTGCTTTCCCGGCGACCCCGAGCAAAGCAACCACTTGACTTTTCTGCACGGCGGAGATGCGCCGTATTTCATAACGGTCCTGATGGAAGCAATAAATCGACTGATCATGAATCCAGAAGGTGCCCGCGGTCATTTCATTTTTCATCACATCCACCCTGATGCCATTATCCGGCAAGACAAATCCATAAGGTTCCCAATCTTTATTGCCAATGATACGATCAAGGATGGCGGTGATTTTGTTGGGGTCGTCGATGTGAATTTGATCGCTGATCAATCGCGTTACCTCCTGACGATTCAATGTCAGAGTTTCCCCGCCATTGATTGGCCTGGTTGAAACGAATAAAATTAAGCAAATGAGCCATATTAGATTGCGATACATGATAAATCTCCACGCTGATTTTATTTTATTTTTGAGGTGAAATGAGCCGTAATCTAAAGATTGAACTTGATTGCAGCACCACATAAGAAGGATATGTTAATCCGTTGTTGATTCAAAACCAAATTAATATCATAGTTAAAACCTGATAACGGGCCACCACATTCTTTCAAAGAGGATAATCCATGAAAACCAGAAACTTTGCCATTGGCGCGGTAATTGGCGTTGGTTTGATGATCGCCGGCGGGTGCGGAAGCAAAATCGATTATGAAATCTTCATGCAGCCACAGTACAATGAATTAAAGTGGAAACAAACTGAATTTACAGTCAAAACCGGGAAACAAGTCCGTGTCGTCATGGACAATATCGCCACTGGATTGCCGATGGTCATGTCGCATAATTTCGTCCTTTTAACCCGATGTTCATCCGCCGCCGAACTGGATGCGGTGGTCGCAGAAGTCGGCAAAGCCTCCGCTGAAGCGGGACAAACCAAGGAATTCTACCCCGATAACCATCCGAAGATCTTGCTGCGCACTCCGCTGGCGCCGCCGGGCCAAAAATCCGAGATTGTTTTTACCGCGCCCGCGCCAGGTGATTACCCCTATATCTGCACCTACTCCGGACATTGGCAATCCATGCGCGGAGTGATGCACGTCACCCCATAAACACGAACACTTTTACCGCGATCACGGCCCACCGGCAGCGAAGTATACGCTGGCAGGAAGGATGGATATTAGTTGTCCCGGCTTTCGTGTCCGATTAAAACCATGCCTTGCCCGATCTCCAATCTTCATTTTATTGTCATGGGTATGGTAATATCTGATCGCTAGAGAACAAACAACAAACCGGGCAGAAGGGTATTCAACAAGATTATGGAGTCACTCAACCTGTTAAAAGCGGTGATTTTGGGAATTGTCGAAGGAGCCACGGAATTCATTCCGGTTTCTTCAACCGGACATCTCATCCTGGTTCAGGATTGGCTGAATTTTACCGGGGTTAAGGAAAATGCATTCATTATCTTTATTCAACTGGGCGCTATTCTCGCGGTGGTCTGGCTCTATCGCGAAAAACTCACCCAGGTCGGGCTCAATTGTATCCAGGACACTCAGGCGCGCCAATTAATCATTAACCTGATGGTTGCCACCATCCCCGCGGTGATCATTGGTTTGCCGACGGAAGAGTGGATCGAGACCCATTTTTTCAATCCCTATTCCGTCTCATTGTCGTTGGTATTCGGGGGGGTGGCGATTTTATGGGCGGAATGGCGTCCCCATAATCCCCGCATCAACACCATCGAATCCATCTCCTGGCAGGTGGCATTGGGAATCGGTTGTTTTCAGATTTTAGCGATACTTTTTCCGGGATTTTCTCGTTCCGGCGCCACCATCATGGGGGGATTATTATTAGGTTTGACCCGGCTTGCAGCCACCGAGTTTTCTTTTTTCATGGCGCTTCCGGCCATGCTCGGGGCAAGCGCGGTGAAGCTCTTCACTCAGCGCGACATCCTCTCACTGCACGATCTTCCTCTTTTTGCCACTGGATTCATCATGTCATTCCTTGCGGGCATGCTCGCCATTCGCACCTTGATCCGCTTCATTTCACGGTATTCATTTGTGCCTTTTGCCTGGTACCGGATCATCTTCGGCATGGTCCTGATCGCGGTGTACTGGAATCACCACGACGGCTTTTGACCTGGATGGTCTTCATCCCGGAAGAGGTGTTGAGAGATGATCATCGTCTCGATGAGAGCAAACCAACACGGCGGAAAGTGGGGCTCATAATTCCATCGTCGACGCCATTCCCGCATTGCGATCATCAACAGAGGGATACTGCTTGCGGTCAAAGAGTGATTCCAGCCTGGGGCGAGTATCAGTTTCCGGTCATGAAATGGGGGCATTCCCAGGGATTACATTGCATGGTTGCAAGTTGTTTTTATTTCATCATGGTAAACCGGTATGGAGCAACACCCTGGGATTTCGCGTTCGATGGGATCTTCAAGCTCTGGAGGCATGGGTTATCAACCTCAAACTTATGACCGAGCGATGCCGAGAACGAGAATCTACATTGGGTGGTGGCAGCGTCGCTTATGGACTCAAGTCGATTGGGAGAGAAAAGATTGTCTTCAGGCAATCACCATGGTGGGCTATTCAAGAGGAAAAAACGCGACCGTTCGTTCTGGCCATGGTCATGGCAGGCGAGGGCGCCACAGAACTACTGATCATCATTTGCTGATATGGGGTTCTCTTCCAAGGTTATGGGCAGGGAAAAATAAAAGGTTGCTCCCTTATTTTCCTTCCCCTCCGCCCAAATTCGTCCTCCATGACGATTAATGATGTTTTTTACCAGGGATAATCCCAGTCCGGTTCCTTCAAACGCGTTGACCTGATGAAGGCGCTGAAAGACGCGAAACAGTCGATCGCCATAATTCATATTGAAACCGGCGCCATTGTCGCGGACATAGTAGATAAACTCCTTTGTTTGTGGAGTGCAACCGACTTCGATCATGGCTTGTTCCCTGATCCGCGTGAATTTTATGGCATTGGCTAACAGATTGAAGAAAACCTGCCTGAGCAAGGACAAGTCGCCGGTGCAATCAGGCAGGGGGTTGACAACAATATTTATTGTGCGATCCCCAGTCGCTTCCAGCAATTCAGCCACGACTTCACTAACAAGGTCATGCAATTTCAACGGATTCTTTTTTAAGGGTTGTTTTTGCAACTTTGAAAAGTGCAATAAGTCATCAATTAATTGACTCATGCGGGTCGTATTGACAATGATACGATTCAATAAGTATTGTGTCTGGTCCGGAAGCTGGGATGAAAAATCTTTAAGCAGAATACTGGAAAAGCCTTCGATGGCGCGCAAAGGCGCTCTTAAGTCATGGGATACTGAATAGGAGAATGATTCCAATTCCGCATAGGCAGCTTCAAGGTCCGCGGTGCGATCACGGACGCGTTGTTCCAATTCCTGATTGAGATGGAGTATTTCTTCTTCCGTGCGTTTGCGCTCCGTGACATCGCGCACAATGCCCTCGATGGCGATTAATTGTCCGAGTTCGTTGGGGATCCGAATAACCCGCTGTTCCACCCATACCACCGCGGTATTCTTGCATATCCATCTCATCGTGAAGGTCATGCCGCTGGCAAACTCGCCGTCATAAATCTGTTTGATCAGATGACGATCATCCGGATGGGTTAGGGCAATGCCAAAATCCGGGTCGTTATAGAGTTCTTCGGGAGTGTAGCCGGTAAGAGATTTAATGGCCTGATTGACATAGCGATAACGATGGGTGGGTTCAAATTCAATACGATAGATAATATCTTCGGCATTTTCCGCCAACCGTCGGTAGCGCATTTCAGCGGCGCGCAATTGTTGTAATAACAATGCGGATTCCAATGCCGAGGCGCCGGCGCCCGCGAGAATATTCATTGCCTTGATTTTCCCTGAAGTAACCAGGCGGGTGGAGTTGAGCGGGTTGAAGATCAAAATTCCAATGACTTTGCCGCCGGAGATCATGGGAATGGCGATCCCGGGTATGATATGGCGGAGTGGATTTTCACTGCCAGATGGGGCCGCGTGTATCGCTTCGCTGTTTAATGATCCAATAGTGAAACCCGTGATCCATTCCTTCATCGCCGCATCAATGCTGACTCTGATGCCGCGAAACTTCTCACTGTTTTCTCCATGAGTAACTGCCGCCCAATATTCCCTGCCGGTTTCATCGGGAAGCATCACAATCACATCACCATGGTTGCACTGGTGATGGGCGGCAACGGCGATTTTCTCCAGAATCGTATCGTAATCCATGGCGAATGTCAGTGCCATGCAGAGTTCATAAATCCCAATAATTTCTCTTAATTGAATATTCTCGGTACGCAATTGACGCATGGTCGCCGCCCGATTAAGCACGGGAAGAATCGCGCTGATCTTGAATGGTTTAAGCACATAATCCAAGGCGCCCACCTTCATTGCCGAAACCGCGGTTTTGATCGTGCCATGACCGGTCATGATGATCCCGACCAGATTGGGGTCGATTTCCAGGGCTGCGGTCAGAAACGCGATGCCATCCATCTCCGGCATCATCAGATCGCTGAGAACGATATCAAATTCGGTGGCGCGCAAGGCGGTTATTGCTTCCAATGCGGAGGTATATCCAGAGGTTTCATAGCCATAATCACGAAGGGTATCACAGAGGGCTGTCATCTGCGGCGCTTCATCATCGACGATAAGGAGCCGAATCGCCAGTTTTTCCACATCGTATTTCATCTCTAAATAACCATCAGAACAGGAGGGTATAAGTTGTTATTGAGGTGTTGGTTCCGGTTGTGAAAATATCGCCTGATTGATTCACACGTCAATATCCCGGGAATAAATGTCTTTCGCTCACATGAGAAAATGAAAACTCTCCATCTTAACATAAAGGGATTTGAGAATTACGCTCCGTGATTCAATGAGCGGTGGCCATATCGCGCCAAGGCTTGTCGCAAATCTTGTAATTTGGGTGGTTTATTAAGAACACAATCGACATTCATTGGAATATCATTTTCGGCAATCAAGCGTTGTCCCCACCCCGTGAGCATGATCACCGGCGTCGCCGGCGATATGGCTTTAATGGCGCTGGCGACTTTGCGTCCATCCACGTTTGGCATACCCAGATCAGTAACCACGACATCAAAAGGGTGCTCCTGATCAAAGGCCTGCTGAAATAATTCAATGCCATGGTGTCCGCCATTCGCTTTGACTACCATATGGTTATCGGTTTCCAAAGTATCTGCAAGTGATTTAATCAGAAACGGATCATCATCCACGATCAGAATGCGCATGGGCGGAATTCGCGTGTGTGACTTTTGATCAACCGCCGATTTAAGCGGCATGTCTACTGAGGTCTGGGGGACTGGGAATACAAGCCGAACCGTTGTGCCCTGGCCTAATTGACTGTGGATTTCAATATCGGCGTTATGGCGTTGCAAAATTCCAAACACCATGGCCAGTCCCAATCCAGTCCCGCGTTCTCCCTTGTTGGTATAAAACGGTTCCAGACAACGATTCCGAATTTCTTCACTCATGCCAATTCCGGTATCAATCACTTCGAGATGCACCGAAGATAATGTCGGAGTCCCATCAAGATGCACCGCAGCAGGGGTCGATTTCGTTCGCAATGTCAATGTCCCGCCCTCATGCATGGCATCCACCGCATTAAAAATGAGATTGGTGAGCGCTTCCCGGATTTCGCTTTCTGATCCTCTGATGGCAGGGAGATTGGCCTCCAGTTCCGGTTGAATTTTGATCACATGCCCGCGCTGCTGAGGCATGTCATACCAGCGGGCGCGAGTCAGTTCAATTACTTGTTCAATTAATTCATTGATTTGAATCATGGCATGCTCGACATGATGATCGCGTTGACGATAGAATTCACGCATCCGTCCAATGGTATGGGAGACATCATCAATGGCACGTTGAATCGTTTCCAGATATTGTCGTCCCTTAACGCTGAGATTGGGTTCATTTTCCAGCAGGGATTCGGTATAAAGTGAAACCGGGGAGAGGGCATTGTTAATGTCATGCGCAATACCGCTGGCCATCTGGCCAAGCGCCCGCAAGCGTTCTTGCTGCATGATGGTTTGCTGGGACTGATGCAGGTCGTTATAGGCTTGTTGCAACGATTCATAGAGTTGCACCTGATGCGCGGCCAAGGCCACATGCTTGCATAACTGTCCAATGAATTCATACTCACCAGGACTGAAACTATTGGCTTCTTTCCGTGTCGCTATCAACACCCCGAAAATTTTACTTTCCACCAATAAGGGCGCAATTACCAGAGACCGCAAGCCGGCGCGAAACAAGCGTTGGGGGAAGGAGGAATCTATCTGACCTAAATCCGGCTCATAAATCAATTGTCCGCGAACCGCGCGTGCCAGGATGCCATCAGCGATGGAAATTTGTTCCTGATCGACAAGGGCGATCCGGGAGATCAACCCGGAGTTATTCACCCCTATGTGGTTGAATATGAGGGCATTATGACCATGGTCATAATGACAGACACAGGTGAAATCAAGAAGAAGATTTTCCTCAAGAGTGCGCAGCACAATCTGATAGATGCTGGCGATGTCCTGGCGTTCTCCGATCGCGTGGGTAATCCGACTGAGGAGGTCGAGTCGGCTCAGTTGTGCCTGCAGCTTTTTATCGGCTTGTTTCTGCTCGGAGATGTCATGAATGGTCATGATTGCCATCAGGGAGCCACCGGAATGGTCGCGAGCAATTTCGCCGCTGTAACTATAGATTCGTTCCCAGGTTGAATTCCGGCGGCGGATCTGGAATTCCAGGTCGGTCAGTTTTTCGCCGCGCAGGATGCGCGCCAGCGGCCATTGATCCGGAGATAAAAGCGTTCCATTTGCGGTGGACAATTCAAACCTGGTGGCGAACGCGGAAAAGGAGTGCCGGTAATCCCCCGTGTCATCGAGTTCGTGCATATTCAGCGCGGCGCGATTAAAATACAGAATTTGACCATTGAGATCGGAAACGACGACTCCTTCGGCAAGGTTCTCAACAATGGTTTGAATTTGTGCTTTACTGTCGCGTAATGACTCTTCTGCTTGTTGTCGTTCGCTGATTTCGGATTGCAATGCCGCTTCGCGCTGTTGAACCTGGACAATCATGTCATTAAAAGCATCTGCCAAATGGCCAATTTCATCGTGATTAAACTTTTCCGCCCGCAGTGTATAGTCCTGCTGTGATGTGATCTTCTTGGACGTATTTGCCAGAGCCAGGATGGGCTGGGTGATGGGGCGTTGCAGCCTGGCGGAGATGACATAGGCAAGGATGAGCGAGACAACCAGGACCATCAGTGATGTATTCACATACACCCGCAGCCGCGCCGTGATTTGTCCCAAATCTGTACGCAGAAAGATGGTGCCAATCTGCATGTCATTAAGCAGGATGGGGCGGAAAAGTTCAAGACAATCATTTTTGAATTGAAAGCCATCATGCTGAACGGAGGGGGGAGGATCCCCGGAATAATTCGGATGGACATATACCGCGAATTCATGGCCATCCTGATCATAGAGACAAGCCATAAGCACACGGGGTTTGGCCTGCAAGGCCTGTAATATCTCGTTTGCCGTGTTGGTATCATTAAAAGCCAGCGCGGCACGGTTGTTTTTTCCGAGAATGTCAGCCAGCGCGGTCATATCGTGAACCAGATTGCGACGAAATTCGACCCCATCATATAATGCCATGATGATGAAGGAGATCAGGAGTACCGTGGCGCAGGCGGTCAGAATGATCATGGTCATTTTCTTCCTGATGGGGAGATTCTTCAGAAGTAACATAGAGAAATGCCTGGGTTATTTGGTCTTGACGATCTTGCTCAGATTCAACAATTGCGAACTAATGAATATGCCCCGCTGTTGCGCTGAATCATTATTGATCTCGAAGCGCACCTTGTTGCCTTCGAGATAAAAATTGATGATTCCTCCATGCCGGGTGAAGTTCTCAATTTCGCCAACTGTAACAATGGGCTGGGAACCGATTCCGGACAAGATCTCGTCCAGTCTGCCATGTTCTGATTTGCTGATGAAGATCAGGTTGCAATCTTGCAAGTCACTGAGGTTGTCTGAGGTATGGATTTCAATTTTGCGGTTGCGAATATATTCGTCCGCGATGAGTTCATCGAGAAAACTGCCAAATGGATTGGCGCCCAACACCCCGATGGTCACGGGAGTATCAAAATTGGGAAAAACACTTTCCGGCCAGGTGATGAATTTAATGAAATTATATAAAAATACAGCCTTGACCTGATATTCTTTAAACCCGGTAGATTGTGCCATCGTTGCGGATGAGCTCGCAAGCCAAATAATCGCACCAATCACACTCAACAGGAATCGGCTGGATCGTTTCATATCGTCTCGTTTAGTCGTTGTATTGTTATGTTACTTGCAGTCATAATTGATCATGAAAATCACAACCGCAGGGGGGATTATTTTGAACAAATACTTTTGGGGCATTGGAATTATTAATCTCGTTAAAATTTCAGGGTGAGTTTTCCATAGATGCTGCGTTGGACTTCACGGCGATTGTTGGGCGCGCCAAATTCAGGATGCTGGGGGTCGAGCAGATTCATGCCTACAAGAGAAATTTCCAGATTCTTGGAATATTTATATCCGATACGCACATCGAACGCCGTGTAGGGCGGCACGTTTTGGTTGGGCAGGCTGTCGACATAGCGAATGGTAGAGTCAAATTCCAAGTGATATGGCAAATCCATCCGAGAGGTGAGTGAGTATTGATTCTGCGGCGAATCACCTTCAACATTTTCACTGGTGATATCTCTGCTGCCATTTTCGGTGTGAAGTTGCAAGGCAAAAAAGGAATAGCTGGAGATCAAGCGCCACCAATCAAGCGCCTGGTACATGGCATGGATATCGATCCCATAACTCTCGCCCTTCAAGCGATTGTCCAGAAATGTTGGCGTCCAGGTTTCAGCACTGCGCAGTTCATCATAGGTGTTATAAAAAGTTGACAGGGAAGCTGTAACCTTGGGATGCATCCGTGTTTTATAACCCAGTTCATACGCATAAAGCTTTTCCGAGTCATACTCCGAATTTCCGATAAATGAAAAAGGAGGATTTCCTGGAATAAAGAAATCCTGGTCAATCCGCGAAGGGGTGCGCACAGCCCGAGACACCACTCCCCAGATGAAATGTTCAGGTGCTGGCGTCCAGGCAAGTCGAATGCTCGGTTGATATTCGAAGTCGCTGTAATAATTATATTCAAATTTAGATCCGAGTGTCAGCTTTAACTTATTTTCCACCAGCGTGATTTGATCTTCAATAAATGCCGTGACCACATCCTGTGAAAGACGAGCCGGGTAGAATGCCAGAGAGGGACTGTTGACCACGGTGTTGTCCAGGTATCGATACCCGAGTCCCCAAATGAAATCATGTCGTGAACCTAATCCAAATCGATGGCGCAAATCAACATCATAGGTATTCAGGGTTTCACCAAAGAGCGAAGGAATGTCTCTTTCCGTGCGATCGTAGTAGGTGACAATTTGTAAGTCAGAATCTTGCGAATAGGTATGGGTCCATTTAGTGATCAGATTGCCGCCGCTAAATGTGATGTCATCCGCGGCGCGTTGATCTGCGCTGCTCCCATAAATATCGCCTTGAAATGTAATTGCGTCGTCGTTTGATGCCTTCCAATCCAGCCGGAATCCGCCTTGTTCCATGTGATATTGATCCATGCCCTGCCTGCCGTTGGCAAACACTGAATCGTCACGATTGAAGCGTTGACCATAGAGACGAAGAGACATATTTTCTTTTATCTGCCCCCCCCATTGCAGACTCCCAAATCCTTGTTCCTCGTTGCCGACACCGCTGGTGAGTAGATATCCCTGGGTATCGGCCGCGTTCTTGGTAATGATGTTTATCACACCGTTAACCGCGTTTGCCCCCCACACTGTGGCCCCGGGGCCGCGAATTACTTCAATTCTTTCGATATTTTCCATCGGGGTGTTTTGCGCGTCCCAGAACACCCCCGAAAATAAAGGAGTATACAGGCTGCGACCATCCATTAAAATGAGTAATTTGTTGGAGGTAGTGCCATTGAACCCATGTGCCGTGATGGCGTATTGGCGCGCATCGACCCTGGCCACCTCAATTCCAGGAATATTACGCAAGGCTTCAGGTATGCTCCTGGCGCCAGATCGGCGGATATCCTCCGCCGTGACAACAAACACACTTGCAGGTATGGCGGATAATTGTTCCGGTTTTTTCGAAACCGATATCACCTCGATGTTGAACAATTCTTCCAAGCTCATTTTCTTCAGTTCCGCGACTGATTTGATCGACTCGGTATCGGGGGGTGATGTAGCATATATTTCGTGGCTGGTAATGAGGCAAATAACACCGGGTATCAAGATACGATGGATAAGCAGGTGTTGCCCGGACTTGAGAAGGCTATGGGGAGTACAGAATAAAAGTCTGATGCTTAAAACCAGATTGTTCAAACAATCTCTAAATACCCATGTTGAGTACTGAAGCGCTAATTTCATGTCTATTTAATCCATTAAATTTCTTAGCTTGAATGTTTAAGAAAGATGAACATACACCAGAAAACTAATTCAGTATTAAGCACATTTCAATGAGGTAAAATGATCAATGATAAACTCACTCATTCCTTATATCATACCCTTATACGATAAAGCGATCGGTTCTCCTTAACTATAATCGAGGTGCCGAAGGCGCAACAAGACGACGGATCGGCCTTCCATGATATAGGGCTCACTGCCCTTGATGTGGATTTGGGGATTGGTGCTGACTTTAACGTCGCGGGTATCGATCAACAATTCCCATTGTCCGCCGCTCACATAATCCGGAAGGACAAAAGGCAATGGTTCGGAATACGCATTGAAAATGATCAACAGGGTATCGTCAATAATCGGGTTACCGCGCTCATCAACTTCCCGGATGGCATGGCCATCAAGCCGCAACCCGATGGCGCGTATATTGGGATTATGCCAATCCGCTTCAGTCATTTCTTGTCCTTCCGCCCGCAACCAGTATAAATCCTTGATGGAGGTGCCGGGGATCTGGCGGCCGCGGAAGAAATGATGGCGGCGCAACACAGGATGGTTGTGATAAATTCTAATCAGATGACGTACGAACGTCAACAAATCCTCTTGCTCAGAACTCAGATTCCAGTTAAACCAGGAAATCTCATTGTCCTGGCAGTAGGCATTATTATTTCCCTGCTGCGTGCGCCCCAATTCATCGCCTGCCAGCATCATCGGGATTCCCTGGGAAAAGAATAGAGTGGCGAGGAAATTGCGCTGCTGCCGACGGCGGAGCGCCAGAATTTCGGGGTTATCCGTAGGGCCTTCGACGCCACAATTCCAGTTCAGGTTATCGTTCGTGCCATCCTGATTATTCTCGCCGTTAGCTTCATTATGTTTCTCATTGTAACTGACCAGATCAAGGAGCGTGAACCCATCATGGGCGGTGACGAAATTAATGCTGGCATAGGGGCGGCGACCACCAAGTTGGTAGAGATCACTGCTGCCGGTCAGGCGGTAAGCCATCTCACCCACCTGGTCCGGATCTCCGCGCCAGAAGCGGCGCACCGTGTCGCGATATTTGCCATTCCATTCCGTCCATAACACCGGAAAATTACCCACCTGATAACCGCCTTCACCCAAATCCCAAGGTTCGGCGATCAGCTTAACCTGTGACAGCACCGGATCCTGATGGATGATATCGAAGAACGCGCCCAGACGATCAACTTCATGGAGTTCACGCGCCAGGGTTGCCGCCAGATCGAAGCGGAAGCCATCGACATGCATTTCCAGCACCCAGTAACGCAGACTGTCCATGATGATTTGCAGAACCCGGGGATGAGTCATGTCGAGAGTGTTTCCGGTGCCGGTATAATCCTGATAATACCTCGGGTTATCCGGGGTCAGGCGATAATAGGCGGCGTTATCGATGCCGCGAAAACAGAGCGTCGGCCCAAGATGACTGCCTTCGCCGGTGTGATTGTAAACCACATCAAGAATGATCTCGATTCCCTCCCGATGCAGGGATTTTACCATGGTTTTGAATTCGATTATCTGCTGACCTAAAAGCCCGCTTTTCGTATATCTGGCATCCGGCGCCATGAAGCCGATCGAATTGTAACCCCAGTAATTGGTCAACCCTTTATCCACCAAATGTTTATCCGCGACGAACTGGTGGATCGGCATTAATTCGACGGCGGTTATTCCTAATGCTTTGAGGTATTCAATGATCGGCGGATACGCGAGTCCGGCATAAGTCCCGCGCAGTTCGGGCGGCACCTGGGGATGATGCGCGGTGAAGCCTTTGACATGCATTTCATAAATCACGGTATTATGCCAGGGGATCTTGGGCGGGGTATCATCACCCCAGGTAAAGGCGGGATCAACGACCACACATTTTGGCATTCCTGCCGCGCTGTCTCGTTCATCCATGGACAGATCTGTATCCGGATGATCAATCGTGTAACCAAAGAGCGCGTCGCTCCAATTGATCGTACCGGCAATTGACTTGGCATAAGGATCGAGAAGCAGCTTGGCGGGGTTGAAGCGATGCCCTTCTTCCGGATGATAAGGGCCATGAACACGATAGCCATAGAGTTGTCCCGGACGGATGCCGGGCATGTAAACATGCCAAATCTGATGGGTGTATTCACTCATGCGAATCCGGCTGATTTCCCGCATGCCATCGGGACGACTAAAAAGACAGAGATCGACGGCGGTGGCGTTCTCGGAGAAGAGCGCGAAGTTAACTCCTGCCCCATCCCAGGTGGCGCCCAGAGGATAGGGCTTCCCGGGCCAGACTTTATCATGATAACGGGCTTCAGATGATTTATTTATTTGTTCCATAAGTTGTCCTCATTTCTTTATGGTATATTGAACCCAATCAGGGTTAAAAAAGACCGCACCATTGCCATCCTGATTGGAACGGCGGCGTTCGATAGTTCGACTCCTTGCGGTTGAATTACGTCCGCAAACGATACACCGCGCATCCAAGAGCATTCAGGGTATACGTCTGTTCTTGATTTATGGTATCGGGAAGGAGTGTTCCGGGGCCATTCCACGCGGGTGCGGATGTATCAAAAATTTTCTCGCCTGCGGAAAATTTTTCCGCCACGGTAAAATCAACGATCTCTGGAGAAAAGTTGTACAGGATTAACCAGCGTTGTTTCCGACTTCCCCGGTAAATGATGACTGGATTCCGGTTTCCCACACTGATAACCTTGATCGATGGATCATCACGTTTTGCTGCTGCTGGCAAGCGTTTTCTTATCGCCAGTAGTTTTCGGTAAAAATTCCACATGATCCGATGATTCCCATGCCGACGCTGATTCCAGTCCAGTTTTGACTTCAGGTACGTGGCTTCATCCTGCGGATCCGGCGGTTCTCCTGACCACTGAAAGGTTTTGAATTCTTCTTTCCTGCCCTTTCTCACCGCTGCGATCAATTCCGGGTCGCCATGACTGACGAAATAGAGAAAGGGAGCGGTTTCGGCATACTCCTCACCCATGAATAACATTGGGATGGTAGGCGAAAGCAATACCGCCGCCGCCATTAGTTTCTGAGCGGCAAAGGAAATTTTTCCAGACAATCTTTCCCCGGTCATTTGATTGCCGATCTGATCATGGTTCTGGGAAAATACCACCAACCGATCCGGGGGAATATCGTGGGCTGGCCGGCCATGATGGCGACGGCGGTGACAGGAATATTGACCGGAATAGACATAACCTTCCTGCAATGCCTTGACCCAATGACTGAGTTCACCATAATCGGCAAAATAGCCGGTCTGCTCGCCGGTGAACAATGTGCGCAGGGAATGATGAAAATCATCACACCACTGGGCATCCAATCCATAGCCGCCGCGGTTGGGCGATCGGATCAGCCGGGGATCATTGAGGTCGCTCTCGGCAATCAGATAGTGTTTTCTCCCGCTATTTTGGTCAAACACAGCAACTTTATCCGCCAATTCCTGTAAAAAATGATAGGCGCTGGTGTCGAAAATTGCGTGCACCGCATCCAATCGCAGTCCATCAATATGATAATTCCTGAACCAGTGCAGAGCGTTGGCAATGAAATAATCGCGCACTGGCTGGGAATCAGCATCATCGAAATTCAAGGCTCGTCCCCAGGGAGTGTGATATCTGGCGGTGAAATAAGGACCGAATTCACCCAGATAATTTCCTTCCGGTCCAAGATGATTGTAGACGACATCCATGATCACCGCGATTCCTATTTGGTGACAGGCATCGATCATTTCCTTCAGTTCCATTGGTCCGCCATAACTGTCTTGTACCGCATAGGGATAGACCCCGTCATATCCCCAGTTGCGCGCTCCGGGAAATTGGGCAACCGGCATTAATTCCAGGGCATTGATTCCCAGTTTCTTAAGTTCCGGCAGGCGCGCGATGATGTCGCGAAATGTTCCCGACGCTGTAAATGTGCCGACATGAAGTTCATAGAGCACCATTTTTTTTAACTCGATTCCCCGCCATTGCTGGTCCTGCCACTGGTAACCGGAATGATTGATCGTCTGAGAAGGACCGTGCACCCCTTCTGGTTGATAATGGGATGCCGGGTCCGGGCGGTCGACGGCATCATCGAGCCGATAATAATAACGAAGTTCCTGAGTGGTATCAGCGGCAACGGTCACATGCCAATATCCCCGCTCATCCCTGAGCATGGGTATCAGTTCATCCCCAGGCGTGACGAGGTGCAGCTCGACCTTGTTTTTGACTGGCGCCCACACGATAAATTTGAACGTGTTGTGTTCATTGACTATCGTGCCGGCGGTGAATGGATCAGGTTGCATAATGTCGGGGGTTTCCTTTCTTGGGTTGGCCATGAATAAAGCAGTAAACGTCTGGTTGAATTCCCCATCGCTTTAATCATATAACGTTAAAGGACTGCTTGTTGGTAAAGTTGATAATCGCGAAGTCCAGGATCATGGGGCAGGTCAAACCGGGATCTATTTCCCAGATGCGCGGTTAAAGTATTTACTTATTCATGGCGAAATTCATTTAATACCAATCAAATGATTGGGTGAACGATGGTGTCAGGTGTCAAGTCTCTTATGGAGTATAGCGTTATTCAACCATTCTGCAAACAATTCGAGGCGAAATCAAGCTGAAATCCAGGGCTCGTTTCAGAATTCATTAATCCCAACCCATGCGCCATTAACACCATCCAAGTGAATTCTGAACCCCGCATTGATTGGGGTGACCCAAGATTTTTGCATAATCCTGCTTGGTGAATGTCAGTTTTCTGTCAACGGAGATATCGTACCTGAATTTCATCAGGTTAGTGATTGAGTTGTCGGGCAATAAATTTGTATATTTCATCAAACAACACTCATTTAAGCGCGGAATTAGTAATATCCTGATTGCTTCGGATCAACTCCAATATTGCCGAATCGTAATGTCCACATTAAACCCCGAAAGCTTGTCGATTATGGATCAGGCAAAACATCCAGCAGAAAATGATACAGAAGAATCTCATGGGGAAGATTTTCCCCGGCGATACCGGGTATTGGTAGGGTTCAGTGTCGCCATGCTGGTGGTGCTGGTGCTGGTCGCGAGTATAATATTTTTCATTAGTTACCGGCGCCAGCAACTGGAGAAACGCTTTGCCCCCTATATCGAGCAAGCCGCGATTCGCAATAATGTTGATCCGGACCTGATCAGAGCAATCATCATGCAGGAAAGCAAATATCGTGAAAGCGCACGGGGTCAGAAGAAGGAAATGGGATTGATGCAAATCACTCCCCTGGTGGTGAAGGATTGGGAAATCAGTCATCATCGTGTTCTTTCATCGCGAGATGCTATATTTGTGCCAGAAACTAACATCGAGATTGGTTCCTGGTTTTTGGGGATGGCATTACGAGAATGGGATGAGCATGAAAACCCGACAATCATGGCGCTCGCGCAATATAATGCCGGGAGAAGTCGGGCGCTGGACTGGGCCGATAAATTGAAAGGTAAAAATGTTCTTGACCATATTCCATTTAAATCAACCCGTCACTATATTAAAAACGTCCTGAACTATCGGGATCATTACCATAAAAAGCGAGTCAAATCCCAATGACTAATCAAGAAAAATCAAACATCGACGCCTTGATAAATCTTTTGGAGGACGACGATAAACAAGTCTCCACGCTGGCGATGGAACAACTCTTAACTCTCGATCAGGGATTGGACGAGATTGTGGCGGATCTGCAGGAATCGCAAAATCCGATTCTGCGTAATCGCATTCATCAATTGGGAAATATTCTCTCGATCCGACGTTCCCGGGGGAAATTCATTGACGATGTCAAGCGCTCAATGCTCAACCTCTGGGATGGAGTCGTCAAGATCAATTTTCAATATAATGTCAAGATGAACATTTTCGAAGTTGAGAACATGATGTCGGAATTGAAACGCGAGCTTCCCGCTCGTTTATCGACGACGAAAATGATTAATTTCATGCGCCGGCATAATTTTATCTTCACCGGAGATGATCAGCTCGATGCCGAATTATATCTTATCGAGGATGTTTTGATTCAACGCATCGGCGCACCGATTTTATTGGCGGTGATTGCTCATGAATTGGGTAATCACGGAGGATGGTACTCGAACATCGTCATCTATCGCGGCCGCCATTGTCTGATGGATGCCAACGACCATATCATCGAGCCATCGGAAGAATGGAAAGTTACGAGAAAGGTTCGTGATCCCAGACCGCATATTTGTCACAAGGATGATGTGTGGATGGCAATCCTATCCCAGTTATTTTTATCCGCCATACTGGAGGGTCGGCTTCAGGCTATCCATCGGGTTGGCGCCATTCTCGCCAAACTTTCAGGGGGAAATATTCGTTTTCTTCCCTTTCCCTTAGGCAGTTAAAACAATCCACAAAACAGGTGTATTAATGCAAATCCAAAGAAATTTCTCAATCTTCGCCGCCGTCCTTTCATGTGGATTTATCGCGCTAATCTCCCTGGCAAGCGCCAATCAGGATATCCCTGAATCCTCTGCTGCGCCTACAATCTTCGATTACAGTGACGAGCTGAAACGTTATGATTTTGACATCGAAGTACAAACCATCAAGGCGGTAAATCAACTATTAAAACCCAACGATTATGCTATCAGCATCAAACTCAATCCCCCGATTTATCCGCCGGTTTTGACGGTGGATCAGGTTAAACTTAAAATCGCGGAGGAAATCCAGGCATTGATCAATCAACATTTCCCCGATGCGACCTATGAAAAAATCAAGAACGACGCCGATGAAAAATTCAAAATGTATAAAGTCGGGGAAACCGTTACCATCCAACGTCACTATGCCAACCAGTTGTTGGAAGTAAAGGGATTGCTGGAAGTGGTTTCGAATGACATCATCAAGATCAGCAGCATTCCGATTCCGAAGCGTGATATTGCCCGGGATGACTTGGCGCGATTGTTTCTTGCCGATCATGAAGATGCGGTCCGAATTTATGTCCAGCGTGAAGTGCATAAGTTCGAAGAAAAACGCAAGGAATACATCGAGAAAGCGCAGGATGCTCTGACCAACAAGGTATGGACAAAAGCCGGATATCTGTATAATCGGCGTACCAACAAATGGGTGCCGGTGATGGATATTTTTAACTATCAGTATTCTAAGGCACGCGAAAAAGAGATGCGACGTGTGCGGCAGGAAATCAGGGAAAAAGTATATAAACAAAATAACTATGTCAATATACCGGAAAGAGGCGGCTGGATACCCCAACAGGTATTGGATATGGAGGTCGCCGCGAAAAACGTTTCAGAGGAAGCTAAAGACACGACATTTTTAGCCAAGTTCAAAGCATTCATTAATAAAAAAACCGAGGCTGAAGGAAAACCGCTTACCACCAATGCAGAGGAGACCAGTGGAACTGATGAACCTGAAAATCCAGATCTATGGCTTGAGACGGACATCCCCAGCGATAAACCGGCAGCGAGCAATTCTTCCCCAACTCCACCATCCGCCGGTGATACAAAACCCCCTGCTACCCCACCAGCGCCGGTCGGGAATCCAAGTGATTTATTTGATGAAAGTGATAATTGATTGAGTCCGTCTGACCATGTTCCTGAATCTCCAGCCATTTCCTGGTATCCCGGTCACATGCTCAAGGCGGAAAGGGAAATCCAAAATCACTTGCGGTTGATTGATATTGTATTGGAACTCATCGATGCCCGAGCTCCGGCAAGCACCACCAACCCGCGCTTGCGGGAGATGATAAAAAATCAACGGCACATCACGGTTCTGAGTAAATGTGATCTGGCTGATCCTGCCGCTACCCAGGCATGGCAGTCATACTATCAATCCCAATCCCATATCTGTTTGTTCATCCAAAAAGATCGCCCGGCATCAATCGCTAAATTGTTGTCGTTTTTGACCACAATAGCCACCCAATTGATGCGGGCAAAAACCAATGTGGCTCGTTCCCGTCGATCAATCCGGATCATGATTGTTGGTGTCCCCAATATTGGCAAGTCAACTCTGATCAATTTGCTGACCAGACAACGCAAGACCAAGGTGGCGCCTTTCCCGGGAGTTACGCGCCAAACCCAATGGATCAAACTCAATGATCATCTGGAGTTGCTGGATACGCCCGGGGTCATGTTTCCACGAATCGAAGCGCAAAACACGGGGGTGAAACTGGCGGTTCTGGCAGTTATCAAGGAAGAAATTGTGCCCGCCGAGATCGCGGGTAAAATCGTCTTCGATCACTGTCGCTTATCCGCTCCCGATGGCATTCGATCAGTCTACAATCTAACCACCCCGCCAGTTGATTATGATGCGTTTTTAGCCGCCATTTGCCAACATCGGGGATTTTTAATGGCCTACAGTCGCCCGGATCTGCGCCGTGCCGCCACCGCGTTGATCCAGGATTTTCGCTGTGGAAAATTAGGCAGAATTACCTTGGAATTGCCTCCCGATCAACTCGTTGAGGCGACCTGAATCATCGCTTTCAGGAGTGAATTTCAGACCCACGAAACCCACAAATGGGACCGCCGCGTTATTGGTTGGACAAAGCATGCAGTAGTGAAGGAACACGGGATTTGGCCGGACTGGTTTTTTCGCAATGCCAACCAAACGCGAATTTCCATCGATCGAGTAGATGACAGTGTGTGTTACAACGTTTCGAGAATACAAGCGCCGAAAGTAAACCCGCCGCCAAAAGCCGTTAATCCCCAATGTTCCCCGGGCTGACGTTGGGGGATGATTTCACTCAGGCACAATGGAATCGTACTTGATGAGGTATTACCAATGTTGGCAATATTACTGAAGACTTTGGCTTCCGGGAGATCGAGGCGAGTGCGAATGGATTGTAAAATACGATCATTCGCTTGATGGGGAATGACCAGGTCAAGGTTCTTGGGTGCGAGATGAAGCTGGGCACAGGCGCGTTGAAGCATGTCAATCATCCGCCGAATTCCCTCCGAATAAACCTTGGAGCCATTCATCGCTATATATCCCCGGTTGGTTTCCGATCCCAAGGGCACGCGCAAGTGGCGCCCGGGTTCTCCATGTGCCGACAGAACCGGACGATGAATGCGGATTTTACCAGAAGCATTCCCGTCTATTGTGCCCAAGATGGTGGCTGTGGCCGCATCTCCAAAGATAATGGCGGTATTAAAATCGGTGAGATCTATCAGCGGTGAAAGCACCTCGGAAGTAACTAATAAGACCTTGGATCTGGGGCTGGATTGAAGAAAGTCATAGGCGTTTTGCAGGCCGTAGAGATATCCTGAACAGGCGGCGAGGATGTCATGGGCCTGGCACTCACTATCATCTCCCGCCAGCTCATAAAGTAACCGGCAGGCCAATGCCGGGGTAATTTCCAGAGGAGTCGTGGTGCTGCAGAGAATCATGTCAATGTCGGATATGGACAAGCCTGCCTGGGCAATGGCATTTCGTGCCGCTTTCACCGCGAGTGTCAACGCGTTTTCTCCATCAGCCACCCAGCGGCGTTGATTTATTCCCGTGCTGTTAAAGATGTCTTCATGTTTTTTGCCGGGGAAGGATACCAAAATCTCCTGATTCGGGACAATCCGTGAAGCCAGCGCGGTTTCCACACTCAGGAGGGTGACGGTGGTTGACTGTGTGTCGCGGATATCCGGCGGATCTGTCGTTGCCAGGATTGTAGGTATCCGTGGTCTTAAAATGGGCGTGCCAGGATCCTCTTTGGTAACCGGTTGGACGCGGTGTTGTTCTCTATCGGCCACGGTAATCTTCATGATTGGTGTGCCCACTTTTACAGTTGTGCCCTCTTCAATGAGCATGGTGGTGACAGTCCCATCCACCGAGGACAGCAATTCGGTAGTCGATTTTTCGGCTTCGATTTCGGCTAATTTGGTGCCTTTTTCAATTGTGTCGCCAATTTTCACACACCATTGCACAATTGTTGCGGTTTCGTCAGAAGGGCTGGTGCCAATGGCTTCCACGTTTACCTGGCTGCTAGGTGCTGTGGCTGGTTTTTTCCATTCTATATCGAGATTGCAGAGTCCGGCGGCGGCAGATAAAATGCGCTTGAATGAGGGTAATATCTCAAGTTGGTTGGCGAAGTTAAAAGGAACAAAGGTATCAGCCCTGGTGACACGCGCGATCGCAACTGGCACACCTGCTTTTTCGGCAACCACCGCAATAATTTCCGCACCCATTCCACAGGTTTGATTGTCCTCATGAGCCACCACCAACTTCCGGCTCTTGCGCACCGAGTCAATAACGGCTTCTTCATCCCATGGCGAGAGGCAGCGTAGATCGATAAGCGTTGAGTGTATGCCCTTTGATTCCAATATCTTGGCTGACTGTCGACAGCGGGAGACGGTATTGCCCCAGGCGACCAAGGTTAAATCATTACCGCTTTTTTCGATCCGTGCCTTGCCTAGGGGAACAAATTGTTCCCGAACATCAGCTGAGGTTGTCGCGCCATGGTCGTTGAGACAGCTCTTCGGGTAAAAAAACAAAGTTGGTCTTCCGGAATCGAAGGCGGCGTTGAGTAAGCCGGCAGCGTCTGCCGCGCTGGAAGGCATGAAGACATCCACTCCGGGTGTATGGGCTGCGATCGCTTCCAGGGTTTGAGCATGAAATGGTCCCAACCCGGGCCGATATCCTCCACATGTAATCATGATAATCACTGGACATTGCCATGAGCCGCCAGTGCGCCAGTACATCGAGCCCAGTTCGGAAAGAATCTGATTATAGGCGAGCGGAAGGAAATCAGCGAATTGCAGGAAAGCTACAGATTTCCCTCCAGCCAGCGCCCGTCCGATGGCGACGCCCACAATCGTTGATTCGGTAAGCGGTGAATTACGAACGCGACCTGGAAACTCATCTGTCAGGCTGCGAGTAAGTCCAAAGACATCCCCTTTGGGGTCCTCAATGTCTTCCCCATAGAGGTTGATTTTCTGATCCTCACGCAATCGCTGACGAAATACTTCCTTGATCGCCTCAAGCATGGTGAGGCGCGGCTTTTCACTGTTGCCGGTATACTCTGATGTGGCGGAATAAAATTTATTTGGCAAAGGTTTCTTGGCCTCAAACATCGGTTGGGGATCCCGACTGTTTTGCGCCTGGCTCACCGCTGCCCTTACCTGACTGCGAATATCAGCTTCAAGGGTATTTAATGCTTTCTTCTTAACTCCAGCGGAAAGCAGCGCCTGCGCTAGTCGAGGTATAGGATCGGATTCGCTTCTGGCACGTTCAATATCCGCGGTTTCGCGATAGACACGCTGATCATCCGCGTTGGTATGATCTACCAATCTTTCAACATCCATAATCACTAATCCCGGAGCGCGGGTTGAGCGCACCTCGTCTACGACAATGCCAAAATGCTGATGGCACTGTATCGGGTCGCGACCGTCGATCCGGTGTATTTTAAGTCCATAAAACTCATCGGGCTGGTGTCCACCTGGATGAGAATAGAAGGTCTTGCCGCCAGTTCGGGTGGAGATGGAAAAGTGATTGTCCTCAATAATGAATAATACCGGGAGTTCCCAGCGCACCGCTTCGGCAATCGCTTCGAGTACCTCGCCTTGTTGCGTTGTGCCGTCACCTAGAGAACAGATTACGATTGGTTTACTGGCTTGTTCGCTGATTTCCCAAGCAACCCCAACTGCTTGCAAGGCGTTGTTGCCAACCGGACCGACAAGACTTAAAATATTTCGCGATCGATCACTCATATGGGCGCTCATTTGCCGGCCTTGGGAGTGTGAAGCGTCCTTGGCGAATAAGCTGAGAAAAAACTGCTCAGGGGTTATTCCCCGGGCTAGCATAAGCGCTTTATCCCGGTAATGACAATGCAGCCAGTCGTCCTGAATCAGATGTGGATTAAGTGCGGCTATCGATTCGTGGCCAGCGCCTGATACATGGAAAAAGGCATCACCAGATTTTACATACTGAGCTTCCATCATGTCAATCTCTCTGGCCGTAAACATGTGGCGGTAGAGATCCATGATGATGTCTTCAGGTAATGATGGTGGTGTCTTTTGTGATATCGGGCTCACATAATCATCAGCAGAACGTCCATGTGGTGTGACCAACCCTACGCTCATAATAAAATCTTTCTCTTAAGGTTCATGATAAATGAAAAAAACAGGGTTTAATCTCATGCCAACAGTCGTTATTTCTGAAATCAGCTGCCAGTCCAATGAGTCAATTCCTTGCCTGGTATACATTCCATGCTACTCTGAGTAGAAAACCGTCCTTGAGTTTATTCTGTTAGGTATGTTACGCAGACCTTGCCGGCCTTGGATTCCTTGAAGTGTGAATGCGAATCAGTAGAAGGTAATGATTCCACTCTGGATTACTTGACGGAACATTATCTTCCCGAGATTCTTTTTTCCAGTCGAATTCGATGATGTTCTCATGATCTTCCCGATAATCCACTCCCATCGGGATACATGTCAAACTAGAGCTTGAAGCATACCGTCCCGCGGTATCCTTGACACCATGATCATGAAACGAAAAGAGAAAGGGTTTTCTACGAATGAGATAAGGCAAAAAGGGGTAATCAAGGACTTATTAAACCTTGAAAACCCCATTCTTAAGCCGTCTGATTGGCAAGTTGATTTGAGAGAAAAAACACCACTGCCATCCCAAGGATAAAAAACACAACAGTGCCTTCCAAATCAATGGGACTAAAAAGGAATTTTATCCCTCAACAAACTTAAATCGACAAAGCCGAAATCAGCGTCGTGTAATTTCTTACTTTTTTGCTTTTGCCGCGGGCTTGGCAGCGGGTTTCGCCGCCGGTTTTGCGGCTGCTTTGGCAGCGGGTTTCGCGGCCGGCTTGGCAGCGGGTTTCGCGGCCGGTTTGGCAGCGGGTTTCGCGGCCGGTTTGGCAGCGGGTTTCGCCGCCGGTTTTGCCGCGGGCTTGGCTGTTGATTTGGCAACAGGTTTGGCAGCGGCGACCGGTGCTTTGGATTTAACTGACGCTTTTACTGAGTTGGTTTTGGTTGTGGTTTTTTTTGCTTTCATGGTACTCCCTTTTGTTACTCGTTCCTTAACGAGGGTTTCTAGTTTGACTACATCCTCCGTAAACTTACGGATTCCTTCAGCCAATTTTTCAGTTGCCATCGCATCTTCATTCAGCATCCAACGGAATGCCTTTTCATCCAAGCTTATTTTTGAATCCCGGCAATTTTTTTCCGCCAGCTTGGGTGAGAGTAGGCGTGGCAGTGTCATGGTATTATTCTGTAAAGATTCCAGAAATTTAGGACTGATAGTCAATAAATCACAACCAGCTAAGGCGGTGATTTCATCTACGTTGCGAAAACTGGCGCCCATAACCACCGTTTTATAATCGTATTTTTTATAATAATTATAAATTCTACGCACGGATTTGACGCCAGGGTCTTCGTCTGGAGTATATGAATCACGCTTCTCTTTTTCCTTATGCCAATCGAGAATACGCCCCACAAAGGGAGAAATTAAAAAAACACCGGCTTCGGCACAGGCAACAGCCTGACCAAAGCCGAACAACAAAGTCATATTGCAGTGTATGCCTTCCTGTTCCAAAGTCGCGGCGGCGCGGATGCCTTCCCAGGTGGAAGCCAATTTGATTAATATGCGATCTTTGCCGATCCCAACCTCGTTATATAACTTGATGAATTCACGCGCTTTGTCTATTGATCCACGAGTATCGAAAGATAATCTGGCATCAACTTCGGTTGAAACAAATCGGGGTACGATGGCAAGAATTTCACGGCCGAAATTGACAAATAATCGATCGATGGTTTTAGACAATTTTTGGGCCTCGGTACGACCTTTTGTCTGTCCATATGCAATCGCATCTTCCACAAGGTGTTTATATTGCGGCATTTGAGCAGCCGCGTAAAGGAGAGATGGATTCGTGGTCGCGTCGGTTGGAGTATATTTTTTAATGGCATCAATGTCGCCAGTATCAGCGACAACCGTTGTCATTGATTTCAAACTTACCAACGCATTTTTTGGAGTAGGCATTTGATTGTTTATTCTCATCACAAAATATAATAATTATTTATTTTGTATATGCATAATTTTAATAGCACATTTCAATCATAACAAAACAAATTAAAAAATTTTCATGCCGAAATTAAAATATTTCGTCACTTCCTGTATAAAAATTCCAGTCGTTTTTGCTGCTTTCATGATATCCGCGATTGAAAATCCCTCCGAACGTATTGAGTCTCTTCGCCGTGAAATTGAACGCCATAATTATCTTTATCATGTTCTTGCGCAACCAGTAATATCAGACGCAGAATTTGATCGGCTGTATGCCGAACTGGTCCGCCTTGAGAATGAAAACCCGGACTTGAAAGTATCACATTCGCCAACGCAAAAAGTTGGCGGGCAAGTACTAAGCCAATTCCATAGTTTTCCTCACGCACTCCCCATGCTCAGCCTTGACAATACTTATTCAGAAGCTGAACTGCGTGCTTTCCATCAACGGATAGTCAAACAACTTGGTCATGATCAGGTTGATTATCTAGTGGAACCCAAGATCGATGGCGTCAGTATTTCAATTCGTTATGAAAATGGGATCATGATCCGGGCGCTGACCCGGGGCAACGGTGAACGCGGCGACGATGTCACGGAAAACATACGCACAGTGCGCAGCATCCCATCGCGAATTATAACTGACTGTCCACCAGCAATTTGGGAAGCACGTGGAGAAGTATTCATGACCCGGGATGACTTTGCCAGATTGAATCGGGAACGCCAGGAAGAGGGCGAACCCTTATACGCGAATGCCCGCAACACCACTGCCGGTTCGTTGAAACTCCTCGACACGCGGGAAACCGCAAAACGCCCCCTGGATGCAATTTTCTATGGATGTGGTGAAATTTCCCAAAAGGAAATACAAACACAGGAGGAATTATTGCGCGTCCTGAAAACCTATGGACTGAAAATATCGCCGATCCAGCGGCACTGTCATAATCTGGATGCCGTTATTGCCGCAGTGAATGAATTAGATAAAGCCCGCGCTTCATTGCCCTATGATTTGGATGGCGCCGTCATCAAGGTCAATAAATTTGCGGATCGAGAAATACTGGGTTTCACCACCAAATCGCCGCGCTGGGCGATCGCCTATAAATTCGCGGCGGAAAAAGCGGTTACCCGAGTTAAAGGGATTAGTGTTCAGGTTGGAAGAACGGGCGTGCTTACGCCGGTGGCGGAATTGGCGCCGGTATTTCTATCGGGCACCACGGTAAGTCGGGCGACACTGCATAATTTTACCGAAGTGGCGCGGAAAGATATTCGTATTGGCGATGAGGTTGAGATCGAAAAGGCGGGCGAAATAATTCCCGCGGTAATCCGCGCGGTTGTCGAACGGAGAACTGGCGCGGAGATTCCCATTCAGCCCCCATCTCATTGTCCCAGCTGCAATGCCCCGACATTCACGAGCGAGGAAGAAATTGCCATCCGCTGCATCAATGATAAATGCCCACAACAACTAAAGGAACAACTCCGCCATTTCGCCAGTCGCGCCGCCATGGACATTGAGTCATTGGGCGAGGTGATGGTGGAACTATTGGTGGATGAACACTTGGTAAAAAATTATGCGGACATTTACGAAATTCGCCCTGATGATATCGAACGTTTGAAGCAGTTGCCGGGATTGGGAGAAAAATCAATAACGAAACTGATCGCAGGGATCGCAGAAAGTAAAAACCAACCCCCCTGGCGCTTGCTCTTTGGATTGGGAATCAGGCACATTGGCGCTAAGTCTGCGCGTTCAATGCTGCAATCTTTTCACCATCTGGATGCGATCGCGACTGCATCAGTTGAGGAATTGATGCGCGTGCCGGACATCGGCCCGGTAATGGCAGAAAGCGTGTATCGCTATTTTCAGGATGAGACACATCTCATTCTGCTTAATCGCTTGCGTCAGAGTGGGTTAAGATTTCAGGATGACACGAGCGAAATGATCCCTTCTCCTTTTAACGCAAAAATCTGTGTGCTTACCGGTACGTTAACTCATCTAACCCGCGATCAGGCAAAGGAGATTCTGATCAAATTGGGCGCCAATGTCACCAGCAGTGTCAGCGCCAAAACCGATTTTGTGATAGTTGGTGATGACGCTGGAGCGAAATTGGCCCAGGCAAGAAAATTGGGGGTTACCTGCATCACGGAATCGGAATTTATGGAAATGATTGGAAATAAATCGATTAAACCAAATGAGTCATCCACGTCCCCATAATTTATAATGATGACGACTAAACCGACTGTGGAATCGATTCAGCTTCCTGGGGCGTTACCGGTTCTTTTGACGCCGGGTCTTGGACTGGTTGATCTTCTCCGGATTTGGTATTGTCCAGCGCCAGCGGTCCGCCGCCACGGATAAAGATCAGGATCAGGAGAAACAAAACCAATGCGGAGAATTCCAAGTTTTGGCGGGGATCAATGCCTTTCATCTGTGGCAAATGGACCAGAAAAACCGCGCCCGCCAATACCGGTATTTGTACCAGTGCGGCAAAGCGGGTTAAAATTCCCAATGTCATGCAAAATCCACCCGCCAGATGAGCCAGAATCACATAGTGTATAATGATGGCTTCGGCATACCAATCATGTCCGGCGCCATTCAACAAATTAAAGAGATATTCCTTGTGATTGATGAAATAAATGGCTTTGACGAATAATCCAATTCCGAGATAAATGCGAATCAGGTCAAAGAGCCAGTCGGTCTGTTTCGCCACCCATGCGTTCAATCGCGAAAAGAAATTCATAATCGCCTCCATTGAGATTAAAGGATTACCGACAAATATGATTTAGCTTGGGGCTGCCTCGGATGACTGTGGACATGAAAAAAACACGGTCATGGAAATACCCTTAGGACATGAAAAAATATTCAATCGAATCTCAATCTTTGCAAGCGCTACGCAAGAATCGGGAGTTTCAAGAGGTGAATCCTTGCGAATAAAACGTCTTGAAATCCAAACTCATGGTGCCGGCATGTGAGATGAATCGAGTATTTAATCGCGTCTGTGGGGAAATCATTGTTCCCGCTTCAACATAATTTTAATAATGATTTTTCGATCGCGTCGAGGGAGGGGCGCAATACCTTTTCATATGCCATCATCTGTTCGATAAGCAGGGAGATGGATACGCTCACATTAGGATTCGCCTGGATAACGGGCTGTGGTTTGGCTTCAAAGCGGTTTTGGAAAATTTCCCATGGGGTGTTTCCGGGAAACGGATGAGTGTTGGTAATCATCGTGTACATTGTGGCCCCCAGGGAAAAGATATCAGCGGCGACATCCGGGGTTGAATCCATAATGATCTCAGGAGCGGCATAAAGCGGGCTGCCGGCAAACATGCCCTCGGGAGTCAAGGTCCCATCCTTGACTGGTTTTGCTAATCCGAAGTCGATGAGTTTGACATCGCCGCTGTCTAAAATCAATATATTATGTGGAGTGATGTCACGGTGCACAATCTGGAATTTTTTGAGATATTTCAAAGCTTGCAGCACATGGAAGGCAAGCATTGCCACCTTTTTTTCCTGGATGGGGCCGCGTTCATCAAGGATTTGTCGTATTGACTGTCCTTCCGCATACTCCATGGCGAGATAATATTGGGAATTATTTTCACCAAATCCATAAAAGCGAATAATATTGGGATGATCCAGTTTGGATAGTCCATAGGCTTCCCGCAAAAACATCGCCATATAATCCGGGCCGCATTCATGTTGGTGAAAGGAAAAGATCTTCAACGCCGTTAATTTGGGTGGGGTGGCGGAAACATCCTCCGCCTTATATACCTGACTGAAGCCGCCAGTGCCCAACCGGGTCATAATGCGATATTTTCCGGCAAATGTATTGCCGATTTTCAATCCCTTTTCGCCCCTGTTCATCTTGGGGTTGTTCTTCAATACTTTAGCGACTTTGGCATATAGTTCCGCAACTTTTGTTGGTTTGATGATATAATCGTCAGCGCCGGCATTAAGCGCTTTGACCATGACTTCCTCGGATTCGTAAGCCGAGCAGACAATGATTGGCACTTGATTCGCCTGGGGATGACGTCGTAACTCCCGACAGAGTTGCAAGCCATTTTTCTTGGGCATATCAACATCGAGGATAAATAAATCCGCGATCTGACGTTCGAATTCAGGGATGACTTCAGAGCCATCGACGCAAGTGCGCACGTCATACCCACGCAGGGTGAATAACTTCACGTACAACTCACGAGCCTGTTCATCGTCATCAGCACAAATGATGGAATATGCTTCCATGTTATTTTCCCTGAGTGGTGGATGTTTTTTATGGTTTTGCGATGGAGTTAGTAGTCGTAAACGGTGCTAAATTCATTGCTAATTAATTTATCCCGAACACTGCCATGAATTTATCTCACATGCGCCCGGCGTGACCCCCTGTTTTGGGGGGATAAAGAAGCCCTGAAACGCGCCGCGAAAAAAAACGCTGATCCGGCTGCCCATCCCCCCCATGATCAAAAGTTATTTACATCTATTGTACCACTATATCTTTTGATCTTCCCAGTCAAGAGAATTCTCTTTTAATTTCTTGATCTGGTTGCGTAATCAGGGGATGGACAACGGTCTAAATCCGCAGCGAATAAACTGCTTCCTCACTGGTGTCCGGGGACATAAAACTGTGACTGGGGAGCTTCTGATGTCGATTGGGACTGCGGTTCGAGTGGCGTTTCGGAATCAGTCAAAGGGGAGAAGATGTCATACGCCGGGTTTAATTGGGTGAGCAGGGCAGGCCCCAACAAACGCAATAAAACGGTAATCGGCAACAGGATCACGGTGAGGAGATAATGCCAACCGATATTCAGGCCCGGAATAAAATTGGGAAGCAAGGGCAAAAACAAGGTGATGGCCAGCGCCGCCATCAGTATCATTTTGATCATGATCTTAAGCAGACTTTTAACCACCCAAAAAGCGAGAAATTTTCCCCAGTAAACCTTGAGCATTTTAAGCAGGTAATCAAACGCGATCATTCCGGTTATATTGAATTTAAACATCAACGGCACCATGATGTCCATGAGCAGCATGTGACTCCAGGAACAGAACAGGATAAATGCCAGCCCCAACCCCATCACTCCAGCCGCAATGAGAAATGGAAGGGTCATGATATTGCCAGTAGCCGCGGCACTGAAAATTATACCACAACCGAAGATAAACATGGAGACCCCCAAAACTGCCAAACAGAGATATAAAAGTATCTTCCATAAAAACAATGAAAATCCCCGCCGTTGAAAGGCGCGCCAATGAGTGAATATCGGCTGGCGGGGATTAACCAGACAGTCCAAAAATAAAAATTCCCCGACCGCGCTCAACCAATGAAGACTTATCACGGCAATGATTCCGACAGCAAAAATAACCCCAAACAGCAATAAGTTACCCATCAACCAGGAACTTAGTGATTCGATAACCGTGTTAGGATTCAATGGTGTATTGAATTGATAGGGATGTTTGGCCTTGACCACGGAGCCCAAGAGCATCATCGTAAAAAAATAAACCACCGGCATGATGTGAAGTGCTATCTTATGAATGATCGCCAACCAATTGCAAAATCCCAATTTAAACCATCGCTCCAGAGAGAATGGGGTAAACAATTGAATGACAACTCCATTCACAGCGTGATTCACTGCCTGTATGCTGATTGCCAGTGTTTGATTGGGGGAGGGAGCGGGCATGGATAACCAGTTTATATCAATGTATGATTTCTTTTCAAGAGTTCAATCGAGTCGGAAATAACCCCTTAATCAGCGATTAAAAAGCATCGCTCCCAGCGTTGGGAGTGACACCCGGCCGGGGTCGGATTCACGCGGTAAAATAAAATAGACTTGTCAATTGATTTGACTTTTCGGCGCCACTCTTAATATTTCACTTCTGCTTGCGCTTACAAGAAATAAACCGTCGGCATGATATTTTTTAACCATCAGATCCAACGGCTCACCAAGCACGCAATAACTATAACCCGCATCGCATAAGAACAAATATGATTACCTTGGACGATTTAAGCACACATGCCCTGGAGTTAAAGAACCGCTTCGAACAATTAAAGGTGTATCTTTGATGTCGTCTCCGTGCAAAATCGCTTGCGGGAACTCCAGGAAAAAATGAGTTCCCCGGGATTTTGGGATAATCGCGAGGAAGCGCAGGAAGTAGTGGGAAAGGTCAGCCACTGCCGCGCCATCCTGGATCCATTTAATTTATTGCAGCAACATCTCAATGATTTTTTGGCGCTGGTCGAATTAATTCAGGAGGATGGCGAAGATTCAGAATTGTTAGGCGATGCGGATAAAGCCCTGCCTGAAATCGAAGCGGAACTAGCGAAGCTTGAACTGGTCAGTTTTCTCGGGGGCAAATTCGATAAAAACAATGCCATTCTCACCTTTCACCCCGGCTCGGGCGGCACGGAATCCTGCGATTGGGCACAGATGTTGTTTCGGATGTATTTTCGCTGGGCGGAACGGAATGGTTTCAAAACAGAAATCATCGACATGCAGCCGGGCGAAGTGGCCGGTATTAAAAACGCCATTCTGATGGTGACCGGCGATTTTGCCTATGGATATTTACGCTCCGAAAATGGCGTCCATCGCCTGGTGCGGATTTCCCCATTTGACAGCAACAAAAGGCGCCATACCTCCTTTGCCGCCCTTGAGGTAGCCCCTGAAATCAGTGATGACATCGACATTGAGATTGAAGAAAAAGACATCAAGATGGATACCTTTCGTAGCAGCGGCGCCGGCGGCCAGCATGTCAATACCACCGACAGCGCCGTGCGGATCACCCATATTCCGACCGGCATTGTTGTCGCCTGTCAGAATCAACGCTCACAACATCAGAACCGGGCGACCGCAATGCGTGTCTTACGTTCACGCCTGTATGAGCGGCAACTCGCCTCTGCGGAGGAGGAAAAATTGAATGCCACGGGTCCGAAGGAGGAAAATGCCTGGGGCAGCCAGATCCGTTCGTATGTGCTCCATCCCTATCAGATGGTCAAAGATCTGCGCACTGGCGAAGAAACCAGTGATTCGGCCGGAGTCCTTGACGGAAAAATCGACAATTTCATTGAATCTTTTTTAAAGACGAAATCTTCTGATGAAAATTAATCAGACACTTTTTCTTAATCGGTTATCGACAGAGAGGCGATTCCTCTGGCGCCGTGAACTGTGCCGGCTGGGAAGCGAACTGCTCCTGATCATTATCGCGCCGGTGTTTATTCTTTCCGTGGCCGATTATTTTTTTCCGGCGCGAGAAGGAACGGCATTCTACCTGACTGCTGGCGCGGTTGTGCTGGCCATGGCGCTCGCGTTTGTAGTGATTGTGCGCCGCTTGTCGCGGCTGCCACAAGATAAGGATGTTGCCATGTTATTGGAAAAATCCCTCCCCGATTTGATGGATTCTCTTATATGTGCGGTGGAAGTGGCAGAGCGCCACCCCGCAAAGAGAACCGAACTTTCACAAGCCTTGCTGTCCACCGTTGAAGGTGATCTTGAGCGGCGCAATCTGAGAGCGGCAATCAGCGCGTATGCCATCAGCTGCAAAAGGTTGATGGCGACCCTTTTGGCAGTCACTTTTTTGGCCGCCGTGGTTGGCATGTTTTCATTCATTCACAAGGCTTCCGATCATGCTCAATCTCGGTTTCTGGCGGCAACTCCAGGGATTATTGTTACCCCGGGAAATACTGAGGTCGCTCATGGCGATGATCTTATTGTCGAGGCGCTCATTCAGCGGGGAGAACAGCACGCGCAGATCGTCATGCTCGCCAAAAATGGTCAATTTACCTATGCAATGTATACCAGTGAGTCCGGCAAACATTCATTTGCTTTTGCCGGTGTTGATGATGATTTTCGTTATTATGTCCAGACCCCCAGACTTCGCAGTCCCACCTATCAAGTCAAAACCTATGAAAAAGCACGACTCACGGACTGTATTATCACGATCACTCCACCTGAGTATACCAACCTGCCCCGGCAACATCTCACCGAATTGAAAAGCATAACCGTGCCCCAACACTCACAGGTTCGCCTCGAACTTTCTACCAATTTACCCGTGACTACAAGTGTATTAATCGACCATCAGCCTGCTCTGGTTTTTACATCAAAAAATGATTCGCTTCATCATCAACTTGATCTGACCATTGACCAGAGCTTTTCTTATGTCATTGAACTCATGGATAAATCCGAACATCGGATTATCACCCCGGAAAGTTATCATATCGAAAGCATCGACGATTTTGCCCCGATCATTCAGGTTGTCGCGCCGGAAGAAGATGCGCGCCGGCAAATCGATCGGGAAATTACATTCTCATTCAAGGTGAATGATGATTATGGAGTGCAGTCCCTGCACCTGCATTATTCAATCAATGGCGGCGTCTGGCACGCTCTGGAATTATTTCATGCGACCGGAGAGCAATTGAACAAGGAACATCTTGGCGCTCATGTTCTCAATGTCATCGGCCAGGTAAAGGATGGGGACATCATCGCCTATTATGGAAGCGCCACCGATGCCGCCCAGCCGACAGCCAATCAGGCGGTCACCGAGGTTCGTTTTATCGAGATGCGACCGGCAAAGATAGACGCTCCGGAAATTGGGGGAATGGGTCAGGCACAGGTTAAAACATTGCAAGTCAATGATTTGATTGTCGCGCAAAAGAGGCTTATTCGTTCAACCTGGTCAACTCATTTCATGGCAGAACATGATTCTCGCAAAGAGCATTTGACCGACTTAAAACAAATGGCACGTGACCTGACCATGACTTCTGCCAATCGTTATCAGGAACTGTTTGGCGCTGATTTCACTTCAGCCCCGATTGCAGATGAACCCTTCGATTTGGTGGGCACCCTGCTGCAAAATTCCGTCATTGATGCCACCATTGAGAAAAAAACGGTGCTGCCATCCGGTTCCGAAAAAAATGTGCAAAAATTTTTCCGTGCCGCTATCGAGAATATGCAACAGGCGGAATCCCTGCTGCAACGAGATTTGCCTGATGAGTCATCCCCAT
The DNA here is from genome assembly GCA_964615975.1 of uncultured Lentisphaerales bacterium. Taxonomy (GTDB): domain Bacteria; phylum Verrucomicrobiota; class Lentisphaeria; order JABSQK01; family JAJFLO01; genus CAZTTH01. The sequence goes on along the minus strand of CAZTTH010000015.1, from coordinate 30,611 downwards.
ATCAACGCCAATCCCTTTCTCATCTCGTTACCCTGGCCATCGAACTTGAAAAAAATACGCCCAAGGGAAAGGGCAGCGGCGGAGAAGGAGAAAGCGAACCCAGGAAGGATCCGGTCAAGGAGGAAAATCAGCAAAAGGAGAATGCCGCGAAAAAAAATCGCATGAACGAAATCGCCGCATCGATGGATAAATTGATTGATCGCCAGGAACGTCTGAATAACGATATCGCCCGCAACTCCGGTGAATCTAAAAGCGGCGAAACCCAGAAATTTCTGGGCGCCAAACAAGATCAACTAAGGCAGGATAGCGAGAAACTCCGCGAAAAAATGATGCAGGAAGGAGAAACCCAAAGCGCCGCGACCCAAATGAGTGAGGCAACCCGCAACATGAGCCAGGTCTCTTCGCATCTTGAACAAGGCCAGATGACGAATGCCAGTAAATATGGCGACTTGGCACACCAGTTCCTCCAACGCGCCATGAAACTGGTTAAAGATCAACAAAATCGCCTCGCCAATGAAGCGCTCTGGAAAGCGGATAAAGCCCTCGATTCATTGCGTGAACGACAGCACGAACTGCGGCAAAAAACGACGGCGCAGGTGGAGGAAAAAAATCCCCCCTATGAAGGCAACGAACTTGCCGATCAACAGCAACAGATTCGTGATGACTTTGAACAGTTCCTCAAGAATCTTGGTGAAACCGCGAACACTTCCGAAGCCAGCAAACCCCAGATCGCCGATGAATTGCGCGCCGCCCTGGCAAAAGCAGAAAGCGCCAATACTTCCAGCACCATGAAACGGGCTGAAAACGCAGCGCGCTACAGTCTCTGGAATAAAGCCTCTGATTACCAGGCGCAAGCCGAACAATCCCTGATGCAAATGGCACAACATGTTCAAAATGCCATGCGTACCGCGACGTCCATGTCTCCGGAACAAATGACCCAGATGCTCCAACAGGTTCTCCGTGATATTCAGAAGGTACAACAAGCCCAGGAGCAACAGGCAGCGCCCGAAGCCATGCAACAACTCTACAGCGCGATACAAAAAGATTTGCAGGATATCACTGATTTGCTCAACGAACCGGCAATGGATCAGCTCGCCCAGGAGATGACAGTCACCGCCCTCAGCGGGAGGGCTGGGGAGGCGGAGGTCAATGAACAGGTTCTAACTACATTAACCAAGGCCGCGCGGTTGTTGGAAACCAAATTAACCCAGAGTACAGTGACCGAGCAACTGAAAATGACCCGCGCCACCGGTCAGGAACCTCCGGATGAATTCAAGAAACTGGTACAAAAATACTTTACTAAAATTGGCAGTTCATTTTAGACTGCAAGCAGTTGAATTTTCGCACACTGCCTTTTCGATCGGGCTGGCAATCGTGTAATATTTTTCTAAAATCTGATTGCGTTCGGTATCACTCTTTACCATTGGAGGATTAAAACTGTATGATGAAAAGTAAATATCGTTATCTCATCGGGATAGCCCTGGGTGTGCTTCTTATTGAGACCATCTCATGGGTGATTGTGGATTGCTTGGATACTCGCAGCCGATCACTGAGCAAGTTAATCGAGGTCACTCTTGATCAGAATACCGACTGGCTGGGTGATTGGGCGGAGGATAAAAATCCTTATTACATCTTCAACTCAGAACTAGGTTGGACTGTCAGACCCAATGGCGACAATCGGGTTTTCCAGTCCAATGGCGCCGGCATTCGCGCCGCTCGTGAGTACCCGGTCGCACCGGCGCCGGGAATCATCAGGATCCTGACCTTCGGTGATGGCTTGACCCATGGCAGCTTTGTCATGAACAACCGCACCTGGCAGGAAATAACCGGCATGCTCAACCACCGCTTTGAAGTGCTGAATTTCGGGGTCGACGGTTATGGACCTGATCAGGCTTTTTTGCGGTATCGTCAGGAGGCTGGCGCCTGGGGGCATCACGTGGCGATACTGGGTATCACACCCGCCAACCTTGATCGGCTGGTGAGTGTTTTCCTGCCATTTTGCGATAATCGAACCGGAATGCCATTGACTAAACCGCGCTATACTTTGGATGAGGGAAGCATGTTGACCTTGATGCCGAATCCCTTTACATCACCTTCGAGCTACCTGAATTTACTCCAGAATCCACGCTCTGAATATGTTGCACTCGGAGCGCACGATTATCATTATCATCGCTCATTTGAAGAATTTCATAAGCCCATAGGGATTTGGCAACTGGCCCTGACCCTGCCAGGGCGTTATCTGGCCCCGCCGATTTATCGCCACGGTCAGTTATCGACGGATTCCGATGTCTATCACCTGACGATTCGGATCATGGACGAATTTCAGCGACTAGCCTTGAAAAATCAGGCGCTGCCGGTGGTGATGTTTTTTCCGCGAAAAATTGATTGGGATCGTGCCCGGGGTGATCGTCCACGGATTTATCAGCCGCTGATCGATTATTGTCAGGATAACCATTATCGCCATATCGATTTACAACATGGGTTCGATCTCTGGGAACCAGTGCTGGAGTCACGGCGGCATTTTTTCCCTGAAATGACGGAAAACCTGAATGAAAATATCCGCCGCGGAGAGTATGTGTTTTACAGCATGTTGGCCAATGAATTTGTGGCCAAGTACCTCCTCCATTATTTTAACCTCAATGGCTTGCAGGATGTTGCGGCGATTACCCGTGAAGTTAACACGGACATACGCTATCGGGAAGAGGGGATTAAACGCCTGTCGACTTTAAGCCAGAACCGCTATGCCCCCGGCCAAATCGTTGAAGCCGAAGACGCCATGGTAATCAATCTCAGTGCGATGACACTGCAAAATTATGGCTATCAACCGGCAACAATAGAAACGGATAAAAATGACTTCAGGATAAAATGGATTGTGAATGGCACGATTCTCTGTGAATACGACATCGCGAAAGCAGGCCGGTATCGGTTGCGTCTCCATTGTCGTCAAGGATCATCGGGCGGGATAATCACCACCCGTATGGGAGAACGGAAATGGAGGGATTGGCAGATCGCGACCGACAATCAATGGCAATGGGTGGATGCGCCATTCGAGTGGACGTTATCACCGGGGCCACAACCCCTGATGCTCTCATGCCGCGATGCCATTGGAATCGATCAGATACAATTACAATTGCTGCCATAGGATTATCGCGCCCGGGGATGCGCTTTTTGGTAAAGCGCCAGGAGTCTTTCCATGCTGATGTGGGTATAGATTTGGGTGGACGACAGGCTGGCATGTCCCAACATCTCCTGAACACTGCGGAGATCAGCACCGGCATCCAGAAGATGCGTGGCAAACGAATGGCGCAAGGCATGTGGGCTCAATTCCGACGACAACCCGGCTTCATTGAGATAAAATTTAAAGTGGCGTTGCACGGAGCGCGGGGTTAATGCGGTGCCGCGCTGTCCGACAAACAGCAATCCGCGGGCACGCTTACTGCCTAATCCCACTCTTTCACGTTCCTCCAAATATTCTTTCAGCGCTTGTGTCGCCGGACCGCCGAGAATCCCGATACGTTCTTTTTTCCCCTTGCCGCGGACGAGCAAGCTATGGGCATAAAAATCGATATCCTCATACTTCAGCTTCAGCACTTCGCTGATCCGCAGGCCGCCGCTATAGATCATTTCCAGAATCGCTTTATCCCGTTTGGCAGCGAAATCAGGCTCCCCTTTGGTTTTTCCAGCAATAATCGCCGCTTTGCGCCAGTAGGTGATTGGCGCCTGCAGCAGGCGGTCCACTTCCGCGACTGAAAAGACCTGCGGCAATGGTCGCGAGCGTTTGGGTGTATTCAATCCCTTGAAGGGATTGTCGCTGATGATTTCCTCCCGCACCAGATAACGACAAAATGATCGCAGGCTGGATATCTTCCGCAGGATTGAGGGGCGGGCTAATTTCATCTGATGCAGTTCGACAAGAAACTGGCGGGCTGCCGCCAGGGTAAACGACTCCTGTTCGATGGCGGTTTTTCTATTATCCCTGAGGATGACCAGGTTCATGAATTGCAGGATATCACGCTGATAATTGGTGATGGTATGCTCAGAAGCATTGCGTTCGGTTTGCAGGTATTGCTTGAAATGCTCGAGGCAGGTGAGATAATGCGATGAGAATGACGACATGTTTAATTGCGGTGTCTGATTGTGAAAGACTGTTGATGGACGACAGAATATCTTCTCTAAAGGGTCATTTTTAAACCCGCCATACGCCTGGACTTTTCAGATTTGTTCACTGCTTCAGTCCTGCGGCCGGACATACCAGAACCCGCAGCTCTCACGGGAACGCAGACGCCACGGAAAAACCGCCATCATCACCATCGTTTGTAACAAATTGGCGAACCGGTACCAGGTAAATTTACGCGCTGAGGTAATCGGCTTGAATTCATTGATTATGCGCAATTTTTGTCCCTTTTTTCGTCCCCATTGCCGCAATTTTCGGGAGAGGAAAATTTCTTCGGCGGCATAATATTGCTCATCAAACCCGCCGCATTCAATGAATCCATCACGCACACAGAAGACATAACATCCCGCCATCCATTTCAGCACGCGTGAAATGGTGTTCCAGGATGCCAGCATGCCGCTTACTCCCAGGGTGGACGGGCGATCAAATTGCAGGCAAGCGCCGCCGCCACAACAAGTTCCGGTGCTCAACAATTCCAGGGTTTTGTTCAATAGCGGCACGGGAATGATGGTATCCGCATCGACAAAAATCAAATAGCGTCCGGAGCTGTGTCGAGCGCCGGTATTGCGCGCTTTGGCGATTTGCCGATGCGTTTCCTCCACGACGATCGCGCCTGCCGCTCTTGCGGCATTGGCTGTCCCATCGGTCGAGGCGTTGTCAGTGACAATGATTTCACCAGTCAATGAAGTGACCGCCGCCATGCTTTTCCGCAGGCCGCTTAGTGTCGCGGGGAGTAATTCCGCTTCGTTATAAGCGGGTATGATAATGGAATAATCGCAGATCATAAAATCATGGACTTCAAGGAGTCGATGCCGGGAAAGATGTCAAAAGTTTATAACCCAAACACCAAAATGGAACGGTGGTCAAAACTAACAAAGTTCTTCTTGGGAATTCATGGGTAAAGGTATACTCAATTAACTTCAACCTAAAGTGAACGCGCTAATTTTACCCATTTTTCCGACGCATGAATGGGCAACCCAAATGGGTGACAATAAAAAATATCGTTAAACGCCAATCAGGGCTTTGAACTCATTGGCCTTGTCGATCATTCCGGATTGGAGAGCATCTTCCGGCTGATCAAAACCATGTTCACGGGCGTAGTCACGGACATCCTGGGTGATCTTCATGGAGCAAAACTTGGGACCGCACATCGAACAAAAGTGCGCCACCTTGGAGGCTTCCTTGGGCAGGGTTTCGTCGTGATACGCGCGGGCGCGATCCGGATCAAGCGACAGATTGAACTGGTCCTGCCAGCGGAATTCAAAGCGCGCCTTCGACAACGCGTTATCACGGATTTGCGCCGCGGGATGCCCCTTGGCAAGGTCGGCTGCATGCGCGGCGATTTTGTAGGCGATCACTCCTTCTTTCACGTCGTCCCGATTCGGCAATCCCAGATGCTCCTTGGGGGTGACATAACACAACATCGCGCAGCCATACCAGCCGATGGCAGCGGCGCCGATTGCCGAGGTGATATGATCATAGCCCGGCGCGATATCGGTGGTCAGCGGTCCCAAGGTGTAGAACGGCGCTTCATAGCATGCTTCCAGTTCCTTATCCATATTGACCTTGATCAACTGCATGGGCACATGTCCCGGCCCTTCGATCATAACCTGAACCTCATGCTGCCACGCGATTTTGGTCAGTTCACCCAGGGTTTTTAATTCGCCGAACTGCGCGGCGTCATTGGCATCCGCGATCGAACCCGGCCGCAAGCCATCCCCCAGCGAAAAGGACACGTCATAGGCTTTCATGATCTCGCAAATTTCGGTGAAATGAGTATAAAGAAAATTTTCCTGATGATGAATCAGGCACCATTTCGCCAGAATTGATCCTCCTCGCGAAACGATCCCGGTCACCCGGTTGGCAGTCAGGGGAATGTAGCGCAACAAGACACCGGCGTGAATGGTAAAGTAATCCACCCCCTGCTCGGCCTGTTCAATCAAGGTATCGCGATAAATTTCCCATGTCAGTTTACCAGGATCACCATGGACTTTCTCCAATGCCTGGTAGATTGGCACGGTGCCGATCGGCACCGGACTGTTGCGAATGATCCATTCCCGGGTTTCATGAATATTCCTGCCGGTGGATAAATCCATTACCGTGTCAGCGCCCCAGCGGATTGCCCAGGTTAACTTTTCCACTTCTTCGGCAATCGATGAGGTGACGATGGAATTACCGATATTGGCATTGATTTTAACGAGGAAATTTCTCCCGATAATCATTGGTTCGGATTCAGGATGATTGATGTTGGCGGGAATGATGGCGCGTCCGAGGGCTACCTCCCGGCGCACAAACTCAGGGGTAATCCGTTCGGGAATGGCCGCGCCAAAAGCCATGCCGGGATGGCGGTGCAACAACCTGGTGTCTCGTATTTTTTCAAGGTTTTGATTTTCACGGATGGCGATATACTCCATCTCCGGGGTTATAATCCCTTGCCGGGCATAGTGCATCTGGGTCACATTGCGGCCGGATTGCGCCCGCCGCGCCCGCCATGGCGAAGTGAATCGCTGCCCGTTTCCATTGGTATCCTGCAGCGCGATCCGTCCCAGTTCGGAATTTGGCGCAGAGAGGAACTCGGTATCGCCGCGTTCTTCTATCCATGTTTCTCTTGTTCGCGGAAGACCTTTTTCAATATCGATATCGATTTCCGGATCCGTGTAAGGTCCGGAAGTGTCGTAGACATGGATGGGGTCGTTGATCGCGTCGCCGAATTCCGCCGGACTCGGTGCTTGTGCGACTGCGCGCATGGGCACACGCACACCCGCATGACTGCCGGCGATGTATACTTTCCGCGAATTGGCAAAAGGCGCGCGGGTTTCCGGAGAAAGCGCCGGCAGAGAGAGAGATTTTTTGATTATGGGTGCGGTCATGGTAAATGATGATTGATTATAATTGACAATATTACACTGATTAATTGGAGAACCAAGTATTTCCTTGCAACTCACGAGCATACCACGGGAAGTTATATACACAAGATCGGTTCATGACTGTTGACCACAAATTTATGCTTACACGCGAAAGCACCGGATCCAGATGCTCACAGTGGTTTTGGCGTATAAATGCCATTGCCGCTTTGGATGGTTAAGGCGTGACACATGGCAATCGCGATGGCGTCAGTGGAATCAGTGGGGATATCATCAATTTTCAAACCCAATAGCTGTACCAGACAAAGGGCGACCTGTTCCTTGGTCGCGTTGCCATAACCGACAACGGTTTGTTTGGCTCGCCGTGGAGCATATTCGTAGACGGGAATATGGGTGCCGGCAAATACGCTCACAACCGTCCCCCTGGTCATCCCCAGCACCATCGCTGTTTTTGCATTCTTAAAATAAAATCCCCCTTCGATCGCCGCTACCCCGGGATTGTAGGCTTTGATCAGTTCAACGATACCGCCTGACAGCCGCCGCAGGCACTCACTGATCGGGGCTTTGCGATCATTGCCAATGACCCCGCAATCGCGGACATGAAACCGTTTGCCGGAAATCTCAATAACTCCATATCCGGTAGTCCGCAATGCCGGGTCAATGCCAATGACAATCATTCGTTGCTTAAAGCCTCGAGCAATGCGTCATCAATTTTACTATTGGAATAGACGCTTTGAACATCATCATATTCTTCCAAGTGGTCAATCAGCCGCAGGATCTGACGGGCGGTGACAAGATCGGTTACCGGGATCTCGGTGGCGGCGATACGGACAAGACTTGATTCCTTCGGGGTGATTTCAGCCTTTTCCAACACCATCAACAATTGATTAAAGGATTCCGGGGTCGCGATGATTTCACCCTCCCCATCCACAACATTGATTTCTTCGACATCCACTCCACCATCGAAACATAACTCCATCAGTTTTTCTTCGGTTAAATCGTCTTTTTGCACGACAAACCGGGTTTTGCGGGTGAATAACCGGGATACCGATCCCGTGTTGGCCAAGGAGGCATTGGCCTTGGTGAAGATATTGCGGATGTCAGCGGCGGTACGATTGCGATTATCAGATAAACAATCCACCATGACGGCCACACCTCCTGGTGCATAGCCTTCATAATTCAGTTCTTCCATAATCTGTCCCGCCAGTTCGCCACATCCTTTTTTAATCGCCCGCTCCACATTGTCATTGGGCATATTGACGGCGCGGGCGGAAGACAAGGCACTGCGCAGCCGCGGATTCGCGTCGGGATCTTTCCCCCCGATTTTCGCTGCGATCATTAATTCCTTGCTGATGCGGGAAAATGCCTTGCCTTTCTTGGCGTCAGTGGCAGCCTTTTTATGTTTGATCGTTGACCATTTATTATGACCTGACATAGCTCACCTTGCTTGCTAATTTCATAGTTGATATTCGATTGTGGTATTTTGTGGTTTAAGGATACCTAGCGGTACCTAGTTGGTATATTAAGTCTTCAGGGCGTTATTGTGAAATGATTTCCGAAGATAGTCAATAGAGTTAAACATATTTTCATGGGATTATTGTTCAGTTGGGGGTTGTAAATCAGACAGAAGACAGCAATTTTTACCCCTTTGGCAAAAAATCGGAGATTGACATTCACCCTCGGTTCATCGCATTTTAGTTTGGGTATTATTTTGGGAGGATTTCAGATGGAAAAAGTTACCATTATCGGCGCCGGCGCCGCGGGTTATACGGCCGCGATCTATGCCGCGCGAGCAGTATTGAACCCTTTGGTCATTGCCGGCCCGTTGCCGGGGGGACAATTAACTCAAACCAGTGAGGTCGAAAACTATCCGGGATTTGCCAAGGGGGTGTTGGGATTTGATTTGATGGAGGCAATGCGGGCTCAAGCTGAACGCTTTGACTGCCGCATCAAATCGGCTCAGGTAACAGCGGCACAATGCCGGGATGGCGGTCCTCAAGTCCTTGAATTGGATAATGGTGAAACGATTGAAACTCAGGCGTTGATCATCGCCACCGGCGCGGATCCGCGGTGGCTGGGTATTGAATCGGAAACCAAGTTGAAAAACCGCGGAGTTTCGTCGTGCGCAACCTGTGATGGCGCTTTCTTTCGCGGCGTGCCGATTGCGGTGATTGGCGGCGGTGATTCCGCCATGGAAGAAGCATTATTTTTAACCCGTTACGCATCCAAAGTGATCGTCGTTCATCGCCGTGATCAGTTTCGCGCTTCGAAAATCATGGCCAATCGGGTGCTTGAGCATGATAAGATTGAAGTCGCGTGGAACAGCATACCGGTGGAGATTTTGGATCCGGCAAAAGATAAAGTAACCGGGTTGGTGGTCCGTGACAGCCAATCAGAAACCACGCGCACCATCGAATGCGGCGCGGTCTTTGTCGCCATCGGCCATATCCCCAATACCGCTCCCTTCAAAGGATTGATCGACATGGATGCGGACGGCTATATTATCACCCAGGCGCGCAGTACCAGAACCAAAATCGCCGGAGTCTTCGCGGCGGGAGATTGCGTTGATCGGGTTTATCGTCAGGCAGTAACCGCGGCAGGGATGGGCTGCCAGGCGGCAATCGACGCTGAACGATGGTTGGAAACCCAACCCGGTTAAGATCACGGATGCGATGTTTTGGTAAAATTAATTGTGCTCGAGTGGCGGAATTGGCAGACGCGCTAGGTTGAGGGCCTAGTGGGGCAACCCGTGCGGGTTCAAGTCCCGCCTCGAGCACCATTTGTCTATTGATCCTGACGACACGAATAAAAAACCACATGGTGGTCGAGCAGCACTCCATCCTGATAGGTAAACTTGGCTGAAAAATGGCGATTTTGCGCCAGCCAGGGGAGAAACAAATAATCTCCGGGCCAGAGATTGAGATCACCTACCTTGTCATTGTCCACCCAACACAAATCACCTTCGGGTGAAGCAATCAATGCGCCGGTAAACTCCGTGGCCACATACACATGGACGTACCAGTCCACCCCGCGATTGAATTTCGGGAAGGTAAGGAATCCGCGCCATTGGGGATTGGTGATTACCAGACCAGATTCCTCATGGACTTCACGGATCACACATTCCTCAGGAGTTTCCCCGGGATTGAATTTTCCCCCCAGTCCATTCCACTTGCCCACATGAATATCATCTTTTTTAGCATTCCGGTGCAGCATCAAGGTTTTACCCAGATGCCGCACATAACACAGGGTGGCCAGTTGCATGGACGGGGCGTTCATAAGAGGGATATTCCGCTTTGTGATGAGAGAGTTTTATTTTTTGAATGAACCCTGATGGTGATTGGGGAGGCAGTATCTGTCGACGCTGTATTCATGCCCCAGCCCGGCAATCGCTTCCGCAGGGCCATGACCCGCTTCGATTCCGGATCACCATGAAGTTCCTGTCGGGCCCAATTTTATGCCTCAAGCTCAGTCCGGCGCTCAGTCGGCGGTTTTCCGTTCTCCCAATTCCCGATCCAACATTAATAAAGCTTCGGCATTATTGGCGATTAATTGCAGTTTGCCAATCACATATCGGGCTGATTTCTCCTCCTCGATTTGCTCCATGAGAAACCAATGCAGAAAGGTCTGCACCGCGAAAGACTTCTCCTTAACCGCCAGATCATAGAGATGATTGATGCGTTCTGTGACTTTCATTTCATGTTCCAAAGCCTGTTCGAACAAATTCAACATGGATTTGAACTCAACTGGCGGCGCCTTGATTGTCAGGAGCTTGACAGTGCCTTCACAATCATTGAGAAATTCGAAAAACTTCATCCCATGACCGGTTTCCTCACGGCTTTGCAGCATGAGCCAGCCCGCGAATCCAGTAAGATTCTGGCGGTCGCACCATGATGCCATGGAAAGATATAAATAGGAAGCATAAAATTCATTATTAATTTGTTCATTGATGGCTTTTTCGATGGCATTGCTAAGCATGGTGTTTCTCCTTGTATTTTAACAATAGTTGTTCACATTTTCTGCCGTCTGAATGCCGTGCGAAATCCTCTTTCTTCAACCTCGGTGTAAACAGACATGGTATTGGGCTAATGTATAAGCTGATTTCCGTGATTGCATTCAATAATGGCAGACGCGGGTTTGAAATGCATAGAGATGCCATGGCGGCATGGGCATTCCTCGGCAAAATAACCTTGCGTTATGTTATTGGCAATCCGGTATTCATCTCAATTATAAATAAAATGATTCAGTTCTGGTCATGTCCGCGTTTTTCCTTAATACTTCGATTCCGTTGGTCTCGGTCAGCCTGTTGGCATTCATACTCTTTTCCATCAAGAAATCGCAACAATTATTTTTGGTGGGAACACTCACCGCTTTCATTGCATTTTTAGCGATGACTCTGACCATCGCGATTGCGATCATTGAAACCGGTGTGGCATCACTGATGTTTGGCAACGCCCGTTACATCGTTTTTGCCTGGGTCATCATGTGCGTCTATTTTATAGCCGAATACCACTACCGGATTCGCATTTTAGGTTCGATTTTAATCCCGATCGCATCCACCTTTGTTTTATTGTCGGGGTTATCACTGGCGCCGATCAATGAGCGGTTTACAGAGTTTTCCGGACTGACAACGGGATTTCATATTACCTTGGTTTTTCTCGGATTGGGACTGCTTTGTCTTTCGTTCGCGGCGGCATGGTTGTTTTTATTAAAAAGTCGGGCCTTGAAACATCATCAACTGGCGGCGATGGATGACAGTATTCCCGCATTGCCGATCTCCAAGCGCATTATGGAATCGGCATTCACTGCCGGCTTTGCCTGTTTTACCCTCGGATTGATCATCGGGATTGTCTATGCGGGATTGGTTTTGCCGCACAGTTGGTATCAGGATGTCAAAATCATCTGGGCGATCATCAATTGGGCGGTGTTTTCCAGCTTGTTTTTTTGCCATCACTCAGGACGTTTGCATGCCCGGCAACTGGCACGTGGAATTGTGTTGCTCTTTGCTTTTGTGCTTATTTCATTTTTATTTACGACCAACCACTCGTTCTTTACTGCCGCGGTTCATCCGCCTCCCATGCACTTCCCGCACTCCCAAATGGAGGGACGATGATGCCGAATCTATCCATATTAGGTCTAAATCACAAAAGCGCGCCGCTGGAGATTCGCGAACGGTTTTCGGTTCTCGATGGCGACCGCCTGCAGCGCTTAGAGCAATTGGCGCCATTGGCCAAAGAAATTGTGCTGCTCAGCACCTGCAATCGAAGTGAAGTGATTTACGCACCACCACAACAGGAAAATCCAATCCCAATAGTGCATTTCTTCACACTTCCTTCCACGGTTGATGCCACTCAATACGAGGACTTGTTTTACCATTATCATGGGAAGGAGGCCCTGATTCATTTATTCAGAGTGGCCGGGGGACTTGATTCAATGGTTCCCGGCGAAACCCAGATTTTCGGGCAAGTCAAAGAGGCCTTTGAATTTTCCTTCCTGCATGGTTATGGCTCTCAGAATCTGCAAACGATATATCAACAAACCCTGAATGTCGCCAAGGCGATCCGCAGCGAAACAAATATTGGCCGCGGTCCGGTATCGGTGGGCAGCATCGCGGTGCATCTAGCCCAAAATATCTTCGCCGATCTCAGGGATAAAAAGGTCCTGTTAATAGGGGCGGGGGAAATGGGGGAACTGGCTGCCGAATATTTATCACAGGCGGGGGTTCGCACCATCTGGATAGCGAATCGAAACCTGGAACGCGCCAACACTCTGGCAGATAAATATGCTGGTATCGCCATCGATTTCGATAAGTTCGTGGCGATCATGCCGGATGTAGATATCATTATCTGTTCGATTGGCAACCGCAAGGGATTGTTGACGGAGGTGATGATCCAACAAACCATGCGGCAACGATTGGGCCGCCCACTCTTCATTATCGATTTGGGAGTTCCCAGGAATGTAGATCCCGCAATCAATCGCCTGTCGGAAGTATATCTCTACAATCTCGACGATCTACAGAAACTGATAGACAACAATATGGGTGAACGGCGCGCGGAAATGGTCAAGGGCGAGCAGATCGCGGCCCAAAAGGCCGAAGAGTTTTACCGGTACAATGGCGTTCAGGTTGGATCCCTGATTATTTCCCTGCAGGAACGGGTGGCGGGAATCAAACAGAAAGAGTTGGAAAAATTATTTAATCGCCTGCCGGCGCTTACATGCGCGGAAAAAGAACTGATCGAACACTCGGTCAATCAAATCAATAACAAGATCCTTCATGATCCCATCATAACCTTGCGGCGGGGAATTACTCACGAAGCAAAAGCAGAGGATACCGGCAATCATCTCGATGTGGTATCGCTGTTCAGGAATTTTTTTAACCTTTAAGTCCTGATGCCCAAGATGTTATGATCAGCAATCAGAATTACAGGCTTGAACCGCCACCGGGCCGCCGGACACGAAGAAAGTAGGTGCGTCGATTCATCGGCAGTGCCAGTAGATGGTGAATTTGCTCAATTTCAACTCGATTAACTTCCCGGCGCAACGCGGTTAATTTTTTATTTTTCGGATCGTTTTATTTCATGCAAGGTCTTTTTCAACACATAATATCAAAATCCAGCGTCGTAACCGGGCCCCCCCCTGTTAGGCAGCTGCCGCATCATTGATCAATATTGCTTCCAAGCGACATTCACTGAACGCATGGGCAATCCGGGTCAACTGTGATTGGGCATTCATAATTCAGGATTCAAACGGTGAAAAAAAAATTGTGGATAAAATTTTTGTTAATCATAATCGCCATCGTCGGATGCGACAAACTTTATCATCGCTTTGTTCCCATCAATGGCCGGAAGATAAGGATGGAAGTGACGGCGTATTGCCCGTGTCAAAAATGTTGCAGCTGGAAACGCAATTGGCTGTGGCGCCCGGTATACGCTTCCGGTCCGCAGAAAGGGAAACGAAAATTTGTCGGCATCTGCGCGGACGGCACACGTGCCCGACGTGGCACGATTGCCGCTGATAAATCCTACTATCCGTTTGGCACCCAGATGTTCATCCCCGGTTATGGCAGGGGAGTGGTGCATGATACCGGCGGCGCGATCGTCGGTCCGACAAAAATCGATTTGTTTTTCCCCAGACATGCCGATGCCATCCAATGGGGACGACAGTGGCTTGAAGTGATCGTCGCCGATTAATTTCAAGCCCGGATCAAAATGGCACAAGCGGCATTTCCCCTGCCGTGTCAAACTGGCAGAATTGATGAAACGCATTGTCCATATTTAATAGCGGTAAAAATTCTTGGAATTCTATGGCACGCCCCATGCTTTCAAGCATCCAAATCAAACAATCGATAACATTAATTTATGGAAATCCATCATTAACGATTTATCATTAAGGGAAATTAATGGCGATTACATCAGCAACAACAACTATTTTATAACGATATTTCTTAGGAGATAACACTATGTTCGGTATTGACCCACTCTATATTTTATTTGCCCTGCCTGGCCTGGCACTTGCCTTATGGGCTTCATTTTTAACCCGTTCAACTTTTTCCCGCTATTCCCAGATTCGCTCGTCCCGCGGGTACACCGGCGCTGAAGCTGCCGCAATGATGCTCAAACGCCTGGGAATCAGCGATGTCCAGATCGAGCATACCCGGGGAACCCTGACCGATCATTATGATCCTATGTCTAGGACGCTGCGGTTGTCCGATGAAGTTTATGGCAAGAATTCATTATCCGCCATTGGCGTTGCCTGTCATGAAGCCGGTCATGCCATTCAGCATGCGCAAGGATATGCGGCGCTGCATTTGCGGACCGCGCTGGTTCCCGCCACCAATATCTGCAGTACGTTGTATGTGTGGGTAATATTAATTGGAGCCATGCTGGCCAGGCCGGGTTTCATCCTGCTTGGCATTGCCATGTGCGGAATGGCGGTGGTATTTTCGCTAGTTACATTGCCAGTTGAATGGGATGCCAGCGCCCGGGCAAAGCGCGCCATGGCTGGTATCGGACTGCTTTCAGCTGAGGAAACCGAATCTGCCGGCAAAGTTCTGAATGCCGCTTTTCTGACTTATCTGGCATCCGCCATCTCCGCGATTCTGACGTTACTCTATTATTTGGTCAGATTCGGCCTGATTGGCGGCCGCCGCAATTAATGAAATGTTCAGCTCACATCACTCATGAGCTGCTCTTGAATTTGAATGCGGTGTGTTTCGCTCCGCTGGACCGTTATTTCGCCACTTTCATCGTCAACGATAACCCCCATCCAGAGAGTCAATGGCTCTATGCCGCCGCTGCTCTCGTCAGTCGCTGTCGAGATGAGGGGCATGCCTGTTGGGATTTACAGCAGACGGATCCTTCGCGCCTGACCGGTGAAAACCCCGCCATTCCACCGATCACGGCTAAAGACTGGCCCACTCCACAGACCTGGCGCGACAGGTTGCAGAATTTTCCCGAAATGATTGGCAAACCGGGAGAGCTCAAACCATTGATTCTGGACCAGCGCCTGCGGCTATACCTGTATCGGTACTGGCGAATGGAGCAAAATCTGGTGGAAAGATTAGCTATCTTGAAGCCATTTACCGGCTTGCAGCCGGAAGCGGCGCATCTTACCCAATGCGTCGCTGAATGCTTTCCTCATTCACCAGATGTCGATCCGGCGCCATGGCGGGCCGCGATTAATGCCATTTACTATCCCATCAGTGTGATCTCGGGTGGACCGGGGACCGGCAAAACCACCACCATCGCAAAAGTATTGCATTTCTTCCATTCTCTGTTTACGCCTGCGAAATTGCGGATTGGAATAACTGCCTTAACCGGTAAAGCCGCACATCGCCTGCAGGAAGCTATAGCTCATTATGACGCCAGTCTGCCAGAAGCCAGGCAGATAAATCCTGGACAGATCCCCGCAGCCATAACCGTGCATAAACTGCTGGGATTTGATCCGCGCCACAATCGCTTTCGTCATCACCGCGATAACCTGCTGCCCTATGACCTGATCATTGTTGATGAAGCATCCATGATCGATCTCCTGCTCATGGATAAGCTATTGGCCGCTCTGCCATTGACCGCGCGATTGATTCTGGTGGGAGACAAAGATCAATTGGCATCCGTCGCTCCAGGAGCGGTATTTTCCGATTTATGTCAGGGATATGATCCGGGCGCCGACTCCCCAATGGAATTGGCTTCTCCCCTGCCGGTCATTCCCGGGGCAGACAGCCAGGCAGACAATGTGAAGTCCATGCCGCCCGCGCGTGGATATGGATTTACACTTTTAACCCGGTCTTATCGTTTCCCGGTGACAGGCGGTATCGCCCGGCTCAGTCAACTGGTTTTAGCGGGAGACGCCGACAATGCCTGGCGCCTGCTCAGTGAATCAACTCCTGATCGGGAAAGTGATATTCATTATTGTCGATTACCCTTGCCCGGTGAATTTTTCGCGGTGTTTAAGGCACTGCTACCGGATATCGATGCCTATCTCAATGCTGTTGACAAGGAGGATGTTTTCCGCCTCTTCAATCGCAGCAAGATTCTCAGTCCATTTCGCGTTGGTCCTTATGGAACGGCCGCCTTGAATACCGCCATGGAACAATTTCTCCAGGAAAATAAAAGAATATCCGGTCGCGGGAAATGGTATCCAGGCCGTCCGCTTATTA
This sequence comes from uncultured Lentisphaerales bacterium, assembly GCA_964615975.1. Classification (GTDB taxonomy): domain Bacteria; phylum Verrucomicrobiota; class Lentisphaeria; order JABSQK01; family JAJFLO01; genus CAZTTH01. The sequence goes on along the minus strand of CAZTTH010000015.1, from coordinate 13,921 downwards.
TAACCAGAAATGATTATCGCGCGCATCTCTTCAATGGCGATATCGGCATCGTTCTAAGAGAAGCGAGCGACCAACAATTATATGCCTTCTTTGCTCCCTCCGATCCGTCCTGGCGACGCTATCAATTGGCGCACTTGCCGGAACATGATACCTGTTATGCACTCACGGTCAACAAGGCACAAGGATCAGAATACTCCTCCATCCATTTTCTCATTCCAGATGGTCAAAATCAGATTCTTACCCGTGAATTGCTCTACACCGGTATCACCCGCGCCCGCAATCACCTGACGATTTATACCAACGAAATGGCCTTTAAACAAGCCCTAGAGAACCGCACCATTCGCTCTTCGGGTTTATCCGATCGATTATCTGAAGAACGATTGCCAAGTGAATCGCAAAGACCATAATACCGGTCTGATTCACGCGATTCAATTTCCGGTTCAAGGTGACTTCCCCTTCCCGCGATTGCGATAGTTTAAAGAACGAATTTACTCTAAAATCATTCAGAGTAATGATTAGATGGCGAGAGCTCACCTCTACGCGCGGCCCAAAAAATGTAATGGACGCCGCAATCTTCATTGGGATAAGATTCTCATGGCGAAGGCATGCTAATCAAAAATACTGATTGACAGCATGAGCTAACACGATTATTATTCCTGCCTTTGAAACAAGAAAAAACAATAAATGTGCTTTCGTTAATTCTAACCCCGGCGCGCAGGACGGAATCGCTGAAGGTGACGACTTTGGGTGAAACCAGACTATAATCAAGCACAGAAAACAAAAACCGGTTTGCAGACAACATCAGAGAGGTTCACAATGCCGAATAACATCACAATCGCTTTATCCGAAAATTCAAATATCACTATAGAAACCGGGAAGCTGGCGCTCCTGGCCAGTGGCGCGGTAACTGTCCGCCAGGGAGATACCATCATCCTGGCCGCCGCTTGTTCTTCCGCGCCCCGTCAGAACATTGACTTTTTTCCCTTGCAGGTCGATTATCGGGAGAAGTTCAGCGCCGCGGGGATGATTCCCGGCGGTTACTTCAAAAGAGAAGGACGACCATCCGAAAAAGAAATCCTGTCCTCACGGATGATTGACCGTCCCATTCGGCCATTATTTCCCAAAGGTTATGTCTGTGATGTTCAAATCCAATGTATCCTGTTAAGTGCCGATGGTGAATATGATGCCGATGTTCTCGGTATCATTGCCGCTTCAGCCGCCCTGACCATCTCCGATATCCCTTTCATGGGACCGATCGGGGCGCTGCGGGTCGGCCATGTTGATGGTAAATTCATCGCCAATCCGAGTCATGCAGAATTAGAAAAAAGCGACCTGGACCTGGTCTATGCCGGCATCGCTGACAAAGTCATCATGATCGAAGGGTCATCCTATGAAGTCAGTGAAGAACTGCTTCGCGATGCCACGGTTTTCGCCAATGAAATCGTCAAAAAGCAAATTGACGGACAAAAACAACTGGCGGCAGAACTCGGGAAAAGCGAAAAATGCTATGACGCCAATCCTATCCCACTGGATATCGCAGAGGCCGTCAGAAACAATTGCATCAGCAAGCTTCGTGATTATTTCAGTATCCCGGATAAAACCCAGCGCGTGGAGGCAATCAAGAAATTCCGGGATGAGCTCCTGGTGTCCCTGCTGGAACAATTCGCCGGTGATCCCAACGATACTTCCTCAAAGATAAACAAGGCATTCGAAGAAGAGAGCCGCTCCATCGTCCGGCGCATGCTGTTGGAAGATGGCCTGCGCAGCGATGGTCGCAAAATCGATGAATTACGCCCTCTGAATTGTGAAGTCAGTGTGCTGCCGCGAACGCATGGATCTGCTATATTTGCCCGCGGAGAAACCCAGGCACTGGTGACCATTACTTTGGGGCCGAGCAGCGAAACCCAGGGTCAGGATGCCATCACTGGAGGAGAATCCGAGAAAAGGTTTTATCTGCATTATAATTTTCCTAATTTCAGCACCGGCGAAACTGGTAGAATCATGGGGCCAGGGCGTCGGGAGATCGGCCATGGGGCGCTGGCAGAACGTTCTGTGGCTCCGATGATGCCGGACAATTATCCCTATGTTGTCCGTTGTGTAGCCGATATCATGAGTTCCAACGGCTCGACCTCGATGGCGTCAGTGTGCGGCGCTACCCTGGCATTGATGGATGCCGGCGTGCCCCTGAAAAAACCGGTGGCGGGAATTTCCTGCGGTCTGGTATGCGAGGATGATCAGGCGATTTTGCTGACCGATATTCTCGGCAGTGAAGATCATTATGGCGATATGGACTTCAAAGTGGCGGGAACAGTCGATGGGATTACCGGTTTCCAGCTCGATCTCAAGATCCCCGGCATTCCGCTCAATCTGTTGTATGACGCCATGTTACGCAACAAAAGCGCGCGTCTGTTCATCCTCCAGGAAATGAATAAATGCATTACCGAGCCGCGCACCGATATAAGTCCGTTTGCGCCGCGAATTCATGTCCTGAAAATCAATCCCGATAAAATTGGCGCGCTCATCGGTCCCGGAGGCAAGGTTATTCGCGGCATTACCGAAACCCATGAAGTCTCCATTGACATTGAAGACGATGGCACGGTCGCGATTTTTTCCAACAACGGCGAACGTCTCCAACAGGCGCTGGAAGCAATTAATCTGATTATCCAGGATGTGGAAATCGGCAAGATCTATCGCGGAATTGTGAAATCGATCAAGGAATTTGGCGCCTTTGTTGAGGTGATTCCCGGGACAGAAGGTTTATTGCATATCTCGGAAATGGCTGATTATCGCGTCAAAACCGTTGAAGATATCTGCTCACTCGGAGACAAAATAACGGTCAAGGTCATTGACATTGATGACCGCGGTCGGGTTCGCCTTAGTCGCAAAGCCGCCATGAGCGAGATCGATTCCACTCAAGATTAACATTCTACATTCTTTGTTCGTTCATTTAATTCAGATTTGGTTAATCCAATATTAATCAATAAAGGCTTACTCTCAATGAAAAGCAAAATCCATCCTCAGTATTATGACGATGCCACATTCACTTGTGCATGCGGAACGACGTATCATATCGGTTCGACAAAAAAAGAATCGAAAGTAGCCATTTGTGCCAGTTGTCATCCTTTTTTTACCGGCAAGCAAAAGTATGTCGATACCGAAGGACGAGTCGATCGCTTCAAGCGTCGCTACAACATGGCGCAATAATCGCATTACTATTTTCGGTGACAACCAGTTCTCCATGGCACTATTCTGTCGACACGATGTGAGCTGAGTTTATCCCGCGTGTCGGTTCAGGTTGGTTCGGGATCAGCGGATCTCGAGTCGATATTTCCCCCGCAGTTATAACAACCAGAATCATAGAATTAAACCAGAAATCTCCGGAAAATACCCGGAGCATCCGGTTAAATTACGACATGCCGTGATATCAGCGGGGTGGAGACATTTCCTCGCCTGAAAATTTACTGAAACCTTGCTTGAGCAATTCATCAATCATTTATTCTACAGGTTCTGAGAATGGTATGGATGTTTCTTCTCTAATTGATCAACTCCGTGAGAATCTCATCGCCATCGAGCAGAGAATGGCAAGCCCTGACTTTTACTCGGATCGTCAAACCGCGGAAAAGACCGCCCGGGAACATATCCGGCTGACAAACTTGATTACCACGGATCAACTTTACCGCAAAAAAAAACAAGAGTTGGCGGATAATCAAGTCCTCATCCTGAATGAAACCGATGACGAAATGAAAGAGATGATCGGCAATGATATCGCTCAACTTGAAGTGGAAATCAAACATCTCGAAACCCAGGTTTATAATCTGATTCTTCCTCCCGGCGAAAATGATTCACGCAATACCATTGTCGAAATTCGCCCTGCCGCCGGCGGCGATGAAGCCTCTTTGTTCGCGAGCGAATTATTTCGCATGTACACACGATTATCGGAACGGAAGAAATGGCGCATGGAGGTGCTCGACCTCTCTTCAACCGAAGTGGGAGGATTCAAGGGAGTGGTGTTCAGTTTGGAAGGAGACGCAGTGTTCAAGATGATGAAACTTGAAAGCGGTGTCCATCGCGTCCAGCGGGTTCCTGTCACCGAGGCATCCGGCCGCATCCATACCTCGACAGTGACGGTGGCGGTGTTACCGGAAGCCAAGGATGTTGACATAAAAATTAATCCTGAAGATCTCCATTTCGATGTTTTCCGTTCCTCAGGTCCCGGCGGTCAAAGTGTGAATACTACCGACTCGGCGGTACGCGTGACCCATATTCCCAGCGGCTTGAGTGTCGCCAGCCAGCAGGAAAAATCTCAGCATCGCAACAAGGAAATTGCTCTCCGTATACTCCGCGCCCGTCTTCTGGAAGAGAAACAGCGCGAAGAACGCGAGAAATTTGATGCCAACCGGAAAAATCAAGTCGGCACCGGTGAACGCAGCGAGCGCATCCGGACCTATAATTATCCGCAAAACCGGGTTACCGATCATCGCTTCAGTGTCTCCCATTTTAATTTGCCTGGGGTGATGGAAGGTGAAATCGAAGATTTCATCCTGGAAATCACTGCCATCGACTCGGCGCACCGCTTGGAAAAGGAAATTTCACTCATGAATACCAGATAAAGCTTCCCTGCCGAAGTGAACCGATTGTATTTTTTAACTTTGTGAATCACATTTCTCGATTGCAAATTAATATCATATCAAAACCAACGAATGATTCGGCGTTGAATAAGCCCAAATTGATGCCAGTCATCAAGAATTTGTCTGCTAAAAAACTCATTTAATCTCCAATATCCACAAATAAAACCAAGGAATTAACGATGAAAACCATTAGTGTCATCCCGATCTTATGCCTCGTTGTTTTCGCTGCTATCATGATGCCAACAACATCCACTGCGGAGGAGCAAATGCCGCCCCCCCCGCCAGTTAATCCAAAATTCAAACAACTGGCGCAATTGGTGGGTGATTGGTCAGGAAAATCCAGCGAAAAACCAGATGAGCCCGGAATCATACAATATCGTTTGACCGCGGGGGGATCGGCGCTCGTGGAAACACTTTTTGCGGGAACTCCCATGGAAATGGTTTCAATTTATACCTGTGATGGCGATGAAATCGTGATGACCCACTATTGTTTGCTGGGCAATCAACCCCGGTTAAAAACAGGTGTGGGAACCGCGGCGGATAAATTTACCTTCAATTTTATCGATGGCGGCAATATCAAATCGCTGAATGATCCCCACATGCATTCATTGATTCTGACCTTCAAGGATCAAGATCATGTCAGTCAGGAATGGAGTTGTTATGAGAATGGCAAAGCCAAAGAAGCGCATCTCATTGAACTGACCAAAATCAAGTGATCCGCATACCGGTTAACTCCTGAAATTCATTGGATCAGAACTGAAAGGCCGACTCGGGGTTAAGCGGTTAGGGACTTCAGGCAAATTAAACCGGATGAATATCAAATTGGTATCTCATCCCAAAACATGAACCACCAACACGAAATATTTTCTTTCTCATGGGTTTTAAATGTGGCATCGTCGGGTTACCAAACGTCGGTAAATCTTCATTATTCAACGCACTGACCAACTCCGGTATCGCCGCGGAGAATTATCCTTTTTGCACGATCGAACCGAATGTCGGCATCGTGCCCATGCCTGATCCGCGCCTGGACCGCATCGCGGCAATTGTCTCTCCAGAAAAAATTGTTCCCACCCATATGGAATTCGTTGATATCGCCGGCCTGGTAGCGGGAGCGTCCAAGGGCGAAGGATTGGGAAATCAATTTCTCGCGCATATTCGCGAAACTCAGGCAATCGCTCACGTGGTGCGTTGTTTCGACAATGAAAATGTGGTACATGTCGCCGGCAAGGTTGATCCCGCGGCTGACATCGAGATCATCAATACTGAACTCGCGCTCGCTGACATGGATACCGTCAATCGTGCGCTGAATCGAATCAGCAAGCAGTTGAAGTCCGGTGACAAGGAGCTGGGATTAACCAAGCGCGTACTGGAACGGATTGCGGAGACACTCAATAACGGGCAGCCGGCGCGCGCGCTCGAACTCAATAAAGATGAGCGCAATTGTATCAAGGAATTGAATTTGCTCACCATGAAACCTGTTCTTTATGTTGCCAATGTTGACGAAAACGGCCTGGGGGGAAACGATTATGTCGAGCAGGTAAAATCCATTGCCGTTAACGAGCATGCGACCTCGGTGTCCATTTGCGCCTCGGCAGAAGCCGAACTCATCCAACTTGAGGCCGCTGAACGTTGTGAGTTTCTCGAAGCTATGGGTTTGGAAGAACCGGGCTTGAATCGTCTGATCCGTGCCGGGTATGAATTACTGGGATTACAAACATTTTTTACCGCTGGCCCCAAGGAGTGCCGGGCCTGGACCATCCCGAAAGGCGCCACCGCGCCCCAATCCGCGGGTGTCATCCACTCCGATTTCGAGCGCGGGTTTATTCGTGCCGAAATCATTGCCTACGATGCCTATATCGCTTATAACGGAGAGCAGGGAGCGAAGGAAAAAGGCAAATGGCGGTTGGAAGGCAAGGAATATGTCATGCATGATGGCGACGTGGTTTTTTTCCGCTTTAATGTGTAATCGAGCCCTGGATAATTGCGATGCGGAAATTCAATCATATCGCAAAGTCACTGGTTGAGGTTAACCTTAACTCAAATTAAAGTGAGCGCTGGTTTAACGTCACGTCTTCGCTGTGGCGCGGCGCGTGATCCTGTCAGCAGATCTGGTACTGAACCCATTTGAGTTTTAGATAAAGCTTACATGATTAGCAGCCGGAGTGAAACGGCGGCGTATAAAAATTCGACTGCTTGCAGTCTTGATCCATCACCCCCATTGCCAATTACGAACCCATCCTGGAGTAAAAACGATGTTTAAAAACGAATATAAAAATCTGATTGGAGAAAAGCTTGGTCTGTGCGTTTCCGGCGGATTGGATAGCCGCACCATCGCGACCAAATTACGTGAATTGAATATTGATGTATTATGCTTCTCCGCCGATCTGGCGCAACCTGATGAAAGTGATATCAACGACATCAAACGCAAAATGCAGCCCTGTGGCGTCGACACAGTCATGGTTGATCTCAAGGAAGCCATGGCAGAGGCCTGCTTTTCCGTCATCAAGGCACAGGCGAAATACGATGGCGGTTATTGGAATACCACGGGATTGGCGCGGGCGGTAACCGTGCGTGGTCTGCTTCCCCAAATGCGCCAACAAGGCTGCACCGTGCTCGGGCATGGCGCCACCGGCAGGGGCAATGATCAGGTGCGCTTTCATCGTTACACCAATGTCCTGGCTCCGGATATGAAAATCTATGCCCCCTGGCGTGACCCCGACTTGCTCTCCCAATTTCCTGGTCGCAGGCAAATGGCGGAATATTTGAAATGCATGGGACTCGACACTGCCCCGGAATCAAAGAAGCGGTACTCAACCGATGCGAATCTTGCGGGATTATCGCATGAAGCCGAAGATTTGGAAAGCGTGGAAACGCCTTGCACTATTGTCAGCCCCACGATGGGAGTCTGGCCCCATGAGGCGCCGGATCGGATTGAAGAGGTGAGAGTCGAATTCAAGCATGGCATGGCAGTGGCGATCAACGGGGAAATTGTCAGCCCGTTAAGCGCCATGAAAAGCGCCAATGATATCGGCGGGCGGAATGGGATCGGGATTAAGAACGCATTGGAAAACCGGGTGATCGGCGCCAAAAGCCGCGGGGTTTATGAAGCGCCCGGGATGGAATTGCTCGGAACCTGTCTGGAAATCATTTATCAGGCGACCATGGATCGACGTTCGGCATTATTGTTCAAACAATTATCGAAGTTGATCGCCGACCAAATCTATGACGGCCGTTTCTATGACCCGGTCACCTATGCCGCCCAGGCTGCCATCGATGAATGGGCGCGATTTGCCACCGGCGAAGTTTCCGTGGGCTTGTACAAGGGCAACATTTATTTTCAGGCCTTGCGGGCATGTCCACATAGTTTATATAATATGGAGGATGCTTCAATGGAGGCGAGCGCGGGATTGAACCCGGTCAGTTCTCAGGGTTTTATGGAAGTGCAAAGCGTCGAAGCGCTGGCCTTGGCGCGCGCCGGACAAATCCGAGAGGGGCTTTGAGGAGATGATGAGGTATTTTTGTTTCTTTTACCATTGTCTGGAGCTCAAAACCTAAGATGGCCGCGAAAAAAACTTTAATGATCTGTATTTCTGTTAAGGAAGTCCAAATGCCTATTGGCGGGAAATTGTGGCGCGGGTCTCTGGACCGGCGTCACAGCTTCTCGAGACCGTATGGGTTTAGCGTAATCATTGAGGGCAATCAGAGTTGGAGTCCCGTCCCGCAAGTATGTGTTTAGCGCCGGTTGGAGTACAGGCTTTTAGCTTGAATGGCAATAATGCCTGTGAGAGGAGCATCCGAAAAGGATGAACTCAAAACTCTACGCCAAACACATACTTGCGGGACGGGACTCCAACCGCCGCTAAAGCGATACGATTTAACTGAACTTGTTTCTGAGAACGACGCACCGACATGCCATTGCCGCCAATGTATAGGTGGCTAAAAGTTCAGGAGTCTGACGACGTGGAGCATGACATGTCAAGACAACGAAGATCCAGGGAATGACAAACAAAAATATTATTTTTCGGGACTATAAAGGAGGATATCACTTATGATTTATTTACCCCAATTTACCAGGCAATTATCATCTCGTTTGATTCGCAATTTAACTCATTCCATGATCGCCAGCGGTTTGATCATGACCATGACCAGCCAGGCGCAAAATTCATCATCTCAAGCCGAGATTACCGCGTTTAAGAATGAGATAATTCTCGAGATCAACAAACAGCGCAAATCCTATGCCGAGGATTTAAAGAAATTACAGGATCAGCGGGAATCCTTTGTCCATGATCTCCAAACCTATTCGCTGGTAATAAAGGATTTGCAGAATCAGGTGATCGCGTTACAAACCCGTGTTACTCAATTGGAAAGCGACACCCAGGTGTTGAAGAAAGAAAATAAGGAAAATATCGAATCCTTGAGAAATCGTATTCAAATCGAAAGTCAGAATCGTCAAAATGCGGTCAGCACGGTCATCAAGGAAGTAACTTCCGAATTGGATAAACGAACCACGACGCCATCCCCATCCGGAAGCACGGACAACTACCGCATTTATACCGTTGAAAAAGGAGATACCCTGGGCGCGATTGCCAAGGCCTTCAATCTCAGTCTCAGCCAACTAAAAACCATCAATCAACTTGATTCAGACACCATCATCGTCGGACAAAAATTAAAAGTCCCCCCCCTGCCATAATCAAATAAGGAAAAATGACCATGGACAACACAATGAAATCCAGGAAATGGATTGCCAGGCATATAGAAAATTTACCGCGGAGCGGTATCCGCGACTTTTTTGATCTGGTATTGAGTATGGATGATGTGGTGACATTGGGGGTTGGCGAGCCCGATTTCATTACCCCCCAGGTCATCCGCCAATCGGCCATACAGAGCTTGGAACAGGGGCATACCAGCTATACTTCCAATCTTGGTTTATTATCGTTGCGCGAAGCGATCTGCCGCTATGTCGCCCGTGATTATGGGGTCCAATACAATCCTGAAAAAGAGTGTATTATCACCGTCGGTGTCAGTGAGGCATTCGATTTGATTTTACGCGCGATTCTGGAAATTGATGACGAGGTTATTTATCATCAACCCTGTTATGTTGCGTATCCCAGCTGCATCCTCATGGCGCGGGCAAAGCCGGTCGTCATCACCACGAATTCAGCAGCTAATTTCTCTCTCGATCCCACGGCTTTGGAGGCGATGATCACGCCCAAAACCAAGGCCATCATATTGAATTTCCCCAACAATCCCACTGGCGCTGATTTATCATGGGCGCACAAACAGGCAGTTGCCGACATTGCCATGAAGCACAACCTAGTGGTGATAACCGATGAGATCTATTCGGAGTTGACTTATGGTCAGCGCACCCACTCGATCGCCGCCATTCCGGGCATGAAGGAGCGGACTATCTTTCTCCATGGCTTTAGCAAAGCCTATGCCATGACCGGTTTTCGCATCGGCTACGCGTGCGGACCCCACGAATTTATCGAGGCGATGATGAAAATCCATCAATATACCATGCTCTGTGCTCCCATTCTCGCTCAGGAAGCGGCAATATGCGCCTTGGAACACGGACAAAAGGATCGCGAGGAGATGCGCGCGATTTACCGTCAACGCCGGGATTTTATTGTCCGAAGATTCAATGAAATTGGCTTGCCATGTGTCATGCCGCAAGGGGCTTTTTATGCCTATCCCGAGATCTCATCGACGGGATTGAGTTCGCCGGACTTTGCCAAACTCCTGCTTCAGGAGGAACGCGTGGCGATTGTCCCCGGGACCGCGTTCAGCAGTGATGGCGCCAGTTATATTCGTTGTGTCTATGCCGCCAGCATGGAAGAGATTGAAACTGCCCTGTCCCGGATAGAAAAGTTTGTCGCCCGCCGGCGCTGATTATGATTGGGAATGAATAAATCAATATTGATTACCGGTTGCTCCAGCGGCATCGGCCTGGAAGCGGCACTGATATTGCAAAAACGCGGCTACCAGGTTTTTGCGACCGCCCGTCGGGAAGCTGATGTGGAACGATTGCGCTCCATGGGGCTGACTTCCTTCACTCTGGACGTTGCGGATGACAACTCCATCGACACCGCCCTGAATCAGATCGGGGAGCAAACCCATGGAGAATTGTACGCGCTGTTCAATAATGCGGGATTCGGGATCCCGGGCGCGGTTGCTGATCTTGATCGCACCCGGTTGCGCGCCCAATTCGAAACCAACCTGTTTGGCGCTTTTGCCTTGATCAACCGCGTGCTGCCGGCAATGCTTCGGCGGGGACGGGGACGGATCATTCAGAATAGTTCCATTCTCGGGCTGGTGGCATTACCTTTTCGCGGCGCTTACAACGGTTCTAAATTTGCCATGGAGGGGTTGACGGACACCTTGCGCCTGGAATTGCGCGGCACCGGGGTGCAGGTTTCGCTTATCGAGCCGGGGCCGATCATCAGCAGCTTTCGACAAAATTCTTACGCGGCATTTAAACAGCATATCAATCCCGAAACCAGTGTCTATCGCGCTCGCTATGAACAATTGGAAAAAAGGCTGGCTAGGACTGACATCGTTTTTCCCTTTACCCTGCCGGCAACGGCCGTGGTGGCAAAGCTGATACACGCGCTTGAAAGCAAACGCCCGCGCGCGCATTATTATGTGACATTTCCGACCTATCTGCTGGCGTACCTGAAGCGTGTCCTCCCCACTACGATGCTGGATCGGATTATCCTGAAAATTACCGGGGAATAACCCCCATGTCCTCACATCTTTAGCTCTTTTAACCTTGAGCATGTATACCCATTGTCATCAGGTATTCGCATGTGGCTGGGTGGGGATACGCATGGGGTTGGTAGCCTGAAGGGCTAATATAAATCAGCCCAGCGCAACGCGCTGGGTCAAGATGACGCATTAAAACACAAGCGCTGAAGGCGCGCAATAAAAGCAGAGTTTTTCGAAAATCTGATGACATTAGGTATACATCGAAACCAATAAACAGCCTTAGCGCTTATAAATCCATGACTCTTCGCCAGAAAACTTTTGCCATTATCATCGTCCCCTTCGCGGCTTTAATTTTGGTTTTCAGCACCATCTCCTACAAAATTTTATTGAATAATTATGTTTTGCTGGAAGAACAAGATATCCATGAACAGGTCGAGCGTTCCCTAAGTGGATTGGCGACGATCAAGAAGCGCATGCTGGCAACCCTGCGCGATTGGGCCCCCTGGGATGAGACCTATGATTTTATCGTTGATGCCAATTCCAAATACATTGAGGATAATTTGGCTGATGCCACTCTGGTCAATTTGCGATTAAATGTCATGATCTTTGTCAACATTGATCACCAAGTGGTTCATGCCAAGAAAGTCGATTTACAAACTAAATCCGCGGTTCCTTTCACGCGTGATCAAATGGAACGAATCATATCCTCCGATAGCTTGTTTCAACCTGTTCAATCGAATGACTCTTGTCATGGGATCATCATGCTTGATCAACCCATGTTGGTCGTATCACATCCCATATTAACCAGTGATAAACAAGGTCCACATCGCGGCACCCTGATCATGGGGTATTATTTAAATGCCAATGCTATTGCCGATCTGGCTTCCATGATGCATTTGTCATTAACCAGTTACCCGGTCAATGCACCTGATATTCCCGCGGATGTTACATCCAGCCTGCCGTTATTGGTTGCCGATCCTTCAATTCAGGTCATGCCATTGGATGGTAATACGATTGCGGGGTATGCTCTGATCAATGATCTCTTTGATCGGCCAGCCCTTGTGTTTCGCGTTACCAATCCACGTTCTATCTACAAAAGCGGGGTCATCAGCAATCGTTATCTGATCATGTCACTGTTAAGTGTTTCCATGATCGTTGGCGGGTTGGTGATCCTGCTCATCGAAAAACAGGTGCTGGCCCGATTATCACGACTCGGCAATAGTATTCTCGCGATTAAACACAGTCAGGATTTAACCGCCCGGGTAAACTGCGAAGGACACGATGAATTATATCATCTTGCCGAGGAAGTAAATAAATTATTGGCATCGATCGAAACCTCGGAGCGATCATTGCGTGACCACCACAACCTGCTCAAGGTCGTTATTGAAGGGACGAAGGATTTGATCTATGTCACTGATATTCGTGGACGAGTTCTCCTGATCAATAGTGCTGCCGCGGGGATGATCGGAAAAGACATTGACGCGATCACAGGCCAGAAATTAACCGCATTAATGCCTCGCGAAAGGGCAGGTCAATTCACGGCCACTGATGACTTGGTAATGCGAACAAAACTACCCCAGGTGTATGAGGAGAATTTAATCAGTTTTGGTAAAACAGTTTCTTATTTGAACAGTAAAAGTCCCATGCTTGATGGGAATGGGGAAATTATTGGCATAATCCTGATTGCGCGTGACATCACCGAATTCAAGCGCGTTGAAGCTGAGTTATTCAAGGTCAAAAAATTAGAATCCCTGGGCATTATGGCCGGTGGTGTCGCCCATGATTTCAATAACATTTTGATGGTAATCACCGGCTTTTTAGCGCTGGCGAAAATCAATGCGGGTAATAATGTGAAATTAGTGGATACCATCGTCAATGCTCAAAACGCCGCTCAACGTGCCAAGGACCTTACTCAACAGTTAATTGCTTTTGCCCGGGGGGGGGCGCCGGTAAAACAAACACTTTCAGTTTCAAAACTGATCAGCGACAATGTCGAATTTTTCCACCAAGGTTACAAGTCGAAGTGTGTGGTGAATATCCCTGATGACATGATTGCTATTGCCGCAGATCCCAACCAGATCGGCCAGGTTTTTCAGAATTTATTCATCAATGCCGATCAGTCCATGCCCAATGGCGGTGTCATTACCATTGATGTCGAAAAGATTACCATAAACGAATCAATCCCGGTCATTTTAGAGCGGGGTAACTATATCAAGATATCCGTGAGCGATCAGGGAGTTGGAATACCAGCGGAGAAACTGCCGCAAGTCTTCGATCCATTTTTTACTACTAAACGCACCGGGACTGGCTTGGGATTGTCGATCACGCATACCATTATCCGCAATCATGGCGGTCACATCGATGTCGCATCGACATTAAATGTCGGCACCACTTTTCATCTCTACCTGCCGGCCCAAAGCTGAAAAAATCACGGAAGATGGAAACGAAGATAATGATGTATCGATTGGCTTCAATGCGAATGGAGCACGCCCAGGAGGATCACAGGAGTGGTTCATGATGTTATCATTCGGGATGGCGCTTGAATAAGCGCCGGTTATCCCGCGAAGGCCCGTTGCAGTCCGACGATG
>CAZTTH010000014.1:60403-79567 GCA_964615975.1 uncultured Lentisphaerales bacterium | reverse complement strand
TGGCGCTTGAATAAGCGCCGGTTATCCCGCGAAGGCCCGTTGCAGTCCGACGATGTCAAGTTTCTTCATCCGCAGCATGGCCTCAGTGGTTCGTTGGGATTTAGCGCTATCGGGATCGTTGAGCATCTCAAGCAAGATGCTCGGAACCACTTGCCATGAAACCCCAAATTTATCCTTGAGCCAGCCGCATTGTCGGGCCGATTCATCCCCGCCCGCTGATAATTTTTCCCAGTAATAGTCCACCTCGTCCTGGGTCTCGCAATGAACCTGGAACGAGATCGCTTCATTGAACCTGAATATCGGCCCGCCATTGAGAGCGACAAACACCTGGCCATCGAGTTCAAACGTCACCGTCATTATCGATCCCGCTGGTCTTCCGTGGATTTCGTGTCCGGCTTCACCATAACGAATCAGGTTTAATATTCTGGCATTGGGAAAGATCGCGATGTAGAAGTTTGCCGCTGCTTCAGCTTGATCGTCGTACCACAAACATGGGGTGATGGTTTGCCTGATTTTCATACCTGTTTCTCCTGAAATGAAAATATTGCTAATGAAATTTGCTCTCACCATGAAGCGGAGCCAGCCAGCGGGAAAAGGCGCCGGCTGGCAGTGGCAAGGTCTCCTGACCGCCGGGTATCACCATTTCGCCGCTGTCGCAGGTGCCGTTCAAACCATTCACCGTCTGCGCCATCATATTACTCAACACCTGGGGTGTATATCCGGGAGTGTGGCTGCTCAGCAATATAAACACCGGTTGAGATGATAACAATTTCCGGCAAGTGGTCAGGGTCTTGAACAGTTGATCGTCGCTTTTGTAGACCTCGCCCTTGTTGCCGCGACCAAACGTGGGGGGATCGAGAATGATCCCGTCATAGAAATTCTCCCGCCGGAGTTCCCGCTGGAGAAACTTATTGACGTCATCGACCATCCAACGGATGGCCTGCTTCGGAAGGCGGTTTAGTTCAGCGTTTTCCCGGGCACGTGTGACCATTCCCGAAGAAGCGTCAACATGGGTAACAGCAGCCCCTCCCAGTGCGGCTGCCAGGGTGGAGCCGCCGGAATAAGCGAACAGATTGAGAATCGACAATTGCCGCTTTTCGTGGGCGCTTGCATTCCGACAATTATGCCTCAACCATTGCCAGAGCATTGCCTGTTCTGGAAATATACCAACATGGCCAAAATTGGTGGCGCTTAATTTGAAGTCGATGCCAGCCAGCGCCATGGTCCAGGATTCCGGCAACGAACCACGATTGTGCCAATGATGACCTTGGGCAGTACGTTCAAAACCGGCATGGGCGCTTTCCCATAACGTTGGCGAATGCTGGGGCCGCCAGATGGCCTGGGCGCAAGGTCGGATCAGGACGTACTCGCCGAAGCGTTCGAGTTTGCGACCGTCGCCGCTGTCGATCAGCGCGTAATCATTTTGTGGCATTGGTGGGATTGGATTCATTGTCTGCGGATTGTGGTATTGTCAGATTTCATTACTTCACGGCGCTCCTTATTTAAAAAATCAGCGTTGCCCCAATATATATCACCCCAAAATCCACCACCATGTGTGAGCACCAGGCCCCGATCAGCGATTGGTGACGATCATACAAACAACTCCACAGGATACCACCCATTGCCACTCCCATGCCCAGGACCAGAGCCCAAGTCAGGGTAAAAAATTGATTCAGGACCACCACATGATGCAAGGCAAACGCCAAGCTGCCAAGAAACAAGGCGCGCGTCCTGGACACCACCAGCCGCAAGCGTCCATAGACAAACCAACGCCAATAATATTCTTCGATCAGGGAATGGATCAGTGAAATAAATATGCCGAACAACCAATAATTGTCCAGCACTCCCAGTTGGTGTGTTTTCACCTTGATATTAGCGCTGCCTGCATGAAGCATGTCCGTGAACAGCGGCAGGCGAATCAAAGCCAGCATCAGGATAACAATTGCCGCTCCAGTCAGCAATCCCAGCGGCATCGCCGCGACATGGCGCCGCCAGAGCGGACGCCCTACCGTCAAGGGTTGAGAATAAAGCCAATGGACGCATACCAAAGGCCATAACAGGGTGAAGACTTTGGTCAAGGCATAGAGTTTCCCGGTAACTCTGGAATCAGTAAAGATGACAAAATAAAACAGGCTGGCTATAAATGGCACGATCATCGCGGGGATTAATCCCAGCCAGAGGCGTTGCGGTGAAATGGTGTTTGTTGGCATGACGCGAATCCGTGCAGCGAGCTGTATCCCATCATTCAGCAGTCTTATTTTCAGAAAGATTTCGAAAAATCTCTGTTGATCATGGATCAACGGGTGATTTATTCCCAATACCATACCAAGAGATTTGACAGATTGCGCCGGCTTGGGGAACAAGGTCAAGATAAAACTTTAGCACCATCCGCAGGTCCAGAGAACGGCGGCCGATACTCGGCTGTTATCCCAAACCCGGTCCAATTTAATGTCAAAGCTCACGCACGGCGAACGACAAACTCTGCCAATCGGTACAGCATATGGTTGAGCCGTTGGATCGAGCGGAGGGCTCGAATTCCGATTTACACTGGCTCTCGCCTGTGTTTCCGCTCGATGGGATCTCTCAAGCGGTCAAGAACACTGAGAATATTTATCCTTCGAACTACCTGCCATTTGTGCTTGTGTTCAACCGTCAAAGAATTCTGAAATTTCTGCCATTACCTGAGTCATACAAGCAAAATTCCCCCTCCGTGTATTGATGTGCTGATCATGATTTTTCGAACTCAGGATGATCGCGGATGCCGATAAATTCATATTCTGTCGAATCGTCTGTGTTTAGGGTAATCATTGAGGGTATTCAGTGTTGGAATCGTCCTGCCAAATGGCAGGATAAGGCTGGAGTTTGGGCGTTCATTGCTTTGCGGCAGTCCCGCACGTATATGTTTAGCACAGGTTGGAGTACAGGCTTTTAGCCTGAATGGCAATAATACCTGAGAGAGCAGGATACTAAAAGGCTGAACTCCAAACTCCACCAGCTTCAAACTCTACATTAAACACAGACATCGAATACAAAACCATCGCTCTAATCAAGGGCGCAGTTTTGGCATTTAACCACCTTGGCTTCATCATCATCCATGCCAATTACGAAGCGTGGGTCACAGATTAAACCGTGCGTGCCATGATCAGCCAATTGGGGGTATTGGATTAAGCCGTCTGACCGTAAAGAAGGCCATGATCGCCAAGCCAGAAATGAGGCTGATAATCCCCCATTCGGTCAATGTGGGGACTGTCTCCGGGGAAGGCCCGGTTGCTGTGGTAAATTGGAACAAAGTCGAAACGCTAAAGCTTGGTGCTCCGGGTCCGCCAAATGTCCACCCGCTCGTATTTCCTGTATCTGGTTGAAATACAGCGGGGATGCCAGTGGCTAGTTCGATAAAGCCGGAATAGCCAGTCCCAAACGCAAGTGTACCACCAGTCATGGTGTCAGATGTCGGAAATGGTGAATTAAAATGCGGGCCGGATCCGAAGACCTCTATCTCTGTGCTAATATCCTCAATAAAAAGCGACACCGCTGTGATGGTCGGCGGCAGTGGTTGTGGCAATAACCAGTCGAAGGTAAAGGGCGGAGCAGGATCCAATCCCTGCAGATCGGTAAAATCTGTTCCTGCCAGCGCGGGAGGCTGGGGCCAACGTACTGATCCGGGATCAAAAAACGCACTTGCCTGACTCGGAAGCCCTTGATCGATCATAAGAAGATATAGCCCAGTATTACCGTCTGGAAAGGCAGTTAATAGATCAGCTTCGCCATTCGGTCCAGGGAAGTCGGCCTCGAAAGACCAAACGCCTCCGCCATTATCACTAAACGGCACTGGCGGCAACCCAGGTGGAAGCAATTCAACGGTGATGGCAGACCCGCTGGCTGGCGGAATAAAGATCCGGGCATCAAAGAAATGAGCGTCCCCATTAATATTGGGAGGTGGGGCATCGCTAAGCTGAATGAAATCCTTCCCCCAGCTAAAATACGCGTCGGTTACATCTACAGCCATCAATGAAGAGGTGGCTGATGTGGCAAGAATGAAGAAGCCAGCGACCATCCGGTTGAAGAGTTTTGAGGTGGTGCTTAAATGTTGAAAGAATGCCAGTTTCATAATGAAATCTCCTTTCTTTATCAGGTTTATTGGATTGGGATTAGGTGCCTTATCGAATAAACCACACTGGCATCGACATTACACGCGAGATAGATCCTTAGAGAAAATACAACTCGTTTTCTCAGCTTTTATGATCTAAAAGTAATTTTAATCAGTTTAGTAATCATTTCAATACCACTGATCAATATCATGGCATTTTTTCGCGGATCAACTGATGCAAATCATTATTCATCAAGATTTAAGGTTACTTCTGAATTTTTTTAAAGGTGGAAGAGGTGAGGGTGGTAATCGGGATGTTCCGCTTGGGGAGAACACGGAGAGCTCAAACGGGATGGTTCAGGACCAATCGGATAAGAACACCGCTTCGATGGCTTCCAGGTTGGGCCGATCCTGTTTTTGCAGTGACATCATGCGATCAATGATCATGGCGACCGGAGAACTTAATGATGGCGCGACCTGTTGCACCGGGATGGGCTCGTATTTCATCCGGTAGGAAAAGATATCCATGTAGGTTTCACCGGGATAGGGAGACTTGTTGCTGCACAGGTTATATAAAGTGGCTCCGAGCGAAAAAATATCGCCGCTCGGATCCACGTTATAATTCATGATCTGTTCCGGTGATGCGTAGATCGGACTGCCGGTGAATAAATCTTTTGGTGTCATCGAAAAGTCCTGGGTGGGTTTGGCCATGCCGAAATCAACCACCTTGATCTGATTGGATTCAAGCAACATGATATTATGGGGCGAGATATCCCGATGGACGATATTGCGCTCGCGAAGATAGCGCAAAAGTTTGATCATTTCAGCGCCAATGTTCACCACTTGTTTTTCGCTCATGGGGCCATTTTCTTCGAGGGTCTGCCCCAGGGTTTTGCCACAGACATACTCCATGGCCAGATAGTGATGCGTTTGACTGCGGCCAAAATCATGAAATTTAACAATGTTCGGATGTTTTAATTTCGACAAGGCATAGGCTTCACGGAGAAAGATCGCCAAATAATTGGGGGTGAACTTGCTCCAGACATTGGAATCGAAAAACTTCACCGCGACTTCAATGGGAGGCGTATTGCTGATATCGATAGCTTTGTAGACCCTGCTGAAGCCGCCCGAACCGAGCTTGTCCTTGATCTGGTATTTGCCGGCAACCAGATTGCCTGGCGCGATCCCGGATTGACTGGTAATCGGCTCAGAGCGTTTGCGGATGGCGGTAACCATTTTTGCAAATACTTCCGCGGGTTTGGCGGGTTTGATGATATAGTCATCGGCGCCGCTGGAAAAGGCGGCGACAATCATCTCTTCCGATTCGTAACTTGAACAAATAATGATCGGGACATTGCACGCGGTGGGATGGAGGCGGATCTGATGGCAGATTTCCAGGCCACTCATAATCGGCATATCAATATCCAAAAAGATGATATCCGCTGGCTCCCGCTCAAAAGAATTGATTACACCGGTTCCATCCGGGAGCGTGCGAACTTGATGATGACGGGCGCCTAACAGCTTTTCAAAAAAAGTGCAAATATGGGGGTCATCATCGGCGCAGATTACCTTGTAAGATTCCATACCCTGATCTTTGCTGTTGGTGAATAATCGGTGTAACGTTTGGCAACTGTGTTCAAGCACAAGCTCCCTTATCATAATCAATGAAATTTTATTGACAAGCAGCCATGCTTTTTATTTATCGGTTTCTAGTGCGCTAGGGTTTCAAGGCTGAATTATTTCCAGGTGCCTCAGGCATTATGCATTTATATCTTGGCATGGAAAAATCACATGACTAATAAAGTAAGAAAAATCCTCTTGCTGCAACCGTGGATCGAAGATTTCTACATCACCGATTGCCGGATCCAGCCGATCGGGTTGGCCTATCTTGCCGGCAGTCTGCGCCATCATTTCCCTGATATCGAGGTGCGCATTTACGATGCCCTGGCAGGCGGCGGGAAGCGCAGTATTCCCTGGCCCGGTGAGTTTGTGTATCTCAAACGCTATTATGGACATCCGGATTCAGGTCCGTTTTCGTTGTTTCATCATTTCTACCGTTTTGGCAAAAGCGTGGAAACCATTGTCCATGATCTCAAGGACATGCAACCGGGATTGATCGGCATCTCGTCATTATTCACCCCTTATTACCGCCAATCATTGGCATTGGCGCGGATTTGCCGGCAACTCTTTCCTCTGACCCCGATTGTGATGGGCGGCAGTCACGCCACCATGAGTCCACAAACATTGTTATCCCCTGACAACGGCGATGGAGGGTGCGATTATATTCTCTCAGGCGAAGCCGAAGAGAGCATCTGCCAACTGGTGGAAATGCTGCAAGGAGATCGCACTGCCGGCGCAGTGGCCGGCTTGATCACCCGGGAAAATCCCGCTAAAAAAACCGACAACCATCTCTCGGATACGTTGACCTCACCCAGTCCGCCATCACCATTAAAACCATCCATGAAAAAGAAATCTCTCAACTGGTTACCACCGCCTGCCTTTACTGGATTGAAAATGGCTGATTATCAATTTGCCGGTCGCCCGATGACATTTCTCATCACCAGTCGGTCCTGCCCGCACCGGTGTACTTTCTGCTCCATTCATTCGGTCTTCGGTCTTACCTATTCAATCCGGCCGGCTGCGGATATCTTCCAGGAGATCCTCCACCGCTATAATGACGGCATTCGCCATTTCGACATCGAAGACGACAACTTCACCGTTAATCACCGGGAAGTCGAGGAACTGCTTGACCGGGTCATTGAACACAATCTGCCGATCACCTTTTCCGCCATGAATGGGTTGAGTTATATCTCGCTCAACGAAAAAATCCTGACCAAAATGCGGCGCGCCGGATTCTCCACCCTCAATCTGGCGCTCGTCAGCTCGGATAAACTGGTGTTGGAATTTACCCAGCGCCCCCATACCCTGGAGAAATTCCATGAGATACTGACACTCGCTGAACAACTCGACTATCGGGTCACCGCCTATTACATCCTTGGCATGCCGCGGCAAACCATCGCGGAAATGTGGCAAACCCTGATGGTGTTGGCAGGTAGCCGCTGCCTGGTGGGCGCATCACCGTTTTATTTCACCCCAGGATCGCCGATACATAGGAAGGAGAATGGCAACCCAACCCTGCGCCTGGCCTCCCAACCTCATCATGATGTCTATCTTTCTTCCCGCCTGACCGCGTTGGATGTCGAGTCCGATGATTTCGATCGCGATGATATCTACACCTTGTTTCGACTGACCCGGACGATCAATTACATCAAGGAAGGAATTGACCGACACCTAAGCGGCGATGACCCTTATTTTACCCCGGCACAGGAAGTGTTTGCACATGGACGCTGGTTTGCTGTATCACGACGCGGGAAGGTTCCCCTGCCATTTTCTCAACGAGTGCAGTCATTGATGTGCCAACAGGACCTGATCATCAAGGGATTTCGCACTGCCCGCGGTCTGGCCTGGGATCAAGCCCATAAATGTTTTATTGATGCCAATCAAATTTCATGCGATGATCACTGCGGCCGAAAAACCCAATAACCACGACCAATATTGAGCTGGCTGGCGGCGCCAAATCGGGTGCGCTCCCAGGACCAGATCGGCGCCTGATAAGCAGCGGGGAACGCCGCGGCAAAAGTAATCGGCGCCCATGGTGAATCCGCCACCGGTCCGACCAGATTCCACCCGATATTCAGGGGAATAGACTGGCTGGCAACTGTGCTGCCGGCAATCGGCACCATACGATCGACCGCGCTGTATACCCAATAACCTTCTTTGGGCTGAATGTATTCAACCGCCACCAATTTTTGCCCATCCCATCCCCAGGCTTCTCCGGGGGATTGATCACCCAAGAGTTCTTTGACCGGAGTCGTGGACAAGACCGGGAAGCTGATCAGATTCCAGCCGCGTTTCAATTCCAATGGAAAGCCAATGCCAACCAACGCTGAAGCAAAAACCAACCGGTCATCAAGGACAATTGCTTCACTTGCCGGTGGGACAGGATAGGCAATATAGACATTTTCATTATTGCCATTGGTGCGATAGATCTCCAACCCGATTGCAAAAGAGCCGACCGCCTGATGATTAGTCGTGAGATTAAATGAGGCCAAATGAGCGCCGGTATAACCTGCGGTTGCGGACAATGGCAATGCGCCTTTGACGGCGGCAAAGCCGGCGCCAATTGCCTTCGCGGCGGGCCCGTTCAGACCGTCAGAATTCAGTTCCTCCGGCACCGTGATGTCAGCAACGGAAACGACCTCTCCCAATGAGGTTGGAAACGTGATTTTAATCCCAAAACTGAACAGACCGGAAGGAATTCCCTGCTCACCATCGACAATCGCATTGGTGTCCAGGTTCACTTCCAGCAATAACTTGGTTCCCGCCAACACCCCATAACTGGATTTCGCAAAACGGAGATTTATTGCCGGTTGATATTCATCCACGCCAGGGTTGGGGACAGTGACCGAACGATTTGAATTATCTGTGGCAACCACCCCATAATACTGTGGTCCGATGATATAAGGATAGGTAGAATTACCCGCATTATCGATGGTGCTATGATAATGATAGATGCCATTAGGATATTCGGGGGTGCTGGCAAATCGGCCATTATGCCGATCCAAATGTCCTGATCCTTCGCTAAATTCAAAATCTTCGATATACCTCCCATCATAAACACCGGCAGGTGTACTGCCGCCAGATAGCGGTTGCCGGGTTCCGGTCTTGAGTCGGTAACTGCTCTGCATCCGGGTGACTCCGCCGGTGCCATTGACATGTTCGTAACCATGGGGGCCATAGACGGGAAAACCATCAAATGCATAACCGATGATTTTCGAGTGCCTGGAAGGGGGATCGCCAATTTGCGCGAGCAGACTGATCGGGCGTTGATGGTGATGGTATTCCCCCATCTGCAATCCATTGATCATCCCGCCATTCATCACCGGAGCGGGATGGCCAAATGAACTGTCGAATCCATTGGTCGTTCCCGGCAGCAGCCCTCCTTCCACCGCCACCGCGTTTTGATGCCAGATATTCTGATTGTTAAAGGAATGGGCGTCTTGCGCATTAAAAATGGGCACCCCATTGATGAAAACCCCAATCGGTCCCAGGGGCGTGGAAGTTTTGGCGCTGGTTTGTTCTACCGGATTCAGGGGAACGCGGAAAAGCCAGTGGCGATCTGTGGCCACCGCCGGGTTCCCGGACCAGGGGCCTACCGGATAAGATGGGATGCCGGAGGCATTGATATAAACATCCGTTGCGGAATATCGCACCAATTGGATATCGGCGGGGAATTGTTCGACAATGGCTTGAATTGCGGTCGTGTCACTCCTGCCCTTGAGCCCGGCTGAGTTGATCAGCCAGGCGGATACCGCCGGATTGGTTTGGGAATATCCGTGGTTGATCCAAACGATAAATACCAACAGAGAATGAATGATTCTGATTTTCATAAAAGAGGATGGGCAATACGACATGGATTAACTTTTTATACAATATGTCAACTATGATAATCAACCATCATCATGACATCATATTCCCATTCATTAATCGCAACCAAGCGGGGCATAAAGCCCTGACTCATCCACGGAAAGGATGATATCTCATCGGTTGATGTCACTGGAATGGCGCCCTGTTTTAGAATAGAAATCGGTATCTTTTTAGTGTCGCGCCTCAACCATGGTATAAATTATATGCCGAATATGCTGCTGTAAATTATCGAGTATCGCGTAGTCTGTGAGATCGAATATTGATAACCGGGCATGGTGATTTCAGGCTATTGTGGTCACATGCGCCTTTTTTTAATTTCTTGTTCATTGGTTTGCTCATGGCCTCAAGGCGACTCCAAGCGAATCGTAAAAGGGAAATGGCATGTAATTGCTAAACGAACTGCGGCAGATTGTCGCTGCTCTTGATTCAGCAGACATTGACTACGCTATATGTGGCGGTATTGCTCGGCGGTCTATGCCATGCCGCGTGCCACCCTAGATATCGACATTATGATTGTACTTGATTCATTGTTACGCGCCAAACATGCTGTTGAGCCGTTGGGATTTATGTTCGTCGCCGCCCCCCTTTCCTTCCATATATGGTGATGTCCAAATATTCCGGCTGTCGAAGATTAATGCCGAATCCCACGAAGTCCTGATCTTGGATTTACTCATTGTAACCCCCGCGACACGTCATCCCTGGGATCGCCGCCTTCCCAGGCTACTGGGAAGGCGGTATCCTTACAGTGGTGGCGCCAGAAGGACTTATTGTCCTGAAGTCCAGACCTTAGGTCATTGAGGGGAACGATGTGACAAGTTGATCGCCTTGATTTCTGGAGTGTGACGAGAACAGGTCAGCGGTGTCGACGATCCTGGCGAAACAAACAACGCAACGTTTCCCGGGAAATCCGTTCCCCAAAACATTCTTCGACCTCCCGCGCAATGATCTGACGATAATTGCGCACCACGCCTTTCAGCTTCAGAGCTCTCATCTTCACCAGACGAACCATCGGCCCGATTACTTTCGCCAGCGGGCCGCGCCCGCTAAAAGCCCGAATTACAACCTCCGCATCGTCGCACTTCAAGGCCTCAACCCATTTCTTCATCGTTCGGCCATCATGCTTGAATTGACGTTTGAGTTCATCAAGCGCGACTCCGGCATTGACCAACCGCCCGATCAGCATCTTATAGGCAAACTGGTTGGGATTGATATCAACGCGTTCCAGGAGCGCCACCCCCAAATACACCAATAGATCGCGTGCTCAACGACAATTAGAAATTAACATAACGTTAATGTGGTTTCAGGTTATAAATCAATAACCGAAAGGAGTTGATTCATGCTCCAATTATGGCAGCATTCTCTCGCTCTGGGACCGCGTTTTCAATTCCCACGTTGTCGTCAAGGATCCCGACACCATCCACTTTGGACTCAAGGGGTATGATGACGCTGAACGCCAGTCCTTCAAAGGATTGATGCTGACTCCCATCGATCGTGATTCTGATTCCTCCTGATTGGTGGAGGTGGGTATTTTATATGATCGCGAAACAGTTTCATCGGGACGGCTGAACGCAGGTCTCTGAATATTTACCTTGCGACGATTTCCTGTTTCTACTCGACTTGCTTTTGCCGCGCTAACTTGCTCAATATCGGTCTCAAATAATCTCGTGGCATACTCAACAATTGCATCGATAATTACTTCAGGATAAACAGCAGATAATATTTGCATTCCTATTGAAAATGATTTAACCTTTCCATTGCTAACATCTCAAAGTCATCCTTTCTTAGGATGAACTGAGCTGGTTCATAGTAAATAAGAGTCCCCCCTTTATGGGGGAATTGCCATACGTATTATGTCCCTCGGCAAAACCCTTGGGGTTACCATTTTAATTGTTGATCATAGCCTAATCTGTCAAAGTATCATAATCGATTATTTGACTTCGAGTAGAGCTGATTATGGCGAAAATAAAACCATCTTTCAATCAGTATGATAAGCCACACCATACTGATTGGGAATATAGCCCGGGAGAAAGACAGCGGATAAGCTTCATCCAATCATCCCCATGAAAAAGGCACTTTACATATTAGGTCAATTGAACGATCATGATATTGAATGGCTGATTAAGAATGGTCGGCAAAGAGCGGTTGAGTCTGGAAGTGCGATCATAATTCAGGGACAATCCGTGGAAAGTCTATTCATTGTGCTGGATGGGACTTTCGTTGTGATTGACGATAGTCATGACGGTAAGGAAATTGCACGTCTTGGCAGCGGTGAAATCGTTGGAGAGATGTCATTTGTCGATACCCGCCCCCCGATGGCAACGGTTACAGCGCTGGAGAACAGCAAGGTATTGGAATTATCACGTTCAATACTGACCGAAAAGTTGAACCTGGATACTGGTTTCGCGGCACGATTTTACCGCGCTTTGTCGATTTTTTTAAGTTATCGAATGCGTGATACCGTCGGACGTCAAGGTTATGGAGACGCTATTGACGTTATTGAATCGGATGAATTGGATATGAACGTTCTCGACAATCTTGACCTTGCCGGAACACGTTTTGAGACCATATTGCGGCGACTCAATGAGCGTTAACTGCTGACCAGGTGGCAAGTCGGGTCAACTGAGAACGGCTCTTGAACATAATGGCGTTGTCAATTACCAAATCCCTGGCTCAGATGAGTTGCTCTCAGCGCGAACGACATACCAGGTTTCCCCTAAATCGATAGTGACAGTTGATGAGGGGATGAAACCCTGCTTGAATTCTTCGCATGCCGGCAATTCATGTCGATGGAATTGATCGCTGGTGATGAGAGTTTATATTGAATTCCATGGTATGACACTCGTTATTCCATGGATATACCATGTTCTATCCATCACCCTATCAAAAACTCATATGATGAATATCTGCCCCCACAGAATCATTTGATCTTCCCGTGAAACTATCAGCGCCTCAATCATCAAACTTTATATCGTTCTCATCGTCGCCCTCTAACACGAAAATCGATCGCTCTGTGATTAAATTTCGTGAACGAGAAAGAATAGGAAGGACGAGTTCAAATCGGACTTCCCTTTGGCAAATATTTTTCAGGCTGATTCGTTGTCTGATATTGGCAACGTTGATTAACGGCTGCGGCAGCCATCATACATCGAATACCGGTATTGATACACGCTTAACAAACTCCTTGCCATCCATTGCCAGACCGCCGCCTTCCTACCTGAGAATTCCATTGGATGGTCCAGTTGCAACTCTGGATCCGGGATTAACCGAGGATACCAATTCAATCGAATTGGTGGAACAATTGTTTCTCGGCCTCACAGATTTCGATCCGGAGACCTACGAAGTGGTTCCCGAGCTGGCCGCACGTTGGATGGTGGATGACAGCGGCACTGTCTATACGTTTTATCTACGCACCAATGTCTTCTGGAGTGACGGCAAACCGGTTACCGCCGAAGATGTCACCAATGCGATTCGACGCAATATACTCCCCGCCACCAAAGCGCCTTACGCTCATGTCCTTTACCTGCTCAAAAATGCAGAAGCAATTCATGCCGGCAAGGAATCCGATATCACTAAGCTCGGGGTTCATGTTGTTGACCAACACACCCTTAAATTCGAGTTGAATCATGCCGCCAGTTTCTTTCCCGCCCTTGCAGGCCTCTGGATCTACCGGCCACTGCCCATGGATTGTATTGCTAAATATGGAGAGCAATGGACTGAACCGGATAACATCGTGACCAATGGTTCGTATCTTCTCAAGAGCTGGAATCATGGTGAGTTGTTGACAATGAAAAAGAACCCTCGTTACTACGATGCCGCAAACATCGCTATCGACGAAATCCATTTTCTGGTGGTGAACGAAAGCTCGATGGGATTGATCATGTTCGAGAATAATGATCTGGACATCCTTGGCGGGCCCTATCAAAAACTGCCATTGAATGAAATGATGTATATCAAAACCGAACCGTCATTGCGCTCGGATTATCACAAAACACCAATTTTTTGCACCTATTATTATGGTTTTAATACTAAAAAACCACCCGTTGACAATCCCTTGGTTCGCCGCGCCATCACAGCGGCAATCGACCGGAATTTACTTGTCGGCATTATCACCGGCGGTGATGAAGAACCGGCGAAAACCTTTACCCGTCCACCGATTTTCGGTTCGGTCGATCCTCATGACACAGTCGGTATAAGTTTCAACCCTAATCGTGCCCGGGAATGGTTGGCTGAAGCCGGTTATCCGAACGGCGAAGGGTTTCCCGATATCGAGTTGATACACAATCAATCCGAGGTCCATGCCCAGATCGCACGGGCAGTAAAAATGATGCTGAAGCACTATCTTAACATCGACATCACCATCGTTTCATTGGAATGGGATGAATTCATGAAGTCGATTACTCAGCCGAACACCCCGCACATGTATCGATTCGGCTGGTGCGCCGATTACCCGGATGCAAACAATTTTTTGCATGACGTTTTTCATCCCCAAACGTCACCCAATCGCATCGGCTGGGACAATCAGGAATTCGCGAACACTGTTGACGCAGCAATCCGCACATCCAATGCCACTGAACGCAAAGCCTTATATCGCCGGGCGGAGCAAATTTTAACCGCAGAACAAGCCGCCATCGTACCGCTTTATTTTTACACCGCCCAGTATCTGGTTAAACCACGGGTGAAAAACTGGTATTCAATGGCATTGGGCGGACAACACATTAGAAATTGGAAACTGGAATGAAGGGAAATTTCGCAATCCGAACCAACACCAAGACAAAATTCTATGACATCAATTATTTCTAAACGTCATGCCACTATAATCTTATCTCTCTTCCTTATCCTGGCATGTGGTATTTATTACTATCAGCATTCACGACCCGAAATTTATATTGCGGTTGCCGGGCCGATGTCCGGACCGAATGCTTCGTCGGGAGAGGAAATGGTTGATGCCATATCGATGCGCATCAATGATGTCAATCAACAGGGTGGTATCGCTGGAAGCAAGGTTAAACTTTTGACCTTTGATGACAAAAATGATGCCACGACCGCCACCACTATTGCCAGAGAAATCGCTAACGACGATCGGATTCTGCTGGTTTTGGGACATTACTTCAGTTCTACCAGTATGGCCGCTGGATCTGTTTACAAGCAGCGAGGAATACCTGCCATTACCGCGTCAGCGACTGCCGATGAGGTTGCAAGGGGGAATGAATGGTATTACCAGACCATTTTCAACAATACCTATCAAGGCGCCTTTCTGGCTCAATTCATTCATAAAATCCTGGGATTCAAACGCGCCTGCATCATCCTCGATGACGATGCCTATGGCTCGACATTGTCGCATGCCTTCAGCGATGAAGCCGGCACGATTGGCCTTGAAATCACATCATCGATGGCGTTTTCACAGCATTCACCCACTCTTGCTGATGATATCAATCGGTGTGCGACAATCTCACATGAACAGGATAAAGACACCATTATCTTTCTGGCGACCCATGCGCTTGAAGGCGCTAAACTGGTCATGGCGATTCGCAGCAGAAATCAACAAACTCCCATCATCGGCGCCGATGCTCTAAGCAGTGAAGTATTCATGGATCGGCTGCGCCAGACACCACAGGAGCGTGCGCGTCCCGGTTTCTTTTCAAATGATATCCATGTGGTTGCTCCTTATATCCCGGACATCTCGACGCGGCAGGCACAATATTTTCGCAATGAATTTCGCCGCCATTATGGCAAACATCCTTCGTGGGTAGCTGCCGGTTATTTTGACGTCGCCGGATTGTCGATGCAGGCCCTCCAATCGATCGTGACAACCAATGAGGATTTGACAACAACAACGATACGTCAAAAGATCTGTGCCTACTTAATCGATCTCAGCAATCCGCTGCGGGCCTACCCCGGAGTAGCCTGCAATATCTTTTTCGATCAAAATGGAAATGCGGTCAGACCGTTACGAATTGGTCGGTATCAAGATCAACAGCTGCTGTCCGATTTCGCTCATGTGGATGTCATTTTCAATCACGAATCAAATCTCGACAAACTCCTCGACCAGGCATTGAAAAATAATGTTTTATTTCTCAATGATAGCCTGATGAAGCGTATCCAAATTGTCTATACCGGTATTCAATTCAATGAAATTACCGGATTGGATATTAACAAAAGTACATTCGCCGCGGATTTCTACCTGTGGTTTCGATTTCAGGGTCCATTCGATGATCGGAATATTGAATTCCTGAATGCCGCCAGCGAGGTTAACCTTGGTGAACCCGTTATCGAAGAGACAGTGAATGGGGTTACCAAAAGGGTTTACCGGATTCGGGCGACGTTCAAAGGCAATTTCAATCTCGCCAAATATCCGTTCGATTCCCAAAAGCTGGAAATCACTATGAGCCATCGAAAATCGACAACACAGGATGTGATCTTCGTAACCGATTTGCATGATATGAAATGTTACAACATTGACAATTGGCTGAAGAATATGAAAGTTAATGGGGTATTCAGCGGCATCCAGGCGTGGGATATCGAAGATGCATGGCTCTATCAGAACGTGCAAAATACCTTTATTTCATCAGATCAAAATTCCGATCGTGGGAGTTATGCCGGCATCGGGTTTTCCCAATTCAATGTCGAGATCGAGATTCAACGCAACTTTATCAGTCATGCAGTCAAGAATCTCATCCCCATCATTGCCATCGTGATCGCCTCCTATAGCACGTTTTTCATTAAAATGAATGAAGCATCGATGTTCAGCCTCCGCTTCAATATCATGATGAGCAGCCTGTTGACTCTGTCATTTTTTCATCTCAAACTCTCGAACGACCTGCCGGAAATCGATTATCTGGTGGCCATGGAATACGGCTTTTTCGTGCTTTATTTCCTGTTCGCTTTTGGCATGCTCGACAGTGTTCTTTGCCGCCATTTCGTCAATCGGGGACGTCTGGACCTGGTAGCGCGATTCTCAAATTTCGGCAAGGGCTTTTATCCACTGGTCATAATCGCTACAGTCGTCACCATGTATTTCGTATATATCCGTTAAAACACCCAATTCATAAATACAGATACACATCTTGTTTAATACTAATTGGAAACCTAACTGTTTTATCTATTTTATAGTGAATTTAACCAGGAGAAAAATAAGGTAAAAACTCTAACAATTAATGAAATGACAAAGGGGATGACAAATTGAATATCCCGATAGGGATAAAACGAGAGTAGCCCGCTGATTTATCGGCGGGTAAAGACGTGCCCCAAAAATATGTGTCACGTCAGTGACATTCGATAAAATGACAGACTACTTACAGCCATCCCTGACTGGATGCGTGAAATCAGAATTTCGAGATTCGAAACTGGATTTCAACTCGCATGGCCTACAACCAGTTGCCGATCAAAAGGAAGGGTCCCCAGTAGGCTGGATGCCAGTAGCGATCTGTGGCGATCAATTTTTTCTGCGCATTCTGCAGCGCTTCGGCTTTGGTCAATGATGGATTAAGTTTCAGTTGTCGATAAAATTCGGTGATCGCGATCATGGTGGCTTCGTCGTTGACATACCACAACGTGGCAATCGCACTGCGAGCGCCTGACTTCACGGCAACACCGGCCAGTCCGAGTGCCGACTTTTCATCGCCTACCGCGGTTCGACACGCACTCAACGTCAACAATTCTACTGGATCATCCCGGAATTGACCAAGCTTGATCAGCGCTTCCAACTTATCCAAAGTCAACATTTTATCGTACGTCAACAAATAGGTGTCCTCGGGACTACCGCCGAATTCACCGTGTGTGGCAAGGTGTATGATCCGATAAGAAGTCGACTTCAGGTGTGCGTACACTGCTTCAGCAGAAAATTCCTCATTGAGCATGGTTTTCCCGCCAATAAGATTCTGGATTTCCTTGAGTTCTTGTGGGACACTGGGCAACGCTGAGAATCCTTGAACTGATCGGGACAAACCGGCGATCATAATGGCGGCCCCTTCTCGGTGTAACGACCGTGGATCGGTGAGCTTTAAACTGGGGGTGGTGGCGACACCAAAACCTTCTACCAGAAAATGCTCGCCATCATGAAGGGTTGAAAAAGGAATAAGGCGCAAGACTCCGTCGGGTACAATCACCAGGGTGGTGATGGCGGCAGATTGCAGTTCTGACTTGAACGGGCGAATTATCCAATCATAAATCGTTCTTGCTGGATACATGAATAACTTGGTCGATCGCGATTGGAGTTCACGCCGCAACAAGCTGACTTCATGATTGACCCTATCAGTATCCACTGGTTCAATATGATGGTGAAACCTGCCATCGGGAAACACGACGATAGTGACCAGTCGGTCATTCAGAATCAAGGGGTAAATCACTGCTGTCGATTTGACTTCAAGCGCTTCCAGACTGCGAACTTTCTGCTGCAATGCCACTACGCATTCATCCTGAAAATAATCTTCCAATTCTGCCGACTTTAATCTCTCAATGACATCGCATGCCTGCTTCAACCGATGTTGATATGCGTCTGTATTTTTGAAGTTCAGTGCGTCTCCCACATAGATATCGGCGAGGTCATAATATATCGGTTTGATACGAGTGGCGAAGATATCGCTTGAATGTCGATAACCAGTGGTTAATTCATTGCGAATCGCTCCCAAGGTATTGACGGAGTTTTCCATGAAGCCAATCGCTGCCGATATTTTACCCGCATGGCGTGCCAACCGTCCCGCCTGCCATTGCCACTGATAGAGTAAATCTCGATGATTCCCCTGTTGGGCATGGAATATGGCGGCATTGGTCAATTTTACCGCTTCATCCAATCGCTGTTCCAACTCATAAAGTCGCCCAAGATAGCCATAGACAAGCGATTGCAAACGCGCATCCGGGGTTTTGTCTGCATGTAATTGGACTTCGTTAAGCATTTTCCAGGTAATTGATTGTACTTGCTCGCGCCTATCCCGGGATAAATCTTTATTAAGAAGCTCCAACCCCTGCGCTCCAGTAGAGGTTAACAACGATGTCTTCACGAATGAATCGCTCAGTTTTTCGAGGTCCCTGTCGATCTGTACGAAGATTGACAGCGCCTTGTCGAGCTGATTATTCATGATGGCGGCTTTTACCAGATTCAATTGAATGCGAATTTTCATATCCCTTGACCCTGAATCGGGTACCGATTGCAAAATATTTTCATACTCGGCAATGGCTTCCTGATAATCGCCATACAGAATCAGAACATTCGCCCAATTGCCGCGGGCTTCAGTGAGTAAATCCTGATTTTCGATCGCATCGGCAGCTTGAAGTGCCTGGAAAGCGAATTCTTCACCCCTGTCCCGCTTGCCAATCGTCAAATAGTAATCACTCAATCGAATTCGCACCAGAACCTTGCGGACATCATCGGTTCCTGTATCCACCGCGTGATAGGCGTGATCGAGGTATTCACCTGTCGTACGATGTCGTCCAAGATATTGACAAGCCGTTGCCGCCATTAGATAGGCATCGCATCGAACGTCGTTCCGTGTCTCACCAATGAGATTGTTGTTGATTGAGTCAAGCGCTTCGAGATATTGACCATTCCGGATCATCTGTTGCGAGGATGTCAACCATTCGGGTGATGTGTTCGC
>CAZTTH010000014.1:0-60303 GCA_964615975.1 uncultured Lentisphaerales bacterium | reverse complement strand
GACCATTCCGGATCATCTGTTGCGAGGATGTCAACCATTCGGGTGATGTGTTCGCCGACAATGTCGGGAGAATACATAGAAATAGAATGAAAAACAGGGATGATAAATTTGGATTCTTCATGATCTTACACCTCTGCCCGATAATTTTCACATTTTGATTGATTGGCAACTTGGAATCAATATCGTTGGCTTTTCAGTCGTCCCAATGGGACTAAAACGAATTTTCCTCTTGTTCCCATCGATGAATCGATGGTCTACTATCATTTCGTCCCGGATGGGACAATTGAAACTAGCCCGCCAATTCATTGGCGGGTTTTGATATGACAATGACCAACAGTCCCAGAGGGACGACTGAAAATGAAGCTTGCGATCATGTGCGGTATATAAGTTTTGTTAAACCCAAACAACGAATTGAAGCTCAACTTGGTATACATCCAACTTCTCATGATCCAATTGATAATTCATCGTAATCGTATTTTCTACCTCGCATTCGTCTTCATTCTCGTCGTCGTCCTTGTCCTCGATTTTCAAACTCGATTGCCACGACGAGGACAATTTTAAAATACATTCGCATTGATCTGAAAATGAAATCCATCATCCTGGAGATCGTGTTCATCGTCACCGGTGACATTCCGCAATGCATGTCCCCAATAGAATTCCATATTAAGTCGATATCCGGCATACCATTTCAATCCGATGCCGACACTGCTTAAACTTTGGGGATCCGCTGTCCCCGTGTTACGATTCCAACCTCGACCATAATCGCTGAATACCGAGCCATAAAGTCGTCCGTCCTGGGGATCGCGGCTAACTCCCGGCAACTTGAACATCGCTATCGGCATTTGGTATTCGAGTCCGAGTATCAACCCGTTATCGCGGGTGATCTCGTTTTCACGGTAACCCCGCACGGTGTCATGACCACCGATCGAGAATCGCTCAAGCGGCAACAGGCTGTCGTCAGCCAGGCGCAGATCCGAGCGAAAAAGCAATTGGCTCTCACGAAATGGCAGTTGTTGCAGCCATTGAAACTGACCGAGCCAGGTCACGAACTTGCCATCAGGACCAGAGGTTTCACCAATCGTGGCATCCAGCCAATCGATCCCGAAGTT
The DNA here is from genome assembly GCA_964615975.1 of uncultured Lentisphaerales bacterium. Classification (GTDB taxonomy): domain Bacteria; phylum Verrucomicrobiota; class Lentisphaeria; order JABSQK01; family JAJFLO01; genus CAZTTH01. The sequence goes on along the minus strand of CAZTTH010000014.1, from coordinate 59,194 downwards.
CAGGGTTGAACGAGCGGTAATGACCCGTTTGATGCTCCGATCAATCCATTCCTGACCAAAGCTTACCACGGTTTCACGACTTACACCCTTATTTTCACCCGAACCTAAAAATGAAAAAGGCAGTCCCAGCAGACTCGTTTCATTTTTCTTCTTTTGCAATTGCAGCGACAAGGCAAACTCGTGATTAAGTGTACGATAAAGCGGCTGCCTCAGACCAACAGCGAGGGTGTCGGTCTGACTCTCGATTTCCAAATCGGCGAAATCATTGCTGACCACCGTCGAGTCATTATTGTCATAGGAAATCAGGAAGGTGGTTTCCCGGCGTGTCAAAGGGACGGTGAAGCATACACCATAATCATCAAGACCTTCTGTCAAACCATAGCTGGCGCCGATTTCCTCCCCCCAGCCACTCAGATTACGCACGGAACCGGCGACTTCTCCCCGGTAACTGCCGATGCTCGGTGACCGATAATTGTTGAAACCAAATCCCAGCCGATAGGGTTGGCTTTCATCCACATCAACGTGCAGAATGCTTTGTCCCAACTCCATGCCGGGACGCAGTTGCGATTGAATGCGGTCGATCAATTTATCGTTATGAAGCAATCGCAATGGCAGTTGAAGGTCATAGATATTCAACGGTGTCGTGACCCCGCTTTCAATACGACTGCGGATATAACGATCCCGCAAATGGCCATTGCCAGAGATATCGATATCGGTCAATTTTCCTTCAATAATTTTAAAAACAACCACCCCGTCCACCGCGGATTGATCCGGCAATATCGCCCCCGAATTAATGAAGCCTTTATCGGTATAATATCGGGATATGAGATTTCTCATATCGAATAATTCGGCAGCGGTAACTTCACGGTTCAGGTAGGAAGCAACAAGTTGAATTAATTCCGCATTGGTAAAGATGGTATTTCCTTCGAATACTACTTGCTTAAGGAAAATAATCGACTGTCCCGAAAGGTTGCTTGAATCGAGTTTCAGTGGGGGTAAGGAAAAATCATCGCTGAATATCGTATTGGTCGTCATGAATATCAGATAGACCAACAGTCGATTTTTTAATTTCATATTCAAACTAATATCCAAAATTTGAAATCGATAATATTCATATAGTGAGTTCCCAATCGTCCATCGATTTCGTCCTCGTCGTCGTCCTCGAATTTTCCGAGAACGAGCACGAAGGACGACGACGAGGACGATTAATAAATTACATTTTCAATCATGATTCATCGCGGCAATCAATTGCTCTTGATAGCGAGCGGTATCAAATAAATTCACCTGTTTCAAAAGATGCTGAAGTTGCTGATGTAACTCTGCGTTATCTGGATGGTTTTCGATCAATGTATTCAGTCCCTGAACGGTATCGTACCATAGTCCCCGGGCCGCCAGATTCTTGAGCGATTCGATATCGTTGGCAGATGGTGACTTCATCTTATCTTCCACATACTTAATCGTGGCGCTGGCGAGAAAATCACTGGAGCGTTCTTCCTGATCCAGAATAATCAAAACAAACCATTCATATTCGACATTTTTTTCCAATCGTATCGGGTGCTTGGAGAGATCGATAGCATGAATGCCGGCAGCAATTTGTCCGGTTTGCGGATTCAACTCGATGGTGTAGGTCAATACCGGATCGATTTGGTCCCGGCGGTTCAGAACGAATTGTATCGGATCGGAAGATGGATCGGAAAGATAAAAATAAATGGTGGGCTGGGCATTTGAGGTATAACCGGTTTGAGATGGGGCCAGAGGTTCGAGACGATTGGGCAAGGGAAGGGGTTCGACAGTTTTTGATTTCCCTTTGGAATCTATGTCGATTTTTTCCACTTCATCCTTCATTCCCCGCTGCACTCCGCGCGCAACCCCGCGCTGAACTCCACGTGCAACTCCACGAGCCGCTCCCCGTGCTGCTCCTCTCGCAATACCCCGCGCTGCCCCTCGTGCTGCTCCTCGCGCGATACCGCGTGCCCCGGTACTGGAAGCATCACCCAATTCCCGACGTTCTTCTTCACTGAGACCAGCTTCTCGTCGCCGCGGCGTTGCGTCGGTATTCGCAGGATTATAGTTAACTAAGGTGGTGGATGATTGCGGCAGCGGCACTGATTTCTGGTTATCGGCATATGACGAGCACATAATCGGAATCATTATCGCTGCCACAAACATAAATTTTACATTTGACATTAGTCTTACACTCTCCTTTCATAATACAATGTTTTAATCGTACAGCCATTAAAGCGCACCAGTAGGCCAGCCGAGCCGAGGCTGGCTCTTCCCTACAACGCGATAGAATGCGCGTAGACATAAACCAAACTTTTCATTCCCTGCCTCAGAGGTCCACAGCAGCTATGTCAACTTCAAAGTTGTTGCGGAATGCGAATTTAACCATCACCTGCATTCTTCACATGGTTTTCGGGCAATCCCAATATCGTTGATTTCCGGCAACTCTCGTATGCGCCGAATTCCTGTTCCTGACTCACCTCCCGTTTCAATATCGAATCCGATCAAGTCCAGATTCGCCTGCAGGTCATCAAATGGCAAGGGCACTCCCCCTTGTCCCGCCACGGTCAAGCTGCTGGTGGCGCCGCCCAGACGGGCTGAACAGCGTTCGACCACCCAACTGGCCGCATCGAGAAAATCACCCAGCAGCGGCGCCAGATCGGCATTGATATCCGTGTCGGGCGCAATTATTTCGATGGCGCCATTGTTCCCTCGCTGTGAGGTGGCATCGACCAGACTGTTGTCGGACTGAATAAAGTTATCGGCGATAATGGTGATGGCGCCGCCGTCACCAGCAAAAGCACGGGCGAGAATCTGGCTGTTATGCATCACCAGGTTGATCGGATCGATAAAGATGTCGCCACCGAATCCGAATCCGTCGGCAACGCTGGTGGTGATCTGGCTGTTGAGCAAGTAAATCAATTTCCGGGCATAAATCGTGATTTGTCCGCCGCCGGCGCTGGCAGCGTCAGTGGTGATGGAAGAGCCGCCCAGGACTTCGAGCTTTTCCACCGGGTTATTAGCCGCACCGATAAAAATTCTGCCGGTATTTCCCGCATCCCCGCTGCCGGTGCTGCGGGAAGCGATACTGGCGCCGGCATCCAGAAAAATGAAGTCACCACTGATTCCGATCGATCCGGAGGCGCCACCGCCAGCCGACGACGTATCAATGATGCCTCCAGCAAACAGGCTCAATTGGTTCACATCGATTTCAATCCTGCCGCCGCTTCCGGAATCTTCCATCGTTCCCTCCGACTTCGATGAAATCGTGCTGGTAAGAGGAAAGTCCTCAAGGTTTTCCAGTACTTCGGGGGGTAGTTTTTCTACATACTCGTTTGCATTTCCACCCATTTTGATCAAAGCAGCTTCAACCATGATATTTCCACCACTTCCCTGGGCCGCTGTCGCAGCCGTGATCTCGCTACTGTTCAGAATGTGCAATGTCTTTGCGTTAATTCTGATGTCACCGGCTGCCGCGGGTCCGTCAGTTTGGGTCGCGATCGATGCAATGTTTTTGAGAAATGCGTCTTCGTGTACGTTTATAGAAATGTCGCCTCCATGTCCAGCTCCATCAGTTGAGCTGCTGCTAATCACACCCAATCCATCGACCAGCAGATCACGAGTTTGAATCGTGATCTGTCCGGCGTCGCCGGTGGCGCCGGGTTCCAGGCCAAAGAAATTGTAAGAATCCGCGGTTATACCACTGTATAATTGCTCACTCTCGAGGAAATTCGGATCCGAGCCAATAATTTTAAATGTATCCCTTACATTGATATCGATGTCGCCCGCCCTGCCGACATATAAGGTGATAGTTGCAATAAATCCGCCTCGTTCAAGAATTAAATTAGCGGAAGAAATAATGATACTTCCTCCCTGACCGACTGTCTCACCGCTATTTACACCAGAAATTAAACTGTCATGTCGAATGATCAAATCGTTGGCAACACTTATCGTAATATCCCCAGGGGTCCCCCCCGCGAATGTCGAGACGTCAATATGGCTATTATCATTTAGTAACATGTTATCCGCTGAGATTTCGATGGCGCCTGGCGCTCCTCCTCTGGGATCAAAATTGAAAGACGAGGAATCGATACCGCTTTCATGTTCAATGACAAGTGCGGATTCGACATTCAATGATATATTTCCCCCCTTGCCGCCGCTGGTCGTAACCGCCGTTATGAAACTGAGTTCCGCCATCGTGACTTGACCGGCAGAAATCATGATATCACCACCATCGCCACTATTAACAAATTCACCAAGAGACGAACTGCTTATCCTGCTATCGCGATATATCTCTAACATGGACACAGCCACCAGCTTGATATCGGCTGCACGACCGAGACCGGTGGTGTCGCCATTGATCGAACTGCCATCTTCGATCAATACATCACCGGCTGAAATCGTGATTTCACCGGCGTCACCGGCTCCTATGGTATCACTGTGACTTTGGCTGGCGATTATTCCGTTGTTTTGAAGCACGAGCCGGCCGGCAGCATCAATGACAATACCTCGACCATTTTGCTCTCCAAACGTCTTGGATGAAATTCCACTGTTATCCTCAACAACGACGTCATGACCATGTACCATGACACGCCCGCCACTATCGCCGTCGGCATTAACGGATGTCGATTCGCGCAGGTGGATCGATCCTAATTCGCTAAACGAACTGAGATCGGGTGGCATAATGGAATCAAGCGACTCGAAATCTACTTCGCCCGCGGACGCGACACCGATAAGTGAGATATCACCACCGCTGGCATGGATGTTTCCGCCGGTAATGTCGATGTCGCCGGCAATAAGTGAAATGGCATGGCCGGTTGGAATCGATACGCTACTTCCGTTTAGGGACAGAGATTTTGGATTGTCGTCGATGAATCCAAATGTTGACGGAGTATCCGAGCTGAGTACACTGATTTCGGGCGTGCTTGCATCGAATCGGCCGCCGTTAGCCAGCGCGATATAATCCCCCGTGCTGATGGTGATTGACCCGCCAAGATCAAGCGATGCATTTGATCCAAATATTATGCCCGCGGGATTGAGAAGAAAGAGATCGGCGCCGTCAATCTCGGTCCGGACAACGCCGTCGATATTCGATACTTCGCCACCGGTAACTCGTGCCATAATGGTCGAAATCGATGGGGGTCCGAAAAATACCACCGATTCACCGGAATTCAGATTGAATTGGCGAAAACTATGAAAGAGGTTGGCCCCGGAAATCTGGCCATATTCGGACTTGATCCGGTAATTGGGGCCGGAAAGCAGCGTTTCGTCGCCAAGAGTCCCGTCGAAAATAATACTCGGAGGCCCCAAAACGAAATGTCCGATTCCACTCTCATCGAGTTCGAAGTGAGCATCGGCGTCGTCAAGCGTAATGTCGGTCGCGGCGAGTTCAATTATATTCGTGGAACTCGGATCAACCGCCGTCGCCGATATGACGGGATCACCCAAGGCCGTAAGGGTTTCGGTTGAGATTTCGACGACGCCTGGAGCTCCGGGAGTAAATCCATCAACAATTTCGATGATCAATCCGGGAACATCAACGTCAACTGCAGATGTTGTCGGTGGTAAATCGTTCGAAATATCCCGGGGAACGTCAATGCTCTCAAATGTCTGGTCCCCAATGGATAATGACCAGGAATCAAGGGTGCCGTCATCTCCAGAAGAAAAATCTTCGACTCTGAGCGTCCAAATCCCCTCAGCCATCTCGTCGGAGAATGCCGTGAATGATTCTTTAGGCCTGAATTCTCCTGAAAATGGCGCCGTTCCTTCATCGATTGCGATATCTGTATCTTCATTGAAAATGGTATTTTCAAAGTTGTCATCACTAAAGCCAACCCTTGAAAATACGATCACTTCCGTTCCTTCCGGACTAATCAATTTGGCTTCAAGATCGACATCGAATGTGTGGGTAATATTGAGGGACAGGCGAAGATTTAAGTGCATGTCGATGGGAGCGGTAAGAGAATTGGCAAAGATACCGGTTTCGTGGGTTGATTCGCGACTATCCAACACCATTAAATTGGCCAGGATCAGTATTGGCCCGGCAGCGCCGGAGTTACTGGTGCTGGTGTCTATCCGGCTTCCGATCAAGCTGAATTTACCACTGGCGTAAATATCGATCCCCAGGCCATCGATTTCACCTTCGGTCAACGAGGAGATTTCACTGTCTTCAAATACAATTTCAGCTCCCCGGATGACGATTCGCCCGCCACCTTGACCGTCAACATTGAGGATGGAAAAATTACGAAGTGTCAGGTTGCCCAAATCAGTAAACGATTGTGGATTGTCAAATAACACTGAATCGTTGACATCGGCTGTCACTTCGCCCGGCGAACCCACACTGATTATGGCGATTTTGCCACCTTCGGCAGCGATTTCAGCATCATCGATCTCAATATCACCGGCGATGATGGAGACGTGCTGGCCACCGTCGGCAAGAATAGAACTGCCAATGATCGACACCGACGCGGGATCGGCGCGGACAAAGCCAAATGCTTCGACCGGTTCCGAGTTCAGAATACTGGCGGCTGGATTCGCGGCATCGAAACGCCCGCCATTGCCCAGACGCAGATAATCAGCAGTACTGACAGCAAATGCGCCACCAACATCGATTTGGGCGTTTGGCCCGAACATCACGCCGGCAGGATTCAGGAAGTAAAAATTCGCTCCCGCGATTTCCGAGCGCAACAAGCCGTCGATGGTTGAGGACTGACCACCAGTGACGCGGCTGAAGATATTCTGGATGGATGCCGGACCGGAAAAGGAAGCACTTTCGCCGGTTTGTATGTTGAATTGACTGAAACTATGGAAAAGATTGGCGCCGGAAAGAGTTCCCAGATTAGCGCCGATGGAAAAATTCGGCCCGGAAAGCGAGGTACTTGGACCGACCGTGCCATCGGTCACGATTTGCGCTGACGACGAGAAGACGGACAAACAAACGAATATCATTAACGAAAGAGATTGATTAATCCTGAACATATCCGGACGTCCTGTAAGTTAATTCTCGCCTTTTGTCGTCGTTACCGAATATCAGATGTGAAATAAAGAATTATTTCATCGATAACGATGACCAATTGCAATTGGAAATCAAATTGGTGCAATTTACTGTCGTATGCGACCATCACAACTTGATTGTCTGACAAATTCAGATTTTTTTATCCGCTAGCCAAGTATGTCCCGCCAGTGACCATCGAAGTTAGCCCACGATACTGAATGAAATCCGAATTTCGAAATTCTAATAAATTCTCAAATAGAACAAATTCATCGTCGTCCCTCGTCCGCGAAATCGACTGGTATTGATCGAGACCGAGGACGATGACGGGTGAATCTTCAGATTATATTCAAGTCATTAAATTGCCATGCTGTACCCGACACATACGATCCACAGGGGAGAAATCACATGAAAGTTCATTGAAACGAATTGCCTTTTCATTGAATTTCCTTACCTTCTCATATTTTAGAAAGTTTGGCAGGAATTACATATTGTTAGGTGTTAAATGTCAGATTTGAGATTGTGGATGATTTTGACTGGAATCACACACCCTATTCCTGCCTTGCATTGGTGTTGATACACCACTTTCAATTCGGCAATCGAAGACAGTTGTTTTGCGGTTCGTTTTATCGTCGATTCCCGATTATATTTTCATAGATTCACAATATTGAATCATTAACAAACAAACAAGGAGAAACGATCATGTCCATCGATAAAAGAAGTGAAATTGTCGAAAAGTTGGTTGCCAAAGCCCACGGTGACGAGACTTTCAAACAGGAATTGCTGGCCAATCCCAAAGCCGCAATCGAGAAGGAATTGAAGATCAAAATAGAAGATTCCGTCGACATCACCGTTCTCGAGGAAACGCCAACCAAACGGTATATCGTGCTGCCGGCACCGTTGCCCTCGGATGATTTTGAGTTGTCGGACATAGAACTCGACATGGTCGCTGGTGGAACAGTAAATGTTACTCCTACTGCAAAACACCCTAATTCATAGTTGATATGTAATTAGATAAAGCTTTTTACATGCGAATACTTGTTTATATCAGAGACGACTATCGAACGCTATTCTTTTCCTCGTACTGAACATGAGAGACGGGGAAACTGATTGAGAATCAGAGAAAGCGCGGATTTGATATTCAAGTATTATTATCTGCTGATATACATGATTCTTTCGATAATCATCCTGGTTTCGAATTTTCAGTTCAGGTTATATTTGTCCTGAATTAAAGACCAATGGGATAAATCAAAGTATGCCGATCGAGCCAGGTGCAGTTGCGGCGATTCTTGATTTATTGTTCTGCTTCATATCGTTCTCGTCGTCGTCCTTAATCATCGAGTTCGAGGATATATTCATTACCATGAATTGTCATGATTTTCATTTTCAACAAACGTCTCACTTTTTTGTTTTGGCAAAATTTACCCCATGGGGGTAATGGCCTCAAGCCCAGAGTTGGAGTGAATCGACAACTCCGAGTTAATGAAATAAAACATTCGCAAACCCCATCGGGGTTGCGGCCATAATTTCGGTGGATTCGCCAATCCGCCACACCCCATTCAGGGTTGGTTATTTGGATATTTCTTGTCTCCCATGGTTGGTTCTACTCGGCAGTATAACCAACCATGAACTATAAGCCGCAATCCCGTTGGGATTGTGCATGAAAGCGTTATATCAAGCACTATCGATTGCCAATGATGGCTCGTGCGATCCGATTCGAACTCGTCCTCATCGTCGTCCTCGGAATTCGAAAGGAAATCATCGAGCACGGGGACGAAGGACGAGGGACGACGACAAGGACGATTCGGATAAATCGAAATCCAACAATGACATCTATGTTATTGTATAATCGCCCATATCTTACCCACCATGTGGTCGTACCTGAAAAATTATTTCACCTGCCCGACGCATGTTCCCACTGTTAAGCAAACCCAGGCCACGGAGTGCGGGGTCGCGGCATTAGCAATGCTTCTGGCCTATCACAATCGCTACGTCCCTCTTGAAGAGTTAAGAAAAGCGACCGGGGTATCACGGGATGGAACGAGCGCGACCATCCTGATCAAAGCCGCGCGCAAGTATGGCATTCACCTCAAGGCAGTTCGATGTGAACCCGACAAGCTGAGCGCCAAAGGACTGCCTCTCATTGTTCATATGTATTTCAACCATTTCGTCATTGTTGAAGAAATTGACGATCGTTGGGTGCGCCTGAACGATCCGTGTTTCGGGCCACAATTAATGTCGATCGAAGAATTCGACACCAAGTTTACTGGAATTGCTTTAGTCGGCACAGGCCTTCCGGATCATCCATACACCAGGATATATCCTGCTCTTGCATCTCAACTCAAAGAGCGTCTGACGCCATTTAAATGGCAGCTAATCCGAGTAGGAATGAGCGGTATTACCGCCGCCGGATTTTTGACCCTCGCCATTCTCCAACTGCAAACCTGCATCGACTTACTGATAAACCCCGACCATTCAGCAAAAACCATGGATTCAGCGGTTTTGGCGGTCGGATTCGCGGTATTGAGCTGGATATTTACCTGGTACGAAAAAACTTCCGCGGCAAAGCTGGAATTCGTCATGGCCGGGGAAACGAAGAGTCGCCTGCTTAATCATCTTATCCATCTTCCTTACGCATTTTTTTCCTATCGCATGACAGGGTATCTGCACAGTATCCTCAATTCATGTCATTCGTTTTCTAATCTTGTGCTCGCAATTACCATCACCTTCGTTGCCGGCGCATCCTGCCTTTTCCCCCTGCTGGCCGGTATTCATTATTCCTCCTTGATTACCGGATTGATTTTCCTTGTCAGCCTGATCAATCTAGCGATCGTTACCTTGACCAATCGTCGCGCCGATATCATCTCCCCAAAGCAAGCCGCCGGTTCGAATTTAACCGGCTATGCGGCAGATACGATCGAACGGATCGAAGTCCTTAAAACCGGCGGCATGGATGTCGAGTTTCTGTCCGATATAACCGGGAACCATGCCTACTCGCAATCTCGATTTCACAAGCGACTCCGATTCGACCAGATCGAAGCCATCGCTAAAACCAGTTTACATTCATTCAATCTGGTCGTTGTTTTGTTGGTTGGCGGCAGTCTGTGGAATTCGGGCGACTTAAGTATCGGTTCTGTCGTTGCTCTTTGGCTGATCTCAATATGGATATTCGACAATCTATCCGGACTGGGCAGCCTTCATCGCAAAGTCGAGCAACTTCGCCATAACATCATGACTCAGGATGATATTTTCGATTATGATAAAGACGATAACTCCACGGTGAATAAACACTTGCAGGAATCCTCACAATTTGCAATCTCCCCATCCATATATGAATATCCTGAGTCAGGAGTTAATGATGAAGAAAACTCTTTATCCGGAGATGTTTTGAAATGCGAGAACCCCGACATGGGGATCGTGGCGCTTGACAATATTTCCTTTGGCTATTCTCATAAGCGTTCAGCGACCATACCCAACCTCAGCCTGTCCATTTCCAAGGATGAAATACTGGGGATAACCGGGCCATCGGCAAGCGGTAAATCAACCATTGGCGGATTGATTGCAGGGCTGCACCGCCCCTGGTCCGGCAGCGTAAGGATCGAAGGTCAACCGATCACGTCCATCCCAACTGGAGAATTAGCCGCAACGATTTGTTTGATTGACAAGAATCCATTTCTGTTTTCCGGAACCATCCGGGAGAATCTCACCATGTGGGACGAAGATATCCCCGATGAAGATCTTTGGCAGGCTGTCGGAGATGCCTGCTTGAAAGATGTTGTGATGCAACGTGGTCAGGGGTTGGATAGCTGGGTGGCGGAGCGGGGCATTAATTTCAGCGTCGGCCAACAACAGCGTCTTGAAATCGCGCGGGCATTGACTCGTAAACCGAAAATCGTTATTCTCGATGAAGCGAATGACGCTTTGGAAATCGAATTGGAAAAACAAATCATCACGAACATGCGTCGACGCGGCTGCACGATCATCCTGATCTCCCATCGTGACGCGACCTTAAAACGATGTGACCGGATCGTTACTGTGGAAGGCGGTCGCATTTGCAATAGCCTGATCGAACTCGATCGATTCTCTGACAATAAACCATGCATGATCATTGCAGAGTCCGGAGGCGATGGCGTCAGTAACGTCAAGGAAATCAATGCAATGTCCCGGGAAGCGCCGGAATCATCCGATTCGGGGCGCCATAATCTGGTTGGAGCTTTTTCTCGTGTCGCCAGAGCGATGGGACTAAAAGTCAACAGTCGGAGCCTAGATTCGATATACACCGGTCAGCTTGGAATCTATCAATTGGCAAGTCATCATCATTTACTGGTACGCCGAATTCGCATGATTGAACGAGATTGGTGGGAGAATGATTGTGGCGCCTTGATCGGATTCCTTGGAGATGATGAAAGACCGGTGGCGCTACTGCCTGAATGTGCCGGCAGCTATCGGATAATCGATCCCCATTGCAATGAGGAACAATCGCTCACACCGGCGATGGCAACCAAACTCAAACCGACTACATATATGCTATACCAGCGATGTCCCGATCAATCCATGCCTATCGGCGAGTTCCTGAAAATGGCTTTTTCCGGTGGACTTGGGGATGGCCTCCTCAGTCTGGCAACCGGATTGGTAATCGCCGGGTGCAGTCTGGCCTGGCCATCGGCAGCCATGCTACTATTTTCTCGTTCCCAACATTCAAATATGACAGGAACTCTCACACTTGGATTAATATCGATGATCATCTGCCAGGGAATGTTTCAGTATTTAGAGATTATCACCCGCCATCGTTTGATTGGACGGGGCCTGCATACGGCGATTGCCATGATTTGGGATCGGGTGGTTCGACTGCCGGTACCATTTATTCGTCATAAACGCGCGGAAAGATTGGGACAACAGGCCGGCAGTATCAATCTTTTATTTTCCAATTTGGATGGCACTGCCGAAAATTTCATCAACGCTTTGCCGTTTATACCATTTACAGCCATTCTTTTATGGATCGATGTTCGGATCGCCATTTTCGGTTTGATCTTTGTTAGTGCCCAGGTTTTGTTCAGCGTGATTTTTACGACGTTGATCAACCATCTCGAAGTCAAACGATTCGATCATACCGTGCTGTGCAATGCATTTATGTTTAACCTGTTGCAAGGTGTGCGGAAACTCCGGTCGACCGCCGCGGAACAATCGGGATTCAAGAAATGGGAATGGTACGCTGCCAATCAACGTCGTTCTTCGTGGCATTCCCAGATCGCGGAAATCATACTGGATGTATGCTTGAAGACCCGGATTCCAATTGCTGCGATTGGATTAGCGGCCGTGGTCATATTGTCACAATCAACCATAATGCCGGGAATCGACAGCGCGCGTATGATGGCAATCGCTTTGGCATTGACGGGATTGATCATGGCAGCGCAATCGTTTGCAAATATGATATCACAATCGATGCAATGTCGTCCATCAATATCGCGACTCAAGGAGATCTTAAATCAACCATGTGAATCCGTGTGGTTAAACAGCAATCGGAATTTGATATCGCCATCGAAAAAAATGAATATTGGCGCCGCAAATGACCGTTCCAATCATGAGTACAACCAAACTCGCGGCGCCAGAACTATTGAACCTAATGGGGAAATTTACACCAGTCCACCGCGGGGTGAGATTGAGTTACGAGAGGTAGGCTTTCGTTATAATAAAGATGCGGCGCCGGTCCTGGAATATATTTCGCTCAAAATCGATCCAGGGCAGATTGTGGTTATCGAGGGGACTTCGGGAAGCGGCAAATCGACCCTGTTGCGTTTGATCCTGGGGTTTTACTCCGCGGAATCAGGCGGGATTTATTTTGATGGCGTTCCTTTGGAACGCTGGAATTTGGATGTCCTGAGATCCCAGATCGGTTCAGTATTGCAGGAAGATTCTTTATGGGACGGAATCGTGCGGAATAATATTGCCGGGAGAACGCCATATTCAGTGGACAAAATATGGGATGTCCTTCATCTGGTGGAACTGGCGGTTGATGTCGAGCGGATGCCGCTCGGCATCAACACCTTCACGGGATCGTTAACGTTGTCGACCGGGCAGAAGCAGCGATTAATCATGGCTCGACATCTGATACGTCGTCCCCGACTTCTCATTCTCGATGAAGCGACAAGCGCACTCGATAATGCCATGGAGGCTAGGCTGTTTGCAAAACTGAGAAGCTTGTCAATCACTTGTATCTGCGTGGCGCACCGCGAAAGCACTGTCAATCAGGCCGATAAGGTATATCGTCTTAGGAATGGCCGGCTGGTTGGATAAAAGAAGAGGGCTGGAGAAGTTATATTCATCCGGGATAAATTGGATAGTAGAGTGAATGACATTCCAAATGCTTTTAATTCATGAAATCCCAATTGATCGGGGTATTATTCATTGTTATTCGCTTATTTTTCAGATGTATGAAAGTAATTCCTAAATCCAGGTTGTTTCGCCAACATGTTTGGGAGCGCTTTTTAAATGGACTGGAAAGCGATTCACCACGTGCTTTGAATCCCATCCCCTTGCGACTTCTCATCGTTGCATTATTGGTCTTGATTATTACCAGCATAATCTGGTGGTTCATTTTGAAGTAGTTGAACCGGTGGAACTATCCCGTCCTCGATTTCGTCCTCGTCGTCGTCCTTCGTCCTCGAAATCAGCAAGCACGCCTCGAGAACGAGCACGAAGGACGACGACGAGGACGATTTTAAGGGTTTGGAAACGATTGAGGACGAAGGATGACAATGAGAGGTTGGCAGGAAAATCCCTCCATGGTTATGGATTCTTTGTACAATTTATCCTGTTACGCGCTTTCCGAGATCAGAAAACTGATGTAATCAGGAATTTTGGCAGCGAGAAAGTAGGGAAGATTGAGCAGGAGATATTTTTTTCCTTTTGGCGTGCTTAAATGTTCAAGTTTGAATTCTCCGGCATGGAGTCTTATCGCAAAATGATGCGGGCAACTATCGACAAATTGGTGGAGTGAACGGAGGGTTCCGGTTTTTCCGGATTTGACTTCGACCGGGATTACCCAATTCTCATGCTGGAGGATAATATCGACTTCCGCATTCGATTGGCTTTTTTCTCGTACCCAAAAACATGGTTTGTGATTATGGTCGAAGGACAATGATAGCAATTCCTGATTAACAATATGCTCGGCGATCAAGCCTCGATAAAACGAATGTAAATCCCGATGTTGAAAATAATGCCCCTGCAGACCCGCCGCGTAATTAATCAAACCGGTATCGACAAATTGCAAGCGTGGTGATTTCTTCAAATTCGGGAGTATCGGAATATCAACTCCTGTTGCCGGGTAAATCAAATTGAGCAACATTGCCTGTTCAAGGGTTTTCAGCGCCTCCCCGACCTCACGAGATCGATAAGCGGAGTTGCCAAAACCGGCAAAGGTAATTCGTTGTGCCGCCATTAGCGGCGCCGTTTGAATGCAGTGACGTAGAATTATGGAATTCGTTGGATTTCGTGCGTATTTTCCGACATCGTCAAGATACGAAATCATCAGTGAATTGTAGATGGAAGTCAATCCGGAAATTTCCTTCCTATCCAGGTAGGCAGCAACAATTTCAGGCATACCGCCAAGCAAAGTATAGCGATGAAAATGATCAAGCATTACCTCATGGGCATAGGATGGAAACGGCAGTTGGTCATACGCTGACACCACACTTTCGAGCCCGGCGGCAATCAGGTATTCTTTAAATGACAGGGGATACAAATACCGATACTCAACCCGCCCCACTGGAAAACTGATATGTCTGTTGTATAAAGCGACCTCCAATAATGAGCCGGCGGCAATAACGAAAACCTCGGGTAAATCTTCATGGAAATATCGCAAACACTCTACCGCTTCCGGGCAACTTTGGATTTCATCCAGAAAGAGGATTGTCCTGGTGTCAGGGGTGAATGTTTTCCCTGATTTCAATAAAATTGCCTGAAACAAATCGCGAATATTCAATCCACGTCGAAATAGTTCGGCATTTTGCATCATATCCAAATTCATTTCGATATAGTGATCGAATGATGCTGCAAACTCCCTGACGATAACGGTTTTGCCCACCTGGCGCGCTCCCCTGATAACCAGGGGTTTGCGATGCGTCGACTTGCTCCACTCCAGGAGTGTCGAGGTAATTGAACGGGGGAAAATCATGATATCGAGATATTTTCAGGGTATTTTATAATAACTTTTGTAATAAAATAAACCCTCTTCGTGCATATATCATGCCGGGCAATAAATAATTTGAGTATTAGCGGCCAATACCTGTACTCCTGCTCATCGCTCCTATTGGCTCCAGTTTGATTGCAGGGGCTTCCGAAGCTATCGGCCTGTCGGGTATAGACAGTATAACACTTTACATCATATGATTTTGTTTTTTCCCAACGCTTGTTATTTTTAACGAAATCGGAGTTTGCAATTTAATGATGGATTACAATGGGAAGGGATAGCTCGGTCATTTGTCATATTTGGTTTGCGGAAAGGAAATTGTTAAAAAGCAATTGCAGAAGCTGAGGCTTGAGGCGGAATTCCTCGGAAAGGCTATCACCTTGATGTTCTGAGAAGTGGAAATGATGCGAAAATTCGATGCCGATAAGCCAGTTCAATGATTCAGGACAACAATTTGAAACAAGATTTATTATCTCAAGTAACGATAAGACGGTTGGAATTGCCGGCCCCGGAATTCGCCAGTCTGACATATCCTCGCTTCCGGAAGTTACTCACAGAGACCGACAATGATCAAAACGATGCTCACGAACTACAACTGGCCATTGGGGCGTCAATTAACGCTAAGCCCGTTGGGTTGATCCTGTTGTCACGCCCATATGGGGAAAAGGAGCGACGATTGTTTTCGGTATTTGTAAGCCGCGAGATTCGACGGCATGGTCTTGCATTGGAATTGCTCAAAGAATCAGAGAAGATCGCAAAAGCGAATGGAACCAGGAAATTGATTGCATTCCATTCCAGTCAAATGCCGATGCTTGAACCTTATGAAGCACTGATGCAAAAAGCAGAGTGGAGCACACCGCGAGTCAAAGATTTCCGTCTCGCCGGCCGTGCGGATTGGGCCGCACAGGCAGCAGATGATTGGGCCAGATTTTTGGCAAGAATCCGGCTTGGCGGTTTCGCCTCGACCGCCTGGAACGAACTCACGGACGCGGATCGTCAAACCATTAACTATCTTATCGAATCCGAAATACCGGAGACGGATCGCATTTTTCACCCATTGAATACCGGTGAATTACCGCTGATACACGAAGTCTCCATCGCCTTGCGAAATCGAGACGGCATTGTGGGTTGGATATTGGGATCGGAAGGCGCCATGACCGGGCATGTTTATTATTCGCACGGGTATGTGCTTCCTGAATATCAACGCCGGGGCTGGTTGATTGCCGGCATGGTTGATGTCTGCCAGCGTCAAGCCCGGCTGCTTGGTCCCGATACCATCCCGGTATATGAAACTTCGATCGAACGTCCGGATATGCAGCGGCTTATGGAAAAGCGGATGAAACCTTACACGATTTGGATGGACAAACGATTCCTTTGTGAAAAGATGTTGGACTGAAGACGGATAACCTCATCCACATCTCGTCGTCATCGTTCACTCCCACTCGTAATCGTCCCTTGTCATCGTCCTCGAAAATCAAGAAGAAATCATCGCGCACGATGACCGGGGGACAACGACGAGAAGGATAAAAACTCCATGAAGAATGAAGCAGGGGGTATGTTTTGTTAACAATTGAACTAGTGAAATTTCCATTACAAGTTCAAAATAGCCATGTCAGGACAACCGGATTTTTATTGATTAATCGTTTTATTCAATCAACTCAAACCTGCCGTTACGAACCTGCTTAATGACGATTCGTTTGTCGACAACATCCCCGTTTCCATCGAATGTGTGAATACCGGTTACACCATTCCAGCCTGACATTTGATGCAAGGTTTCCGCTACCGCCCGCGGGGAAGGTGATCCCGCTGTTTCAATGGCCTGGGCCAGCAGTTTCAGGGTGTCGTAGCCCAAAGCCGCCTTGGCATCCGGCATGGCGCCATATTTCTCGCGAAACGCGGCGGTGAATTCCTGCACTATCGGTCGGGGATCGCGAGGATCGAAACTGGAGGCCACGGTAACTCCTTCGCTCGCCGCTCCTAGATGACATAATTCGTCATAGTCGAGGCCGTCGCCGCCAAGAATGGGGACAGCGATACCATTCGTCCGGGTTTGCTGAATGAAGGCGCCGGCAGCAGGCATGGAACCAGCAATGAAGATGGCATCGAATCCGAGATCCTTCCAGATATCGATAATATTCTGAAAATGCGCTTCATTGGCTTCACGATAGGAATTGCGATCGACAATGACGAGATTGAGTTCATTGATCCGTTTCTCAAAGGCATTGGCAAGATCGAGACCATAACGATTTTTAACATAAAATATAACCAATCTTTTATATCCCTGCCGATTCGCATAATCGGCGATTATTCGTCCGGTTGCTTCATCGTTGGGAATGATGCGAAAGATGTTTTTGAATCCTTGTTCGGTGAGTTTCGGGCTGGTGGAGGTCGGTGAAATCATCAGCAATCCGCTGAATTCATAAATTGCCGATGCCGGAATCGATATATAGGAATTTTTATGACCGATCACGGCGACGATTTCCGGATTTTCGGCAAGCTCCTGAGCAATGATGCGTCCCTTGTTTATCGATGACTGGTCATCCTTCCACAGCAGATTCAATTGGCGTCCCAAGACAGTTTTTTGATTAATTTCCTCCAACGCCATTTCAATCGCCGGTTTGAACCCATCGTTATTCGCCTCGAACTCCGGCCAGACGACGGCGACCTTGATCCCGTCCTGTGATTTTTTACGTGCCAATCGTTCTCGTTCCAATGCCGGATCATGACGCGCACAGGAAAGCAGGACAATTGTAAATAGAAAAAGGATAGCTGTTTTAATGGTAACATTCATTTTGATTTTGCCGATCAGCTTGACGATTCTCTTATATCCAGGTACTAAATGAAATTCGGATAATCAATAGAATTCAAAATTCGCGCCATTTCACAATTCTTTATTGAGTGGTTATTGTTCGGATGTCACTACGTGACAATTACTTCGTGATTCAACTTCACCCGCCGATGAATCGGCGGGCTACCGTCATTTTATCCCTATTGGGATTTTTTTCATCCCGTCAGGGATGTTCGATAGTAGACCAGCGATTAATCGTTGGGAAATAGGAAATAAAGGAACCATAGAGATCCATAAGCGTTTCATTTTCAGGTTTTATAAAGAAACCATCATTGCGAATCTCGTACACTAACTTTTGACGTGGCTTTAAATTCAACGCTTTGCGTATTGGAGCAGGTATGGTGGTTTGACCTGAATCTGATAATGTTGAACGTAACATGAAATTTCCTTATAAGAATTTTATACCAGTGATCGGATCGAATATAAAATCATGTTATTAATTTGGCCATTCATCAATTTTGCTAAGTCGGATTGCACCCTCTCCATGTTATGCAATCTGGCGTCTTGCCAGTTCCGCGAAGGCGCCGTTGTTATTCATCAATGCTCGATAGTTACCAACTTCCTTGATTGTCCCATGGTCGAGAACAATGATTTTATCGGCATTGATGATCGTACTTAAACGATGGGCGATCACCAATCTCGACACATTGAGCTTTTCAATACTTTTACTTACGATCTGTTGCGTCTGGTTATCCAGCGCGCTGGTGGCTTCATCAAAATAAAGAAGTCTGGGACGTTTGACCAACGCCCGGGCAATCATTAAACGCTGCCGTTGTCCGCCGGAAAGAGTGCTTCCACCTTCAGTGATCATCGTGTGCATTCCCATCGGCATGGCGCGTACATCATTGGCAAATCCCACCATTTCGGCAGCAGCCCAGGCATCCTCGATGGTCAACGGAGATGATCCGACGATATTTTTGAATATATTGCCGGGTAATATACGTCCGTTTTGCAAGACGACCCCAATTTGTTGACGGACCGATCGAATGTCGATGCTGTCCAACTCCTGGCCATCATAAAAAATCGCTCCGGATTCAGGCATTTCAAATCCCAACAACAGTCGCAACATCGTCGATTTGCCCGAGCCGGAGGCCCCGACAATCGCCACGAATTCACCGGGAAGGATTTGGAAGGAAACATCGTTGAGAATCGCCGGACCGTCCCGTTCATAACGAAACATGATATGATTGATTTCAACCCGTCCGGTCAAGGCTCCGGGATCGGCCTTGCCCTCATCGATTTCCGGCACGGTTTCGAGAATCGGTTTCGCGCGTTCGTACAAGGGAATAACGTTGGCGGCGCCAAGCAGGGAATTGACGACCGTTAGCACGCCGGTGAGAAAGGTCGCGAAGGCAGTGTTGAACGCCAGGAAATCGCCGATCGACATCGGCGTTTCACCAGCACCAGGGGCTTTTTCCAACGATTTCACAACCAGGTAAAAAATACACATGGAAGCAATCACGGGATAGATCGAATTGAAGACATTGAAATGATTGCGTAATTCGACATTCCGATAGGCGATTTTCTTCTTGTCGGCAAATAATTTGGACCAATAGGCAAACGCTCTTGTCTCGCCTCCGGCAATACGAAATTTGCTGATTCCTCCTATTAATTGAAAGACAACTCCGGTAAGTTTCCCCTCGATTTTCATCAATTTTCGTTGTTCGGCAATTTGTAACACTGTTATCATAGTCGACACCAACAGGGCAATGATCACCAAACCGGTTGCCTTCATCGCCAGGTCGACACTGTAATAATAGAGGAGCAAATAATTGCCGAAGGAAAACATACCGGCGAACATGGTGGACATTGTCGTGCCGGACAAAACCTTGCGAATTTGCTCGATTCCCATCGCTCTTTCACTTAAATCCCCGGAGGTATACTGGCGAAAAAATGGTATCGGCAAATTGAGCAGGCGATCCCAGATTGCCGACTGCGTTTCCATTTCGCTTTTTGCCGAAAGTCGGATGGTAGTCAATCCACTGGTGATCGTGAATAACCACGACGCCACGGTGCATACTACCAATGCGATCGTCATTTGCAGCAGCATGAATCGATCCGAGCTGGGAATAATGGTGTCGAAAATCTTTCCCGTGGCCATCGGGATAACAATACCGAGAAGCGCCGACATGATTCCCACGATAGCAATTAACCCCAGGTCGCGCCGGCAGCCCCAAGTAGCAAAGGATATGATATCCCTGATGGTTAATGCTCGTTCCGGGAATGAACGGTAAATCACCTGGCCGATCGGTTCAAGAGATGCGGCGATTGTTGAATCCACCCGGAGAATCCTGTCATTTACGACATCATGCAATTCGTAACCGCGACGTGGCAGAGGCAGCAAGGCCGCTGGACGTTTATCTTCTTGAAAGTATGTCAGTAACGGGCCGTGATCCTGATTCCACCATTGATCCCGCAACAACACATTCCGAGTACGTACGCGCGAAGCATTCACAATCGCTTTCAATGGTTCATTCGATAATGATATTTGCAGTTTTTCCGCAGGCCGCCGGAATACAATTCCCTGTCTGTGCCCGATGATTTGACAGGCGGAAAACAAGGGATCGCTCCTATCCGAAACGATGGGCGACTTCGTTTTTTCCAGCAACTGTGAAAACCGTGTCAGAGCGGCATGGAAAACCTGTTGATTCTGCTGCTTGCGTTCACCAGCACGTCGGTTGTCAAGCTCAGTGGTCGATTTGATTTTATCCAGAATAACAGCAAGTGAAACGCGATGAAATTGTTCCAGATCAGTCCAAAATCCAGCGGTTTTGATGTGTTCACTGGTCGGGATTCCATTCACCGCCAAATCGTTTATGGCTTTAACCCAAAGCAGTTCAGTCAAGGGAAAACAGGATTTATCGGTTAACGACGGGAGTGATTCGTTCGCGAGAATGTGCGTGATTCCGGCTGGTTGAGCAATCCAGACGACGCCGGATTCCGCCCCCACGGTTCGACCGGCCTTGACGGCGACAGAACCACCGATGGAAATTGGACAATCAATGGTCCGAGGTCGATCGACAATCAGCCCATTCGAGATGTTTACAATCCATTGTTCAATCAAATCCGCAAATTCCTGGCCATAATTCCGGTCTCGACACACTGCCTGGAAATCATTTTTCTTGATTGACAACAGTTGAGTTCCCGGAACTCCGGCGGCAATCAGGCCGATCCCATTTATTTCGGAATTAAACTCCATTCCAATGAGTATGTCCCCAGGCAAAGCTCTGAATATATGCTGACGCGCCCCAATAGTTTCTCCCTCACAGGTGGTCACATAAAACACATCGACCTTGCCTGCCTGGACCAACCATATGTGTTGCCCATCGGCAAGCGATATGGGTTGATTGCCGCCCAGCCGAATCTCGTTCCCCAAGGGTTTGAGAATTTCATTTAGTTCAGATGTAATCATGATCCGAGATTTTAGAATTTATCTTTCACATTACCTATCCTTACCAATCGTCCTCCTCCTCGTCCTCGTTTTCGTCCTCGAAATCATAACACGGAGGCGCTCGAGGATGAGGACGAGGACGAGGACGAAAAAACCGTCAAAATCAATTCTGATTTAAATCCAACTCTTTATCCTCACAACCTACTCAACCTCGATGAGTTGTTTATATGGACCATCACTTCCTATCAATTCGTCGTGGGCGCCGCGTTGTATGACCTTGCCGCGGTCGAGCATGATAATCTCATCGCAATCCCGAATTGTGCTCAAGCGATGGGCAACAATCAGACAGGTGCACCCACGTCGTCGAATGCTTTCGTCTACCCGGCTCTCGGTAATCGGGTCGAGGGCGCTGGTCGCTTCGTCAAGAATCAGAATGGTTGGATTGATGGTCAATGCCCGGGCGATTTCGAGACGTTGCAATTGTCCGCCGCTGAAATTACCGCCACCTTCACGAAGGATATGATCGTAACCACCGGGACGAGCCGCAATATCATCATGAATACAGGCGTCCTTGGCTGCCTGAACAATATCGGACTCCGCGATCGTCGAATCCCATAATGTTAGATTTTCCCTGATCGTGCCTTCAATCATAAAAATATCCTGATCGACCACGGCCATGGAAGCCGAGATTGCCGAACGGGCCATGTTGGTACGTGAACAGCCATCGAAAAGTATTTCTCCCTCCCAGGGTTGATACAGTCCGGCAACCAGTTTGGCAATGGTCGATTTGCCGCTGCCGGAAAATCCTACCAACGCCACCCGCGAACCCGGGACCAGACGCAGATCGAATCCGGAAACCAATGGGGGTTCGAGTCGACTGTAACCGAAGGTCAGGTTTTTGATTTCAATCCGTCCCGATAGCCTCGGGGTAACGACTTCACTGTTGCTGTCGATGGTTTCCACGACAGGATCGGTACGATAATCCAGGACATCGTCGACACGGGTCATCCCGGCTTTAATATCCTGAATGGTACCGCCAAGTTTTACCATTTCGTTCACCGGAGTGATAAAACCAGCCATCAGGCTTTGAAACGCCACCAGCATCCCGATCGTTAAATGACCATCCATCACCCGCATGGCGCCAAATGTCAGAATGGCAACGGTATTGAGACCAGTTAAAAACACCGGAACCGAACCAATCAGGTTCATCGATACTTCGAGTTCGCGCCTGGAATTCAAGAGATTGGCTTGATATCCCGACCAGGTGGCAAAAAAATCGGATTCACTGCCGGTCGCCTTCAACGTCTCGATGGTTCGCAGTCCGCCGATCGTAACGCCGATAAATTTACCACTGTCCTTTTGCAACTTCATGTTTTGATCGATACGCTGACGATTAACGTAAATCAAAACCCCGATATTAATCACTGCGGTCGCTACTCCCACCAGAGTAAGCGCCACATCGTAATGAATCATGATCAAGGCATAGAAGACGATTAAAAAACAATTGATAAAGGTCGTCGCCAATTCTCCCGAAAGCAGCGCCGCAATCCGGTCGTTGATGGCAACCCGCGAACCAATCTCCGCGGCCTGTCGCTGGGTAAAAAATTCCATTGGCAAGCGCAGGATATGCCAGAGAAATTTTCCCGACGAACTGAGCGCCAGCCGGGTTTCGTAGCGAAGAAGATAGTACTCCTGCAGCCAGACTAACGCTCCTCGCAACGACGCGGTAATCGCCATCCCCAGCAATAGCGGCTTGAACCAATCCTGCATGTGGGAAACCAGGATATTATCGACAAAAATTTTGGCGAAAACCGGTATCACCAAACCGGGAACAACCAGCCCCAGACCAGCAAGAACAACAAAGGTCAGCGCCATCTCCGATCCTTTGATGCGAGAGCCTAGGGATTTAATTACACTTGGTGAACGACCACATTTTTTGAAGTTTTCCCCCTTCTCGAAGACCAGGACAACACCGGTGAACGACTCATCGAATTCAGCGAAATCGACAATGCGACGTCCGCGCGCGGGATCGCGCAAACAAGCCTTACCATTCTTGAATCCTTCCAGAACCAGGTAATGATTGAAATTCCAAAAGAGAATTGCCGGAAAGGGTAAATCCTGCAATTGTTCGATGCCCTTCTTGTAGCCTTTGGCAGTCATGCCATAACGGCGTGCGGCACTAACCACATTGCTGGCCTTGCTGCCATCCCGGGAAACACCACAGGTAATCCGCAATTCTTCAAGGGGAATCCAAGCGCCATGATGGGCTAGTATCATGGCCAGTGACGCGGCGCCGCATTCAACGGCTTCCATCTGCAAAATCGTCGGACACGAAGCAATCCGCGAATTGAGAGTTTTATGTTGTGTTTTTGATTTGATCATGATACTTGATAATCGTCGTCCTCGAAATTCCCCATTATCGTCCTCGTCGTCGTCCTCGAAAACAACTGAAAATCATCGAGGACGAGGGACGACAACGAGTATTTACCGGTCGATTTGAGGCGAAGCTTCACTAGTAAATTCCAAATGTTTCTTTCAGAAGCGGTATGACCAGACTGATGGGGCGTTGAGATTTTACCACAACTTCCCCCACGCATTGGGTACCGCTGTATAACTGGGTATTCGGGCCCCGAGGCGAGGTCCACTTATAACCGCTCACCGTCGCCGAACTGGGAATCAAATCCGCATATACTTCGATCGGTGTTCCCGCCGCCATCATTTCTCGAACCAATGCTTCGTTTCCCAATACCTTCATCATCCCCGCCGGAGTTGCCGGAAACAATCCCACCGATGTGACTTTGCCAAGCAAGGATCCGAATTCCTCCTTCTTGATGGTCGATGGCGAGATTTGCACATCCATCCCAGGACGCACCTTCTTGCCATCCGCCGACGGCACATACAATACCAACTCAATATCCTTGATTTCCTTGCCAGTCAGTTCCATGGTCATAATCGCCGATCCCGCCGCCACGACATCATTTTCATTCAATGTGATCTCAAGAATTCTCCCGGTATAAGGACTGATAATCCTCGACATGGTTTGCATTTTTTCAGTCAGCGACTGAATGCGACGTTCGAAATCGTTGATCTGCTGATCGAGCGACAACAACTCAATATCCTGCTGTTTTTCCAGCTCCAGCCGTTTGATATCGAGTTGTTGCATTTGATTGTTAAACTGCGTGATTTCTTCATTCGATGTCGTTAATCGCTGTTCATGCGCTGCTTTTTCCTGATCGATTTGAGCATGCAGTTTTTTGATTTCCTCAACCGTGGCTTCATGCTGTTGCCGGGTATTCAACAAGGACTGTTTCACAATCAGTCCCTGATCGAACAACTGTTCCTGATTAGTAATCTTTTCCAGTTGCCATTGTCGTTGACCCTCGAGATTTTTGATTGCGCTTTCGTAAATGCCAAGTTGTTGTTTCAGCAGTCCTTCCTGCAATCTGATATTGGCACGCACCGATGCAATCGAGGATTCATACAACGAACGCTGTTCTTCCATTAGATGCTTTTGCATCTCGACATTTCGTTGACCAAAGGAGGCTATCTGTTCACGTTTAGTGTTTAATTCCGCCAATCGCGCCTTCATCGAGCGAATTTCCTCGAGGACATCCCACTGGGCCAATCTGGCAACAATATCTCCCTTGCGAACCATTTCCCCCACATTGACACTGATATCGGTAATCTGACCGGCAGCCTGGGAAACTACCTTGTACACCCCACCGCTTTTGATCAACATCCCGCCGCCAGTGACCTTGCTGGGAATACTGCCATAAATGCCCCAGAGAATGGCGGTAATCAACAACAACCAAAGCGCGGCCAGGGCAATCCATCCCGATGGTGACGTGATGCGAATCGTTTGATCAAGCTGCTCTGGCGATTGCAGGCGCTCCAGAGCCGACTTGCGAAATATTTTGGGATTCATATTCATCAACCTCCATTAATGCATAGTTACTTCATTCACCGGATACGTGGGATTTGAACCAAGGTTTGATAATCCACGCCAAGAACATCGTCGGTTTCCGGCGTTATCAACATTCCGGTTTGAAAACGCAATTGAATGACTTCAATATGATAACGCAGACGAGTCGATAATGCCTGTAGTTGAACCCCGGTCAGTCGGTCTTCGTAATTGATCAGGTCCAATATGGTTGCCTCTCCAAGATGGAGTTTTTGCTTTTCATTGGTTAAAGTCCGTTCAAACAAGGCGATCGCTTCCTGGGTTTGCGCCAATCCCGCCAGATCATTCCGCAAGGCATTAAGGGTAATGGTGATTGCGGCTTCGATGGCACGGGCAAGTTCGACCATCGTCAATTCAGCAATCCGATGCTGGGCGGTTTGACGTTGATATTCGCCGCGCGCTGCCGCGTTCCTCAGCGGCCAGTCCAGCACCAGATACGCCCCCATGTCGAAACCGCTGCCATTGGGATTGAGAGCGGTGATGTTTCGATCCGGATCATTCCCCGGATTAACATTGTCATACCCCATATCGATTCTCAGATCGAGGCGATTCCACAAGCGATTTTTTGCCGCCAGCATTTGTCTGAGCGCCGCTTGTTCTCTCTGCCCCGCCGCCAGATAGTCATCGCGATTTTCCACCCCGACAGCCAGCCAGCGCGGCAGGTCGGAGATTGGCGGTAAACTATCCGGCGCCATGGTTTCAGGAAATGGATCCGTCGGCAATGGGACCACGGTCAGTTCGGAAGGAGACAGTCCGAGAGCCAATACCAGGGATTGTCCGGCCAACGCCAGATCCTGTTGCGCCTGGATGCGGGTCGCGGTTTTTTGCGCGGCATTGGCTTGCAATTGATAAAGTTCCGCTGCTGGTAACTCGCCTCTGGCAATCAACTCCGAGGTCTCCTTCAACAACTGCCTGGCGCGGTTCTCGGAATTCGTCACGATGGCGAGACTATCCCGGGAAGCGCGGTAGGTCCAATAGGCGATCACCACATCGCGAACGATCCCGGATATTGTATGGCGCACTTCGTAACGGCTCGCTTGCATCTCCTTTTCAGCGGCTGCTTCATCGGCGGTAACAATCAATCGACCACGGTTTTTCAGGAGTGGTTGGGTGATGCTGAAATTAACTCGACCATTATTGAGCGCTTCCAAACCATCCGCGGTTTGATTGACACTATCGACTCCCATGCCGGCTGACAGCGACATGCTGTTGCGCAATTGGTGTTGGACACCCGCTGCGTATGAAAACGTGTTGGTATAACCATCGGACAGTCCACGACTGCGTTGAAATTCGCGAACCCGTTCCGGAAGTCCATCCACCGTTTTGCCGATATTGGTTACCACAACCGGATCGAACTGACTGCCAACAGAAAGCACGACACCATGGGCGAAATTTTCACGAAACCTAAAGATTTTGATTTGAGGATGGTGGGACAACGCTGTCTCGACCGCTTCTACCAACGATAGCGTTGTTAAGTCTTTTTTCGTAATTTCGATTTCTTCACTGCAGAGTTCGTAAAGCGAAAATACATTCAGCATGACTAGAATAGCCAGAAGTCGTGAGCAATTCAGCAAACGTAATCTAGTTTCAACTACTTTCGACTTCGAATACAAGGTACTGCCATTGCGCATGAGTATTTGTGTTTACGACATCGAATTGAAAAGCAACAATATATTCAAAAAAGAATGTAACAATATGATGTATTTTAATTGATCGAGAAGGTTTTACAACCCATGTCTTATTATGGAGATATAAATGAAACAAATCCTTTTGCAATGAGTGTCGCCCCCCCTAGAGCATTATTATCTCTGATTACACTAAAAATCATGTACCTCTGGAACTACACCTGAATTGGACACCAATGATCACGTCAAAAGAAATGCAATAAAACCATATTCATGTTTGTACAACAGGGTCTCATTTAATGGAAATGATACAGTCAAAAAACATCCCTGAATCATGGTGAAATCATTTTTTGATTTTTTGAACAATCTCATTTAAGCAACCGATTTAATCACCCCAGAATTTACCATCACCCACTCACCACGGATTCCGGCGCTGCCAGTTGTTCCAGGCTCAACCCCAGACGTTGAAAGGTGGGGGGGTCCAGACGCTGCCCGTTGACAATGGTGGGTTCGCCATCACTGAATATCCCCAGGCTCAAGACCGGTTCTTCCAAAGGCAGCATTAACTGCAGGTCTGAATGCCGCGGATCGCGACGTTTCATTTTGATGATGGCGGTTTTATTGGGGTTCGAAGATTTATCTTCCTTAAATGCCAATAAACTGGCGGTTTGACTTTGGGAATATTGAATCATCAGCATGGTCAATTGGATGGCATCATTCTTTTCCGGCAGGATATTGGCGCCGATCAGAGTTTTCGCCGTGGGATTCAGCTTCGCGGTCAACATCTCCAGGCAGCGTTTCATTGAATCACTGGTCATCGCGGATCCACCGATCAGAGTGACAATGACTACATCCGCCTTCTGGACGTATTCAGAACCGCCGAGCAACGGCGATTGCATCAAGTTGGCGATCGCCGCCTCCTCTTTGTTCTCGCCTTCGGCAAATCCCGCACCAAAAGTGCAGATGACATCTTTTTGTTTGAATACCGCCTTCAGGCTGGCATAATCAATTGGTATCAGGCCGCGACGGCAGCGCAGAATTTCGATAAATCCGAGGACACCATCGGCAAGAAACCTGTCACTCATGTGAAAGGTCTCATTGGCTTTGCGATTTTCGGGAAACTGTTGATAAAGGATATCATGCATGATGGGAATGACGATGGCGCCATTCCCGCGCAAGTGGGAGACGGTTTGTTCGGCAATGTTGCGCGCGGTATGGCCTTCAAAAGAGAAGGGCAGGATCATCATGAAGAATGACAACAGCTTTTGTTCCTGGAGAATTTTTGCCATTGCCAGCGCTCCTCCTGAACCGGTGCCGCGCCCCAGGCAGGCAAGCACAAGAACTATTTTCGCGTCAGTCAGTAAAGGCACAATAGTTGAGGCGCAGCTCAACACCGCTTTTTCGACAACCACATGATCCCCGCCGCTGCCCTGTCCTTCAAACTGCTCACTACCAATCAACATTTTTTTTATTTCCGGCGCCAGTTCCTCCATTCTTTCATCACTATCGAGATGAAGCACTTGCACCCATTCAGGCACTGTCGCAAAGGTCAGGCTGTTGATTATATTGCCGGCGCCGCCGCCAATACTGACTATCACCATTTTACTTTTCATAAAATTTTAATGCCCTTAAAATTTTAAGGCTTGTTTGCAGATATCGATCAGTTTAACAAATTCCGATTGCGCCGCCTGACGAAAGGAATATGGCGAATCGAAATCCAATTGCGTCAGGCGATACCCATAATTCAATAACCCAATGGGTGTGGTAAACAGCGGGGAATTCAATTCCTTGTCCAGTCCCATGCAATTGATCGGCAGCCCAGGCTTTACCGGCACCTTGAAAATTGTGTGTGCCAGGGTGGTAATTTCTGGAATCAAGGCGCCGCCGCCGCACAGGATAATCCCGTCTCCAATCATTCTGATCATGTTTAGTTTCTCATCGATAAAAGTTTTGGTCAAATCCGCCTTGATGAGATTGAATAATTCTTCCAGGCGAATCCCGATGATGGATTGGAAGACGGCTTCCTTGATCATTCGGGGGGGCTGCCCCAGGGATAATTCAACCTTGAAGGTGCGTTTCTGGCTTTCCGGA
This sequence comes from uncultured Lentisphaerales bacterium, assembly GCA_964615975.1. GTDB lineage: Bacteria > Verrucomicrobiota > Lentisphaeria > JABSQK01 > JAJFLO01 > CAZTTH01. Next base: position 30,096 of record CAZTTH010000014.1, on the reverse strand, counting down.
GTGGGTTGGGCGGCGCCGCATTTATGCAATAACTCGCGACATTTTTTTATCGGCAAATCAAGCCCGATCGACAAGTCGTTGGCGACATGATCACAACCGACCGCGATCTGACCTGAATGAATGCAGGCCTGGTGGTTGAAAACGGCATATTCGGTGACACCGGCGCCGAGATTGATGAGGAGATAGCCTTTGTCGGTTTCCTCGCCCATGACCACCCCATAATAATCGGCGATGGGTGAAAACGCGATGCCGGTCACCGGCCAGCCGACCACCCCCTTGACCAGATTCAAAAGGGTTTCGGTTTTATTCAAATTTCCAAAAATGACATGAATATCAGCGGTAAGTTTATTGCCGGTTATGCCGACAGGATTGGCGATGCGATAACTGTCATCGATGGTAAAGGAGCGTTGGAAGGTATGAATTAATTTTTGCTCAAGCGGGAGATTGAAGGAGCGGGCACAACGCACCGCTTCGATAAGGTCCGCTTCATTAATTGTCCGCTGTGAGGACGCGATCCGGATGGTGCCCATCACATTGGTGGACTGAATATGCGAGCCCGAAATGGCGAGGTATATCGGCCCGATGCGCTTATTGCTGGCAGTTTCAAGATTGGTGAACATGGCAGCCAGCATTTCTTCCAGCGCGGGCACGTTGATCACCTGGGCTTTGCTGACATAGCCTATACAAGTGACTTCATCATGGGCAAGAATTTCGATTCGCCCCTCATCGTCAGCTTTTCCCATGATGGCTTTAATCGTAGAAGTGCCTATTTCCAAGGCTGTGATGGTGTCGTCGCTGGCAAACATGATGAGAAAATAAATAATCGATTTAGAAGGTGGTGCTGTGCATCGTTTGCGCGTTTACCATTTCAAAGAATCCGGGGCCGATCAGAAACATTGAATCCCCTTTCGCCGGCGGGTCGGCAAGCGCCGGAAAAAGCGTATTAATGATGACAGTAATCAGGCGGCAATCAGTTGCAATTGATTTCGCTAAAATTCCCTTTCGCCGCCTCATTCAGGCAGCATGACAGCCACATTCAGGTAACTGTTTACCCATATCTGGAACTCAATACCCAAGGTGACCGCGAAAAAACTTTTATGATTTATGTTCTTCATGGTTGTCTAAATGACCATGAGCTGGAAATGGGGCGCAGTTCTCCTGAACTGCGCCCAAAACTCAGGTCGGGAGAGCAGGGCTACTTTGAATTCCACTGCCGGGTCAGCTTTCATGACGGTAAACAGATACGCATTCGCCAGGGCGAGTAGTCGCGATCAGTGTTGAGGGTCAGGCGCGGGAGAAGCGGGAGACTGGCAGCCATGGTCGGCAATCAGCTTTTCAACTTCTGGAAGTTCCTCGATTGGCTGGGCCAGGGTTATGATTTTATTGAGGGCATTGCAGGCATTGTTGATCTCTCCAAGCTGAAGCATGATTTTAGCGATGTGATAGTATGTGGTTACCACCTGGGGCGCGTAATTCAGCGACAGCAGGCAATATGCCCTGGCCTGGACAAAGTCTCCACGCTGGAATAAAACCCAGCCATGAGTATCGAGAATGGCAGGATGCCGTGGATAAACCTTTACCAGCTCCTGGGTCAACCTGTTTGCTTCCTCGAGATCTTTACCGGTTTTGATCAGAAGCATGGCGAGATTATTACCGGCAATGGGGTCGGCAGGCGAAATAAGCAGGGCATCACGATAATAACGTATGGCGAGATCATGGCGATTTTCGTCGTTATATACTTTCGCCAAACTCAATAACGGCATGGTGGATTCGGGGTGTTCCCCGGCCGCCTGTTCATAGATGGCTATGGCCTTTTTTTTGTCGCCCAGAGTGTAGCAGGCGGCGGCTTTGATCATTTTTAAATCAAGCGCTGAAGCCTTTACTGCCAGGCCGGCATCACACGCTTCGATGGCCTTTGCATAATCGCGTTGTGCCAGGTAGGCGGCGGCCAGAATGCGATTGGTTTCGAGGAGATTTCTTCGCTTCGGCAAAATTGCCCGGGCATGTTCGATGGCGGCAGAATATAATTTTAAATTGAGATAAAGTTGTGCCAGCAAAAGCTGGGCATAAATATGATCAGGATTTTCGAGGATAATTTTTTTCAGGTATTCCGAACCTTTGTCGGTATCGCCGGAATTAATCAATAATTCCGCATGGCGGACCAGGGTAATTGCTTTGGAATCATGATCGAGCGCGTTGATTCGTTCGTAGGTCCACAAGGCCAGGGCGATGTCCCCCTGGGCAACATAAATTTCAGCAAGACAGGTTAACGCTTTGATATTGTCCGGCTCCCGCAGAAAAATCGGTTGCAGAAGAGCCAGGGCTTCAGGAAATTTATTCTCAGTCGTATAGAGATTGGCGAGTGAGACGCGGGGGTCGACCGCATCGGGATCGACCGCGATGGCTTGTTCAAGAAATTGTCGCGAGCGCTCCGGTTGATTGAAATGGCGAAAAAAACCCGCTGCCATGACCAGAGTTTCAGCGCTCTGATTCGGCATTGCAACTGCTTTTGCCAATTCGATTTTTGCCCCGTCTATTTCGCCTTTGGAATTCAAAACGCTGACCAACAGCATTTGCGCCAGCGGTGATTGCGATTGGTATTCAAGCGCTTGCTTGGCATGCTTTTGGGCTAGATCGAGGTTCTGATTTAGCAGGGCGTACTGGCTGATTTCCACATGCGCTTCCCACAAGGAGGGATCGAGGGCAACCGCGGTTTTCATTTCATCTATCGCGGCCGGCAGATGTTTAAGTTTGATTAAACATTTGCCGATGAGAAACCGGGCTTCGGCATGATTCGGGTCGTGCTTGGCGGCATTCCGAAATTCCAGCATGGCTTCCTGATATTTTCCGGCGAGATAGAGCTCCTGAGCTCGTTCAAAAAACTTTTTAGACGCATCAATATCCGCCGCCGTCCCGCGCTCGATACGCGGTGATTTTTTACTCTCTTCCCGGAAAATCATGGCCCGCAAATCCTTTTTCACCGCCGCGGGAAGATACGCCCTGAGGCCAAGATAAAAAGCGCCGGCGGGAAGCGACCAGAAAAGACATAATCCCACCCCGACCGAGAGCAATCGCCAAAACGGCGGTTTCCAGCGATCCAATTGCTCATACATCTTTAATTGACAACAACACCCCTCACACGGATCGTGCATCAAATCCGGACATAACCAATGAAAGAGAAAACGGTTGTGGTACTTGCGACCCGGCAGGCAGACACTTAGGCCGGTATCTGTTTTTTCGGTCAGGCAACCATAGGGCCACGGGCTTTCACGGTGGATTTCGAACATATCCATAATCTGACCATAGACGATCCAAACAATGCCTTTCACCCAATGAAATGTCAGGAGAATAATATCCAGGGGGAAACAAAGAAGATTAAGCAATGGTTTCATAATCGGCAATGAAAATTATAATTACATCAGGGATTGATCAGTGACTCATAAATCTAACCGCATCCGACTGGCACTGACAAATATACCCATTTTGACTTCACCATCAACCCGGATGACGGCAGTCAACAAGGAGATCCCGTGAAATAGCCGGGATAATTTTATTGCGAATTGGGATTGACCCTTTATATTTTCCGGATGTTCCAGCCTCTACTTTATGGAGCAATGAAATTAGATCACCTCCTGGAAATTAAAACACGCGATAAAACCTAATTCACCACTCAATGAATGAGTCTAATAATAAACTGCTGATGAACGCCAGTGTTCGTTCGTTTTACTTCAATTCGCGGCGCATCCGTTTGTCGCATATCGTCCAGAATTCGCCATGCGGCATGGCCTATTCTGACCGTGTGAATCCATTATCCCTTGCGGAGAAATTATGAGTAATATCAGAGGTCAAATTCGCGGCTTTCCAATTGCGATACTCGCCACTCCCGGCGGCAGTTCATTGGCGACCATTGTCGATCAGCGCCTGAAGGAAATCATCCGGGAAAACGGCGATTTCTGTCCCGCCACCTTTCTGAGAAAATCACAAAATCATCGCTTCCAAAATGGCGAGGGGAAAGCGGTGATCATCGATTCCATCCGCGGCACCGACTTGTTTATCATCGTGGATGTCGGCAACTATGGAGTTGAATATCCCCGCTTTGGCAGGAATTTACCCATGAGCCCGGATGAACATTTCCAGGACTTGAAACGGATTCTGGGCGCTGCCAAGAACATGGCGCAACGCACCACCGTGATCATGCCGATGCTTTATGAAAGCCGGCAACACAAGATGAATGGCCGTGAATCACTTGATTGCGCGTTGGCATTGCAGGAGCTGGTACACTTGAATGTGGATGCCATTGTCACCATCGACGCCCACAATTCCCATGTCATGAACGCGATTCCCATGCATGGACTGGAAAATCTTCATGCCGCTTACCAGTTGATCGAAAAGTTTATTGAAATCATCGATGACACCATGGACATCAATCCAGAAAGCCTGGTCGTGTGCAGCCCGGATTTGGGCGGGTTGGAACGTGCCCGATATTTTGCGGAACATTTTGGGGTGCACCTGACCGGTTTTTACAAATTTCGCGATCTCACCCGGGTGGTCAACGGGAAGAATCCCATCCTCGAACACAAGTTTTTAGGCGCTGATATTACCGGTAAAAACGCCCTGATCGTCGACGATTTACTGGCCTCCGGAGGCAGTTTGCTGGATGCCTGCAAGGAATTGCGTCGTCTGAAGACTGGTAAAATATACATCTGCGTCTCCTATGCCCTTTTTTCCGAAGGATTGGCAACCTATGATGAGGCATTCAAGCATGGTTTGTTTGAGAAGGTTATCGCCACCAATGCCTCCTACAATCCTCCGGAATTGTTGGCCCGCCCCTGGTTCGTGGCGGCTGATGTCACCAAGTTTATCGCCAAATTCATCCATTCCTTCAATCAGGATGCTTCAATCACCCGTTTGCTTGACAGCACGGAAAAGATTAATCGATTGTTGGAACAACGGCTTTCTCCTCAGAACGCGGCAGCAACGGAGTGATTCCACTACCGCGCAACTTGAGAGGATGAATGGTTAATCAACATGAAATTAATTAAAGGAACTTGATAATGGTTTCTGTACTCCAAAAATTCCGTTTGCAATATCAGCCCAAGTATCCGGCAGTATTTCAGACCCGCGGCGCCGCGGTAAGAGCGCATGAAAAAGACGTGATTTTGCCCGCCCAGGATAGCGCCAAGATTCAACAATTATTTCCCCATACCCATGGTTTGCCATTGGTGACATTTGCGGCTGATGATCATGAAAAAAGATCAGCAATCAATATCGGAGTGATCTTTTCAGGCGGTCAGGCGCCCGGCGGACACAATGTCCTGGCCGGTTTATTCGATGGGCTTAAATCCCTGAATCGAGAAAATCGTTTGATCGGCTTCAAAGGTGGGCCCGGCGGGTTGGTGGATAACCATCATATCGAGTTGACGGCTGATCTGATCGATGCCTATCGCAATACCGGTGGTTTTGATCTCATCGGATCGGGGCGCACGAAACTGGAAACCCCCACCCAGTTTGACTCGGTGGCAAAAAATTGTCTCGCCATGGGAATTAAGGGATTGGTGATTGTCGGCGGTGACGATTCCAATACCAACGCCTGTCATTTGGCGGAATATTATCTCAGCCAGAATATCCCGATTCAAGTAATCGGTTGTCCCAAAACCATCGATGGCGATCTCAAGAATGAATGGATTGGCGCCTCCTTCGGATTCGATACCGCCTGCAAGGTCTATGGCGAGCTCATCGGCAATATCGGACGCGATACCTTGTCGGCGAAAAAGTATTGGCATTTCATCAAGATCATGGGACGCTCCGCTTCGCATCTGGCATTGGAATGCGCCTTGCAAACGCATCCGAATATTACCATCATTTCCGAAGAGGTTGCCCACCGCCGACTGACCCTTAAGAACCTGATCGATGAGCTCTGCGCGATCATCATACAACGCGCAGAAAAAAAGTGGAACTATGGAGTCATCTTGATCCCGGAGGGCTTGATCGAATTCATCCCGGAAATCAAAACCTTGATCAGCGAGTTAAATGAATTACTTCATGATAATCAAAATTTGGCGGATGAGATCGCCGCCGCTCAAAACGAGGAGCAACTGACAGCCTGCGGATTGAGCGCCGCTTCGGCAACGGCGTCTATGTCTTTGCCGGGAATAATTCGCTCCCAACTCGTGATGGACCGTGATCCCCATGGCAATGTCCAGGTATCAAAGATTGAAACCGACCGGTTGTTAATGCATAAAGTAAATAAACAACTCATCGCGCTGGCAGACGCAGGAAAATACCACGGCACATTCGCGGCGCAAAATCACTTCTTCGGCTATGAAGGACGATGTGCGGCGCCATCCAATTTCGATGCCAATTATTGTTACTCCCTGGGCATGGTCGCCGCGGCGTTGATCGCGGCGGGCAAGACCGGTTACATTGGCGCCATCGCCAATCTCGCCGGGCCGGTAAGTGAATGGCAGCCTTTGGGCGTCCCGATTACCTCAATGATGAATATTGAACGGCGCAAAGGCGCCAATAAAGCAGTGATCAAAAAAGCTTTGGTTGATTTGGCGGGTAAACCATTTGCTGAATTAGCTGCCAATCGCAACCGCTGGGCGGTGGAAAACGACTATGTGTCCCCTGGTCCCATCCAATATTTCGGACCAGAAGAATTGACCGACCAACCCACGCGGACATTGTTGTTGGAAACGACATGACTACTGTCCAATGTCCAAGCTTAAGCTCACTCTTGACGAACTTCCAAGATGAGGCACGGCGAACCGGCGACACCGCCTGCCTGAAAGTGCCTGGTTGAGCTGTTACCCGATTGATTCGTTTAGTTTTTGTTGTTGGGTTTTGGCTTTTCAGGATAAATTATTAGCCGGTCTCCTTCGTCTTCATCTCGGTTGGAAATAGTCTATCCCGCTCAATCGCATCGAGTTCCATCATTCTCATCGAGGGAGGCGTTAACCGGTCAAGAACCTTATCGTCTTCTCACTGCCATTACCTACCGATAAATTCATTGACGACAATGAAACGGCGGCGAAATCTCCGTTGAAGTCAAATAATTGGTTAAGCAATGGATAACATTTGATTTGCCGCGTGAGTTCAATTGGCCATTCGGATGTTTGACACAACAAATCTCGACCGGTGATCCCGGATGCATTCCAGGGAGAAAGTATGGGAATTGGTTTGTCTTTACCATGCGGTGCCCCGATCATCGCCAACCTTGCGGCAAACGTTGCGAGAGTGCTTGTGCGATGAAGCTTTACGAAATCCATGATGCCTGGAAACATTCCCTGGGGAAGCGGTTGATGGCGAGGATTTTGTTTTTTCATCATTCAGCGTCATTCCCGAATCATCAACCTACCTTATGTTCGGGACTTTATTACTGGGCATGAGCGGTTATAAACACTGGCGGAGCAAGATGAAAACTGCGTGATCATCCCCTTGGGATTTCCGCGAAATACAACAAACGATAGTACAATTATTTCAAACCCGCATCGTAAAAAATATCCCTGGATAAATCCTCTCTGCTTAAGGCCGCAAGTAAGCGCTTTTCCTGTTGCCGCATCCATGCCTGTTCAGGTGGGGCATTATCGTCATAGCCACTGAGATGAAGTATGCCATGGGCGACATAGAGTATGATTTCGTGACTTAACGAGGTGTTATGAGTGAGGGCTGCATGCGCCGCATACGCGACACAAATGACAATCTCCCCGATGATCCGCGTCCCGTCCGGACTGATGGATTCAATGTCATCCATATAATTGAAAGTCAGCACATCGGTAGCCCCGGAGTGCCGCAGGAAGAACTGATTGAGCGCACGCATGCGTTTCGTGCCGACCAATGCGATGATCAGCTCATCCTTTGTTTGTAATCGTTGCTTCAGCCTGCTCAATGTCAGCATCTGCCGCGTCATCCCCTTCAGTCTGTCGAGATTGGCCGGCGGGTATTTGCGCTGAAGATTTTTCACGATGATTTTCATTGTCGGTTATCTTCGGATATGCGATTCGGGCATGATAGACGTTGACCAGAGTACTGATGACCGCTTCTTTCACCTGGTTGATTTCCGCCATTGTTAATTCACTTTCCTGCAATTGACCATCCGAAATTTTCATATTAAAGATGTCATCGATCAGTTTCCTGATTTTATCGGAAGTGGGCTGTTGCAGCGAGCGGGAGGCTGCTTCGCAAGCATCCGCCAAACTGATTATTGAGGTTTCCTTGTTTTTCGGCAAGGGGCCGGAATAACGGAAATCTTTTTCGTCGATAGCGGCGGAGTCGCCGGAGTCATTTTTATCCTGAATCGCCTGGCGGTAGAAATAGAGAACCAGACTGGTGCCATGATGGGCCGCAATCACTTCACGAATCGGTCGCTTGAGTTTGTATTTTGCCGCCAAGGCCAGACCTTCCTTGACATGATTAAGAATAATTAATGAACTCATCCGCGGACTCAAATCCTCATGCCGATTGATGCCAAAGCAGTTTTCGGTAAAATAGGATGGATTCGCTAATTTGCCGATATCATGAAAATAACAGGCGACCCGGGTAAATAACGCGTTGGCTCCGATAACTTCAGCGGCATGCTCTGAAATCGTCGCCACCATCAGGGTATGGTGATAGGTTCCCGGAGCTTCAAATTGCAGCCGCTTTAAGAGGGGGTGATTGAGATCACTGAGTTCTAACAGACTGATCTTGGATGTAAGTCCGAAGACTGCTTCGGCCAGGGGTAAGAGGAGATTGACTATAATAATTGTGATCAGACCATTGGCAGCGGCAATGCCAAGGAGCAGGATGTAGTTAGACCAGGGCGTCGCTTTAAACACCAGGTGAGAGCCCTCCATCAAGACAATGGTTAAAGCGATAAAAATCACGCCTTGAGTCGTTTGGGTTCGGGTGCGGGCTTCATTGGTGGACAAGGTTCCGATAATCGAGGTAAATATTCCCAGCAAAAACAAATGCATGGGATTGACGCTGGGAAGAGCATAAAGCAACACGGAAAAAATCCCCACGCTCAAGCCGATTTCAGCGCCCAGGAGTATGGTGAGAAAGACGGCAGTAAACGCCATTGGCAATGCCGGATAGATAAATATTTGTGGACTGCCAAATAATCCGATTGCGATTTCTTCAACCGCCCGGTTCAAGATAATATTACCGGCGATGGTCAGAGCAATCAATACAATCAGAGAGCGTTGACGCAGCAAAAAAGGATGTTGTTGACAAATAAAAAGAAACCCCATTAATATGGTAAACAACCCGACGATCTCCAGATTGGCAATCCGTGCGATATATTCTCCGCTATTGGTATCAGCTTGCAGGGCATTCTCATGCGATTCCAGCATCGACAAATCCGTTTCAATTATAGTCTTGCCGCGCGGGAGAAACACAGTGCCTTTGGTTACCCATTTGCGCACCGGCAGTATCTCATCGCCGACTTGCTTGCGTTCCAACTTGGTTAATTCCTGGTTCAATTCGATATTGGGGAGGATCAGCGAGGCAATAATGGCGGGGCTTATATCGCGCATGCCAACGGCATTCACATAGGGAAACTTACCACTGAAGATGGAGAGCAATTTGGCCGCCAGTTGGGGGGGCGCTGGCAAGGATGAAATTAGGATTTTCTGAATCCGTTGATGGCTGTCCATCAGCGCGATCATCGAAATGGATTCACTATTGATCTCATCGCTGTTCCGATCAATCACACCGCTGGCTAATAACTGCGCCAAAGTCTGGAGAAAAAAATCTTTTTTATCAACACTGTTAAACCATGAGATCAATATATTGAGCTGTTCCGCGCTCAACGTCCGATAAAGCAGGGTTGCCGCCGAGGTGTAACGATCAGAAACAAAATGGGAATTGCCGGTGGTAATTTCGATTAAATCGAAAAGGTCGTTAAAGTTTTGTAAGGTTTCCGCGTTCTTGGACTCGTTAATCTGATAGATATCAAGTACCTGCTGGATGGCATGACGACGTTTTTCGACAGTTTCGGGAAGATCAACATACGCGAAAGGCACCTGAGCATAGATATCCGAGTGGTTTTTTTGACCGAGAACGAAATCAGCCACAGTCGCGTGGGAGCGTCGATAAAGAATATTGAGCGAATAGATTCCAAAAACAATTCCCAAACCAGCAACCAGGAGAAATACCCGGCCCATGTTTTGCAGGAACGATTTGTATGGTTTCTCTTTTGCTGCCAGACCGGGATCGTTGGCCGACTGGGATGATGGATGTCCCAATTTCGACTTCCGCCAAAGATTGCTGAATATATTCATAGAATTTTACATGATGCCAAACTAAACCGAATGGTTATCTCTCACTGCTGTTCCTCCATTCCGAAGGTAGCAGCATAATCCTGATAATTTGATTTAACCAGTCGTCATCACCGACCGTGATGCTCATGGAAGATAACTCGGGCATCATGGTTCGACAATGTGACGCTCATTACACCTGCGGTTATAGTTGGTTGATTACTGGATTATGCATGAATCCCTGATTTCTCAAAGTCTCTTATAAAAAACTGACATTCAGGCGCTTGCTGAATTTAGACTGCAACGATTCGAATTTTCGAACTCGGCCGTTCCATTCAGGCTGGCAATTATGCCCGCTTTTCTTATACTCGATGGGGTTTAGTATAAGTTAATGTTCCGCTGCGCCTTGTTAGTCTAATCCTTCTTTAGAGCCGAGACCAATGAGATTTAAATTCTTTCAAGGAATGAGCAGGGACATTCCAAGTTTTAATTTATTGGGATTGCTCAAGGTTGAGCGATTGGCGTCATAGATTTTTTTCCAGGCATTTTCATCCCCATAAAATTTGCGGGCAATGATTCGCAAGGTTTCCCCTTTTTGCACTACATGATAATATTTTCCCTGTTTTTGGTAATTCGCGGTAGATTGGGTCGACATGCTGTCGGGGATGATTTTGAATCCTCCCTTGTTGCTGTCTTTACCAGAGCTGGGAACCGGGGGATCGACATCAAGTATCGCCGCAGGCAGTTGGTCACGCGAAAGTCCTGGATCTGGTTGACTTTGCAGGCTGTATCCGAGCACAGAGGCATTATTCGATGTGATCGTTGGGGCCATGGGCTTAACCGCAGAGGGGGACGGAGAAACTGGTGCGGGACGGAAGGCCGGAGGAGGTTCGGATTGTGGCGGCGGCGGTTGATTCATCTGATTGGCAACCGGCGCAACCGGTTCACGAGTCGCAACTGGTATTTGCGGGCTTTTCCACTGGGGATAGCTGTTTTTTACGGAATCATGCCATTGCGATTCGACATCATTATAGGGCCGGGTTGCCAACTCGGGCCGGCGCCCCAATGATCCGGAACCGCGACATCCCGTTAACCACAGCATTGTGGCTGAGAGAACAAAGCAGGCCAATCTCAACCGCAACGAAGACTTCCCTCTTTTGCACTCTGATGGGGCAATTAAAGAGTCGTTGAATTTTTGTAACAAGGATTTATTGCTCATATCGTTTCAAGGCTAAAACGGCATTATGTCCACCGAATCCAAAATTAAGATTCAGGGCCGTATTAACGTTCTGAAAAAGGCTTTTGTTGGGCACATAGTTGAGATCGCATTCAGGATCCGCGGTATGATAATTATAGGTTCCAGGTATGGTATTTTCTTCGATGGCCTTAACGCAAAAAATCGTTTCTATTCCCCCCGCGGCCCCCAGCGCATGACCGGTTAAGGACTTGGTGCTGGAGATGGGAATCCGATACGCATGTGGGCCGAACACCGTTTTGATCGATCCGGTTTCGGCGCGATCATTCATTTCCGTGCTGGTGCCATGCGCGTTTATGTAATCGATTTCTTCCGGCCGTAAGCCGGCATGACTGAGAGCAATTTTTATCGCGCTGATCGCCCCACCGCCATCGGGACATGGCGAGGTGATATGATGCGCATCGGCAGTCGCGCCATAACCCACTACTTCAGCCAGAATTCTGGCACCGCGACTTTCCGCGTGTTCGCTGGTCTCGAGAACCATCACCCCGGCGCCTTCGGAAAGAACAAATCCATCGCGATTGGCATCAAATGGGCGACTCGCTTTTTCAGGTTCATCATTGCGCTCAGACAAGGCCTTCATTGCGGAAAAACCCGCCAGACTGAAAGGCGTGACACTGCCCTCGGTTCCACCCGCGATCATTACGTCGGCATCACCGCGTTTGATAATCCAGTAGGATTCGCCAATCGCGTGACAGCCGGTAGAACATGCCGATACTACACCAAAATTCGGTCCGCGAAACTTATACTGGATCGCCACATAGCCCGAGGCCATGTCACCAATCATCATTGGAACCACAAACGGTGAGACCCGCGATGGTCCGGACTGGAAAAAACGTTCCATCTGCCGTTCCAATGTCAAAATCCCGCCAATTCCACTGCCGATCATGACCCCGATGCGATCGGCATTCGCGGCCGGCACCTGGATGCCAGCGTGCCCAAGGGCTTCGCCGACTGCAACGATGGCAAACTGACAAAATGGATCAAGTCGATTCGCATCTTTGGGGGACAACCAGGGAGTCAGATCAAGATTCTTCACCTCGCCGGCAAATTTTGTGCGAAAGTCCTTGGCATCAAATTTAGTGATGGGAGCAATTCCGCTTTTACCGGTCAGCAAACCCTGCCATGTATCAGCCACGTTATTGCCAATGCTGGTTACTGCTCCAATGCCTGTTATTACTACCCGTCGCTCGCGCAATTGAGTATCCTTAATAATGTCTAAAAGAGTCGGCAATGATTATTGTTGTTTATTGGCATCGATATGAGAAATGACATCTTGAACCGTTTGCAGCTTTTCTGCTTCTTCATCATCGATTTCAAGGCTGAACTCCTCTTCCAATGCCATGATTAATTCGACGGTGTCCAGTGAGTCGGCACCGAGATCATCGACAAATTTGGCTTCCGGTTTTACCTGTTCCGGGCTAACTCCCAATTGTTCCACAACTATTTCTTTAACTCGTTCTGCCACGGTTGCCATGACGTTACCTCCATATATTTATGGCCAAAGATTATTACTAGCTTGTCAGTAAACAAACGGTTACTTCCCGGTCTATTGTCAGCCCAGGAGATTCGGATATGAATACAACCTCTCAATCGCGAATTGCAATGAGGTTTATAATCAAAAATAGAACGCATAATATGGCGAACAGTATCCTTGGTGTCAAGCGACATCAAGCCATTACCATTCCACCATCCACATGAATCGTTTGTCCAGTGATATACGCAGCTTCCGCGGATGCCAGGAACACTACCAGGGATGCCACTTCCTCTGGCAATCCCGGTCGTCCCATGGGGATCTGTGACAAAAATACCGATTTTGCATCATTATTCAATTTGTCGGTCATTTCCGTGACAATATATCCGGGCGCCACGGCGTTGACATTGATATTACGCGAGGCGAATTCCCGTGCCGCCGATTTCGTCAATCCGATGACTCCTGCTTTTGATGCCACATAATTTGCCTGTCCGGCATTACCGGATACGCCGACTACCGAAGTGATGTTAATAATCCGGCCCGACCTTGCCTTCACCATCGGCCGGCTGACTGCCTTGATGCAATTGAATGTCCCTTTTAAATTGGTGTTGATGACGGCATCCCAATCATCATTTTTCATTCGCATGATAAGATTATCGCGGGTAATCCCCGCATTATTGACCAATATATCCACTCTGCCCCATGTCGCGATGGTTTCTGCTATCAATGCCTCAGCCGCTTCCGGAATGGCCACATCGGCTATCATGCTCTTGATCTCCAATCCCAGAGCGCTCAACTCCTGAACCGCCTGTTCCGCACTTTCCGGACGGGTATTGGCGATCACCACTCTGACGCCTTCCCGGGCCAGTTTGGCGGCAATCGCCTTGCCGATTCCGCGCGCGCCGCCGGTAACAATTGCCACTTGATCTGATAATTTTACCATTTGAGCAAATTCGCACCCCAGGTTAAGCCCCCGCCAAATGCGACGGTTAGGATATAATCGCCTTTTTGTAACAGCCCCCCGCGAACCATTTCATCGAGGGCGATGGGGATGGTCGCCGCCGAGGTATTGCCATACTTTTGCAGATTGACAAATGCACGATCTTCTGTCAGATTGAGTCGCTTGGCCACACTGGTGATAATGCGGTTATTGGCTTGATGCGGCACCAGCCAGCGGACTTGATCAATGGTGATATGATTCGCCCGCAACGTCTCCTGAGCGGCGGCCACCATGGTATTTACCGCCAGCTTGAAGACCTCGGGACCATTCATCGCCAGACAATACAATTTATCATTGAGCACCTCCTGAGAAAAAGGCAGACTGGAGCCCCCCCCCGGAACATGCAGGATATTGGCATAATGTCCGTCAGCCCCCAGCTTCGAGCCCAAATATGAATTCTCTTTCATTGGACAAGCCTGCAACACCGCGGCGCCAGCGCCATCGCCAAACAAGACACACGTGCTGCGATCCTGCCAGTTGATTATCGATGACAATCGTTCCGCGCCAATAATCAAGGCATTGCGATACAAACCGGTTTGTATCAATGCCGAAGCGATGGCGGTGATATAGACAAAGCCAGAGCAGGCGGCCTCGACGGAGAAACACACCGCGTTTTCCGCGCCAATTCGTTGTTGCACATAACACGCGGTATTGGGAAATATCTTATCGGGTGTAATCGTCGCCACGATGATCAAATCGATATCAGAAGGGGTTAATCCGGCGGCCTCAAGGGCGGGCAATGCCGCTTTGGCGCCCAATGCCGATGAAGGCTCATCCGCGGCGGCAATATGGCGAGTTTCGATCCCGGTGCGAGTGCGAATCCACTCATCGGTGGTTTCGACCATTTTTTCCAGCTCCAGGTTGGACAATACTCTTTCCGGCAGATACGAACCCGTCCCCGCAATACGCACGCCGCACTGTGAATCGTTCATTAAATTCATCCCTTTTCAGTTAAACCTTCCCATTTGACCTGACGCAGATTGTCGCTAAGATGGCGATTGTAATGATGGGCGATCATTTCACGCGCCACCCGCACCGCGTTGCGGATCGCCTTGGCGGATGAGGAGCCATGCGCCTTGATGCAAATGCCATTAACCCCCAATAAAGGGGCGCCGCCATACTCTTCATGATCAATCATTTCCTTCAACTCCACAAAAGCGTTTTTGGAGAGGAAGGCGCCAGCCATCCGCACCGGAGTGGTTTTGAGTCTGGCTTTGAGCATGCTCGCAATCGCTTTGGCCAATCCTTCGCAGCTTTTCAGCACGGCGTTGCCAACAAATCCATCGCAGACCACAACATCCGCTTTGTTGGCAAACAAATCGCGGCCCTCGATATTGCCCACAAACTGCAAGGGCAATTTCTTTATCAATTGATAACTCTCCCTGGTTAACTCATTGCCCTTCCCTTCCTCTTCACCATTGCTGATGATGCCGACTCGCGGAGTTTTGATCTTCAAAACCATCCGGGCATAGAGCTCACCCATGATCGCGTACTGTGCCAAATGGATGGGCTTGCTATCCACATTAGCGCCAATGTCGATCATCACAAATGGTCCATGGGGCGCCGGGAACACACTGGCGATGCCGGGCCGGTCAATGTCAGGCAACATCCGATTCAATACCACCATCGCGGCTACCGCGGCGCCGGTATGACCGGCGCTGATCACGGCATCGGCATTTTGGTTTTTCACCGCGCCAACCGCCACCGCGATGGAAGAATCCTTCTTGGCCCGCAATGGCGCTGTCGACGCGTCGTCCATGTTCACCACCTGTGAGGCCTGGAGCAGCTCCAGGCGCGGATCATGTTCCGAAATGTCCTGCCGCTTCAATTCGGCAACCACGACCTGGCGATCGCCAACCAATAGAAATTTACTGACATCAGGAAAATCGGTCATAGCCAGCTTCAGGCCCTTGACAATTTCAACCGGCGCTTTATCCCCGCCCATGATATCCAATGCGATTCTCATAGATTCAATTGATCCAGCACGCTCCACTGATCTTCACGGGATTTCCGCATTTTACAATTACATGCTGTCAGATTGAGATTTTGACCGCAGTGTGGACATAACCCCAGGCAGGATGATTGGCAGAGAAATTTTAATGGCAGTTGCAACAAAATATCTTCCCGAATATCCTCAGTCAAATCCACCAGATGATCCCCCGGCACAGGGTACATGTGTCCGACGTTGTCCGCGCGTAATTGCGGCTGAAAAAATGCCCAGCAACGGTCACACCGGCAATCTATGGTAGTCCACACGTTTCCAGTCACGCATAATGTCTGTTCCGCCATCTCCAGCCGCAACTGATAGCATAAAGGATGGGGGAAGGATAACCGCTCATCGGTGTTCATCGCGAATATCGCCGCCGGCAATTCCCCCTTCAACTTCTCACCATCTACGGGGAGGTGGCTGACATTAATGACTAATCGCGAACTGCTGTTATCCATGGTATTACTGGTTATTTTACGCTGGATTGAAATGATTGGGTTACCTTGTGTCATGAAAGGCAGCAAAGTAATCCGCCAATCCGGTAAATTAAATTCATTATTGAAAAAATCCTTTGCAATTTACCTGACGGGATTACGTAATTCATGGAGAATTTTATTGCGCTTCAGAAGCAAATTGGGCATTTAAGAGCGTTGTTCTGAATTCCCCAGGTTATCAGGATCAACTTAGAGTTGTATGAATCATTGCCGACTCCTCGAACTCCGCTCTTTGTTGTTCATCCTATTCGCTTTTGGAATTCCTTCTTTTCAATTCACACTGGGCAGGATAAACTGCCCCTCCAGGCACATCATGAGCATTGGCGACTTTCTCCACCAATTCTATTGGGGTATTGGGATTAGACACAATCGCGGCTAACATTTCGTAGGAGTGGTTGAATGATTTTTCGTAAGCCTCCTGAAAGTTTTCCGTGAGCAGATTGGTCGGACATCGGGGATGGGATAAAATAGCGATTCTAAATTGAGGAGCTTCAACGTACAGACGAGTAAGCATTTCATCTTGCTCATAAATTCTCCACCTTTTTCTATATCCGAGTCGAGTTCTTGAGCGCGGCGAATCGCCATATTTCCATCCACCACATACCCCGCCATTTTCAGAATGAGTCCGGCATTGAGCTGTACGTTTGATGAATTTGGAAATCACTAAATATTTTTACGCGGCAAGATTATCGGGAAAGATATCCAAAGATTGTTGATAATATTTAACTGCCTGTTTGTATTGCATCAGATCAAATTCAACATTGCCAAGATTATACCAGTTTGTATTTGGACGATGAACTGTGGAGATTCGGCAGTCTAACAATATATAAATCATGGCAAAAATCCTCACCATCTATAATCCTGGCCGCAGAGAGTTTATTCTCCGCGACATGTCCTATATCCGTTGGCTCAAAATTTCCGAGGCTCTGGCGCGGCTCGGTCATCATGTCGATATCGCCACGAATGAACCCCGCTGGCGGCGGTGGTGGAACAATGCTCCCATTCAAATGAATCCAAATCTGCGGCGCATCGGTTTAACCCAAATCAACTGGGACGATTATGATGTTGTGAAAACTCTCTTCCATAAGGGATTTGAAACCCTGTTACACCATGGCGGTAACGATCATCCCTTGGTCATATCCAAACTGGGCTCCGTGGTCGACTCAACTGATCGCGACGGGATCTATTTCTATGGGAAACGGCGCGAGCAACTCTTCGCGGTTCAGGAAAAAATCAACGCCAGCAGTCGATATATAACCGTCTTGAACGATTCCGCCAGACAGCTTTGGAACACATGTCACGGTCCCCGTGATGGCATATTGATTGTGCCGGGAGGAGTGGATCGTGAGGTTCCGGCCAATTTACCCAATCCCTATCCGACAAAGGATCGAATCAAGTGTATTTTTGCGGGGAATATTTATACCAAGGGTGATCAACCTGAGGCAAATCAGGTTCTCATCGAAAAGCTCAATGAACTGGGCCGACTGTTATCAATCCAAGGGGTAAGATTATACTTCCTGGGACCGGGCGATGTCAGCCAATTGCAGCTTAAACACGTGACCAATTTGGGAGTAGTCTCCTATGATGAGAGCTGGAAATATTTTCATCATGCCGATGTCGGAGTGGTGTTGGCAGCCGGAAGCTTCATGCACAACAATGAAAGCAGCAAGATTTATCACTATCTGCGGGTGGGACTGCCGGTGGTATGTGAATCCGGCTTCCCCAACGAGCATGTAATTGGGGAGGCCGGATTGGGATTTGTGGTCAATAACGGAGATCTGGAAGCAATGGCGCAACAGATTATCGCAGCGTTACAAATCAATTGGGATCGCGATGCGGCGATTCGTTATATTCTCGGTCATCATACCTGGGATCGGCGAGTGGAAATTTATGATCGCTTGATCAAGACCGAGCTGAATCTTGGGTAGTCACTTCGGTGTTGGTAAAATGCCTTGTCGTGTAGCGGTGTCTCCCGATACCCCCAATGAATTTAATTCCTTGCTTAAGCTGCCATCAGTCGTGTAATAAAAGGTGACGAAAATCAGCCAATCCCATCGTGGCGCCGATACCGATTCGTTTCAGTGTCATCAATGGGGTCTCCCGGATGTTTTTTCCGGCGATGGCAGTCACGGCGCCGCTGATCTTGCTGGCATGCAGCAAATTTATCGATTCGCTGGTAAAGTCTTCGCTTCTGCCATTGGGATAAGCGAACCATCGACAGGGGCGACCGGTGACCTTCGTGATCGTTTCGATCGATCCCTGAATTTCACAACGTTGTTGATCTCCCGACAGGTTACTCAGAATGGCATGGGTGACCGAGTGCGCGCCTAATTCGATGAGTCCCGAATCGATCATTGTGGATATGGCGTCGTAGCCGAGCATTCGATAAGGTGAATCCAGCGCCATGGGATGGTCTGGATCGTCACCAACTTCGCGAACCAGATGCCTGACTTCTTCCAACAACTGAGGTTGGGGCAGCTGTTTTAAACCTTGTTTAAGTATTCTCAGGGATTGAGCTCTGGCTTTGAGGCTGGACAAATCGATCTCAATGCCGCTCCAGCAAAAGGATTTTCTCTTCGTTTCTGTGAGGGCATGATGGAGACGGGCGGTCCACACTGTGTCGGACGAATTCAGGTAACCGGTAACCGCAAATATCGTAGCGGGCAATCCCGCATCAAATAAAATGGGAAAAGCGACTTCGAAATTATTCTGATATCCGTCATCGAACGTAATTACCGCGGTGTTGGCGGAGAGATCTCCATGATGCAGACGTTGAACCGCCTCGGTTAGGGAGATGACCTTGTAATGCTGTTTAAGATATGAAAGTTGCTCCTGAAAAGATTCAACCTCAAGAAAGCCCCAATCACCGACCTTGAGTGGGGTCCGGATCACCGCATGATACATGAGAATCGTCAGACGGCATTGCGGCGCCAGCTTCGATCTCAATTTTGCGGAATATTTACTTATATAAGTGTGTATCAGTGAAACCATTCAAACATACTGTATGGGAGATTCCAATGTCGATTATTGACTTCCATTCACTTAATACTATTTGATTAACCCTGTTTATGAAAATCGGCTTTGCCAATATTCTTTATTCGAAACCGGACCAGCGGGGTGGACTGGGCTCCCACATCGCGGATCTCTCCTCACAATTGGCCCAGCGCGGGCATGAGGTTACGATCATTACTTCTGGTCCCCAAGACCAATGCCAGACCGACGATGTCGTCATCGTCCAGATAGGAATTGTCGATTCGTATCGGAACCCGATACAATTGTTTAATCCCATCTATATCTATCAACGACTTCGCTATATGATCAGACTGTCGCTCTACATCGCGAAGTCAGGTTTTGATATCGTCGAATTTGCCGATGGCGGATTTGAACACTTATTTCTCATTCCCTTTCGCCGCTGTGCCGTCATCACGCGTCTCCATGGCGGTTTTCAAGCGCTGTATAATCACCATCGGATGGTTTCGTTTTTCATCAGTAAATGCGAATCATTGGCGATGAAGAAAAGCGATGGAATTATTTCTCCTTCATTAAAATACGCGCAAAGGGTGGCGCGAGATTATAGAATTGATCTGACAGAGATAGCCATCATTCCCTATGGCATAAAGACCAAATCGATTCTTAGTTGCCGCCAGATTGATTTCAGGATGAAATATGGCATCGGCAAACGGAAAATCGTCTTGATTTCGGTGGGCAGCTCAATGGTTCGCAAGGGGGGATATTTATTTATCGCCACCGCCGCCAAACTCCTGGAACATGAGCTCGCTTTTATCATGGTTTGTCAGAACCGGAGTTTACTTAATCATGTTAAACTGCCGGATAACCTGATCGTTATTGACCATCAGGATCGCGATACATTTTATTCGTTGCTGGTGGCAACCGATCTCATGGTTTTTCCAAGCTCATTTGAAAGCTTTTCCATCGCCACACGGGAAGCCATGTTACTGAACAAAATCATCATTGTCTCTCCTCATATTCCCATGGATGATGTGGCCAGTCAATATCCTCGTCAAATTTGCCTGCAACGCATCGAGGTTGATGAATTGGCAAATGCGGTTGTCTCGGTGGTGAGCGGGAACCGGCGATTTCCCGACTGCGATGCAACGTTGAGGGAAAAACTGATTCAGACCTACGATCTCGACACCGTGGCGATCTTAAACGAGAAACAATATGAAGAAATTATCGCGGCGCGCAAGCGAGCGAAAAATCCACCGGGTTGATCCTTAGACCAACGAAACCTTCATGCGCTTCCCCGGAGGATTTCCCGGAAATAGTTCACATGCTGTTTTACGACTTCTGACATGTCGTACTGCAAGATGTGCTGATACGCGTTCTCACCGATCCGATCCAAATCATCGCGGCGCAGACATTCCAGGATTTTGGCGCTGAGTGATGCCGCATCTCCGGGGGGGACAAGGAAACCGTTTTCACCATCGGTGATGAGATCTTCAAAGCTCGTGCCAGTTGTCCCGATTACAACCTTGCCAAGTGCCATGGCTTCGAGTCCGGTATTCGCAAAATTTTCAAACAGCGACGGTAATATTACCAAGGTCGAATGCAGGACGATTTCGAATAAATGCTCCTTACTCAAGGTGTCATAAAACTTGATTCTCGCGCTATAGCGAGAATTCTCCGCCATGATTTTTTCCTTCCATCCGCAGTCCCTGCCGACAAAGACCATGCAGATGTCTGGATCTCCGGCAAAGACCGCGGCCAGCGCCGTCGCCAATATTGACACGCCCTTTCTCCTTTCCAGTCTGCCAAAATAAAGCATATACCGGCATGGGATGCTTCGCTTGTAATTACCCGCGCTCCTTCTCACCCATTCACAATGAATTCCGTTGGGGATTATCCTGATATTGTCCGGCGCCATCCGCCAATGCCGCGCCACTTCGGATGCTAAACGCGGTGAGGCAGCATAAATGCCCCGACTCAGCCGGACTTGCAGCCGTTCGGGAAAGCCATTAAGCCTTCCCAACCAGCGTGATGGATAGCGCTGGTTATAAAAATCGACCACTTCGGATGGGGTATGGATCCGGGTCACGAGTTTACTTTTCAGCCATAAGGCGGTGCACAACCCCTGGGCGAAAAGTTCGGGAGCAATGATCAGATCAAGCGCGAATTTTCTATCGAGTTTAATTACGCGCCGCATGGCCGCGAAAGAAAACGTCATTCGCGCCGCCAGTCCCAAGACACTCTTCATTGATGGCGCCGTCACAGTGGATTGGGAATAGAGGTTTTGCTTGACGGCAATACATCTCAAATTGTTGGAATCCCCGGTGCCGCCGGCAATCCCTTTCACGGTGATGACAAATACCTGGTGACCGGCATCCGCCAGCGCGGTGGCCAGATTATAGTAGTAAGATGCCAGCCCGGTGCAGTTTTCATCCTCCCGGTAATACGCGGTAATAAACGCTAACTTCAGCGGGTGATTCATACCCTGTAAACCGCCAGATGGCGCGGGGATGACTTGCGGATATCATAACGCTCCAGATTCATCATCTCAATGTTAGCTTCGATTCGCTTTCTTTCTTCCTCACAGTCATGATATTGGATGATCAGTGATGCCAGTTGAGCGCTGTCACCGCGGGTAAAGAGAATACCATTTTCCTCGTGTGTGATCATCTCACTAATGCCCTTGACCCTGCTTGCTATCGTCATTTTACCGGCAGCCATGGCTTCGATGATGACGACCGGACACCCTTCCGCATGAGATGGCAGTACCAGAAATTGACAGCCATTCAACAGCGCATACACCTGATCTCTTTGGCAATCACCGAAAAAACGGATCCGATCCGGGATTTCACTGGTGGTTGACAAGTTCTTGAGTTGGTTTTCCTCAGGGCCGGCGCCGGCAATGATGAGATCCAATTCCTGAATCTTCGTGGCGACAAGGTTAAATGCGGCGATCAGAAGTTCGACACCTTTTACCCGATGCAATCGTCCGGCAAAAAGTATATACCGGCAGCGATGAGAATAAAGCGGCGCCGCGCGTATCCCGACCAGATCAATGCCTACCGGAATGTTATGCATTTTGCCTGCTGTCTCCGGAGCAAAATCAACCGCGTCTTCTCCCAGCCTTACCGAATTCGAAATGACCCTGTCACAACGCTTGAGCCCCTGCCTCAACGTCCAGCGCATGAACCGTGAAATTTTTACATACGACCGGATTTCCCCGCCATGAAGATAGATGATGAATTTGAATTTTTTTAATAATCGGATCAGCACCACCCCATAACTGCACACTCCTACCAGCCCAATGCAAATTACATCATGAGTGTGGATTAAACGATATAATTCGATCAGCATTTTCATGCTGTTGGACAGGACGGCAAAAAATGCCCATGGACTGGTGATGGTCGGACAGGGATATTTGCAACGCCAGATGACCGCGCCCTTTCTCTCCTCAAGAGACGGCAGCCGCAAATCAAATCGGGAAGTAAAAATACTGACGCTATGTCCGGCTTTGACAAACTCAGCGGCAATGTCCTCAAGCATTGTTTCCGCCCCGCCATGATAGGGATGAAATGTGGGAGTGGTAAAGAGGATACGCATGGCGTCGGAATGCCTTCAAGTGGGGAAATTGATTATCTTTGCATTTTTCATGGTTGATTAAGTACTCCCTTAAAAAGGCGAACGCATTTATCGATATTGCGATGGATGTCGAAGCGTTCTTCGACTCGTTTGCGGGCGTTTTCTCCCAAACGCAGACGCAGATCATAATTGGCAATCAGAGCCATAACCGCCTCAGCCAACGCCTGTTCATTACGATCAGGCACCACAATCCCGCTGATATGATTCTCGATAATCTCGGAATTAGCCGCGATCCCGGTCGTGATCACCGGGAGTTGCATAGCCATGGCTTCGATCAGGGAATTAGGGATGACATCCCTGGCGCCGTCACGGGCAATCACGCAGGGCAGGACAAAGATATCCGCCTGGCCATATTTTTCCAGAACGCGGTCAAATGCTGCTGATCCGCCCATCGTGACATGATCCAGCAATTTTAAGTTCCGCAGCAACAGCTTCAATTCAACATAATAATTCATATAGGTGGGATTTTCCGGGCCGCCAACAATTTCACAGTGGAAAGAACACCCATGGTTTCTTAATATCGCGCAGGCTTTAATTAGATAATCCAGCCCCTTGGGTTCCGCCAGTCGAGCCACAGAAAGGATGTGAATATCTTTAGAACGATTGGCGGTCCGGGACGGAGGTACGAACTGCCGCACATCTATACCTTTGTAAACCACATGGACCTGTCCGACATCGCGTTTCCCCAGAATCGAACACACGGTGGATTTGCTGTAATGTGAATTGGTCATGATCACCGCGGCATGCCGCAAGTTTTCGCTTAATCCAAGGGTGGTTGAATGCCGGTAAAGATCGGTTGAAGCTCGTGCCTGAACCGTATAGGTGATGCCAGCAAGCTTGGCAGCGACCAAGGCCACCAGCGCGCAACGATTCGCCCAGACTGCATGAATAAGGTCGATTTTTTCTCTTCGCAAAACACCCGCCAGACCTAGGGCTTGATTGAAGACTTTCAAATCTTCCCGCAAGGTCTTGTGATGATCATAACGGTGACTGACAATATAAAGGAACAAATTCAGAAATCGCACTGGATGTTTGATCAGGAAATACCGTCTCCACCGTGCTAACAGCGCCACATCCACGGGATAGAGATAATGGCGTACCACGGGAAAATCCGCCGGCTGATATTCCGCATGGCTGGCATCGCTGCCATCGGCAATCACCGTGATGTTCATACCTGCCTGGTGTAATGCCATCAATTCCCGCTCAATAAAAGTCAATGTTGGCCGGGGAAATTTCCACATGTAATACGCAATTCGCGGATGGCGATGCGCCAGGTTCCGTTGCCTTTTCTCAACTGATCCTAATCCACTCGTCCATGGGGATAAGCACCGAGAGAGCCGATCATAGAGCCGCGGGATCGCAATCAAACGACAGCGATGGAGAAAGTGAGAGAAGAACAGCGGTCTCTGAGTGAGGAGTTTCCAGATAATTTCGACTCGGTGTCCCCGATTGAGTAGGTGAAACAAACCAATGACCATCAACCGATGAAGATTGTAATCTTTATGACGAATGAAACCAACCTGACGATTTCGCCAAAACCGGAAACCAATACCATAACGCTGCCACCAGAATCTCAGGTTTTGCATGGTTAGTTTGCCCGTTATGCTTTGCCGATATACCCGATGGCAATAGAGGAATTCGGGGACAAGGGCAATATTGAAGCGATCGACGATGCGCAACGCCATCTCATAATCGACACCATAACGCAGTCTTTCATTGAATAATCCGACTACAGCGAACGCCGCCCGCCGATAAATCCGCAGATGGTTGATGATGGTGCCGCGAACCAGCAGGTCCCGCTTGTAATCAATATTAATTGGGCGGTTTTTCAGAAAGGAGCGACGGCGCTGACGGCATGCTTCCTGAGTAGTTCGCCCCAGCTCATCAATATCGAAAAAGTAACAGTGCGCTTGACCGATTGCCGGGGATTCTCGCATCCTCTGAACCATTTTTTGCAGTCCACCGGGAAGCACCAGATCATCCGCGTCAACATGGACAATAAATTCAGAATCGCTCTCTCTGATCACCCGATTATGACTAAAGCCAATGCCCCGATTAAAACGGTTGGGTAACAGCCGGACACGCTGGTCATTGATCGATTGGACTATGGCACTGGTATCATCCGATGATCCGTCATCGATCACCAACAGTTCGAAATCCACCCCTTTCTGCCGCAACACACTGGCAATGCTTTCCTCAATGAATTTACCGGCGTTATACGCGGGCATTGAAATTGTCAATTCAGGCATGGAATGTGGCAGTCTTTTTTAGTGGCAATGACCAGGATAATCCTGGCGCGGAATCATGTATGATCATTATGAATATATTTTCTGAGGCTAAAATGCCAATAACAAATCCTTCAGCATTTGATACGAACCCATAGCCAGGTAACGATCCATATGATCCTGATATTTTATCTTCAACCCCATGTTGATCTTGGCGATAAACTCCCGGGCATCACAGCGCGCGACCACCAAATCATCATGGCATACGCTCCAGTTGCCACAATTTTTCGTGGCGATCAGATTGCACCCCATGGCGGATCCTTCAAATAAAATCCCCGGCGCGGTATCGAACAACGATGGCACAACCACCGTCCTGGATCTCCCCAACAAAGCAAAGAGAGCTTGCCTGTCGGTAAGCAGTCCATGGTAATTTTGGGACGTTGTTTTATGATTCACTTCTCCGACAACATGATGATTTAATCCGGGTGATTGTCGCATAATTTTGTTAACCATGGGATAATTTTTCTCCGGACGATTCCAGCGATTCGCGACCCATAAAACATCTACATCGCGATCAGTAAATGGCCGGCGCAACCCCGAGTAATCGAGCGCGTCGCGATAAATCCATTCAGCATAATCGATGACCCGGTCATATATTTTCCCTTGTTGCCGGGGATAGTAGTATCGATACAGCTCTTGTGTAATCTGGGAATGCGTGACCAAAAGATCGGAGAGAACAACCGCTTCCTCCTCCCGCCGATGCAACCGCGCCGGCGCCGGGCACGAGTGATGCACCATGGCACTTAACTCTATCAAATCAATCCCGGTCTGGGTAATGAAGGATTGCGCCTGTTTGCTTCCGGAAGTGAAGAATATCAGATTGCGATTTCGTTCGGCTTGCTTCATCAGCAGGGCCGCAATATATCCCATGCCGACCATTAAATCCGGATTGATTCCAGCGATCAGACTTGCCAGTCCGCCATGAGCTTGTTGAAACAAAGGGCGATCGAGAATACAGCGATGAACATTGACCAGTTTTTTCGGATTCCCAGCCCAATCCCCATACGCCAGGCGAAAATAATCAGCGTCTGCTTCATTTATAATATTGATATAATGAATATCGAATCCATCCGCGGCCAGCATTGCGAATAATTTGTAACTCGCGGTGCTGATCCCCCCATAGCCAGGCACTTCATAACAACCGATCAGGATGCGCTTATTGCCTTCGTGAAGAGAAACACCATTTTCACTATCATCCATAACGAGCTTAAATTTAGTGCCATTGCGGCCGATCTACGGTTTATATATCAGGATAAAGGAATCGTAATGATCCCGCGTATTTCCCAAACTTTTTGCCGATATTAAAAATCAAATCACATTTCGCATGAAGTCGATCACTGCCGTTAAAACATGATTTCAAGGTCCTATAGAGTTGCCGGTAACCATGTGGTGAAAAGCGGCGATAATTATATTCAGCGAGAAACACGCGGTGTTTTTTATGCAGAAGAACGGAACCCAGTCCATGAGTGTAACCCTCCTTGAATAATCCCCTTAATGTTGACTGATTCCGATGATAGACTATCGCTTCGGGAGCATAGACAATTTCCCAACCATGCTGCTGTATGCGATAGGCGAGATCACTGTCCTGACCCCTGAGAAACCCCGGATCGAAAAGACCGATTTCAAAAAGTTCGGAGCGCCGCGCTGCCATGTTGGCTGAAGCAACATACTGAGGGCGGAACTCATTTATCGCTCGTTCCTGATTGTGTATTTTTTCTCCAAATTCGGCGATGGCATTGCATGGTCGCGCCGCTCGTATCGCTCCGCCAACCATTCCCGCCGGTCGATCATGCAGGATCGTCACCAGGGAGTGCAGCCATTGTGCATCGACCAGACAATCCGCGTCAGTGAAGGCAATGAATTCACCATCGGCTTGTCGAATCCCGGCATTGCGCGCTGCCGCCGCGCCTCTTTGGGCCTCGAACACAACGCGAATCTCACTGGCATATCGATTTAATACTTCTACGCTGTGATCTGTCGACCCATTGTTGACCAGGATCAGTTCGCGGTTTTCCCTGGGATATACCAGATTCAGCAGTGATTCGATGCATGGTTCCAATGTTGCCCCGGCATTGAAAACCGGAATCACAACTGAAACGGAGGGACACCGGGATGTACTCATTGTCATCTGACTTATTGCTCGATAAATTTTTAGTTTTTATGCCTGAGAATCAAAATATGATCACAAGTCGATAATCTTAATCTCAGAGGAGTGATCCCGAACACCTCCCAACACACTCAACGCGGAATGACCGGACGATATGGAGTCGCAAAGTTAAGGTCGTTAAATAAGCGTAGATTCAATATCCAAGCGCAACTCCCTGTGATGAAAAATTGAGGGCTAAAAGTTATACGTTAGCTCTCTACAAATTAATCATAACAACAGGGAGTTATTTTGACCAAGTATAATCATTTAACCCTCGATCAAAGATACGCAATTTATGGATTGAATCAAGAAGGATTTACTCAGCGGTTCATCGCCAAGCAACTGAGCATACATCCATCGACTGTAAACCGAAAACGGCATCGTCATCGTGTTAATGGCAGCGATGATCCGCAATCGGCGCGTTTGCTGGCTGTCGCACGTCGAAGAAAACCTCGCAGGTCAACGATCTTGACTCACGAGACGGTTCAACAAATTCGTCACTTTATCCGAAAAGATTGGAGTCCCGAATAAATCAGGGGCCGCTTAAAACGAATTGGCGAACGTGCGATCAGCCATGAAACCATCGATAAATACGTCTATATAGAAAAAGCTCAAGGAAGTCGGCGGCATCACCATCTTCGCTGTCAGAAAAATCGCCGGCGGAGGTATGGAAGTGGTAAGCGCGTAATCATTCCGAATCGCGTCTCGATTGATGAGCGACCGGCGCTCGTTGACAAGCGCAACCGAATCGGGGACTGGGAAGTCGATACGATTCTCCCAAGCAGAGGGCATAAAGAAGTTTTATTATCTGTTGTCGAACCATACTCGCGATTTATTTTGATCGCCAAACTAAAGAACCGGGATTCTTACCATACCGCCAGGAAAATGATCAATTTGATGAGATCATTTTCATCAAAAGTATTAACCATCACCGCAGACAATGGCCTCGAGTTCGCGTCTCATCGCTTTATCAGCCAGGCCTTGAGAACCGACATCTATTTCGCTCATCCTTATAAATCCTGGGAACACGGACTAAATGAGAATAGCAACGGGCTGCTCCGGCAGTATTTCCGAAGCAAACGCACTTCAATGAGGTGACACAATCGTAATTACAAAGAGTAACAAGTGTTCTTAATTCAAGACCCAGAAAATACCTGGGCTACAGAACTCCAAAAGAAGTCTTCTATAACGAGGATGTTGCACTTGCAAATTGAATCCACCGGATAATAAAACAGTAATATTTTAATAAATAATAAATTGCGTGGACTGGCACCGAAATCTATTTTGATCAAACACAAAAATTCGAACCAAACGCTTCACTCAACGGCTCAACTACGCGCCATCGGACGGCAAAGTCACCCGTTCGCCGTGAGTGAGCTTTAATGTTGGGATTAATAACAAATGACAAAAGTATTTCGATATTTAGTAGTCGTTTTATTTATCAACATATTATCAGGATGTTTACCCTCGGCGAAATTAGTAACGGACGATGAATTTCAGAAAATAATGATGAATCGAAGGGAGGGAGAGTTTTTCCACTATATTGGTTCTAAAGGGGAATATGATTATTTTGTTGGCGAACAGTGGTGCATGAACTCATATCCTCCTGCTGCCAAAGCTTCAGAAGTTTATTATAAGATTAAGGAATCCGGCCTTGTTAATGAGAAAATGGAGTTAACCAAAGAGATGAAAAAATGGTTTGATATTCGCCCGAAAGTTCTTCTCAAAGAATAAAACCCCAACTATAGGATCGACTCAACCTTCATTACGCCGCTTTTGGCGGCTCCATTCCGGTGAGTCATCCTTGACGTTCGCGTATCGGGGGAGATAATTATGAGTCTAATCATTGGAATCAGATGCAAGAATGGTTGCCTTATCATCTCAGACCGACGCACCCATATCAAGGAAAGTGGAATCGAACGCTATGAGGATGATTTTCAAAAAGTATTGCTTCATAATAATTACCTCGTCTACAACCACGGCTACAATCGGATCGGCGAAAAGGATTGGAAGCAGCGAGTTATGGAGCTATCTCCAGACGTGAACAATGTCCAGTACACTGAGATTTTGAATGAAATGAAGTCGAAGTCGGACAGGAAAGCTTCATATGTATTCATGAACATGACCGCTCTTCTCGAAATCAGCATTTGTGTTGACGGTGGTGTCACTCTGACTGATCACATGCCAAAGGATAGGATTGTTTCGGGGTCAGGGGATAAATATGTCGATCGCGATCTTCCGCTGCTCACCGATCTGGGGAAGAAAAACTGTGGCGTGGTGCGCTCCAATCTAAAAAGGACATTCGAGATAGCACACGCCAAGATGAAATTACTATCTGGCCGTGAGTTTTCGACAGAACATGACATTATGAGAATATAGAGCGAACGAATCATTGGACTCCAACCAAACCATACCGGGCGCGCGAATTTGAGATTTATATCTTGTGCCATTCGAGTCTATCCTCCAAGGTGCATCTTGGAGGGTAAAAGGTGGATTAATTCAAACGTTCTCTCCTGAGAGATTCAACATGCTCAAAGATTCATATAACGCGCATGAATGCCAGCGGCATTTTGAATCTGGCGTGATTCTGGCAAATTGAAACGCCCGGTAT
>CAZTTH010000013.1:69476-84915 GCA_964615975.1 uncultured Lentisphaerales bacterium | reverse complement strand
CTCAATCAGGAGCAGGTCAGCCTTGGACGGCAACCATTCCGGGTCTTGATGCGACAAACATTAAAAAGAATTTTGTCATCAGCCTGCAGGTGACTCCAAGAAATGCTCTGAATCAATCGGGCGTTGCCTTAACCTCTAACAATCAAATTACCGTTGGCAATACCGCTCCGACAATATCCGGGGCAGTAAATGTGACTCCGATTAATCTGATATTTAACAGCACAATAACGGCAGATATCAACGGGATAACAGTTATCGATCCAGATATAACCGATGGTGTTGATACTCGGACCAATCAATTCCAATGGGGCAGGAATCCCGGATGCGGCAGTGGATTTAGCAATATCGTTGGAGCAACCAATTCTACATTGACACCTGCCGCTCTCGGTACTTCCAAATTTACCAAGGGAGATTGTTTTCAGGTTACCTATACTGTGACAGATACGATATCGCCGAGCGCCACCAGCAACCCGGTAGTCTCCAATTCAGTGACCATCCAAAACACGGCGCCGACCGCGGAAGATAAGGTGGTTAATGGCACCACCAATCTAACCAAATCATTTGTGCTCCAAGGTCAGGATTCGGATGACGATGTTTTGGTTATGAATCATCTGGCAGGGTTTGGTTCAAATCGCGGTGATTCTGGCCAGGGCGCAGGAATCGTGCGGTTGGGACGGCGGAACTGGGCGGCATTTTTGGTTCCTGATCAAGAGACCAATACTCCCGATGTGGGCACTAATACGCCATCGGGTTCAGGGAAGTTTGTCATTGATCTTCTCAATAACACGGTTGCATATCGAATTGAATTTTCTGATCTTACCGGGCCGGCGACTGCCGCGCATATTCATGGCTTTGCAGATCGCGGTAATAATGCTTCCCCCTTGTTCACATTTCCCAATCTCCCCGCAGCGACACAAGGCACTTTCAGTGGCATATGGAATTATACCAATCCGCTGCCGGCGGGAAAAACTGAAGCAGAAGTGGAAGCTGGATTGATTGGCGGTCAAACTTATGTCAATATTCATACATCCGCGAATGCCCCTGGTGAAATCCGCGGCCAAATCGATTTTGAAGACCCATTTGTTGCCGACTTGTCACAGGCTCAGGAAGTAACCATCACTACTTCCAATCCCACCGCGATCGGTATTGGTTCGTTTATTCTTAATCGCGATGCCAATACGTTGAAATTCCGAATTGATTATTCTGGTCTGACTGCCGCTCCCACCGGCGCTCATATCCATGGGTTTGCCGGGAAAGGTGTCAATGCCACTACACCGGGAATCTTGGTAGATTTGTTTACCATAACTGATTCAACCAGTTCCACCACCGCAACGGCAGGCAGGATCGCTGGGGTTTGGAATTATTCCATCGGAAGAACCGGATCCGAAATCGCGGATATTGAAAATAATTTGGAACACGGTCAAACCTATGTCAATATCCATACCACTGCCAATCCAGGCGGTGAAATCCGTGGGCAGATTGGGATTGATTTTGAGATCGAAGGAGTATTGCAGGGGTCACAGGAAATTCCACCGGTTTCGACGTCAGCTACGGGAACAGTCGACGGCTTAGTCGATCCCGATAACCATACCTTGGAATTTGAGATTTCATTTTCCGGTCTGGAAAGCACGGTGACCGGGATGCATTTTCATGGATCAGCAACCGTTGATAATGGTATTGGAAAGGCAAGTAGTGGAAATGTTCTCCATGGAATAGATTTTTCTGGTCAAGTATTAACTCAGGATGGGAAAGCAACTAATGGAGTTTTAACGGGAACTTGGAATTATGCTGCCGGTGCTACCGACGGTAACAACGTATTTATTGATCCTAACATCATCAGTTACCTGTTATTAACGGGGCAAATCTATCTAAATGTTCATACCGAAAACAATCCAACCGGGGAATTGCGGGCGCAGTTAACTTTTCCGCTGCGCGGCAATGAAAATTTGACATTGGATTCAAGCCCCAATAAATCCGGATCATTATCGACTTTCAACAATACTTTCAATCCTGGCAATGCAATTGATGGCGATATTTATGCCTTTACCTATCGAGTCGATGATCAGGATGCCAATACTTTATCTTCATTATCAAGTATTCATCGGGTGACATTGAATGTCTTGGATAACCAGGCGCCGACTGCTGTTGATGACAGCGAGTCTACCAATGAAGATACGTCATTGAATATAACTGACGCGTTTCTCATAAGTAATGATACCGACCCTGAAAACAATGCCTTAACTGTAACCAGTGGCAGCACGACGAGTTCTAAAGGCGTTTCAATAACACGAAACCAGAACAGTTTTAGTTATGATCCAAGTACAGTTTTCAATTATCTTGCGGTAAATGAAAGCGATACTGACAGTTTTGAATATGTGATCGATGACGGCAACGGCGGAGAAGATACCGGCACGGTGACTGTGACCATAACTGGGGTAAATGATACACCGACACCAGTTGGGGATAGCGATACTACAAACGAAGATACTGGTAAGACTATTGATGTATTGGCGAACGATATTGATCCTGATACATCTGATGGCAAGTCAGTATTTTCAGTTGTTTCTCCTGGAACTTCCGGAGGAACCATAACCATTACCAATAACGGCGCTAATGTCTTTTATAATCCCAACGGTCAATTCGAAAGCTTGCAGATAGGTCAACAGGGTACAGATACATTTTCGTATGTTGTTTCAGATGGACATGGTGGAACCGCCAGCGCATCGGTAACGATAACGATTACAGGTGTAAATGATGCTCCGATCGCCACAGACGATAACGGCTCTACCACTGAAGATACAGCTGTTACTTTGTCGAATTTAGTCGGCAATGATTTCGATGTCGAAAATGATACGCTCTGTATTTCCTCATTTAATTCGACATCATCTAAAGGCGGAGCAATTTCTGCTGGTACGGGAAGCTGCGTAAATGATTTAACTTATAATCCCAATGGAAAGTTCGAAAGTCTTGATACAGGCGAGAATGATACTGACACCTTCGGATTTGTCATTTCGGATGGTCATGGAGGCACTGATACCGTCACGGTGACAATGACGATTACCGGAGTTAATGACGCGCCGATGGCGAATCCGGATCAATTCACTGTAACCGAGGATGGTCCATCAATTACGACCACGGACATTATCGCTGTCAACGATACGGATGTCGATATTGAACCTTTAACCCTGGTTTCATTTAACAGCTCAGGGATAACAGGAATTTTACAACGGATTGGTACAACCAACACCTTTTCCTATGATCCCAATGATGAATTCGAGAGCCTGGCTGTAGGAGAACATAGCGATCAAACCTTCACCTATATTATCACTGATGGTGATGCCCAAAGCACAAGCACGGTGACGATCCGGGTTACGGGAGTAAACGATCCCCCGGTTATTGATGATGATAATATCCGCACCTTTACCAAAAAGGATCAGTCAACGAACATTACCCTGGCATCATTTGATATTGATTCCGCGGCGGAAGAATTTCAAGGATCGCCAACAGGATCATCATTCGCCAAAATTACAGTAGGCCCATGTGACAACACGGTTCAATGTGTTGCCAGCGAAGAAGGCGGAACCGTTAAGATTCATACCGCTGCTTCACGAAATGGTGATATAACAACGGTAACCGTAACCTACACTCCAGCTCCGGGTTTTACCGGATTGGATTCATTTAAGTATCGGGTATTAGACGCGGATGATGACGGCGCCAGTAATGAAGTTTATTCAAATGTGGCAACCGTAACCATTACTGTCGGATCTCCGTTATGGTATCCATTTTTATCCTTTGATCCGCTTATAGCGGGAACGAACAGCGGTGCGGGTAGTGGAGATAAATCGCAATGGTATAATGTCCAGATATACAGCAAGCAGGATATTGCCAATAACCAACTGACGACGCCAGTTTTTGAATCCAATGTGTTGATTAATCAAGCAAATAATGGGGTTGATTTAACACCCAGGGTCTATTTTTCTGCTGGATTTTCCGGATTCCTTCCGGGAGGCAATGGCAGTGATTGGGATTATCGTTCACGCTATCGGACATGGAATCCAGCGCTCGGTACAATGGCTGAAGCTTTTGGGCCTTTCGTTCCCAATACTACTGATTTTCTCAATCTCGAAGCACAAACTGACCATAACGTTGATGTGGAATATGATCGTGCCGAAGTGCCCCGATTTGATTTTCAAGGAGGGGGGATTCGCTTAAAGAGCAATGATTCGACTGGAAATGTGGGATTGGATTTTGTCGCGGGTAATGCGCGGGGTTATAAAATTCAAGTTGAGGGTCCCAATAACTTCATAAACACCATTAATCAAGTATTTGTTCCTCGCAATGATGGCACCATACCGTTGAATGATCCCGTCTCCTTGTCGTTTAATTTTACAACTACAGGAAACTATAGTTTCACTATTTGTGGCTTTAATCCAGTAGACGAACGTATCGAAGGTGAACCTGTTTGCGCGGCTCCCTTATCAATTACTGTTGAGACTGCAGCAGAAGATCAGCCTTTGGATCAGCCGATGAATCTCTTTCCTTCTACAGGGACGGTCATAACCGCTCCCAAGGGATCTGTCGATGTATTTCTGGATTGGGATGCAGTTGAGAATTCCACGCGCTATGAACTATATCTTTTTCAGGAAGGAGTCGGTTTACTGTTGTTCGAATCATTTGATCGCAATACCAATGATCAGGTACCGCCATTGGTAGTCAATCTTCTACCAGGAACCTACAGTTGGGCGCTCATAGCAATCAATGATTCTGTCGAACATCCTTTCAGCCTATACAGTGAATTGCAGACCTTTGATGTTGTCAAGGATCTGTCAAAACCATTAATAACAAATGTACGTCTAAATGTAGAAAATAATAAAAGGTTGCATCTGACGTTTGCTCCTGGTTCTCCTAGTGTTGCAACCGTCGATGTGTATCATTTTGGGATGACCTCAACAAATTGGAAAGCTTATCTTGGTCAATCGGTTGTTGATGGATCGGTGACTTTGGAATTTGATGGCAATGGTTTTGCGATCGGTGATGTCATCAATATCATCGGCAAAACTGCCGGAGGAGTCGCTAGCAGTCAAAAGTCATTTATTCTGATCGAAAATAATCAATGATTTGACATATGATTTCAATCTCAGATTTTACTCAATCATTTCTTAAAAGTACAATACATACGATAAATAAAGGAGAGCGTACATGAAATACATTCGACTAATGATAATTCTGTGTTTTCTTGTCTGTGGCAATAATCAGTTATGGAGCCAATTACCAGAAGATGATGTTTCAATTCGACAAACTGAACATGAAATACGGCTGACCTTAGGTCTGGTTTATCGAAATTTTGACGATGTAAAGTTCAATAAATTTGCATTATCAAACCATGGCAATGAAGCAACTCCTGGAGGTCCTTTCGGGGTTCAAGGTTATACCACGACAATTTCATCAAATTCCGTGGTTTTTGCTGATTACATCCACTATCTCGGTGGTGAAGATGATAGTGACAAGTGGGCGCCATCAATTGGATTTGAAATGCCTATCGGAGAAGACAATATGCTGGATTTTGTTTTTAACTTTTCCTTTTTCAGTATTCAATCTGGGGAAAAAGATACAGGAAATCGTACTAATAACGGCAATTTCAGTGCCCAGAATTTTTCCCATTTAGTCATCGGGCCGATAACACAACCGCCATCAAATCGGGTGGTAGTACCAATGAATCCGGCAACTCAAACCTTGAATCCCAATTTTAATCCCGGGACCAATGCGACGGTTGAGAATGATTTCGATTTAGAAATGTATATGTTTGATTTTGGTCTTAAAGGGAGTATCCATATGGACGCTTTGAGTCTGTGCCTGGCAGCAGGTCCGACCTTGACAATCAGCGATGCCCATAGTGTTCAGAAAGCTTTGGTAACATATTCATCCGCCCCGGCGGATGATCCCAGTTATACCGGGGTATCTTCGCAAAGGAAAAGTGATTCAGACACTGATTTCATCCTTGGTCTGTATGGCGCCATAGATTTGCAGTTCCAATTTAATGATTCGTTAGCTTTAGCGGTTGGGTACCGCTATGATTTTGCTAGCGACGAAGCGGGCACCAAGCAAGCTGAGCAGGATCTGGAAACTCATGGAGCGCGAATTCGTTTGATAGTCAGTTTCTAAAAATTAATACTACAATTTTTCGATAACAAAATAAAAGGCCGATTATGACTAAATCGGCCTTTTATTTTTGGTGACGTTCTAACTTGCCTAATGCGATCAAACTTTCCAAATCAGCAGCATCAGAGGATGTAAGTAGGTTGACCAGAGTTCTTACCTGATCAAGTTCATGATCATTCGCTCTGCCCATCATTCGACTGATATCGGCTAAATCCTGAGTTCGGTTGGATATTAGTTTCATAAAGACAAAATATGGCAATTGAATATTAGGCATATTATCTATGCCGATATGAGGTTGGGCAAGTGCCCCGGAAACCCATACTGCAGATGATTCAATCACATCCAGTATGCTGTCGTCATCTAATTGCCAACTGCTGATGCCAATGGTAAAAGCACCAAATTTACTACAATCATGTAGAAGTAATTCATTCTCCAAGCCATCGTGATCAGACAGATGGATGAGGATATCAATATCCAGTATAACACGTTCCGGCATAGATAATCGCGTAGCCAATCCACCGATAATTACATATGGGTTTTTTTTATAATGTGCTTGAGAATCATTTGCAGGGTATCGGAATTGTTGTAATTATCATTGAGGATGAAATTGCTGCCACTACCTGGTTTCACTATTTTTTAAACCAGAGCGAGAAGTTTTTTTCACAGCTCATCCTGGTTAACGGATGCCTTCATCTTTACCAATATTTTATGGATTACCTTAAATTTATTACGACTATATTACCCCGATATAATTCAATCGATAATTTATATTCATGATGAAATTGATAAACGCATATAGTAAGAAGCTGCTACAATGTGTTGCCGCATTGGCAATACTGCCCCTTTGGGGAATTTCTTCACCGATATTAATTTCCCGTACTTCAAGTGGATTGCCAGGCGATAAGGATAGCGGTTTTGCGACTGTATTTGGTAATAATAACATCGGAGCACACCGATCGCCGATAACCACAGCGGGAGCTGTTTATTTCATAAGTTCAGCGCAGTTGGCGCCGGTCGATAGTAATACAGTTTCTGATTTTTATGTCTACCGCCACGATCATGGCGTCGAGTTATTCAATGTTCAGAATCAAATAGTCTCAAATGCTTGCCCGGCTAATGGCGGCGCTTATTGGATCGATGTGAACGCGACAGACACGATAGTTTACTTTCTCAGGGAAGCGCAATTATCGGCAGTAGTTTTTACCAACAATATCTCAGTCCAGCAAATGCAATTACTATCGTCTGTAGCTTGTCGTCCAAACGTATACCATCTGTCTTTGCCTGGAATACAATCTAACCTGGCTTTTTGGGAAGCTAATTCCGGGACGCGCAGTGACATATTTCTCCATGATTATAGCGCACACCCAAATAATCCCATCAATCTCACCGCAAGTGCTAACAACAGTAGTTACGATCCGGAAGTATCGGATGATGGGAAATTGTTGGTATTCTCTTCTGACGCCTCAAATATCATATCAGCAGATACGAATGGAACACGAGATATTTTTCTTCATAATCGTGCGAATGGAAGTTTCACTATGATCTCAGAACGGAATTTTCGTAATTTGTCACACAGTTTTTTCTCTGCTGAAACACCGGTGATTTCTGGTGATGGCAAGGTCGTTGCATTTATTAGTAAAGATAGTGGATTGGTTTATAATGATACCAATGGGACCGCTTTAAACGATATTTTCTTGTGGAAAGACACCCACATCGAGAGACTTACCAATCAAGGTATTCAAAGCAACGGCAATAATGACAGTCCGCGTTTAAATCAGGATGGACGATTCATGGTATTTCGTTCAAATTCATCCAATTGGGTCACCGGAGTTGGAAATGGTTTTTATCAGATTTATTTATTTGATCATGAGGTTTACAAAATCCAGTGTATCAGTTTGAATCATATTGGGATTCCAGCAAATGCCGATTGTCTGGCTCCTGAGATTTCACCCAATGGCAGATATATCACTTTTGTCACCAAGGCAGATAATCTGAGCGTTGATACCAATGGAAAGCAACAGATTTATTTAGTCGATCGTGGTCAACATTTTGCGAATCATCCTCCGACCGCCTTGAATAAAACAGTGAGTGGTATTTATCATTCACCACCTGCCGATTCGATAATATCGTTTAATGTGGGTGGATTCGATCTGGACAATGATGAGCTTACTTTCAAGATTCATGCCCTGCCGCATGACGGAACACTGCAAATTAAGATAAACAATGCCATTACTTCATTAAATATTGGCATTGAATATCCTCTCAGTTCATCATCATTGATTTACACTAAAAATAGCGCCATCTTAGGAGAGCTGATTACAATGACCTACACCCTAAACGATGGGGTGAATGATTCTTCCCCCGCAACGGTAAAACTACGATTTGTGGATGGCAGCAATGGATTGCTTGAACGAGCCAGCCAAACAGAGTTCGGAATACAAGGGAATGGGAGTTCATTTGATTTGACGAAACCGGGATTGGATATCAGCGGGAATGGTGAATTCGTTGTTTTTTCATCGCGTTCAGAAGCGTTCGATCCGGAGAATAATGGATTTGCTGATGTGTTCCTCAAGAATACCCAGAATCAGCAATTGACCAAACTAAGTTTCGGTTTTTCGGGCAATTCGTATTATTGTGTAATTTCCGGTGATGGTTCGCAGGTCGTCTACTATACAGAAGATGAAAAACGTTTAATCGTCCAAGATATGTTCAGTCAGCGGCGGACTGTCCTTGATGTATTTGGTAGTGACCTCTCAAGTTCTCCATCGATATCTCATGATGGATTGCGGGTTGTCTACGAAAAATCAGAGAAAGTTTACCTTTACGATTTTAAAAACCGATCACATCCAAAACAATTCATCGCAGATGGGCGAAATCCATATATATCAGCCAATGGCAACGTGATCGTTTTTGCCCGTGATAACACTACGAATTCCACTCTTCATCTGTATTATGTTGATGACAATCACTATGCTGATCCAATGTTATCTGGAAATAATCCTCGTCTTTCGATGACCGGACGTTTTTTAATCCATACCACCTTGAACCAATCAATTGTAAGTGTTCAATATACAGATCTGGTTGCGAATGCAGCAACGATTTCTCTGGAACAAGCGAATTCTTTTAATATCGCCATCTCCGATGATGGGCGGTTTGTTTATTATACCACAAAAATAGTGGCACAAAATCCTTCACAAGCATACCGCAAAGATGTTTTTACCGGACAAAATCACCTGGTAAGTTATAAAAATGGTTCAGAGGGAAATGGAACTTCAACTTCCGGTGCACTTAGTGCGGATGGTCATTTGGTGGTGTTTATGTCTGATGCCAATAATTTGATTGGGATCGGCAATGACACGAATAATGTATCAGACATATTTATAAATGATTTGGGATTAACTAACCATGAACTACCCGGAATTTCCGGGACGACTACCTTCACCGTTGAGAAAAACAGTGATCCCATCATTATCGAGGTCAAACTTACCGGCAACGATATCATCGATATTGAAGTCGATACGGTCATCGAACCTGAACATGATAAAAAATTCGTATTATTACCTTTTAACTCCGGAACTTCGTCTATCAGAGTAATCTATGCACCACAATCCGGGATTGTGGGAAGCGACACGTTTCAATTTCGTTTGCGAGATGGGGCGGGCCATTTGTCAGAGCTGAAAACGGTAAATATTACGATTATCGATTCTCAGAATCCAAAATTGACTGTTATCAGACCATTGTTATTAAATGAAACGGTTAGCGAAGGGATTATTGACAATGACATGGTCGTGGTGGAAAGCGCCAATCCTTCCGCCGATTTACAGCTCCAAATCGTATCCCATCCAGAATTTGGAACTCTCCGTTTTCAAAATAATGCACTGGGCATAAATGATCCCGTTCCATATGCTGATTTTTCTTTGATCTATACCGTGAATGGCAATGTAAATGCCTATACCGAAGATGAATTTCAACTCAGGGCGATTGACAATCAAGCATCATCCGAATCTCTTCCCACAATCGTCAAAGTTTTTATTCGCGGAGCAAGACAATCAATAAATTTAACGGCAGGGTGGAATCTGATATCATTCACTTCAGCGCCGACATCGAACCTTCTCCCACAGCAAATTTTCCGCATGAATGGCGTAAATGTCCTGGCCGGAGAA
This sequence comes from uncultured Lentisphaerales bacterium, assembly GCA_964615975.1. Classification (GTDB taxonomy): domain Bacteria; phylum Verrucomicrobiota; class Lentisphaeria; order JABSQK01; family JAJFLO01; genus CAZTTH01. The sequence goes on along the minus strand of CAZTTH010000013.1, from coordinate 74,593 downwards.
AATTGGTACTGGAATCATGTCGCGCAAAGTCTAAACTTTCATTATATATTGAGAAGTAGAAGGGGATATTGGATTTACTCCATCCGCAATGGTGTTGTGGACGATATTCCCGGACCATTATTTAATAACTACTCATCGGTGAACATTTCTTCAGGATGGAATCTGGTTGGGCCATCCGGCCTGGGAGTTCATCGAGTACTGCCAGGAATCGGTGATGGCATCATGGGATCGATATGGTATTGGGATGCTCTGAAGTGTCAATTCATCGTTGCCAGCGAATTGAAACCAAATCGTGGGTATTGGATGTTTTCCAATGGACTGAAAACCACCATCGATCTAAGACTAATTGACTAACATTCAGATAAAAAGACATCATCGAATGACTTCAATTACCAGAAAGCAAGAGAATATCTTGACAGAAAACGTGAACTAAGGCGGCTAGAGAACCTGCGCCGTTTCAGGCCTGCGTCAGAAGATTTTTTCAGGATTGTGGAAATGCTGATCGCCAATTACCATCCCACATGCATAATTCAGTGGGGATCATGGTTGAATGAGAGGCGTTTTTCTGAGATTTCTGATATCGATATTGCCATAGATGGAGATTTAATGGCTGATGAATTTTTCTCCGCTTAAGGTGAAGCAATGTTACTGACCGTTTTTCCATTGGATATGGTCGAATGGAAGAAATTGGCTCCAGTTCATCGTGAGACGATATTGGGGCGCGGAAGGAAAGTTTATGAGCGATAAAGAGGTAACTGCCATCTTAATCGGTGCAATCAGGAAAACAGAAATCGCATTGGATAAAATTGACCGATTTTATCTTCATTTTATTGCCCATGAAATGAAACTGCTGGGAACAGGCCAAAGCAGTGCCATCGTGATCGCGGAAGTGATGACAGATTATATACTTGCCTAGAAACACCATTTTTAAGAATATCACCGTATTTCATAAACATTTTGACCCCATTCGATGGCATCGTCATTTGATTTATAAAATGACCATCAATATCCATGATCTTCGTCGTCAACAAGTCATTCGAGAAGAAACCAGTAAACGGTTAATGGAATTTTTAAAATTCAGACATTTTAAACGGTATTATTTCGATAGCGAATATGATTGGGACACATTGGAATATCGGCAAAAAAAATATGTTTTACTCAAACCATTGATCAAGGAAGATCTGCTCTCATTTAGTCGATTTTTGTGTCAGCTTCATTCCACTTAAAAGCACAGCCGGTAAAACATGATTGTTTTACCGGCTGTAACTCTTAGAGTTAATAATAATTAGCTTCTATTTTGCACACGTTGATCCCGAGCATTCGCCATCCATGAAGAAGCTCTTTAAATTGTGCTTGAATTCTTCACATTTGGCTTTGCCTTTAATTTTATGTGACCACCGTTCGCAATTAGCCTTGGCTACCATTTTGGCTAATTCATTCATTTTTGCTCCTGAAGTACTTTCGATTTCTTTCTTAATCTTTTCCTTCAAAAGCTCAAACCAGGCTTCATCGGCTAACTCGAGTAACCGTTCCGCCATATTACAACATTCGTTGCTGTTAGAATCGCAGCATTCCGCGCTGGATTCATCGCAACAGGTATCTTCTTCATTGCAGCATTGATTAGACATATAAATTTCCTTTATAACATAAGATTTTAATTTAAAATTGTGTGTAATTTTGCATGTAATCCTAAGATTGATTTTTTCCCTGGTACCTCCTTTCTCATTGTATTGTTAATCTTCTAACTTCATGAAAGAGAGCGTAATTTAAGCTCAAAATTTCATTCTGATATTGTTTACTGCCTACTATATAGTACCGACTGGTCATATCAAGTCTTGAAAAAAAATTATTTTTTCAAATAACGTTGAATGGAGAGAATATTATCCTCCAAATAGATAGGGTCTTTATAAATTTTGCTTAACAAGATCGAACCATTGATGGTTGCCATTATAAAGATTGCGGCTTTTCTGGGAACTAGATCAGGGTGAAAATCACCTCGATCAATGCCGGCATTGATACAATCGGCAAGCGCGCTGATTTGTTGGTCATTAATCGCGGAAATTTTTTGACGAAAGGAGGGATGAAAATCACTGGTTTCATTGCCCAGGTTGATAAATGGACAACCTGCCTTACAACAATTCTTAATCATGTTATCGACGATCAATTGGCAATAAAAGTTCAAGCGCTCGGAGGGTACCAGAGAATGATTTGATAAGGATTTATTAATCACTTCCTCAAGGTAATATTTTTGCATGACTTCCAGAGCAGCTAGGCACAGTTCCTCCTTGGAATGAAAATGATAATAAAAATTGCTTCGGGTAACGAGTGCGGTATCAAGAATTTCCTTGATACCGGTACATTCAAACCCCTTGGTCGCCATCAATTTTATTGTCGCCCGGATTAATTTTTCCCTGCTGCCGATAGAATTCTGGAGCTTTAATGGCATATCAAATCATCATGTAAAAAATGTGGTTATTAAAATTGGGGCGGACTGAATTCGATGATGCGATTGAGTTTTTGCAAATCGTTTTCCAAAGATGGTATCCAATTGCCATTGAATTTATTTTGTTCCTCAACCGCCAAGGTCAACCATTTTCGGGCTTCAATATAATCTTTTTGTTTCCATCTGATAATCCCCATGGCGCGATGGCAATATACTGCCAAAGATTCACGAACGTAATCAAAGGTATGTTTTTTGCTTTCTTCCAAGGATAATTCGAATTCCTGCCAGGCCTTATCATACTGATCCATTTCCATCAGGACCATACCGCGTCGGAAATAGAGATTGGGCATTACTTCAGTTCCTTTCAACGTTAAAGCCAAATCAAATTGCTGTAAAGCTTCGTTGAGAAGATATTTCCGGAATTCATTGAGTACGGGGCCCTTGGTTTTTTTTATAAATTCTTGATGCAGCAGGGGTAACTGTGAGTTTGATACCCAAAGAGAATCAGCCAGGTCCTGCAGTTTTTTCTCATCTTTCGCGGAAGAGTCGTACAGGGAGTTAATGGCAAGGGAGCTTTCATGATAATGGCTGCCGAGGTAAAAGAAGTTATTGCAGTCTCTGCTGGTCTGGGTGGCATTGTACCACAGGGAACGCGGATCATTCCAGTTGCTGATATAATTCCAGGTTTTATAAGACCAAGTCCCGATTATTAATAGAGATAACAGCGATGATACCAGCGCTTTTGCTGATCCCGCCTTGATTAAATGAGTTAACAAAATCGCGATGGCGATGACAAAAGGAATGGAAGGAAAAAACAGATAGCGGTCGACAACCGGGTGGATAAAACTCAACATCAGGGGAGGTATCATGGCGATAATCATCCACGTTAGCAAAACCAATGACAGGGGGTGGCAACGTCGGTAAGCCACCCCTAGCAGCAGTGCCATACCCACAGGCACGATGCCGTACGCCAGGGATAATAATATTCCCGGATTTTTTGCGATGCTGGGACGATAGATGACGTAATCACTCAACCCTGTCAACAACCAAAGGTTATAGGCAATGGTAAATCCGGTTTTGACCAGGGTAAAATCCTGTCGGGTTTCGGGTTGGGCGTCCATGGTTTTGAGGGCAAAAAAAACTGCGGCAATGAAGTAAGGGATTTTATCCGCCCATGTGGTAGTCCATGGGCGTCGTTCGATCATCACATCACACAGCCATAATATTACCGGAACGATGACAACAGATTGCTTGCCGCTGATGGCCAGTACATAGACGCTAAGAGAAACGATGTACCATCTCAATTTGTTCGACTGGTTTTGACGATAATAGATATACGTAATCAATGTTAATGTGGCAAAAAGAGCCGCAACCAGATCCTTGCGACTCGATATCCACACGATCGCTTCCCCATGCACTGGATGGGCAAGAAATAAAAGTCCAGATAATCCGCCGGTCAGTCGACTGCCGGTCAGGCATACGGTCAATAAATAAACCATGCCAGCCACCAAACCTCCCCAGATATTACTGGACCAGTGAAAGGTTCGCGGTGACAACCCGGCGATGGAATAATCCACCATATAAGACAGCAAATGCCCGGGCGAGTAATTGGCAAAGTATGGTTTTGTCAATATCTGGGTGATATTTTCACGTGTCACCTTTTTTATCCAGGGGTTGTTAATGACATAATCATGGTCATCAAGAGAGAAAAAGCCTAAATTAAGATCTTTTTGATAGAGCAAACAGGTGAGAATCACCAAGCCGATAACCATGAGCAGGTGGGAAGCCGCATGCGGACGCAATGAGTGATACCCGGCAGGAAATACCGAATCGATCACGGATGATTTCGATTTTCTGAAAGAAGGATTTTGCCGTGCAGCTGAGGGCTTATCATTCTGATCAGTGGTGTCGGTACTGGAAATCTGTTGGTCGTTTTTTTTCCGGGGGTGATTATTTTTTGGAGATCGTTTTTTGGGTGGCATTGCCATGGTTTCAACGCGAAAAATAAGAGTGCAGCACTGCGATCAAATCATTATTAAGAGATAGATTACCAGCATCAAAGAGGATTGCGGTGGGATTGAAATCATCGAGCCCATTGCTCAATTCAATTGATTTGAGTATAGATTTTATCGATCTCCTCTACTCGGAGGCGAGCATCATCTGAGATCGGAGTATTAAATTCCGCCAATCGCTTGTACACCTTTCTGGCGCTCGAATAATCACCGCTATCGGTGTAAAATCGAGCGAGGTCAAAACCTGAACGGGCAAAGTAATACCAATCAAGAATTCGATTATTTAAGATTTGATAATCATTTTTGTAAAAAATAAAACTATATTCATCCTTGGCTTTGTCGGATTGATTGAGTAATTCATAAATTTTAGCCACCCGATAGCGTGCCATATCGACAAACGCATGATTTTGATCCAAATCGGCGATAACGGTATTGAAGTATGAAAGAGCGGTTTGGTAATAATCTGATGGTGAATCTTTTAATTCCGCCAATGAATAATAACATTCTCCGATTCTTCCAATCGCCGCATAACTCAAGTCTGACTTGGGAACCAGGGTGATACAATCCTGATAGGATTTGAGGGCTTGATCAAACATGCCTTTTGACGATTCAATATCGCCACGCAAAAATTGGGATTGTGCCAGAATTCGATCGGGCGCCTT
>CAZTTH010000013.1:4210-69376 GCA_964615975.1 uncultured Lentisphaerales bacterium | reverse complement strand
ATTCAATATCGCCACGCAAAAATTGGGATTGTGCCAGAATTCGATCGGGCGCCTTTGGATAGGTCGCCAGGAGTCGATCGAGATAATTTAGGGCTGATTGGTAATCCCCATTTCCCATACGGCTGGAATTATAAGAGACTTTAGCCGCTTCGTAAAGCGCCATGGGGGCATCGATGGAAGTAGGATAATCTTGCACCACCGCCATAAACAATTCTTCCGCTTTGACAAAATTGTTTAAATTGGCGAAATGATCTGCCAGCCACATGTAGACATCGGCAGCCAGGATCGGATGGGCATCGGAATAGCGTGCGAGAAAATCATACCCGACTTTAGTCCCTTCATCCGCATATCCATAGGAGAGGAGCATATAGGCCCGGCGATATAATGCGAGGTGCATGATATCAGCATCGGGGTATTTTTCGACAATTTTGCTCAGAAAAATGAGCGCATCACTTTGTAGATCCGCGGCAGCCGCGGCCTGGCTGGCTTCCAATAACGCCCGTGGCGTATTACTGCTTTCGGGGTATGCTTCTGAAAATTTCCTCAGCGTAGTTATTGCCAGGGTATAATCGCCAGCCAGACGCTCAGCGATTCCCTTCATTAACAAGGATTCTTCGCTGTATTGTCCGTCCGGCCACTCTTTCAGATACATGCTGAAGGCTTCAGCTGCCAGACGAGTGCGTTTGCCTTTCAAACGTGATTGGGCTTGGCGAAATCGCGCCTGTTCTGAGAATGAGCTGTTGGTGTAGGTATCGGCGACAGTCTGAAAGTATATGGCGGCATTATTATAGCCTTCAATGATCAGGTAGGTTTCCGCGGCAAAATACACCCCGCGGGCCTTCTCCTCTTCCTTGACATCCAGGGTTGATGAGCTATAAAAATATTTTATGGCTTTTTCGTAATCTTGTTTCACCTTGCGGTATAACCATGCCATGTTCTGGGCAGCGCGATACCGATAAGGCGGCCAATTTGAGTCCTTGTCATAAACCAGACTATAAAATTCCAATGCCTTGTCAGGATTTTGATTTACCTCAAATAATTCCGCCACCCGCAGTTGAATTTTTGAAACAAGATTATCGTTTCTATACAAATCCAGGTAGTTGGTATAATATTTGATGGCTAAATCAATCTCGCCGGCAAAATCAGCACATTCCGCTAAATCCATCATGATTTCCTTTTTATGTGTTTCTGTATCAGCAAGACGCAATAATTTTTCAAAAATGCTGATTGCCAAAGGAAATCGTTTGGCATTCAAGAGTGATAATCCAAGACTGCGCATGATGGGATAACTTCCCGGATATTCCAGGATAGTATCATTCTGAGCAAAAGTAGTTTGATAAAAATCATGGGCTTCAACAATTTTTTTCTGTTGCAGAAAAGAGGTAATTCGCAACATCCCCAAACTGATCTGAAATTCATTCTGGGCGGCATCCCAATGTTGGTCGATAATCAAATCAGCTTCATTATAGCGTGATGTCGCAATGGCGATCTGGATGAGGCCTTGAATGGCATTATTCAGGTCCTCTTTACCTGTTAATTTAGGTATGATTTCCTTCAGGATGGTTTCAGCCGTAGCCCAATCGCGCATGGATAAATAACAATTGCTCATCCCCAGCGCCGCCTGAATGCCAATGGCGGTATTTTTATAATGTAAGGCAATATCGGCAAATAAATCCAATGCCGTTTTCGCATCTCCTTGAATCAGAATGACTTTAGCCGTCCAATATTTGATCAGTGACGCGTTCCCTTCCGTCAAATGGCTGTTTTGAGGTGCTGGTGAATGGGATAAAAAAGCCTGAATATCTGTCGGGATTTGTTGTAAAATATTGAGTGCCTCACCGATTTTTTGTTGGGGTATTTTGCTTTTTACCAAACGGATTGCCGCGTCCACAAGTACATCCTGATCGAACGCCCCCTTCCAGTAACTCAGATAAAATTTCTCAGCAACGTCATATAGTTTATCCGCAAACGCGCGGTCACCCTGAGCCCGTAATTCGAAGATGTTGATTTCATCAAGCGGTTGCTGACTCTTTGCCGCGATGTGTTGAATATTGATTTTTGTTGTTTCTGACGATAGAGATTGAGAATCAGATGATAATGCGGGAGACTCACTCCCAATGTTTTGCCCATATCCATTTTTACATAAACAAAACGACAGCAGGATAACCAAGAGTAATGGGGAATAAGGTTTATTCATAGAATTTGCTCGATTGAAATGGTCAAAATTTGCTTTGTTGAACTTGAAACCTTACCATGATTTGACCGTTTTACCAAGGGAATCCAAATGATTCTACCGCGATCATCAGTGATCACAAACAGACGGTTTTTCAGGTCGGGGCTCAATTTGGCATTCGCAATGATTTTTTTCAGGCGAACCGATTGGTTCATTCCCCAGGGAATAATCCGATCTCCCTGGATTCGCGGCCGTATGGTCAGGTTTTCTGAAATTGAAGTAACATCCCAGCATTCACTCTGACGATTCAGGTGATTTTTGAATTCCGCTGGTGAAATAATTTTAGCATTCAATCTGGCCTTGATGGTTGGCAATGAGATGGCAGGCATTTTATGCCAGTTCCAAGAGATGGTGGGGCACGGCTGTTGATGCTTGAGTTTTGATTCCAAGGTTAATATTCCGTGGTTGATATGGAGATTGTACGCAGTACTAAAGGGATATACAGCATGAGGTTTCTTTGCTGATTTGGAGCATTCGCGCTGGAGATTCATGATGGTATTTTTGGCCAGGGGTTCATCGATTCCAGTCTGCCATTCTTGCCAGCGGCGTAAATATCGTGACCATAACCCAGGCGGCAATTGCTGCAGGATTTCCTTGGTTAAGCAGCCATGGGCGGATTTCAGAGATTGAATTTTCTCGGCAATGATTATCTCAATCAAATGGGCATCAGCTTCGAGAATTTTTAAACTTTGCAGGATGCCTTTTTTATCGTGTTCTGATTGCAGGAGATGTGGAAGGACATGGTGGCGAATTTGGTTGCGTTTTATTAAAGTGGACAAATTGCTTTCGTCTTCGCAATGTGGAGCAATCCGACAGGAATGTAAAAATCTCAGAATGTCTTTTTTTTCGACCCCCAACAAGGGACGGATCACTTTCAGGCCTGATAGTCTCGTGATGGGACGAAGTCCGGTTAATCCACTGGCATTGCTGCCCCGTAACAAGCGCAAAAGAAAGGTTTCAATCTTATCGTCGAGGTGATGTCCCAGTGCCAAAGCGATTCCCGCGGTGGAGCCATATAACTGCTGCCACTCCTGTAAACGCAAGCGGCGGGCAGCCATTTCCATACTTTCGCGTGGTCGTCGTTGTCCCGGCACATCGATGGTAATTGACCGCAGACGGATGTGGTGTCGCTGACAAAATTGCTCGCACCAGTCTCGATCTCGATCCCCGCTTGTTCCACGAATCCCATGATGGACGTGTATTGCTTCGATAGCTGGAAACAGCCTGATCATGGATAATAAAAGCGCGGTGCTATCTGGGCCGCCGCTAAAGCCAATCACCACCCGTTCAAGATCATGGAATAAGTCATGTTCCCTGGAGAATTCGGCTACCCTGGTGATGAATCCAGTGTAGTCATCAGCTACTGAATCTGGACCATCCGGATAATCGGAATGATATTGTTGGTCGGATTTCATAAATTGAAAAATATTAGGCGCTTACTATATTCTGCATTCTCTTATGAAAAATAAAACATTACATCAGTTCCCAGATTTATTGCTGGCGATATTTATTTGTCTTTCAACTTCTTGTCAAACCCCGACCGTTCCCGGAGAATTACGAATTTCACCGAAAACCATTTCTCAATATCTGGTCCGGGGAGAAACCAAAAGCAGTGAAATCTATGAGTGGCTTGGCCCCCCCAAGAAACGGCAGCAGATTGATCAACACGATGTATGGATTTATGAATGGGTAGAAACCTCCGAACGATCAGCTTATTATGGCGCCAAGATTGGTGAGGAACGCGAGATTTTTAATAAGGTTCCTGGTTATACCCACATGGTAACGGTTAAAACCCTGGTCACCCTGATTTTCAACGAAAAGGGCATATTAAATAATTATCAGGTTGTCAATCAATAATGCTTGAGGTATTAACAGGGACATATTTGAACTGGCAGCCAAAGGGTGAAAAACCGCTGGTGGAATTGGATTTGGGATGTGGCAAGGGTGGATTTTTAATCTCATTGGCCTTGTTATATCCGGATCGTCTGGTCCTGGGTGCTGATGTCATGTTGGGTCGGTTGCGTAGAGTCCTGCATAAAGCGGAGCGTGGAAAATTAGAAAATATTGTGTTGCTCCGGGCGAATGCCTGGGATTTGATCGGTCATATACTCCCGGATAATTATCTTTATCGGGTTCATATAATTTGTCCTGACCCCTGGCCCAAACGCCGGCATCGCTCCAAACGGCTGCTGACATCGGAATTCTTCGGTCGGTTAGCGGTCAAATTACAACCCCGGGGGATAATCCACTTAGCCACTGATGATAGTCAATATTTTGATTTCATGCAGCAGGCGATTAATCCGCTCTCATGTTTCCAACTTGCCGAATCCAATGCTCTTGAAGATATCCGACTCCTCAAAAGTGAATTTGAAATCGTCTTTGACCGTCAAGGCATTGTCGTGAACCACCTCGCCTATCGACGAGCGCATTAAGGATCTCATTCATAAAGTGAATGAAAATCATTGCGTCATCCCGGCGAAGCTACTCTCACCGATTGGTATGATCATCCATTCGCGAGTGATTTCATGCATTCGAGAACGGAGATATTCACTCCCGGAATTATCCAATCAGGCGCGATTTGGGATAGTGGTTCCAGCACAAAATGACGGGAGTGTATCCCGGGATGAGGAACCCGCAATACCGGCAAATCTATGATCTCCTGATCATACAGGAGGATATCAATGTCGATGATGCGATCATCATGATAGCAGTGGTGACGTTGGCGCCCCATGTGAACCTCTATGTTCTGGCAGGTTGCGAGCAATTGCAATGGCGCCAGCGAAGTTGTGGCGATTAACGCCTGGTTAAGATATGGAGGTGCGTCGGGATGGCAATCGACCGGGAGTGTTGGGAGTGGGGATGAGATACCCTGAATATTGATCTCGGCTTGCGAAATACAGTCTAGGGCGCGGCTGAGATTATGTTCTCGGTCACCTAAATTACTGCCGAGTGCTAGGGCGATGGGGACAGGGTTTGGCATGGCAATGTCTATCGACAATAAATTGCCCAACATTGAGCAGAAACGAATAACCCCAGGTCAATCGTTTAATTCTTGTAATCAATAGGGTAGGGCAGTCTCATTCTTCGGTAATATGTGAGAGGGTTTCGCAATCTTCGACCAGTTCTTTATGCAAAGTTATAATGGCTGCGGCAAAGTTCGCCGGTGTGATAATGAACTGAATGTTTACCTGGCGCATGCAATGATTGATTGCCAGAATATTGATTCCCGCTTTGGCCAGTGCGTTTGCGGCTTTAGCCAAAATTCCCGGAACCTTCATGTTGCTGCCGATTACCGAAATAATTGATACCTCGGTGGTTTGGATCTCGGCAGTGGGATAGGATTGTTTTAAACTGGTAACACAGGCGTCAACTTTCGCGGTCTCCGCAGGAACATAGTGGGTAATGGTATTGGCATTGACGTTTTTGGTGATATAACTGATATTGGCGGCCTTGAAATGGGCCAGTAATTGATAATCATAGCCAATCTGGCCAACCATATCGGGATCCCACACTTCTATGGCAATCAACTTTTGCCGGCCAGTAACCATTTCAATACGGGGAACCGGACTGCGGTAGGTATTACTGCTGATCAATGTGCCGGGATGGTTGGGGTCAAACGCGTTTTTGACTCGGATGGGAATGTTTTTTCTTTCCATGTTTTTGGAGGCTTTGGGATGAATGGCTTCCATACCCAAATCGGCCAGCTGATCCGCAACGTCGTAGTTGGTATGGCCAATAACTTTCACTTTGTCTTTACCGATGATCAAGGGATCGCCAGTGCTGAGATGAAATTCCTTGTGGATGATCCCCTCCCGCGCTTCGGTAACGGTCGCGATTTTACTGAAGGTAATTTCACTGTAGCCGCGATCGAAAGTTGCCATAATGCCTTCGTCACATTTTGTGTAACCGGTTGCAATGGGCATCAATTGTGAAAAATCGATGGTGCTAAAGGCGTTACGAATCATGTCCTCGAAAGTATAATGTTTTTCATCTTTCCAACCGGATAAATCGATGAATACCGCGTTGATATCATGTTTTAGTAATATCTGAGTCGAATTGAAGGCGCTATGTGCTTCCCCAATGGCACTCAGCATTTCTCTCACCATGGGGAGGTATTCTTTGAGGTTAAAATGGCCGAACGAGCAGAGTTGGCGGAGATTCGTCAGACAGGTGCGAATATCATCAATCCGTTTAGAAACGAATTCATCCGCCATCGCGACATCCAATTTGAGTGACGCAAATCCATGATTGATTTCCACCATACGCCTCAATACTCCTTGCAGGGCTTCTTCCCAACTTGAGTCGTTGCGGCTGAACATTTGATAGACCCCGGGAGAACCGGTTTTTTTGTTCTCCAAAAGCATGTCAGTGATCCCGCCATAGGCAGAGACTACAAAGATGCGATTATAAATATTCCCCGGAGTTCTATCTCCGAGTATCACGTTGTGCAAGACCATGTTGAACTGGGAGATCGAGGTGCCGCCAATTTTTTCCACGGTATGGATGCCCATGAAAATTCTGACTCCTTAAAAAACGGTAAGATTATTTTTTATGATTAAAGCGTCAATCAAGGAATTGGTTTGTTCTAAAGAGATATCAAATACATCACGCGCGGCCTCGATGAACTGCTTTTCGGCGGCGTTCAATACTCCATCAATCATGGCGATGTTCAACAAGTTCGCCATTAAACATAACTTTTGCGGTTCCGTAAAGGTCTGACCGAGTCCATCGAGCAGGGTGGCGGTACCCTGTTGCTGCCAAAGCTCATATCCGGCGCGAACCACAGCCGGATCACCAAGCATCAGTGTCAGTGTATGTAATTCTTCAGAACTCTCATGGTTATCCACATGGATCAATGCCTGCAAAGCCGCGCAAAATTGGATGATTGGTGTTACTGTCCTGGATGGATCTGCGGCGGGGGATGTCACGGATATCCCTGGTGACGCCCTATCGATATATTCCGGATGTTGTTTTAACCAAATGGCACGTAAATGACTGACCCGAGAGAGATCGAAATGGGCGAATTTAAAGCTGTATGATGCCTCATGAAAGGTCATGGTAAGATAGGCGAATGGCGGATCTTCGTTGATTTCAAGCGATGAGATCTGGACTAATGGAAATTCATAAAACTGATGCGGTTGGTCGAGTGTGCCTGAGTAGCAGTAAAAGGCGAATGAATTGGCAAAGAAATAAGTTTCACCCAAATTGCCGTTTAAATCACGTAATGCACGTACAACCGCCTGGGGCTCTTCGCTCAGATTCAGTTGATTGAGATGTAATTGGATATTCGTTGGAATTTTCATATTAGTATAATTCTCATGGCCATAATAAATTTATCTTTAACCCTGCAAAAGTGAATTGACATCTGACAATTTCAAGGGGTGGACATTAACCTGCCGATAAACGAATGCAATTTCTTTTCCAGTTCCTGCCATTCCGCTTCCGGAGTGGAATCCGCGACAATACCCGCTCCAGTATAAGCATGCACTGCGGTTTGGGATACATACGCAGAACGAATGGCCACCACAAATTCAGCCGCATCATCGCTGATCCAGCCTACGGCGCCAGCATACCACTTGCGCTCAAAGGGTTCAAGTGCTGCCATGGTATGCAAAGCGGATTCGAGCGGATATCCGCCCACCGCTGATGTGGGGTGAAGTGTTGCCAGGAGTTGTTCGTCGGTTACTGATTCCGGAAGCTCAGTCTGCATTCTCATTATAAGATGTTGAATTTCCGGTAATTTTAATACGGCAAGCGGTTCCTGATGAAGCGGTGTGCACTGGAAAGAGTGTAATCCGCGAATAAGATCTTCAACAACAAATCGATGTTCATGACTTTCCTTGGGTGATTGAATTAATTGCTCTCCCAACTGATTATCCCGTAATTGATTGTCTCCGCGTTCCCGGGTTCCGGCAACTGCTTCCACCCACACATTTCTTCCCTGTCTTTTGTATAATCTTTCCGGAGAAGCTCCGATAAACGCGATTCCGGATGGCAGTTGGAAACCAAAATGAAAACAGTTGTTATCTTTACTGCCAATGCATTGTAACAGGCGAAATGGATCGAGACTTTTCGGACTGGAAAATTGAGTATGACGAGCCAGGACAATTTTCTCCAACTTTTTGTTTTTGATGGCATTAAGCACTGTTTGTAGCCATTTCTCCCAGGTATGCCGGTCGGGGGAATCAAGAACTCGATGTAAAATTTGGGGTGCGGATGCCTGATCATGCTGCTTGGGAATGGAGAGTGAATCAGGGGTGAATATGAGACCCGCAAGTAATTGTTTCAGCTGCGCTTCGATGGTAATAATATTCTTGCTTCCTTCGAGGAAAAGATTGACCGCCAATTTACAGCCTTTGGCATTGTCGATGATGATTTCAATTTGGGGAAGGATAAAGGTGGATGATGGCCAGGGCGGTGAATAACCGGATAACTCCCGTTGTGGTGCGGGAAACGAGAATCCCCCAAAATATTTAATGTGGGGGTCTTGAGTATTGCGCTTGCGGGCTTTAATTCGTGTGAAGATATGATGATATTGGGCTGCGGAATCCACGCTCAGGCAATTCGCGCAGCCGACACCGGCAATGGTTAATTTGCGGTCACGATCCTGCCAATATATTTTGGTCGGGTTTTTTTGTTCTTGCAACCAGATCAAGGGGTCGATGGCAGCGATATCAGTCTCGCTACGAATAAGAACAGGATCCCATTTCACCTCTGAAGTGTTTATGCTACGCAATCGTTCTAACTTCGCATTGACATCGCTCATGACACGGTCGATCACCTCTTTGTATGGTTGGGGAATACTCATTTATGGAGCCAATTTAATTCCTTGATAAATAAAAGCGATGCCACCGGTAAGGGATCGCAGTGTAATTTGACGGAAACCTGATTCCTGTATGAGCGCACACATTTCCCTGCCAAAGGGAAATGTTTCAACTGTTCTATTGAGATACCTGTATGCATTGCGGTCTCGCGATAATAAAGCTCCAATCAGCGGCAGGACATGACGAAAGTAGAATAGATACACAGAACGAAATAATCGGATTTTAGGCAAACCGAATTCCAGAATTATCAATTTCCCGTTAACTTTCAGGACGCGCTTGATCTCCTTCAATGTAAGTAACGGTTCGGTGAAATTGCGCAGGCCGAAACTGATGGTGACGATATCGACAACATTATCCCCAAGGGGCAGCGCCATGGCGCTGCCTTGGGCGAATGAGGTCATGGTCTCGAGTCCATGACGGGTGATTTTTTCCCGCGCTTTGGTTAACATTGCCATTGATATGTCCATGCCGATGCCATGGCGCAAATGCCGGGCATGTCGGGATATGGAGAGTAATTGATCGGCGGTCCCAGTGGCCAAATCCAGGATGATGGATGTGGAATTTTCGCCAATGATCAGGCTCACCTGCCGCCGCCAATAAAGATCAATTCCGCCGGATAACAGATGGTTGAGCAAATCGTAACGGGGCGCGATGCGATCAAACATCTTTCCCACATCATGACGGGATGGAGCTGATGTGGGAGCGGGAAACACATGGTTGGGTGAATGCCCCGGTGACATGGTTTACTCCCTGATAGACATGAATATGGTAGTTGAAAACTGGATTTGCTAACTTTGTATTACCGCAATTGATGGTATTAGCAGTATCACTCAGGCAATCGCTTGATTTGTTTTTTTATTTGAAGAGGGTGTTGATGGGGAATTCGAAATTTTTTTGCTGCGATGCTGTTGCCAGGCAACCATGACCGGCGCGGCAATAAATATGGTCGAATATGTTCCCGTAATCACACCCGTCAACATCACCAGGGCAAAATCATTTATTTCTCCGCCCCCCATAAAATACAGCGATAATACCGTCAACAGTACGGTGAATGATGTTAATATCGTTCGGCTCAGGGTTTGATTGATACTGAGATTGACCAGGTCGATAAAATTCATGTTTTTGTATAAACCGACGTTTTCTCTTATCCGGTCATAAATGACAATGGTATCATTCAAGGAATAGCCGACGATGGTCAATAAACCGGAAATTACCGCCAGGGAAATTTGCCGGTCACCCAGGTTGGCAATCAGCAATACCCCGGTGCAGATAATGACATCGTGAATCAGGCAGACAAGTATACCCAAAGCGCGGCTGAATTCGAAGCGCAGTGTAACATAAGCAATGATACTCACGAAGGACCAGAATAATGCCAGGGTAGCTTGAAGAAAGAAGCGATGGCCAACCACTCCGCCAATAAATTTGGTCGTACCCTGATGGAATTTTGCTTCGGGAAATTGAGCGTTCAGTTTTTCCTGAATTTTCTCCTTGATATCACTTTGATTCGATTGAGCTGCACCAACCACAATCTCCACCAGGCGCGTGGCTTCGACTGGGGAGGATTTGTAGGAAACCCTGACTTCATCAATGCCGGCACTGGCTAATGCGGTTAGAATGTCATGAGCGGGAATTTCCTTTTCATAGTTAAAGGTTACGGCTGTACCGCCGCGAAAATCAACGCTTAAGGCATTTTTACCACGGACGACCAGGGTGACAAATGTCAGGGAGATCATGATTGCGGAAAAGATGATTGCCGGTTTGGCGTATTTGAGAAAGTCCTTGTCTTTAAATCGAAACGCCTGCATCATGGTAATTTTAGTCAGCAAATTCTTATGCAGAAGAAAATCGAAAATTGCCTTGGTCATAAACAGTGAGGTAAACATGCTGGCGATAATGCCAATGCTGAGGGTGACCGCAAACCCGCGAATCGGACCAGAACCGTAATAATACATGATGATCGCGGCAAAAAAGGTGGTGATATTGGAATCAATAATGGCGCTGAAGGCGCGATGATACCCTTGTTCGATAACGGTGGTGATGGATTTTTTATTCAGAATTTCCTCCCGCATCCGCTCAAAAATTAAAACATTGGCATCGACCGCCATACCTATAGTTAATACAATACCGGCTATACCTGGCAAGGTTATGGTGGCGCCGGCAATGGTGAGTGTTCCTAAAACCAGAAGCACATTGGCGATCAGCGCCAAATTAGCGATTATCCCACTGGTATGGTAATAAATCGTCATGAATACGATCACCAAAATCGTTCCGACGATACAGGCATTGATACCCCCTGCGACCGAACTCCGTCCCAAGGTCGGATCCGTGCTGAATTCCCCTTCAATCTTGATGGGGACGGGAAGATTGCCGCAGCGGAGAACGACAGCAAGTTTATTGGCTTCTTCCGGGGAGAAATTGCCGCTGATTTCCGCTCGTCCGCCGGAAATCGCTTCATTGATATTCGGAGCGCTATAGACTTTGCCGTCCAAGACTATGGCCAGCCGTCTGCCGACATTGGCGCTGGTGACTTCGTGAAAGAGTTGTGCCCCTTCCATATTAAATTCGAGGCTGACTGAGTATGTTCCCAATTCATTGACCGTTGCCGTTGCCCGTTTTATATGCCGTCCACCAATAGCTTCGGCAAAACGTTTGACGTAGATCGGGGTTGGGGTAGAGTTGGCATCCTGGTCATTTTTCAATATCAGACGTTCATAATCAATGGGAGGTTGAAAGTCCGGATTACTTTCCTGACTGACCAATTCTTCGTTGTTTTCATTCACCAGCCGAAAATCCAGTTTGGCGGTAGCCTGGATGATGTCTCTGAATCCTTTGATATCATCGGCATCGATACTGGGTATTTTTACTGATATTGTATTGGGCCCGGTGGGGGTGATTTGTGCTTCGATGATGCCGCTCTGATCGACCCGGTTTCGCATGATCTCGATGATTTCGTCGCGGGCTTCTTCAAGTTGCTTTTCCGGGTCATTTTTTTGCAGTTCTTCCGGGCTGTAGCCGATAATGAATTCGGTGCCGCCCCGCAGATCCAAGCCGAGCCGCAATTTACCGGCCGAGCGCCGGCGCACGTAATTGACCACGGATTCATTTGAAGCAGTGGGTTGATTATAGATCGGGACATAGTCACGAAGATTGACTTTGGCGTGATCCGCGGCGTTGATAATGGCTTTGGCGGGAGATAAATGGGAGCCGGGATTTGAATTATCGTTTTTTTGCGCTTCGCTAATCAGTTGTTGCAATTTAGCGTCACTGCGATCTCCTGCTTCCTTTTCCAATGCGTCATAAAATGGTTTATCGGTCAGGGGGAAAAGGGAGTATGTCCACGCTCCAAGAATAGTAAAGATAATCGCAAAGCGCCAGATGAGTGATTTTTTCATAATCTACGAGGCCTCGGAGAAACTGTAAGTTAAAGGTTAAATGTCGTCGCAATGAATGGAATAGCAAACCATAAGAAAAACCTAAGAAAGTAAAAAGGTTATGGTGGAAGTCAAATCCTTCCGGCAATGAAATTCCCGTTTGTTGCCGGGGATATATGGTTTACAGAGTTTTCAATTGTCACCTGCACACCAGTTATGATATGGGGAACAAGCCTGGTCATATGAGAACCAGCTCATTTTTTGGTTTCGACAGTGGCGGAATCGATGGGCAGGACTTCGCTGACGTTGGCACGATTCAATTCAACTTTTACATTATCGGCTATCTTTATCATGACCGTTTGTTCCTTGACTCCGGAGATGATCCCGTGGATGCCGCCGCTGGTGACAATGCGATCGCCGGATTTCAGCTTTTTTAGCATTTCTTCATGTTGCTTTTGCTTTTTTTGCTGCGGCTTGATCAGGATGACATACATGATGACGAACATCAGGGTCATTGGCACCAGCATGTTCAATATGCCAAACGCGGGCGGACTTGGAGCTTGTGCAAAAAAAAGGGGATGGTTTAAGAATGTCATATGCCTGAGTTATATTTTATTCATCAAAAAAACAGAATGGTATTAGAATGGGAGTTTATTAAATGTCAACAGCATTGGAATTAATCTCGTCTTTCCAACCTGCCGGGGATCAACCACAGGCGATCGCCTTAATCGCGGCGGGATTGGATGCGGGGAAACCCTTTCAAACCTTAATGGGGGTTACCGGATCTGGCAAAACTTATACCCTCGCCAATATTATCGTCCACAGCCAGCGTCCGACACTCATCATCACCCATAATAAGACCCTGGCCGCCCAGCTCTACAGTGAATATAAGAACTTTTTTCCGCGCAATGCCGTTGAGTATTTTGTCAGTTATTACGACTATTATCTGCCCGAGGCCTACCTTCCGCAGACAGACACCTATATTGCCAAAGATTCTTCGATCAATGACGAGTTGGAAAAATTGCGCTTATCGACCACCAGTTCGCTGTTTGAACGTCGTGATGTGGTCGTGGTTGCAAGCGTTTCCTGTATTTTTGGACTGGGTTCGCCCGAGGACATTGCGAATATGAGTTTTCAGGTTGAGACCGAGATGAATATGGCACGCGAGGAATTTCTCCTGGCGCTGGTAAATTTGCGCTATGATCGCAACGATGTTGAATGTCAACGGGGCGGTTTCCGCGTTAATGGGGACACGGTTGACGTCTATCCCGCATATCAGGATCACCTGGTGCGCTTTGAATTCTGGGGTGATACGGTTGAACGTATAACCATCCGCGCCATCCTGACCAATAAGATTATGGCAACCCCGCCAAGTGTGCGGATCTTCCCTGCCAAGCATTTTTTGCTGCCTCCCGATCGCTTTATCAAGGTCAAGGATGAAATCATTCGCGAAATGAATGAGCGCGTCAGGTATTTCGAACAGGCTGGCCGTTATGTCGAAGCCCAACGAATTTACCAGCGCACCACCTATGATTTGGAAATGATGGAGGAAATCGGGTATTGCAGTGGCATTGAAAATTATTCCCGCTATTTATCCGGTCGTGAACCGGGATCGACTCCCTACACTCTCCTTAATTACTTTCCCGATGATTTCATTGTCATCATCGATGAATCCCATGTGACCCTACCGCAGCTTCGGGCGATGTATGCCGGAGATCGCAGCCGCAAGCTGACCCTGGTTGAGCATGGTTTCCGTTTACCCTCCGCGCTCGACAATCGTCCCTTGGATTTCAATGAATTTTGCCGGGCGGTGAAACAATGCATTTTTGTTTCCGCTACACCGGGTCCCTTTGAATGGGAAGTCTCGCAACCGGTGGAACTGGTTATCCGCCCCACTGGATTACTTGATCCTGAAATAATCGTGCGTCCCCTGGACAATCAAGTCGATGATTTGATCGCTGAAATCCGCGCCACCTCCAGCTCCGGTCATAAGATCATCGTGTCGACTCTGACCAAGCGCACCGCGGAAGATCTGACTGAATATTTACAGGAAATTGGGATTCGAGTCAAATATATCCATTCGGAAATCGATACCATCGAGAGAGTTGAAATCTTACGTGAACTACGGGCGGGAGATTTTGATTGTCTGGTCGGAATCAATTTATTGCGCGAAGGCTTGGATTTGCCTGAGGTCGGGTTGGTGGCCATACTCGATGCGGATAAGGAAGGTTTTTTACGATCAGAGACATCCTTGATCCAGATGGCCGGGCGCGCGGCACGCAATGTCGAAGGGCGGGTAATCTTCTATGCCGACACCCAAACCAACAGTATCAAACGCGTGATTGCGGTGTGCAATCAACGGCGTCAAAGGCAGCAGGCGTATAATGAATTGCATGGCATCCGACCGAGAACGGTTACACGATCGCATCAGGAGAGTTTAAGTCTTTATCAAAATCCCCGGCAATCGCGCAAGGAAGAAATTGCCGCCATGCATGAAGACAGTGAGCCATACCACCTCGACGATCACATTGTCTTACTGGAGCAGGAAATGATGATAGCGGCAGAAAAACTCGAATTCGAGCATGCCGCAATGCTGCGCGACCATATTGCCAGGATCAAAGCGAAAACTGATGAACCCATTACCCCAAAGAAAAAAAAACGGCATTGAATTTCTTCATCCAATGAGATCATTTTCACCCTGAGCGACTACTCCCCGCAGCCACGGTGTTAGAGCGTGGAAAACATGCTCTGATATTATGGCATGGGCAATCGCGTTGACATGGAATTGGTCCAACTCAAAATATTTTTGATTCTCGAGTTCGGATAAATCTATGTAATCCAGGTGATATTCAGCCATCAGGTTATGGAATAATGCTTGTAAATGCCGGCGCGCTTTATCTGGATAGCATTCGCCGAATATCGGGCTGAGAAAAAATATCGGAATATTCTTTTGTCGCCCGATGTCAACCAATCTTGAAAACAGCGAGTTTAACAATGTTTTTCCCTTATCATGAAGCCCCAGCAATGTTCCCAGTTTCCAACTCAAATCAGCTAAAAATAAACTAGGCAGCAGATTGTTTGCCGCCGATATTCTTTCCTGAGGGAGATACAGATACGGATTCAGCCGGCCATACCAAGGTCGGCGTATGGGCATTATCTTTGTCCACAGTGGCGTATGCAACCCCCAGAATAGGTAGGGACGGGTTTGAAACAAGATGGCGTCAACACCATCAACAATTGCAAAGTTTTTGACATTCTCGATAATGGCGCTGAGTTTACAGGGATGAGGGTCAGAGAGTAAAATTCGGCAACGAAGATTGAAATCATTTTTGATTTTCTTTGCTAAAAGACGATGATAGATGGAATTAAGGCTGACCGACTTCCAGCCGGTATTGAGGCATCCGCCAATGATGCCGATTTTAATAGTTGATTTCATCATGGTAATTAGGTTTGATTGAGAAAGTCCATGGCAGCTTGATATTCGTGTGGCGGGATAAAACGCCGGCCCTGGTCAGCAAGACTGAAACTGCGATCATTACAGCGGGCTCTGGTGAAGTGTTCGACCATCTCATGAGCCCGCTGGATGGCATTTTCAATCTCGCATTCATCTGGAATCATTGTCAGTTCCGATGGTGAACGCGGTTGACGCAAAACCTCAGTTTGCCTTTGTGAGAGTGATACCATGCCGCAGGGGAATCGGCACAGGTACAGGAGCATGCTTTTGATATCCGCCAACAGGCGATCATTCTCAAGCTCAGGGAAAGCTGTATGAATGTAGTTGAAGTGATGAGCCTCAACCACAGCGATTAGATGGGTGATCATTTCCCACAATGAGGTACTGTCGTGCCGCCAAAATGGCCAGATATGGGCATTAAGCAGATAATCGAATAAACCAAACACGATCAAGGTATTGGAGCGGGGACAGCGGGTAAGTATTTTTTCCAGATTATCAACACCTTCGGTTGTCTCGATGATTAATGCCAGGCGTGTTGATGGGGTGGTCAATGGCGCCAATGTGGAGAGACAATCATCTACAGATTGAGGGGATGATACCTTGGGTATCATGAGATTAAGTTTTGCTCCCAGGGCATTTACCGTTGACATGGTCTCCAAATCCAACTGGAAAAATTCCGTGTTCAGGTCATTGATTCTCACCCAGATATTGCTGGCAGTGGATAGTAGAATTTCAGAGCGAGCTAATTGAACCAATCCCTGACGCGCTTCTCTCTTCATGGTGGTGGTATTTTGGCGATCAAAAACATCATCGCAACTGTCTTCCAGGTCCAATACGATGTTGACGTTATGGGCATTAATTTTATGATAAAGCCTCCTGAAAACCTTCCATTTCGTTAAGGGCAGGAAATGATAGATCGAAAAATTCTGATCGATTGCATTATTTTCAACTCTGGTATTCATATTCCAATCTTCTTATTCGATACGTTATTGCCGATGGACTGATCGGATGCCTAATGGGATTAACCCCAGGCCGTGGGGATTCACAGATGTAATTTTGATTATTTTTTATTCAATGTAAAATGAACGCCTGGATGAGGTACCTTACTGATATGCATATAACACAAAACCGGTTATACGGCTATGACCACCAAGACAGTCAATCTAATCGACGCTATTTAATCACTTGAATAAACAGGTGCGTCAATTCGCAATACGATCTGAGAGCGTTGCTCAATTTATAAATGACAGATAAGTAATAATCGTTGGGTAATTGCCAATTTCATCAAAATGATAAATTTTTCAAACCCCGGACTGAAAATCAATCATTATGTCAGCTCAAAATAAACGCGCAATCATATTATTAAGTGGCGGCCTGGATTCAGCCACCATTGTGGCGATCGCTCAGTCCCAGGGGTATGCAATATTAGCGTTGACCTTTAATTATTGTCAACGACATCATATCGAAATTCAATCCGCCAGGAGGATAGCCGTCCATCATCAGGTGCGGAAACATTTGGAAATCACGATCGATTTATCGGTATTCGGACAATCCGCCCTGACAGCCGCGATTGCCGTACCCAAGCATCGTACTCTAAACGCGATGAAATCCGGCATCCCGATCACCTATGTTCCCGCGCGCAATACCATTTTTCTGAGTTATGCCCTGGCATATGCCGAAGTAACCCAGTCAGCGCATATTTTTCTCGGGGTGAATGCGGTTGATTACAGTGGCTATCCTGATTGCCGTCCTGAATATATCAATGCATATTCCGTAATGGCGAATCTGGCAACGAAAGCGGGAGTTGAAGGCGAACAATTAACTATTCATACGCCATTGATCCATATGACAAAGGCGGATATTATTAAAACCGGGATGGAATTGGGAGTTGATTATGGATTGACCCATAGTTGTTATGATCCCACTGCAGGTGGAATGGCATGTGGTCAATGCGATAGTTGTATTTTACGCCTTAAAGGCTTTGCCGATGCCGGCATGGTTGATCCTGTCCCGTACATGAGAGTTGATGATAAGCCTTGATTATTGGCATCATGCGATGATCTAATCACAAATAACTATTGATAACCTTTACATAATTAAATATAAGGAGATTATAGCAGTGAAAAATCGCTTTGGTTGGTTAAGTACACTAATGACATTAAGCCTTATCATGGTTTGCCCGCTTCAGGATGGGGTGGCTGGAGGCGAAGAAAAAGCAGAATTGCCCCAGATTGATTTCGCGAAGGCCGAAATCATGACCCATGAGGTTTCGGATGGTATTTATATGTTGTCCGGTCCGGGCGGCAATATCGGTGTTTGTGCGGGTGAAGATGGGATTTTTATGATCGACAGCAAATTTGCTCCCATGTCAGAAAAAGTTCGCGCGGCGGTCACGGCGATCTCCCCCAAACCCATTCGTTTCATCATCAACACGCATTGGCATCATGATCATACCGGGGGCAACGAATCGTTTGGAGCGTCTGGGATTCTTCTGATTGCCCATGAAAATACCAGGAAACGATTGAGCGCCGAACAATTTGTCACTGCGTTTGATAAGAACTTTCCCGCCCTGCCGCATCAGGCCCTGCCGATCATTACCTTTGCGGATGATTTGCGTTTTTACTTGAATGCGCAGGAAATAAAGGCCATGCACTTCAAGAAATCCGCACATACGGACAGTGACGTGATAATTTATTTTCCGCTGGCGAATGTGGTGCATATGGGCGATATTTTTTTTAATGGCATGTATCCCTTTATCGATCAAAGCAGTGATGGCTCGGTCGATGGCATGGTGGAGGCGCTTGATTTTACCCTCAATAATATGGTAAATAGTCAGACCAAGATCATCCCCGGCCATGGCCCATTGGCAGGACGATTCGATCTCGAAGATGCGCGCGATATGCTGTTGCGCGCGCGCGGACGAATTAAAGCCCTGATCAGCGCCAATAAAAGCAAGTCCGAAGTTATAGCGGAAAATCCCTTGCAGGAACTTGACGACAAGTGGGGTAAGGGTTTTCTCACCACACCCCAATTTACCGGCATCCTTTATTCCTTATTACGTGACGGGAACTGAACTGATAGTTGTGTAGTCCGTTTCCCAAGGTATTCTATGAATGGAGAACTTGGGAAATAATATTCAAATTGTGATTAAATAACAGAGATCACTCATTATGGATTCTTATTCGATTATTTGTGCGGATGACGACTCCCATATGCGGAGTTTCTTTAGCCAGGTATTATCCAGCAGAAAACACAAGGTTCGCACGTTGACCGATGGCGCCGAGGTGATCAGCGCGTACGAACGTCAATCCGCTGATTTGATTTTTTTGGATTTGGATATGCCCATGTTGGGTGGACTCGAGACCTGCCGCCAATTGCGCCAACATCCCGTGGCTCATGATGTTCCCATTATCATTTGTTCAAGTCATGAATCCGAGGAGGTGATCATCGATGCCTTGTCCGCGGGCGCGGACGATTACATCATCAAGCCCCCCAAGCCGGCTGAACTTATGGCCAAGATGATCAGCGCTATTCGCAAACGCAGCGAATCCGCAACCAAGGAATTAGGTTTACCTTCGGGTAATCTCATTGCCGGTAAATATCAGATCAAGGACAAGCTTGGTTTCGGCGGATTCAGTCGGGTTTACCGGGCAGTTGATATTTCCTCGGAGCCATCCCATGAAGTCGCATTGAAAGTTTTTGATACGAATGCCTGGACCAAGCATACGGATGATTATCTTGCCATATTCCTCCGCGAGGCTTATGCGTTATCAAAATTGAACCATCCGAATATTATCAAGTTTTATGATTTTGGCCGCACACAAACGCATCATTATCTGGCGATGGAATATGCGGATGGCGAATCATTGCGGCAGATCATTGATAAAACCGGCGCGATGGATGAAGGAAATGTGGCGGCAATCGGTTTTGAAATGGTCAAGGTGCTGAAATACCTCCGTGAGCGAGATATTGTACATCGTGATATCACACCGCAAAACATCATGTTGATTGAATCCGGTGAGATAAAACTCGTCGATTTTGGCATGGCCAAACCAATGCAGGATTTAGCGTTGACTCCAACCGGGATATTTACCGGCAGTCCGCTTTATGCCGCGCCTGAGCTTATCATGAATCATCCCGTCGACTGTCGTGCGGACATTTTTTCCCTGGGCGCGACTTTGTATGTCATTTGTAGTAATGACACCCCTTTTCCCGGCATGACTCCCCAGGATATTTTTACCTACCGAATTCATCATGAACCGATCCCCATCCAGGAGGTGGCTGGTTCCATAAGCAATTCCATTGCTACCATTATCCATGCGATGATGAGTCGAAAAAAAGAGGATAGACCCAGTTTGGAAAATATCGAAAAAGCCTTGTTAACTGTAATGACCTTATCCTGATCAAAGGTATAATTACCATTTATTCTCATGAGCTCGGAATCAATCATATGCGCCGATGACGATGAGGCGATGCGCAATCTTTATAATGCCATATTGACATCACGCGGTTATCACGTTCGCCTCTGTAGTGATGGTACACAGGTGATCCCTGAATATGAGAGCATTCCAGCCCATTTGATCATCCTCGATATTGATATGCCGGGACGAAACGGGCTGGATGTGTGCCGGGATTTGCGCACTCATGCTGAGGCATTTGATGTGCCAATCATCATGTGTTCTTCATATGAATCCGAAGAAGTGATTGTAAATGCGATAACTTCGGGCGCCGATGAGTATCTGATCAAACCGCCGCGTAAAGCCGAGCTGCTGGCCAAAGTCACGGCGGTTATTCGCAAACGCCAGGATACTTCAGTACAAGAACTGGGACTACCCCAGGGCAGCGTGTTCGCGGGAAAATATAAAATTTTAAAAAAATTGGGGACAGGCGGTTTCAGCCGGGTGTTTCTAGCGGAGGACATTACCACTACTCCTCCCTTGGAAGTCGCCGTCAAAATTCTTGAAGTCAAGGCTGCGATTAATTCCCGCTTGGATCCTTTGCCGCTTTTCCTTCGCGAAGCGTATGGATTGTCCAAGCTCAACCATCCCAATATTATTCGTTTTCATCATTTTGGTGAATGCCATTCCCAATATTTTTTAGCCATGGAATTCGCCCGGGGAAAATCATTGCGTCAGATCCTCAATGAACGTGGTCCGATTCGGGAGCTCAAGGCCGCTGCCATCGGGTATCATATCGTCCAGTCCCTGAAATATTTAAGTGACCATACGATTGTTCATCGCGACATCACACCTCAAAATATCATGATCCTCGATACCGGTGATATAAAACTGATTGATTTCGGTCTGGCCAAATTGGTGCAGGATTGTACCCTGACCCCGGAGGGCATGTTTTCCGGAAGTCCGCTATTTGCGGCGCCGGAACTGATATTAAATCAACCATTGGATACCCGTGCGGATATTTTTTCCCTGGGCGCGACGCTCTATACCTGCGTTACCGATTGTTATGCGTATGCTGGAAGTACCCCCATGGAAATTTTCAAGAATCGATTCTCTCAAAAATCCATCCCGATCAAAAAGCAAAATCCGACATTGAGCGATAACTTCTCGAATCTAATTGAAGAGATGATGAAAGTGGAAAAGGATGAACGCCCCAGTCTCAAATCCATTGAATCGACGTTACTACAATTGAGTTCAATCCATTAACGATTTAATGGTGTATACTCCTCATCCTCCCGCTTGCGCAATACAACACCTTTTCCCTTTCTCCCTGCCTGCAACAGCGGAATCATGGTGATTGCTTTCCGGGTGGGGTAACATTGTTCATGGTAGTTTTAGCGCATGGCAAAAAAGTTGTGAGACTGGGGCAAATATGCTATAATAGCCAGTCCATTCCTGATTTAACCGTATATATTGATGCTTACTTATTATGGAAGACCAATCCAAATCAACTGTTTTCTTTGGCATCGGCGCCGGTGTCTTGACTGCATTCCTAGTCATCCTTTGTCATTATTGGGGATGGTTTCAGTCGTTTGATTTGATGCTCTATGATAAGTGCATTCGCTGGCGGCAACCGCTTGCACCACCTGATGATCGGATCATGCTTGTGGGAATCACCGAAAGTGATCTGCAACATCATACGGATCAAACCTGGCCCTTGACCGATGACCGGCTGGCTGCCATCCTCACCACCATAACCGCAGGAAAACCCGTGTCTATCGGCCTCGATCTCTACCGCGATATCCCCATCCCTTATTCCGGTGCGGAAATGACCGCGTTGGATCGAGTATTATTGGCCAATACAAATATCATCGCAATTTGTAAAATTGCCGGCATTGACAGTCAGGGCATATCCCCGCCCCGGGTGCTGGTCGATCACCCGGACCAAGTCGGATTTAATGATTTCCCGATCGATTCCCATGTTGATGATGTGGTGCGGCGAGCCCTGTTATTCGCCGACGACGGCCAACGCATTTATCATTCCCTGGCGCTCCGCTTGGCACTCCATTATCTTGCCAGGGAGAAAATTCGCATGGTACCTTCCGAGACCAACCCTTCGCATGTGAAACTCGGCAAGACGACGATGACACCTTTTTCAGCCAATGATGGATTGTATGTCAATGCGGATGATCGCGGCTATCAATTTTTCCTCGACTTTCTTGGTCCTGAACGTTTCACTATTGTGCCCATACATAAACTTCTGAACGGAGAGATATCCCCACAGGTTTTTAACGGCAAAATTGTCATCTTCGGCGCCGTTGCGGAAAGTCTGAAAGACTTGAATAAAACTCCCTTGCGCTACAACCATACCGGAGTGGAGTTGCATGCGTTGGTGGTGAATCAAATCCTCCGGCACGCGATCAACGGAGCCCCCCTGCTTGTGATCTGGCCGCCATGGGCGGAAGTCCTGTGGATCATTCTCTGGTGTTTGGTCGGAGGATGGATCGGGTTTGGCTTCAACTCACCAGTGCGCGCCACCTTGGGGCTTCTCTTCGGTCTCTTCCTGATTTCTGGAATTGCCTGGGAGTTATTTCAGATGAATCATTGGATTCCCTGGCTGGAACCGCTTGTCGGTTGTTTTTCAGCGGGTGTATTGGCCGTAATCAGTCTTGCTTACAACCGATTGCAATGTAGTTTGGTACAGTTGAAAAGCGCAAATAACCAGTTACTGGAATACAACCAGAATCTGGAAACGAAAGTAGCGGATCGTACCCGCGAATTATCAGCGAATACAGTAAAACTTGAAAAAGCCATTGATGAGCTACGCCAGGCGCAGAAGCAAATGGTTACCCAGGAGAAACTGGCATCGTTGGGTACCCTGACTGCTGGGATCGCGCATGAGATCAAGAATCCCCTCAATTTCATCAATAACTTTTCCCAGCTGTCGCAATGGTCGGTAAATGAGATCGAACAGTTATTGGTGACACCGGAAAATGGGCAGTTAAATAATGACCATTTAGTTGTACTTAAAGATCATATTGCTGATTTGTCTGTCAATCTCAGTAAAATTACAGATCATGGCAAGCGAGCAGACAGCATCATTAAAAGCATGTTATCCCATTCCCGTGAAAAGACCAGTGAGAAACAAATGGTGGAACTGAATTCGTTGTTGGATGAATATCTCAACCTCGTGCTCCATGGAAAACATCTTGATCATCGCGGTTATGCCATTCCCATTAAAAAGAATTATGCTGATGATATTGGGCATATCAACATGTATCCACAAGAATTTGGACAGGTTATAATCAACATTCTCAATAATGCGTTCGAAGCATTGATTGAGAAACGACAGTTGACAGGAAACAGCTTCAATCCGTCCATCCAGGTCAGTACCATCAATCACGAATCCCAGGTTGAAATTCGCATTCGCGATAACGGTCCCGGTATTCCTCTCGAAGTTCGCGAAAAAATCTTTACTCCCTTTTTTACTACCAAACCGGCTGGCAAGGGGACCGGGTTGGGCATGTCGATCAGTCACGACATTATAGTCAACCTTCACAAAGGCCAGTTTCAATATGATTCTGTCCCCGGACAATACACTGAATTTATTATCAAGCTGCCCACCTGAGCAGAGTTTATATTGACCTTAAAGCGCCTTTTCGATCCCCATGCAAATCATGAAGGAGTAGTCGTTCGTGACTTCCGGAATACCATGGATGATAATTGTTACTCTGTTCATACCTCCCGATTATGGGGATCACGGGCAAGCCTATCCGGTCCATCTGGATTGGATTCATGCTGGTCATGAGTAACTGCATCGGTTAACTCATCGCGATCGGCATCAGCCGCTGCATCATTATCGTTCTCGTAATTGTTTTCAGATTCAGAACCGAGTTCGGGATGGGGCGTCGAATTGGAAGGAGAATTAATCGGGTTCTGCAGCGGCGTCCCGGTATCATTATCGGTATTCTCTGCCACCGGGGTGATGGCACTGAATTCGCGGGCGATCAGGCGCAGGAAGAATTTGTTTTGTTGTTCGAGCAGACTTTGGGCCCGTTGGCGCACCAGGGTGGTGAGGGCTAAAATTGGGATTACCGCCACCAATCCCACCAGGGTGGTATGAAATGCCACCCCCAATCCTTGTGCGGTTTCTGTCAACCCGGCGGAAAAGCCCAGATCGCTGCCTTTCGCGACCACAGTGGAAAAAGATTGCAGGGCAGTGGTCATGCCATATACTGTTCCGAGAAAGCCGACAGTAGGTAACAACCAGATGATGAATTGAATCGTGGCAAAGGCGTTATCCAAAGCGTCCCAATCGTTTTCTCCATGCTGCTTGAAGGCTTCGAGAAGTCGTGATTGGACTTGCTCTTCGGCTTCTAATACCGCGACCAACCAGGCAAGTCTCTGATAGCCAATCGTGGTATTGTAGGCGATGATCCCATTTTGTTTGAGTTTTTCCCGAACCCGTTCGAGCAGTTCGGGCTTGAGCGGAGGATCATCGCTACACAGGCTGCGGATCAGGCGATATGCTATAATCTGACGCCCGACAACCCCCATCTTCAGGAGGATCAGGAAAAAGCTGTAGAAACCAACGAACACGATGGTTTGTGAAATGCCATCCTTGATAACATTTTCGAATGGTATTTCCACCTTCAAGGTCAGCAGATACAGGCATAACCAGAGCAACACCGCGGCGATCAGCGCAAATAAATGCCGTTCAGTTTTCCAGGGGGTGGCATCCAGAGTGTAGGCATGACAATAAGGACAACGCACAAAATCATCGGGATATGCCGTTCGGCATTCTGGACACCTGTTCATGTTTACTACCTTCCTATTCCTTGGTCCGTGCCTGCAGGTTTAAGAGAAAGCGACGATGGTTTTTGGCCTGCTCTGTGTAATGACGCGCTTTATCGCCATCACCTGCTTGTTGATAGCAATGAGCAATCTCATCGAATGCCGCGTAAAAATGAGGATCCTTATTGATGCAGCGATGAAATTCCTTGATCGCTTCCTGATAGCGGCCGGAGGCAACATACTCTTTTCCTTTCTGATAATGCCTTTCAATAAAAGCGGACAATTCCTGCAGGTGCGATTCCTCCGATAGTTGAGATTCCGTGCCCGCGCCGATATTATCGATTTCATTCAAGACCCGAAACAGGTTTTGATACCTGACGGTCATCAATGAACAGGGAAGTTTACGCAGGATCTTTTCAGTTGTATTGCCCACCAAAATACGGGAAATCGCGTTTTGACCAACCGTACCGACAAGCAGGAGGTCATAACGCTTCTTTTTGGATGTCAGAATGATTTCCTTGTTGGGTTCTCCCTGGCGCAGCATTTTGGTGTATTTCACCTCGGTCAAGTCGAACTTGCGCAGATAATCTGCAAACAGTTTATCGACCTTTAATTGCATTTGATTTTCCAAATCAGGGTCGTTGGTGTCAGTTTGTTCTTGCGATTCAATGCCGATTTCCAAATCGATAACTTTTACTGGCAGATTATCCAATCCCGGGTACGGTTTTGATTTGGGCGCCACATGGAGAATGTCCAATTGAGCGTGCAGAGTTCGTGCCATGTGAATGGCGGCAGCCATCACCTGGTTGGATGCCAACGAGAAGTCGACCGAACATAATATTCGTTCAATTTCCGGTTTCTTCTCGGCCGGATGCACCAGGCAGACTGGATGGAGCGCGTTGCGCACGATTTTACCCGCGGTAGTCCCCACAAAGGTGTCCAGGCGGCTGATTTTCCCGGCGCCGATGACGATAAGGTTGACATCCATGACCGTGGCCGTGGAGGCAATGACATCATAGGGGCGGCCCTCCAGGATCACCGGTTTCTGGACGTTTACCCCGCGTTCGGCAAGGGACGCGCACACTGCTTCCATGCGTGGTTTGATTTCATCATAGATGACATGCCAATAATTCAACCCGTAATGATACGGGATATGTTCGACGGCATGTACCAAAATCAATTCGCTGTTAAACTGCTTGGCCAGATATTCCGCTTTACGTAATGCCGGTTCCGTTGTGATATCATAATCATATGCCAGTAAAATTCGCTTGATCGATTTCATATTCGCTCTTCATCCTTAAAAAATTATCTGCTCGCGTTCCAATAACGCTGTTTGAGTACTCAAAATCTCGGCAACATTCAGGTTAATTTTGAAGTGCACACCACCGTTAAGAAGTGATAAGAATAGTGGATTACCGGAAATTTTACAATGACTGGAGATGACTTTGAGTCGAGATTTTCAACGTGGGCAGGATGAGAAAAGATGAAATTTTTATCTGGCGCCGCTGAACTCCTTAATCATTTTCATGGATGTATGCTGCCAGTATTATGTGTTGTCGGTATTCCTGTCGATTTGGTTTTGGCTCATCAGTATTCCCTCTGTCAAACTCCCAAAATAAGCAACCTGACCACATAATTTTTCCTCATCCATACTAACCGATTTATTCATCCGGTTGTTGCTTTGCCAGTCTTGAAAGCCGGTCGGCATGGCGAATCGGTTCGGGAAGTCGATAACGAGTCGTTACCGACAAGGTCAACCTCACGGCAGCATCCAGGCTCATTCGATGCCCGACGGAAACGAGAATTTCCTTCACCTTGACACGACTTCGCACGGCTGCTCCGATGCACTCGCCACGATGATGGACTGGCGAGCAGGAGCCCTTCTCAAGATCGGGAGGTTTATAAGCGCCACAGAGCAAACTTTTGGCGCAGCCAATGGTGGGTAGATCGAGAATAACCCCCACATGACAGGCAATGCCAAATCGCCGTGGATGCAGGCGTCCCTGGCCATCGACAAGTATCACGTCCGGTTCATGCTGTAATTTCGCCAATGCCTTGACAATAATCGGAACTTCGCGAAAGGATAGCAGTCCCGGAATATAGGGCATGGGAACAGGAGCTTTTGCCGTCGCCTGTTCGATTATCGCCAAATCCGGATACGAGAGAATCGTAATGGCAGCACAACCAACATCACCAGCGAAGGCAGTATCGATACCGGCAACCGTCGTGATTTTCCGTTCTTGCCATAATTGAGAAACTCTGGTTGCGAGTTCTGTTTGTAACCGGCGTGCGGCTGCCGGGGTTATATTCCAATCATGCAGGGGAATTACATTCATACAAAATAGAGAATATTAATTGAATTGAGCTATATTCAATAATCGTTGAATGGCCATAAATCCAAGTCTCCAATTATTTCATAGATTCGAGCGAAAACTCCCCGCTATTTAATTTCTATTCATATTATAAATCAAGGAAAATCATCGATGACAGATAAACCATTTTCATCTTTCCATGCTGACACGAGACTGTGGGTTTATGGCTTTGAGCATGAGTTGAGCACCTCCGAGATAGCGTTAATAGCAAAAACCATGGATGACTTCACCCGCAATTGGACGAGCCATGGCGCCACAGTCACCGGCGACTATCTCATTTGCCATCGGATGTTTGTGTTGTTGTGCGGCAATTGCCCAACCGGTATTTCAGGATGCTCGATTGATGGCAGTGTCCGCATCTTCAAGAACTTAAAGGAACACCATCACCTCAATGGTTTGAATCACGATTTGGTCTATTACCGCGCCGGCGATCAAGTCCGTGTAGTTGACCGTGAGAACTTCCAAAAGCTCCTGGACCAGGAGGAAATCACTCCCGACACCCATGTTTTCAATAATCTCATTCAAACCGTTGGCGAACTCTGGAATAACCATTGGGAAATCCCCTTCAGCCAAAGCTGGCATGCTCAGGCATTTTCGCTGCCATCATTACAGGTCGATTGAACCATCCCGCTGTATACTTGAAATCATCAGGATTTCGAAAATGGTTTCATTCTTCATGGGGCAGAGCAGGGGGGTATGAGCGCCATTCGCGCCGGACAATCAGGCGGGCGCCCTTGTCATAGGTTACATACGACCAGACCCATTGGATAAAGACCATGAGCCTGTTTTTAAATCCATTCAAATAGTAGATATGTACCAATAACCACATCAGCCAGGCGATCAAGCCGGTGAACTTAAACGTCCCGGTTTCGGCAATCGCCCGACTTTTGCCGATGGTCGCCAATTTACCCTTGTCGCGATAATGGAAATTATCATGGGGTTTGTTCGCCAGCATTTTTAAGATGGTTTTTCCAATATAGTGTCCCTGTTGCAGTGCCACCGATGCCAATCCAGGTAATGGTTTACCGGTTTGATGGGTGAAATGAGCCTGGTCCCCAGCGATGAAAACCTGCGAAAAATCCTTTAACCTCAAATCAGGTTCGACGATGATTCTTCCCTGGGCATCGATCGGTACTCCCATGCGCTTGCCGATTTCCGGGGCTTGCACCCCCGCTGCCCATAACACCGTGGCGGCAGCGATCCGTTCACTGCCGATTTCAACGCCGTTAACATCGATATCCGTTACCTTGCTCGAGGTCCAGACCTGAACTCCAAGGGTTTCCAAATCACGCATGGCCCGACTGGCCAACTCCGGAGAAAACATGGAAAGAATATGGGGGCTGGCTTCAATGATGATCACTCGGGTCAGGGTTGGATCGATCGCCCTGAAATCGCGCGCCAAGGTATGCCGGCTCATCTCACCAATGGCGCCGGCGAGCTCAACCCCGGTCGGGCCACCACCGACAATTACAAAGGTCATCAGTTTCTTGCGGATTTGAGGATCGGGCTCACGCTCCGCTAATTCAAAGGCGGTCAGAACCCGGCGCCGGATTTCGGTGGCTTGAGTCACAGTTTTCAAGCCGGGTGCGTATTCTTCCCATTGATTATGCCCGAAATAGGTATGCTCTGCGCCCAATGCCATGATCAGGAAGTCAAAGTCCAGATGCGCGAAATCTGTAATTACTTTCTGTTGGCTCAGATTCACATCGATTACTTCGCCCATCAACACCCTGATATTGCGATACATTGACAAGGTGGAGCGGATGGGCGCCGCGATCTCTGCCGGACTCAAACCCGCCATGGCTACCTGGTAAAGCAGGGGCTGAAAGAGGTGGTGATTTTTCCGATCAATCAGGGTGACATCGACTGCAGGGCGGTTGCCCAAAGCCTTGGCGGCATTGATGCCGACAAATCCGCCGCCGAGGATCAGCACTTTTTTAGGTGTATTATCCGTGTGGCTTTTGGTAATCATAAACTTATTATTCAGGAATAGTTAGCAAGGCAAATGTGATGTGACTCTATTCTCAGCATTCATAAGGGTTACAATAAGTTGCATCTAACCAGCGCATTCTCAAACAAATTCAATGTTAGCCGCACAGTTTAGAATTGTCATGTCTTCTTGTATGGCAGGACGACAGACACGCGCTTGTTAAGGGGCAAAATCCGCGTATAATCAAGCAGATCATGGATTATTGCAGCAACGTTCGCGCCCGCTCCAGAGCATCATCAATATTAGCACAGACATTCTCTTCGCCAAGGCGGTCAATCAGTCCCGAATTGGTGATTGCTACCAGAGGTTGGGCATGAATACCGGACAAGATGATGAAAGTTCCATCTTTTCTGGTTTTGTCAACCACATCCTCGAGTGCCTTCATCGCGGTCGCATCAATGGTTAATACATAACGCATGCGCAGAATCAAAATTTTGGGCGTAATGCGCAGCATTTGGAGTTCATCCTTGAATTTACTGGCGACCCCAAAGAAAAAGGGGCCGTTGATTTCAAATACTTCAACCCCCTTGGGAACCTGCTTTTTGGTTATGGCATTGGTATCGTCCTCGTCATTGTTTTCATCGAGCATTGCGGTCACGAACCGGGTTTGTGTCAGTGACGCCATGCGATGCATGAAGAGAAAGGATGCCAGAACGATACCGACCTCTATGGCAACGGTTAAATCAATGAAAACAGTCAATAGAAATGTCGTCAGTAAAACCAGGACATCGTGTTTGCCGCTGCGCAGCATTTTGGCAAAAAGATGCCATTCGCCCATATTGAAAGCGACGATAACCAGAATCGCCGCCAAAGACGCCATGGGAATCATGGAGGCATAACTGCCAAAGAATATCATGATCAATAACAGGGTAATGGCATGCACAATTCCGGCTATCGGAGTCCGCCCGCCATTCTTGATGTTGGTGGCAGTGCGGGCGATGGCGCCGGTAGCCGGGATGCCGCCGAAAATCGGTGAAAATATATTGGCGATTCCCTGAGCAATCAGTTCCATATTGGAACGGTGGCGGGTGCCAATCATGCCATCGGCTACCACTGCCGACAATAATGATTCGATCCCTGCCAGTATGGCGATGGTAAATGCCGGTGACATCAGCGCCCTGAAGGTGTTGAGAGACCAATTGACATCGGGCAAATGCGGCAGGGGAATGGAATTGGGGACCTCGCCATAACGGCTGCCAATCGTAGCGACATCCAGGTGGAAGCTGCGCACCAGTACAATTGAGGCTATAATCGCGATCAGCGAGCCCGGGATAAGATGCGTGACCTTAGGCCAGAAAATGATGATTGCCATAGATAGGATGCCAATCAGCAATGCCGGCACGTTGATCAGATCATAATTGGTAATATAAAACCACCATTTCTCGAGAAACTCGGTTGGCGCCTTGCCGGTGATCTGTAAGCCCGTGAAATCGCGCACCTGAGAGGTGAAAATGATTACCGCGATTCCCGCGGTAAAGCCGACGGTCATCGGATAGGGTATGTATTGAATAACAACACCAAACCGCGCCACTCCCATAATGATCAACATGACACCGGCCATCATCGTCGCCATCATCAATCCTTGTTGGCCATATTGGCTGACGATGTCGTAGACAATGACGATAAAGGCGCCGGTTGGTCCACCAATCTGCACCCGGCTGCCACTGAAGGCAGAGATTAAAAAACCGGCGACCACCGCGGTGTACAACCCCTGCTCCGGCTTGACACCGGAAGCGATCCCGAAGGCTATCGCCAAGGGCAACGCGACAATACCGACGATCACACCGGCCATCAAGTCGCGATACAATTGCTTGAGCGTATACCCTTCACGGAAAATTGTAATCAGTTTGGGTTCGAATGCCCGCGTCATTGATTTATCACAGCCTAAAATTCAAGTGCAAGTCTAATGTATCTTCCGACATAAAAAGCCATGCAGGTAATCGGATTCAGGAAAACAAAGGTGTACCGGGTGATCCTCGGATTGTCCCAGTGATTTTATGATTTGCACCTCGGCACCGGCATCAATGGCAGCACCAAAAACAATTTTCTGAAACAAATCGTGGGACACCAACCCGGAGCAGGAGAAGGTCATCAGGTAGCCATCTTTTTTTAGCAGTTTCATGGCAATCAGATTCAGATCTTTATATCCCCGGCAGGCTTTTTGCAATTGAGCGGCATTGCGCGCGAATTTGGGGGGATCGAGTACAATTAAATCGAAGGATTCATTGGCGTCGCGGTATTCCCGCAGTTGATGAAAAACATTGGCGGTGATGTAGTGGGTGTCTGTGACCGTGGAAGCGGCGTTTAATTCCATGTTTTTCCGGGCCAGTTCCAATGAATTCTGATTGTCATCAATATTGATGACTTCGCGAGCTCCTTTGACCATGGCAACCACTCCGAAACCGCCGGTATACGCGAAACAATTCAAAACCCGTTTGCCCGCGGCAAAACGGCCAGCGAGGCGTCGATTATCGCGTTGATCGATATAGAATCCGGTTTTTTGACCTCTGGGGATATCAACCAGAAAGCGAACTCCATGCTCATGTATTTCCACCAGTCCCTCATCCTGAAGGGTTCCGGAAATCAAGGTACTGCGCCGCGTCAGCCCTTCCAGTTCACGGACCTGATCGTCGCTGCGTTCATAGATGGCATGGGGTTGAAGCAATTCATTGAGAACACTAATTATTTCGCCTAAATGAGTGTCGATACCGGCGGTCAAGGCCTGGATCACCAGACAATCAGCATATTGATCGACAATCAGGCCGGGGATCAGATCCGCTTCAGCATGCACCAGGCGCAGGGCGTTGCTGTCACCTTGTTGCCGCAATTCCTGACGTCTTTGAATACTCTCATGCAGGCGTCTTCTCCAAAAGTCACGATTGATTGTCTCCTCCTGATTCCAAGTCAGCAGGCGAACGCGGATTTGAGATTTTTGATTATAATAACCACGCGCCATAAACGTGCTTTGGTGATCGCGGACATCGACAATCGTTCCGGGCGCAATATCGAGGTTCTTGTCTTCCAGGGAACCACTGAATATCCAGGGATGCCGTTGCAGGATCGG
This sequence comes from uncultured Lentisphaerales bacterium, assembly GCA_964615975.1. Taxonomy (GTDB): domain Bacteria; phylum Verrucomicrobiota; class Lentisphaeria; order JABSQK01; family JAJFLO01; genus CAZTTH01. Next base: position 36,877 of record CAZTTH010000013.1, on the reverse strand, counting down.
CTTTTCCCGTCCTTTTTTAATTGAGACCGTTGTGTTCATCGGATCATTATCCTTATAGACTGCAAACATTCGAATTATTGAACAGCGCCATATTAATCAGGCTGGTAATCGCGCAATCGGTTTCTAAAATCTGATTGAGTTTAGTATAAAACCAATCTTATGTTGTTTTCTATGGCGCTGTATTTTGGGGAGAAACGGTGGATTTATAGCTGCGTATTTTCATGTGAATCATCTCAACTCCGACCGCGTAGGCCATGGCAAAATAAATATAGCCCTTGGGAATATGCATCCCCAACCCCTCTCCTAATAATGCCACTCCCACCAATACCAGAAAGCTGAGCGCGAGAATTTTAAATGTCGGATTTCGGTCAATAAAATCGTTTATGGTGCCCACGGACATAATCATAAAAATTACGGCAATGATAATAGCCAGGACCATCACTTGAATTTGATCGGCCATGCCAATGGCAGTAATCACCGAATCCAGGGAGAAGATGATATCCATCAGAGTGATCTGCAGGATAACACCGGCGAACGTTGTCGCAAGCCGTTTGGGTCCGTGATGCTCATGGGGTTCCATATTGCTATGAATTTCGGTTGTAGCTTTGGCAATCAGAAATAACCCCCCGAAAATCAGAATCAAATCACGGCCGGATATTCCCTGGCTGAAAAGATGAAACAAGGGCTGGGTCAATTTCATGATCCATGCCAATGAGAAGAGCAATCCGATTCGTGTCAGCATGGCAATCGCAAGCCCGATTTTCCGCGCTCGATCACGCTGATTCTCTGGCAGTTTACCCGCCAGAATCGAGATGAATATGATATTGTCAATGCCCAGGACAACCTCGAGGGCGGTCAAAGTGACTAAAGCCAGCCAGGCTTGGGGATCGGAAATCCAGGTTAACATGGGTTTATCTTCTTCGCTTAATATTAGAATTTACATCTTCGTTGAGCAGGTATCTTGCAGATGAATTTTCTTGCCCCTTCCTGCTTGAGATCACCAATGCAACTCATGGTCACTGACACGTCTGCATCATCGGGTTTTATCAGATTTAAAAGAATTGAAATATACTATTGGATACCAATAAATCATTGACTTGTGAAGAAAAAGGGAACTGAAACTCTCTCCAGCTCCTAGCGAAGCAAATCTCCGACGATAGCATCCGAACCATACTCCACGTTTTATCGATACCGCAGATAACCAAAAGGAGGTTAACAAGGAAACGGCCAGAATTCCTGGTCGAATCCAGCCACTATATTTTACCCTGTCGACTCCCATAAATGTTTACACTAAAGTTATTCCCACTATTATCTGACAAGCACGGTTGCAATCATCGAATCTCTGATGATTTTAATTAATGTCAAATCACCTGATCCTGAATATAAAAAATTGATCAAGGAATATTATTTATGAGTGAGCGAGAAAAACTGGATACCCACCGCAAGGCATTGTTAATCAACATGGACGCATCACGTTACGGCACCTTCGCTGAGATTGGCGCGGGTCAGGAAGTGGTGCGCTGGTTTTTTCGCGTGGGGGGGGCCGCGGGTACGATTTCCAAAAGCATGTCTGCTTATGACATGACCGTCAGTGATGCCATCTATGGCAAATGCGATCGTTATGTCAGCCGGTCACGGCTTGAAAGCATGCTCGATTACGAACATCGATTGAATTTGGAACGTCTCCTCGAATCCCGCGGAGACAACACCTCATTTTTTACCTTTGCCGATACGGTCACGGCGCGCAGTTACAAAGGGACACATGAATGTCATGGCTGGATGGGGGTGAAATTCCAATCCCATCCCCGGGATCAGGATAATCAAATCATTTTCCATGTGCGTATGCTGGACAATGATGCCGCATTACAGCAGGAAGCATTGGGGATTGTCGGCGTCAATTTGCTTTATGGCGCTTTTTATTTTTACCACAAACCGGAAGAACTGGTCGAATCATTGCTGGACAACTTGACATTGCAACGGATTGAAATCGATATGATTGAGTTTAATGGCATTGAGTTTCGCAGTGTCGACAATCGCCTGATGAGTTTAAGGCTGGTACAATTGGGGTTAAGCAATGCCGCCATGTTCGGCGCCAATGGTGTTGTTCTCCAACCTTCTGAAGTCCTTTATAAAAAACCGGTATTGGTTGAGCGTGGCAGTTTTCGCCCGGTATGTCATGTCAATATCGATATCATGCGCAGTGCGTATGAAAAGTTTTCTCAGGACCCGGAAGTCAAGGGAGAAGAGGTGGTGCAGCTCATGGAGTTGACCATGCGTAATCTGATGAGTACCAGTCCCCAGGGGGAGATTGATTATCGTGATTTCCTAGCCCGGGCTGATATCCTATCGGCATGCGGGACGACGGTGTTGATTTCCAATTACTTTGAGTATTACCGTCTGGCGGCGTATTTGTTTCGCTTTTCTTCTCGTAAAATCGGTATCACCATGGGCGCCATCAGCCTAAGAGATCTGTTTGATGTTAAATATTATCAGAAATTGGAGGGGGGCATACTGGAATCGTTTGGCCGACTCTTCAAGTATGATTTAAAACTGTACATTTATCCCTATCGGATCAAGGAGAACGGCTCGATAACGACTCTTCACAATCTCGAAATTCCTCCGGATTTACGCAAGCTCTACGAGTATCTGATTGAAAAGGGATGCATCGAGCAATTGGATAACTATAATCCGGATTATCTTCACATCTTTTCGCGTGACATCCTGCAAAAAATCAAGGATCGCGATGCCTCATGGGAATCCATGGTGCCGCCAATGGTTGCTGAGATAATCAAGAAAAAGGGTTTCTTCGGCTATCGGAAATAAAAATTCCTTGGGAATTTTTATTTCTTTGAAGAGGAGAATTTTTCGATGCGGTTCAAACGGAACGCCAGAACCTCACTTTTTATACTAAACACAATCAGGTTTTAGAAAAAGATGGCACGATTACCTATCTGATTGGAACGGCAATATGGGGAAATTCGACTGCTTGCAGTAACATCGTCAACGCTGCCGAAATTGGCCAATTTTTCCCACTGCAGGTTCATGGCGTAGGCAAGACCAATTGCGCGGAATGGGGAAACGTATCGGCGCTGACGACGACCGCATCACCGGCGAAACGCAATGGCCGTACGATGAGTTCTTTATTCCCCTCCAAGTAGACAACATACTGTTCGTATTTCACCGCGACAAAGCGGGTGGGGACAATTACCGAGCCGCTTGGGTCAGGCATATTCAGGTTAATTTCCACTTCCATCCCGCCAGTTAACCGAGCACCAGAAGGATTGGTCAGGCGCAATTCGACCTGGCGTTTGTTGGTAGCGCGGTCATATTCCTCGGAAAGGTGGTGAATGGTCGCGGCGGCAACCAGATCAGGACGATGAATGAACACTACAGTAATTGGAATCTGTTTTTGGATGGCGGCGATCTCGCTTTCATTCAATTGCATAATGATGGCCAATTCAGTAAGATCGACCACCCGCATCAAATCACGGTGATTGGGGATGACTTCCCCGGGTTCAACCAGAACCGCTTCGATCGTCCAGCCCGCCGGTGCCATCAGGTTATGACGCGCCATTTCTTCTGCTCGCGCGTCCACGAATAGTTGGAAATTGCTGGTTTCAGCGTCCAGTCTAAGCACTTCCGATTGTGCTTCCTGTAATTTAAGCTCGGCAATCGCGGCCGTGTGGTGGATGGCGTCGAGATCGGATTGGCGGACCTTGCCGGTGGTGGCTAAATCCTGTATGCGCCGCACTTCCCGGTGTTGAAATTCTGCTTCCAGTCGTGCCAGTTCCAGGCGTATTTCAGCTTGTTTTTTTTCGTTTTCCGCTACAGTGAGTTGAACTTGTGCGTTATCTCTGGCAATGCGCGCCAAGCGGTCATCGAGAGCAATGATGGGAGTCAATGAGCCATATTTTCCAGGAATGATTTCACCTTCTTGTCCCAACACCTTGACAACACGTCCGTTAAATTCCGCGGCAATCGCCATGGTCCGTGCCGGTTCTGTAAAAGCAGTAACACGGCGTTGAAGCATTGCCGGATGATCATGCGGGAACCAAACTGTCGGCAACTCTTCCGCACAGAGGTTGATGGCTAACAGAATCAGATTGAGTATGATCAATTTCATGGGGCAGGATAAATGTTGCTTTAGGTGAAACTGTCAGTGTCATCCCCTGGAAATGAAGAAATTTTATTTCCGTTTCACCATTAACGCAGATTTTGCCATTGCCAGCAAGACCTGTGTATCAAGGCGGGTGGCATAATCGGGATTGACATAACTGTATTTGATCTTGCCATCGGTGCCGACAATGAAGATCGCCGGCACTGGCAGCCAATGGTGCTTCTGGCCAGAAGCGGCTTCCAGATCAATGCCATAGGTGTGGTACTTTTCCACCGTCTCATCATCGACTCTGAAGCTGATTCCAAAGGCCCTGGCAGCTTCCATGCCGCTATCTGAAAACAAAGAGTAATCAAGCTTAAAATTATCCAGACTCTCCTGTAATTTTTCCGGTTTGTCCGGACTGATGGCAAGGAGTTGATAGCCCATTTCGGTTAATTGTGGATAAACATCTTTCAAGCCCTGCAATTGCATATTGCAATACATGCACCAGCCGCCCCGATAAAAAACGATGACCGAAGGCTTTTCTCTTACCTTAATGCTTAGATCGACTTTATTGTTATCTGTCAGTGGTGTTACCTGCACTGCTGGTATCGAATCGCCGATAATCAATGGATTAATCTCTTGAGATGAATTCGCTGTCGGTCGAAGGTCGACATTACTCGCAATCGCTGTGACGGTTTGCGCGCATCCCCAATTCCCAGCCATTATACTGACCAGCAGGCATATGGTTATTATTCTTAAGGGTGTGTTTTTCATAAAATGCTAACGGCTTCCCTTTGATGCACCCCTGCCACGTCCCTGACCGCCTCTACCGCCGCCTTGTCCCCCTCTGCCGCCGCTGTAACCGCCACCAAATCCACCGCCATGTCCGCCCCTGCCGCCACCGAACCCTCCCTTATCACCACCCCGACCTCTGAAACCGCCGCCACCGAAACCACCACCGCCCCCGCCACCACCAAAACCACCACGATTTTCGGTGCGTGGGCGTGCTTCATTCACACTAAGCGATCTTCCCATAAAATCATGGCCATTCAGGCCATCGATGACCGCCTGACCTTCTTCCTTTGAAGCCATCTCTACGAATCCAAACCCTTTTGATTTTCCCGTAAGTTTGTCCATTATCACGGTTGCGGATGAAACTTCTCCGTATTCATCACATGCCTGCCGCAAATCTTCATCGGTGACCTCGTATGATAAATTTCCTACATAGATTTTCATTCATTTCTCCTTTGGTTTTTCATTGATAAATTATAATTATTTTCACCTTACCGGTCTGGGTTTAACATCCAGTATGTTAGCATACGGTCAAGACGTTTTCGTGGGCACCAGCAAATCACCTCTTTAAGTGGCGTTGCAGAATCGGCTCGCATTGCTTGCGATTGAATTGTAATCGAGCAATCATAAATATAGTTTAGTGTAAGGCAAATGCATTCAAAATCAACAGACTCAGAAATTAACACATTAACATCACCAGTGGGAGAAGAATCGTGACCTGTTAGTCACTGGGGGTAACTCATCGAGTAAATACACATGGGTGCCTATTGGTTAGTGGTTTTGACAGGAGTTGATGAAATTTTTAATCCGATTCAGATATTCCTGACCACCGACCAGCCAGGTTTCATTGTGGCCGGAATGCGGGATTTCATAGAATTCCTTGGGAGGCGCCGCGGCGGCAAACAATTGTTGACCAAGCTTAAACGGGACGACTTCGTCCGCGTCACCATGGATGATCAATTTGGGACAGGTCAGGCGGGGAATCTTGTTGAGTGAATCCATCTTGGTGCGGATAACCCAGGTGGGAATGAAGGGATAAAGCACCTTCCCCATATCAGGCACGGAGGTGAAGGTTGACTGAAGGATTAATCCGAGAGGCGTAACCTGGGTGGCGAGTTCGATGGCCATCGCACCGCCCAGGGACTCGCCAAAGAGGATTATCCGATCCGCCGGCAACTGTTTCTGATTGAGGAGATAATCCCATGCCGATCGAGTATCGCGATATAACCCGAACTCAGAAACCGTCCCTTCGCTTTTGCCATAGCCCCGATAATCGAAGATGAAGATATTCACCGGGATTGGGATCAGGAATTCAATATGGTCGTAGCGGCTGGTGATATTGCCGGCGTTGCCATGGCAAAAGAGCAATGTCGGCAGCTCCGGGATGGGCGCAAAGTGGTCGTCCTGCCATTGTGTCGCCTGGCAAAACCAGCCATTGATTTTTACCCCGTCATCGGTCTCAAACCAACATTCTTCGATGACTGGAGAGATCCGTCCCCTGACGGGCGGCGTCCGCGCGATATCCCAGTGTCCCTGGGGGAATTTGCTGGGATAGTAAATGAGTTTTTCTTCAAATAACATCAGGGCTCCAATCAGTCCGAGATAAACCGTCAATCCGACGCGCGCCGCAATCAGGCACCAATGATTTCCATGCCATAAACGCGTTAAAATCTTAATCATAAAAATATGCGGGGAATGCTTGACTCTGGCTAATAATTGTTAAGTTCAACAATATATAAAATGCCTTCATTAATTCATCACCGGAATGAGGAAATAACCGAAAATCACAAGAAATCCATGTTAATCAACAAATCAATTGAGACGATCACAGAATCCAGCACCGGGAAAGACACCAGATTTCGCTCCCTGGGTGTCAAGATGATATTGCTGTTGGGGACCTTTATGCTGTTTCTTGCACTGATATCCTACAAGCCGGAGGATTATCAATTATTGGAAGGCGGCTTGCCATCGTATATTACGATCAAGAATTGGATGGGATTATCAGGGGCATTTGTTTCCAGTAAATTGGTGTTGAGTCTGGGCTTTGCCGCTTATCTTGGGGTGATGTTGATCCTGGTTTGCATTATTAATCGCTTGGTCAACAAACGTGTCAAACCGGTCAGTTTGAGTTATTTCGTCGCCATATTCGTTAGTATTTGGGGAATGACGGCGATTTTGGGCGCCTTTCCAGATCTTTTTCCCCAAACCACTTCGCGATTAAACATCTCCCGTCTTCCCGGCGGAGTTATTGGACAACGCTTTTGCGCTCCTTGGTCGGTCGGTCAGCCAGGCGGATGGCTGGCCTATATGCTGAATCCAACCGGGAGCATAATGTTGTCAGTGATTTTGTTTGCGATTGGTTTTTTAACGGTGTGGTATTATGACTGGCTTGATCAGAGCCTGATCTGGAAGGAGGCATTGATAAACCGTTGGAAAAATGGGAAAGGCGCAGGTTATGGCCACGATGAGGTGACTTCTACGGTTACCCAATCGTCATCTGAGTTTCTGGTCCAGGCTGAGACCGCGAAAAAAGCGATCCCCACCTCTGATCCTCAACCGGCTAAAACGATAAAAATAGTCAAGTCGAAACCCCCCGCCGCGGTTCCCAAAGTCATGGAATCCGGGAATGCCAACGCGGATGTGCTGCCGAGTATTCCCTACCAACTGCCGCCAATGGATTTGCTCAATAAATCGACCGGCAAGGTGACTTCGGTCAACCCACAGGAAATCGAAACCAAGAAACAGGTGCTTCAAGAGACTCTTGATAGTTTCAGTATTGACGGCACAGTTGGAGAAACCACCTCGGGGCCGCGGGTGACCCTCTTTGAAATCAAACCGGCGCCTGGAGTCAAGGTCGAACGCATCAGCGGCCTGGCCAATAACATTGCGATGAACTTGAAAGCTGAAAGTTTGCGTATCTTGACCCCGATTCCAGGCAAGGATACCGTCGGCATCGAAGTTCCCAACCGGGTTTCAACAGCAGTTGCCTTCCGTGACTTGCTGGAACATGAAAGCTGGAAGCAGACGAACTGCATGATCCCGATCGTGCTCGGCAAAAGTATCAGCGGTATGCCGGTGATTCTTGATCTCGCCAAGGCGCCGCATTTGTTGATTGCTGGCGCCACCGGCAGCGGTAAATCGGTGTGCATGAATACCCTGATTCTCAGTTTGTTGAATCGCTTCTCGCCGGAAGAATTGAAATTAATCATGGTTGACCCCAAGGTGGTTGAGTTTTCGGGTTACAATAGTTTACCTCATTTGGTGACGCCGGTGGTTACCGAGGTCAAGAAGGTGCCATTGGTATTGCGCTGGGTGATTCGGCAGATGGAATGGCGTTACGACAGTTTATCGAAAGTGGGAGTCCGCAATCTGGAATCCTTCAATAAACGCAGTGTTGAAAAAGAACCGATTATGGATCAAGCCGGCGTGCCCATCCCGGCGCGATTGCCGTTTATAATCGTCATCATCGATGAACTGGCAGATATTATGATGACCGCCAAGGCGGATGTTGAATCTTCACTGGCGCGTATTGCTCAACTGGCTCGGGCGGTTGGTATTCATGTAGTGGTTGCCACTCAGCGCCCGAGTGTCAATGTCATTACCGGAATAATCAAGGCCAATTTCCCGACCCGAATTGCCTTTCAAGTCACGTCAGTAGTTGATTCGCGTACAATTCTCGATGGCAAAGGCGCTGAATCCTTGCTGGGGCGGGGGGATATGTTATACAAACCGCCTGGTGGCGCCAAAGTTGAACGTACTCAGGGGGCGTTGGTGCATGATGACGAGATTGAACGGGTGGTGGAATTTGTCTCCGCGCAGGCACGGCCGAATTTTGTTGATGACATGTTTGTGACGCCGTCGAAACAGAATAATGAATCAACGGTCAATGACGCAGCTTTATCGGGTAGCACGGGAAGTGAATTTAATGACACTTTCGATGATATCCCCGGGAGCGCCAATAATCAGTTGTCTGAAGAAGACGAAACCTTGATCAAGAAGGCGATTGAAGTCATTCGCCGCGATCGCCGGGCCACCATCAGTCATATTCAGAGGAGATTGCGGGTGGGATATAACAAAGCCGCAATTTTCATGGAAGTATTGGAACAACGGGGATTGATTGGTCCCCAAATTGGCAATGCTCCCCGGCAGATTCTGATTAATGATGAATCCAATATGACCGATAGTGTGGAGGGTGAAGAAATCCCTATCACCGATGATGATGGCAGTGACATGGATCCTCCGACAACCGTGGGCAAAAAATGAAGATGATGGTCAAGGGTTGGTTTTTATAATGATGGTTCAACAGTGCGGTAAATGATTAGAGGTAGGTCGACAAGGATGTTGTTTGTTTGTAGTATCATTTCTTTAAGCATAAACTGGCAATAAGCTGATGACTGATTCCGATCCAGATAATATCAACAAGCTGCAACCGAGCCTCTTCGACCAGCCAATCGAAGATCACACCCCTGTGATTCCGGATCACGATCCCTTCCCTGCTGATCCCTCCCCCGCGCCATTGGTTGGAGAACGGCGATTTTCACCGGAAAATATTGAGATTAATGACCAGGGAGAAACCATTATAACCATCGCCCACGAGGACGATATCTCGGTTGGTCAAAAACTGATAATGGCGCGCGAGAATTCCCCGTGGAAAACTCATGCGGAAGTGACCAAAGAAACCGGGGTGCCGAGTGCAGCGATAGCCGCCTTGGAAGCCAATCAATGGGATATGGCAGAAAATTCCATGCTGGCCATAAAAACCACGATTAAAACTCTTTGTCTGCTTTATGGGATCGACAGCAAACCGATCATCATTCAATTCGAAACCGCCTACTTTAATCTCGCTGCGGAAAATGAGACTAATGACGGCGCTTCATCCGAGAACGCGCCGGAAATCGCTGGCCCAAAGACCGCACCGAATCCAATGAGTATCCGCTTTGGCTGGGCGTTGAGTATGATTATTTTGTTGATCGCGATGCTAATCGTAGGGTACGCGATCAGCAGCAAAATGGAGCGTGAGATCCGGTCGACTCTGTTCCGTTCCAATCTGAGTCATCCCATCACGGAAAGAGAATTGGAACAGCTGCTGCCCGCTGAACATTTGGAGCTGCAACTATTGCCGCTTCCGGAAAAATAAATGATGCATCGCCACAATTTTTGCATTTATTGAAGATGAGTATTTTCCAATGCTTAACTGCACAAACCTGTCCAAATCTGGTTATCAATGGTATTGTATTTATGAATTATTAACCAATATCCATTTACGATGGGTGTTGTTTAGAATTGGCGCTTCGTGAACAGATTCCCTTATCAACCCTTGATAAATCCCTGATATCTACTGCGTCACAACTGGGCGTCATGAGATTCTCTGATCATGCTCCCGGAATTAATAAATAGGTTCAGGGTAACATCCGATGTTAAAATCAATGAAAATTTGTTTGAGTTCGCTGGGGTGCGCCAAGAATCTGGTGGACTCGGAGGTCATGGCCGGGAGTCTGGCACAGGCCGGGGCGGTGTTTACCAACGACCCGGAAATCGCCGATATTCATGTTATCAATACCTGTAGTTTTATCGACAAGGCGCGGGAAGAGTCGTACGATACGATCGCTGCCGCGTTGCGCTGGAAAGCCCGGCGCCGTCATCGCAAAGTGGTTGTCGCCGGCTGTCTGGCACAACGCATGCCGCAGGTAGTGCGAAAGAAATATCCCAAGGTTGATCTGATCATCGGTCTTGATGACGTGCAAACCATCGCGGCGCGCCTGGATGAATTCCTCCATCAGTTTCCCGAATTGAACACTGTGGTCAGGGAAGATCTTCCGGTCTATCTCTATGATGAGAATACGCCGCGGTTGTTGGTGACCCCCAGCCACTATGCCTATCTCAAGATCGCTGAAGGCTGCAATATGAAATGCAGTTTTTGCGCCATCCCAACCTTTCGCGGCAAGGAGCGCAGCCGGAGCATCGAATCCATCGCGCTGGAGGCGCAGAACCTGCTCGATAAGGGCGTCAAGGAAATTATTCTGATTTCGCAGAATTCCAGTCGTTATGGTCTGGATCTTCGTGATGGCACCACTGTCGCCGCTCTGTTAAAACGCCTGGATAACCTCGAAGGAGATGAATATTGGCTGCGGGTTCTCTATCTCTACCCCACCAGCGTCACCGATGAATTGATCGATACTTTTTCCGTCAGCCGACATCTGACACCTTATGTAGATATACCGCTTCAGCACATCTCCGACCCGGTATTGAAACGTATGCGCCGGGGGATCAATAAAAAACGCAGTGAGGAGTTATTATGCAGTATCCGTCAACGGATACCGAATGTAATTGTGCGGACGACCTTTCTCGTCGGTCATCCGGGCGAGACCGATACCGAGTTCGCGGAACTCCGTGACTTTGTTCAGGAACAACGGTTTGACCGGTTTGGCGTATTTACTTATTCCCACGAAGAAAACACCCATGCCTATCAATTTACCGATTTTGCCGCACGGGAAGTGGCAGAGCAACGCCGTGCCGAATTGATGTTGCTGCAACAGCAAATCTCGCTGGAGAAAAACACCGCTTTTATCGACCAATCCATCCGGGTTATCATTGACGAAATTAACATGGGGGAGGATGACAAAATCCAGTGTGTCGGCCGCACCCGCGGAGATGCCCCGCAAGCCGATAATCTCGTCCATTTCACCGCCGATTCGGAAGTTGCCGACTATAATTTCTGTAATGTCACCATCACCGCCGCCGAACCCTATGATCTGCATGGGACAATCAAGCATTGACAATGAATCGTGGCACATGGCTGCATACTGTGCAATTAAGATTTCCCGCTAATCGTTTAAAGGTTGTTAAGCATCCATCTCCACGAATTCAAAATTTTTCTTAAGGAAAGAGCGAAAGTAGCCCACTCATTCATGGGGGGATAAATTCGTTAGTCAACAACTGTCACCAATGGGACGATCGATGATTGACAAGAGAAATTAATGCTCACATTCTTGGGGATGGTTATATCTTTCATACCGTTGGGATACGAAACAATCATTAAATCGATACTTTTCATATTACAGAAGGACAAAATTTTATATTGAATTTCCGCTATCTATTCATTCCGTCCGCGCTGATTTTTTGCCTGATACTGATCTCTGGTTGTGGTTCAATCGTTAGTGGACCGCGACAAGAGGTATCTTTTGCTTCCCAGCCGGATGGGGCCGATGTTTATGTGAATGGGATTCCTCTTGGCAGAACACCGTTGCAAACTAAAATTGAACGACGCAAAGGCAGTTCGGTATTGATAAAAAAAGAAGGTTTTAGGGATGAGATGTTCTTGATGACGACACGCGGCAATAAATTCAGTTGGGGCAATGTTATCTTCTTGTCATATGGGGTTTTTTCCACCACTATCGATATGGCTACCGGCGCGCTCTACGAATACGCGCCCAATAATTATCTGATAACGATGAAGCCGGCAGTGGGTGGATGGGGAAATAGTTCACAGGATCAGCACCGTGCGAAAGTGATTGGCTTCATCGTGGTTAATCATCAGAAGCTGGGACGAGAATTATATGGTGCGCCCGGTGAAATTATAGACGCATTATTGCCAATGCTTGAGGTAAGTACAAACGGGCGGGGTAGCGCGATTGATAAACTCAAGCAACTGTATCAGGCCAATTCCAATGTCGCTAAATTCGCTGAATTGGTCGTGCTTGAATTTATTCACCGATAAGCAAAGGATCAGCAATGAATATTACCCCTGTAACATCGATAAACGATTTTGAGAATCTGCTTGCCGAATCGGACCAACAGCCGGTTTTATTATTTAAGCACAGTACGCGCTGTCCTGTCAGTTTTGCCGCTCAGGATGAGTTTCATGACTTTGTCACTGAGAATGACGGGGATGCTTTGGTATGCGCTCAGGTCGATGTGATTCGTGATCGTCAGGTTTCCAATGCCATTGCCTCAACCCTTGATGTCACCCATCAATCACCGCAGGCAATCGTAATTTTCAGGCAAATACCGGTGTGGGACGCTTCTCATTCCGCTATCACGCGGGAATCGTTGTCCCAAGCGATAACTGATATTAAAAACGACGAGCCATGATCAGGATAACCAATAATCTGAGTATTGATGAGTCACTGATTTCCGAGTCCTTTGTCCGTGCGGATGGCCCGGGCGGGCAAAATGTCAACAAAGTGTCCTCGGCTGTGCAATTACGCTACGATTTCGCCAATGATAATGGTGTCCCTGATCGAATCAAAAATCGGCTGCGGAAAATGGCGGGTCATATCATCACTGCTGATGGGATACTAATTATCGATGCCCGTCGGTATCGTTCACAGGCGGGAAACCGGCAGGACGCGCGGGAACGTTTGTTCGCGCTATTAAGCCGAGCCTCAGTGACTCCCAAACGGCGAATCTCCACTAAACCTTCACGGTCGTCACGGGAGAAACGACTGACCAGTAAGAAGCAGCGTAGTGAGATCAAGAAAACCCGGTCGGCAAAGCGCTTTGATTGAAAGAAATGAGAAGCATTTCTTTCAAAAATAGAGATTAATCCCGGCACTCAGCATGGTCTGATAAAGTGAAAAGTTCTTTTGCCTTGCCAACTTTAAATACCAAGCGCGGTTGGCGTTTATCTGCCAGCGCTGTTCGCATTCGATCCGAATCAGATCATTGCGATCTCCCAGTTGATAGGTTAGTCCCCGGCCAGACAATAATATATTCCAGCGCTCCGTGAATTTTGCTAAAATTCCGGCATGAATACCAATGCCCAGGCTGTAATCCGGATGCAGGACGCGGGCTGCGAGAAATTCGATATCCGCCAGGCCAAATACCAGGCATTGATCATTGATCTTACGCGCTATGCCCTGTCCGGAATCGACGCGAAAGAGTTGATGATGTTTGTCCCCGGCAAATTTTTCTTCAATAAATCCCACCGTCACTTTCCAGGAGCGCGGGCGGAAAAAACGATCGCGTGGACTGAGATCAATGATGGTGATGAGATCGAGTTGTTTAAGACGGAGCTTTTCGTCATTCCAATCGTATTCCAGATAAGGATCGAAAAACGCGATTCCCGATCCATGTTGGTAACCGGATTCGGGATCCAGCAAGTCATGATACACGGGGCGGGGTTGCAGGGTCACGCCCCAACGATTATCATTCAGTGACGCCCCCAATGACATCCGCTTACTCCGATGTCCCTGGGTCGGTTCGGCGGGAGAAGGCAGGGTATCACTGGCCGGGCGGGTTTCCGGGAGCAGGCTGCGCTGCTTCAGAAGATTGAGGAAGACTTTTCGATAAACGTCCTGAGTGATCTCCTGCTGCATGTAGCGATACTGAAGATATTCCGTGGCCAGATCATGAATGTCAGCCAGACGATCAGGTGGCAGTTCGGGGTTGACCAGAATGTGTGGGGATAATTTCAAGGTGGCGATATCATAGGCAAGGGTTTCTTGAGACTCGGTGAGGAGCGACTGGAGGTGACGGATTTTGGTGGCTTTGGAGGGACGATAATTGATGGCCTTGACCACACCGGACTGTTTGACCGCGCGCACGGTATCGAGGGGAATGGCATAGATCGGGAAGTGATCAATCAAGTTCATTCCCGGCCGGGCGGCTTCGAGCAGGTAGAGCAGGTTGTAGGAGCAATTTTCATCGAAGAAATAGTAATCGGAAAAAATTTCACGGAGTTCCCAAATATGCCAGATCAGCCGCTCAACTTCGTCCGGATTCAAATTCAATTCGTATTCCCAGATGTCGCGTTGATTGATGTCGTTATATAATTGGATGCGGGCGAAATAGGGATAGTACTCATAGTATCCCGGATAGAAACCGAAGATGCCTTTGATCGCGAATATCAACCCATTCTTAACCGTGGTTCGGGCAGCATAATTCACCGACTGGGATAATAAATCGCTTTGCTCGGCGCTTTTGATATTGAGCAGAGTATGGCCGAACATTGACGCCGGGTTATTCATATAAGCGGCGGGATAAATGAGAATCACTTCTTGAGGTTGGAGTTGCCGCAGCATGGCATCATATTCGGTGCATTCCGCCGGCGGTAATCGGCTTTCATCGATATCCAGAGATTCCTTAAGCCAATGATAGCGGGCGATAAAGCGGCAACGCGCGGGTTCGCGATCCGGTTGGGGCAGGAGAAAGAATGCCTCCAAGGTTGCTTCAAGTTCAGCCTGGGGATCCTGTTTCCCATTCGCGGCGAAAAAAAATCCCGGGTCGTCAATCAGGCTCACCCATTTCCCCCATTTCTTTTGGTAATGCCCAAGGGTCAACCAGTAGTCATTTTCGGCTAATTTTTTTTCCTGTGCCAGTCGCTTTAGCGCGGTTAGATAATCGTGTTTCGGCGCGGTATTCGCATATAAATTCTGAGTCAGAAAGTGAGAGCTGGAAAGTAAGCTGAAAGCAAAAAAAAGGGTTCGGAATCTAGCTCCGAACCCTTTTAGGTATTTCATTTCAGGTGGTACAATCAATTCGACAATTAGGAATTGACGATCTTGACGATTTTTTCCGTCACTTGCCGCGAGGTGACTTCATCGGAACCGTAGATGTCCGAGAAATTCTTGCGTAATTGAGTGTACAGTTCACCACGTTTATCACTGGGCACCTGCATCAAGTCGGCCAGGGTATTGAGTGTTTCACCCTGTCCCACTGCAATGTCTTTCGCCAGATTGTCCATATTGCCGGCGACGAAGATATTGATTTTGTCCAATGATACCAGGCTTTGTGGCGGTTCGCAACCCAATGTCCCGGAGGTAACCCCGAAGAGTTGATTCCAGAAAATGCCATTGGTGGTTAGCGCCAAGGTTTGAGAGATGACCCCGTCATGTCCTTCGAAGAGTATGGTCCCGACACCGCACCCGCAATTGTCCTCCAAGATGCCTGCCCGACCTACTGCGATACTGGAGAAAATACATACAGCAATGATAAATTTTTTCATCATAATCAAATACTCCGTTAAAAAAAGTGAATTTTTTTGAAAAAAAACATAAAACAGGGTGATAACTTCTAAGCGATTTCCACCTCCCTTCCATGACCCCGATTGTTAAATCCCGACCGTTGATCAATGCTGGTAACCTAGTGATGAAGATGAAACATGGCAAACTGGTTTTTTTAATATCGACTAAAACATGGCACCAATTTCGCAAGAGTCAGTTGACATCCCAGAACGAAGTCGGCACCAGCCAGTCGAAGCTAAGAACCCATGATTATGGGCGAAAGCGAAAACTGGCGGAGAGGGAGGGATTCGAACCCTCGGTGGAGTCGCCCCCACGACGGTTTTCAAGACCGCTGCCTTAAACCGCTCAGCCACCTCTCCGAAACAAAAATTTCATCACCCATTTCTTCTCCATCCCGATTTGCTAAATCAGGCCGATACTTTACCGGAGGTACAGGGTAATTCAATCTCACCGATTATCGATAAAATTTACATGGACATTTTATCATGTAAGGATTATTATTTTTCCATTAAACAAACCCTTAATTAACTTTGACTCATTAAAAAGAAGAACATGAAAACGGGACAGGATCACCCTTTAATTGAGCGTATTCAGCAGCGCTTTATGCAGCTTCCCGATGAACATCTGATTTTTGATGCCAATGGAAAACGGTTCACTCCCCGGGAGGTGATTCATTTATCCAATCAATTGGCTCGCCTTTTAAAACCGACTACGATTAGTGATCATTATGTTGGTTTATTGCTGCCCACATCAGCCATCGGTATCATACTCGCATTGACGATCAAAAAGTTGGGAAAGGTTCCGGTGTTTTTGAACTATACCACCTCTCAGGAGGCGATTAATTATGCCATTACTCAATGTGATATTAAGCATATTATTACCTCACAAGCGTTTGTTGATGCGCTCAAATTCCCATCTCATCCTGCATTTGTCTTTGGCGAAGATTTACTCTCGGCATTATCCCAGACCTCTTCCTCGCACCAGATACCCCGTTCAGAAGAAGACTGTGATAATGCCAGCACTGCCCCAAGTCAGCATAAAAATCAAAGTAGTGATATAAATGATATTGCCACCATCCTGTTTTCAAGCGGTTCAACCGGCACCCCCAAGGGGATCATGTTAACTCAATCCAACTTGATCTCAAACCTCGATGCCATCATACAGGTATTGGCTTTAAACGAGAACGATGTCATGATGGGATGTCTGCCTTTGTTTCATTCGTTTGGATTTATCGGTAATTTTCTTTTGCCGCTATATCGGGGCTTTAAGGTGGTCTATCATGCCAACCCCATGGATGCCGTTAGAATCGGGGAATTAATTCAGGAATATCAATGTACCATGTTATTTGCCACACCCAGCTTTCTTCAAGGGTATATGCGACGGTGCAAGCCTGAACAGCTTCGCTCATTGCGCCTGGTTATCGCTGGCGCGGAAAAATTACACCCCAGTATTGCCGATCAGTTTTACCAAAAATTCGGTGTTCTCCCCATCGAAGGATACGGCTGCACAGAATTATCCCCCGTGGTTTCAGTAAACGCGCCGGAAAACCTCAGCGGCAAAGTGGTTAGTTGTGGGAAATCAGGTTCGGTTGGCCGCACTTTGCCGGGAGTAACGGTTAAAATTATCGCTCCTGAGACCGGCGCCAGTCTGCCCTGCGATGAAGAAGGTCTGGTATATGTTCATGGGCCTAATGTCATGAAGGGGTATTTGCGAGATCCCGAGCGCAGCAATGAAGTCTTGCGTGACGGATGGTATAAAACCGGCGATATTGGGAAAGTGGATAAGGATGGTTATTTATACATTACCGGGAGACTGGCGCGATTCAGCAAGATTGCGGGTGAGATGGTGTCCCATGGGGCGGTCGAGGATGCCATTAATCAAATAATTGATTCCCATGAAAAACATGTGGTGGTGACTTCCGCTCCAGATCTGATAAAAGGGGAGAAGTTACTGGTTCTCCATCTCCCATTATCATTGCCAGTCGGGGATATACTCAAGGGCTTGCGCGATCAGGGGTTGCCCAACCTCTGGATCCCCAAGGAAAAGGATTTTCATGAAATCGACCGGATTCCCCTGTTGGGCAGCGGCAAGCTGGATTTATCGCAATTGAAATTGATGGCCCAACATGTCCTTGACGGTCAGAATCAGTGACATTCTCCAGGGCAGGGTAGTGGGTATCGTTTTCATAACACCAGGGACAAGGAATAAAAACGACTAGTGTTCTCCTGATGCGCATTCATTATTTACAACATGTTTCTTTTGAGAATCCCGGGTATATCTCCCTATGGGCTAAAGCGGAAGGATTTGAGCTTGCCAAGACCTTGTTGCATCGGGGGTATTCACTTCCCGCGCTGTCTCAATTCGACCGTCTGATCATCCTGGGCGGACCGATGAACGTGTATGAGGAAAAACTTTATCCCTGGTTGAAGGCAGAAAAAAAATTGATCGAGAAAGCCATTGCGGCTGACAAGAAGGTACTGGGTATTTGTCTGGGGGCACAATTAATTGCCACGGTGTTGGGAGCGGATGTCTATCCCAACCGCCACCAGGAAATTGGTTGGTTTCCGATTCAAGTAACTGCTGTCGCAGGGGAATCCAACTTAAGCCAGGTATTGCCACAAACATTCGATGCTTTTCACTGGCATGGGGATACATTTGACCTGCCTTCGGGGGCCTTTCATATCGCGGCAAGCGAATGCTGCAAAAACCAGGCATTCAGTTATAATCATGATCGGGTGATCGGGCTGCAGTTTCATTTGGAAACCACGGTTGCCGGCGCCATGAAATTGATTAAACATGGAGCGGATGTTCTTAACCGGGGGCCTTTCATACAATCACCGAAAGTGATTATGGCAGAAAGGAATAGATTCTCCTCCCTCAATCAAATAATGAATGCGGTTCTAAATTGGCTGTATCATGGCTAATATCCTGATTGGTGGCGCAGGTGGATTTATTGGCACTTCATTGTCGTCATTTCTCACCAGGCAGGGGCACGCTATCACGGTTCTGACGCGAAAAAAAAGTTCCCCATCGATACCCGCGATATTTTGGGATCCGTCCCGGAATTATATCACCACAGACCGGTTGTCGGGTTTTGATGTCGTCATACACTTGGGGGGCAGGAATATAATCGCGGGGCGATGGACAAAAAAAATGAAAGCGCAACTGAGGTCAAGCCGGGTCGATTCGACTCTACTGCTGGCGCAAACCATGGCCGCGATCGATCCGCCGCCGCGATTATTCATCAGCGCTTCGGCAGTTGGCTATTATGGTGATTGCGGCAGTGATTTATGCGATGAATCCCGGGGGGCTGGTACTGGATTTCTCGCCAACTTGTGTTATGAGTGGGAAAACGCTGCCCGGATCATCGCTGATCATGGAGTTCGCACAGTCAATTTACGCTTGGGAATGGTCCTGGGTAAAGAAGGCGGATCATTGAAAATGATGGGACTGCCATGGAAATGGGGTTTGGGCGCGGTATTGGGTGATGGCAATCAGTATATGAGTTGGATATCGATCATGGATGTCTGCCGGCTGATAGATTTTATCATCGCCACTCCCGCACTTGCCGGCCCGATTAATCTGGTTGCCCCAGATCCGGTGACCAATAGGGAATTCAGTAAAACCCTGGGGGCGGTTCTTCGTCGTCCCGTCCTTTTTCGTATTCCCAGGATGGTGTTGTCGTTACTGCTGGGGCATGAAATGGCTGAGGAAATCTTTTTATCAAGTGTGCGTGCGGTCTCACTCAAATTGCAGCAGGCTGGCTATAATTTTCACCATCCCAAACTACAGCCCGCATTGGTTCAGTTGATTACGCCATAGAATGGCTGGTGTTCCAGCGATAATCGGCTATTCCACCTTGCAATTATTCAGTGTTTGGATGATTTTTCGCGGATCGAACATAAAAGGTGTTGCTCTCATGTTTTACCTGCGTTCACTGGCCACCATCCATGAGACTGGGTTAAACGCGATGCCCGCATCAGCGATGCAACGCGCTCATCAGTGGTTTTATGTAACATGTGACGAATGGTTTTATCAATCTAAAAAAATCATGTCACTCTGGGTAAAGATTCTTAACTTCATTTGAACCGATTTGACGAATAGAAGTTCTCATTATCCTTGGCGATGGATTATATCACGATAGGTTATAGTGAAATTATTAAACGACTATTTGCGAAATCCTCTCTTCCTTTTTTTACTATCCCATGCCCACGACCATTTGCCCATTTTGTCAGGTTGAACTAACGGAAAGCGCCATAGCCGATGGACAATGTCTGAGTTGTCATGGATCTCTCGCGGAAGCAAACAGCACTTATATCATGCCTGACGACGCTCCCGATCCATGGGCTGAACTAATCGCTTCTGATTCCATTTTTAAGGCTGGCCGCGACAAAATGATCTTGGAAACCACCTCATTGATTGCCCACTCGGTGAATACGCGCAAACTCCAAACCTCTCCCGGAGCTAACATCGGCCAGGCCGATTTTGCGTTAAAGAAAATTATTGGGCAGGGAGGTATGGGGGTGATATATGAAGCCAAGCAAACCTCCATTGACCGCACCATCGCCATCAAAATGTTGAAGCCAGAACTGGCCGGCAGCGAAAAAGTACGCGCCAAATTCTATTCAGAAGCTGCGGTAACCGGTGATCTTGATCATCCGAACATTGTCCCGATATATGATTTGGGAATGGATGAATATGGCGGGTTGTTTTATGCCATGAAACATGTTCAGGGGGTGCCTTGGAAAACCGTGATGAGTAAAAAGACAACCAGTGAAAACCTTGATATTCTGATGCGGGTCGCCGATGCCATTGCATATGCCCATTCACGCGGAGTGATCCATCGCGACATCAAGGCAGAAAATGTGATGTTGGGCGATTATGGGGAAGTATTGGTTATGGATTGGGGTATGGCGGTATCGCTTTCCGATAATGGCAAGGCGGAAAATCTCGCGCTTACCGGCGGCATCGGCGGCACACCTGCTTATATGCCACCAGAAATGGCGCAGGGAGAAACCGCCCGCATCGGCATCGGCAGTGATATTTATTTGTTGGGCGCAATCATATTCGAGTGCATAACCGGGAAGCCGCCGCATAAGGGGGCAACCATTTCTGAGTTATTGCAATCCGCCATCCGCAATGAAATTCAATATCCCGATGCAAATACCGCGGAGAATCATGAGGCGCTGATGCAAATCGCCATGAAATGCATGCAAACCCAAGTCGAAGCTCGCTATCCCAGTGTCAAAGCACTCCAGGAAGAGATTCGGGAATATCACGCTCATATTGAAAGCATTAACCGCGCCATGCGGGCACGCCACGATCTTGATACCGCCCGGCATTCGCTGCGATATGACGATTTTCAGCAGGCATTGTTTGGATTCAGGGAAGCTTTGTTGCTCTGGGAAGGCAATCATGCCGCACGCCGGGGGGAAATGGAAGCGCGGTTGGCATATGCCAAAACCGCATTTCAAAAGCGTGATTTGGATTTGGCCAGGTCATTGCTGCAAACCGATCACCAGGATCATATTGCCCTGATTATGGAAATCGATTTGTTCCAGCATAAAATTCTCAAACAACAAAAACGTCAGCGATTCATTCTCCAATTGGCGCGAATATTGGCAGTGGCGATTATCATCACCCTGACTGTGGCATTCTTCTGGATCAGTGATGAGAAACAAAAGGCGGTTGAAGCCAAAACCCTGGCGGATGATCTCCGACTGGCTGAAGTCTTGCAACGCAAACAGGCGGAAATGGAAAAAGAACGCTCTATAATCGCCGAGCATGTCGCGATCTCTGAAAAAGAGAAAGCAATCAAAGCCCAGCAGGCCGAAGCTGAACAGCGGCGCATTGCTGAAATGGAACGCCAGCGGGCCGAACTGGAAAAAGAAAAGGCGATTGCCGCTCAGAAATCAGAATCCCAACAACGAAAAAAGGCTGAAGTGGCTGAAATCGCCGCCGATGAAGCCCGCAGCTTGATGGCAGAACAAACATTTGCCGCTTTGAGAGCCAAAGCATTGGCCAGTGATGCCTTGCGGCAGAACGAAGAAGCTCAATACGTTGCCAAATTGTTGCTGATCGACAACAAGATCAAGGAAGGAGATATCATTGAGGCGAAACGGTTGTTAACTGATTGTCCGCCGGAATTACGCAATTGGGAATGGGGACGCTATCAGTATCTCTGCCGGCCAACCGCACTTGAGTTGTCCGGCAAAATTCCCGGCGCCACCTGCGCGGACTTTTCTCCTGATGGCGAGAAAATTGTCATTGGTGGATGGGGACATTGTCTGTCCCTCTGGAATGTTAAATCCGGTGAAGAATTGTTTTCTTTGCCTGATTGTGGCGGGCAGATAGCGTATATTCGATTTCTTGGAGATGGTCATAAGGTTATGCTGGGAATGGTAAACGGGTCAGTAAAATTATGGGATGCCGCATTTGGCGCTGAATTGGTAACGATCCGTGCCATGACACCAGGAGTTGAATCGATTTTTATCAGCAGGGAAGGAGAATTCGGTTTTAGCGGCTACAGCGATGGCAGCGCGGAAATCTGGAACGCTCAAACCGGTACCTCGATTTATCGATTCAGCGCGCATTCGAGCAAGGTTACCTGTCTGGAATCATTGGCTGATTACCATTTGTTTATCACTGCGGGAAGTGATGGAGCAATCCGCTTCTGGCAACCAACTTCCGCATTATTATCCATGGACTTAACGATATCACAGACGGAATTGAATCAGGATTGGTTGATAAATTTCGATAAGGAAACGCCCTTCGATCAACGCAAGAAACCATTTCCCAAAGGGCCGATAATTGAATCGGCTTCAGCGAATATCCAGGTGGCTTATCCCAAAGAGGAAATTGGGGTCTATGAAACGCGGAATATCACTGGTCATGCTGGCGGTGTTCTGGGAATGGTTGTGTCACCCGATGAAAAACGCTTTTCCACTAGCGGTAATGATGGAGTAACGCGACTGTGGAATATGGAGAATGGCGGAGAATTGCTCACCCTCCACAGCCGCAGGGAAGTGGTTGAATCTCTGTCCTATTCCGCTGATGGAAAGTGGCTGATTGGCACCACCCGGAATTCCCATCTGATATTATGGGATACCAGCACCGGCGCCAGTATGACCATCGATACTCCGCACGCTTCTAAGCTCACGATGGTGGTATTTTCGCCGGTTGAAAAGCGGTTTGTCACCATTGAGCAGGAGCAAAATCCACTCCTCTGGCATTTTCCCCGTCCACATCAGACCTTGTTGCTTGGCGGACATCTCTATCCCATCAGTAATGTGCATTTTTTTCATGAGGGCAATCAGTTGCTCAGCGCGGATATTCACGGCCTGATAAAAGTTTGGAATACCACTAGTGGCAAAGCCATTTTCACCATTACCCATGACGGAAAACAATTGAAAAATCTGATCCTCACTGGCGATGAAAAAATGATCCTCACTCTGGATCAAAATAATGTATTACGTTTTTGGAACAGCAGCGATGGTACCTTGTTTTTAACTCTGACGATTCCCCATGGGTTTCAGCAAGAAGTTCTGAAAAGCACAGATCCCGATGAGAATAAATTGATTGAGCTCTATCGTGACAGCATTCATAAAATCCTGGCCCTGAGTGAAATTAAGGGACAGGTCAGTTTGACTGATGCGACCATTCCGCCGACTCATTCGTTGAACGGCAGTCGCATGATCATGGGAGGGGGGGACAATAAAATTGCCTTATGGGACAGCACTACCAGCAAGGAAGTAGCAGTCATGTCAAGCCATAATAAACAAGTATTGTCCGTGGCGTTTTCACCCGACAGCCAACGTGTCATAACCACTTCTGCTGACAATAGCATCAAGTTATGGAGTGCGATAACAGGTCTTGAACTTGTCACGCTGCATGGGCATAAAAGTGCGGTAACCACGGCGGTATTTTCTCTTGATGGCACCCGGATCGCTTCGGGTGCCCGGGACGGTACCTGCCTGGTGTGGATGAGTGATCAATGGCAATCCGATAAAGTAGAGAAATAATGGATGACTAAAACAGTATAATTTTATATGGCTACCAGTATTGTTTATAACCTGACCCATGAAAGCTTGTTGTTGCGCCTGAAAAACACCTATGATTCAGAAGCATGGGACACATTTTATCAAAATTACAAGGGGTTAATTGTCAGTTATGCTCGACGTCAGGGGTGCTCAAATTCCATGTCTCAGGATGTCTTGCAGGAAACCCTGATCACACTTACAAAAGTGATGCCGACATTTGAGTATAATCAGTCCAAGGGGCGATTTCGTTACTTTCTATTAACGATCGTAAAAAGCCGGATTATCGATGCCTTTCGGCGTGAAAAGCGGCATGTCGAACATCAAACCGTTACGGATAACCTTACCGATCCGGGTAATGATATTCTTGGCCAAATGGGGGCCAGTGACTGGGAGGCGGCATGGGATAAGGAATGGGAGCAACATCTCATGCTTCAAGCTGTCGAGCGCATCAAACAGAAGGTCAAGCCGCATATATTTGAGTCTTTTCGACTTTATGTTTTGGAAAAACATTCTGCCGATCAGGTCTCCAAAATGCTCTCTATACCCAAGGATAATATTTACGAACACCGCAGGCGGCTGATCGCCATGATGCGTGAAGAAGTCGCCTCGCTGCGTGAAGCGTTGGGGGAATGAAATGTCTATAGATTTGGAAGACAGTTTATTTCAGGTATATCAACAAAACAAACCAGAGCTTACACCCGAAGCCGATGAAATCCGTTTGCGGTATAAAAAAACGCGAGAACTTTTTCTCGCCAATCCTCCGCCAAAGGAACCCGGCGGCTATCTCCTCATTCTTAAACGTCATGGCCAGCCTTTTTGGCAGCAATTGACAGCAATTACCCATATTGGGCGCTGCCCGGAGGGTATGGAAATTGTCTTGCGGCATCCCTGGGTTTCACGGTCACATTGCACGATCAGTTTGCAAAATGGCGAGTGGGAAATGGTGGATTCCGGCTCGCGCAATGGCTGCAAAATCAATGGCCAAAAGAAAGACCGGCATATCCTGCGGGAAGGTGATGCCATCCACATCGGCGCTTATCTGCTCTTATTCATCAAAATAGAGATACCGTTTCCGCAGTGATCTTCATGCCAAACAATCTGGATAGGATTGCAATAAAATTAAATTGTTGAACGCTATAATGAATCAACTCCGGGCACCTACATCCGAAGAATGTATTTCCAGAATTCTTGCTGAATTTCCGCCTGAATATCTGCGGCAAATAAAGAACCTGAATGAGTCGCAAATCAGATTCTATGATCAAAACCTCGATCATGATATCATCAGTACCCTGATCAATTGGTTACACCATTATACCGATCTGTGCGAAATTTGCGGGATGTATGGGGAAGAGGAACTTGCCGGAATGATGATTTATCAATTGTGGCGTGAGTTGAATCGTTGAAGGGATGTAATGTGGATTAATCGAAGTTACTTCTGCTTATAGTACCAACGGTATCCCTTTGTGGTCAATATTGGCATCAATAGGAGAATTGGGTGGACCTGATAACTGCACGGTTGTGCCATTTTTCATTTTTTACTGCCCATTTGATTCTCCCTTAGCGGAATTGTTGACATGACCAGGAATACCCGTTAAATCAATAAGAATTTGATTAAAAAAATCACAATGTGATGAAATTTAAAAATATAAAATCTAACCATATTTATCTCAAAATGGTTAACCGTCCATCGGGCCGAAATCTGGCATGGCACCAAAATCGGAAGGTATACTGGTCATCATCAGGTTTTCGAAAATCAGGGTATTGAGTTCGTTAAGCCTGAAGGGCTGACGTATACCAGCCCAGGCCAACGGCCTGGGTAAAATTGTGGATTTGAGTTTCAAGCTCTGAAGGAGCGTAATATCGCCAACATATTTTCGAAAACCTGATACATTCAAGTATAGCTGTTTTTGCCCCGCAATTAGCTGAATATTTAGCTTAATCGCAAGCATTAATCAAAAAACACCACCTCTGTCAACAGTATCATTTAAAATTTGCCGGCAGAGGATACTTGTTTATCTTCGAGAGATGATTAGTTTTCCTTTATTGGGGACTAAAGCGGGATTTACCGTTAAATCATATTTCAATCCGAAAATGAATATTCCTATCAATCGTTCAACATCACCCTTGGCGTGTATCAGGGATACCTTGCTTAGCGTAATACGCCCATTCATGCCTTCCCCGCCAAAGAACGCCTTTCAGCTTGAGGAACTTGAACAGCGACTGTTACTGTCCGCGGATCCGGTAGGGATTACCATGGAATCCCCACAAGTCGACGAAACGCAGATTGTCGTTTGCATGTCTGGTTCGGATTACGAATTGATTCAGGGGCAGACAACTTCTGAAGTATCAGACTTATTCACAATCGGCATGACGGATAGACCAATCAGCATCAGTATCGATGAAGTCTTTCCCTCACACGTGAAAGATATAATAACCACGGAGGTTGATGCTCCGGACACGATATCGGCTCTGGAATTGCCAGCACTTGCGGATGAAATGAATTCACTGACAGTGTCAGCGACGGTTTGTACAATTGATGGCGCAAACAATGTGACTAAGCCAACTCAAGAATCAAGCGCAGTACCCATTTCGATTACCCAGTCTGAGAATCATTTGTTAATATTAGCAAACCCCACAGATCAATTTACAGCAGGAGATTTGTCTGGACAAATGGTGGAGACGTTGTGTGCGGCGAACGGTCCACCGGATGGAGAGATTATCCCCAATGACCAGTCGGCGGGAGGCACTTTGTCAGTCACGATGGTTGATAACCTTGAGAGCGCCACACGCCCGGAGGATAGCTTCATACTCATGTCAGAGGGCCAATCGATCGGTTCCGCTGCCGTTACGGCGATGTCCAATGGCACTTCTGGTCTTGCTGACTGGCTGGGGCTGCTTGGCGCTTACGCGCAGTTTGCAAATTCGCTGCCTGGAATTGGGCAGTCTCTCGGTGATTCCATCAACATGGGGGACACATTCGACACGCGCGTGTCGCAGCCAATTGCCTCCTATCTGGCCACAGACGGGTCGCCAACTATCGAGGAACTTAGGGATGTATTCGAAGGCCTTGACGTGACAGTGGGCGACTTGGTGTTTTCTGCAACGGTGACCAACAGCGGCATATTTGGAACCTCCGGGGCGACCGAACTTCGTTATGATCTCGCCCTTGATTTCCATTGGAGCCGAACTCGCGGCCTAAACCTTGGTGTCGCGGATAGCGACGGGCTCTATCTGCTAGACGCCACGGCACTAGTCGAATTCGGCATGACAATCAATCTTTCGATGGGAGTCGATCTGACACCAGGACTGGCAGCGAGCGCAGCATTCTTCATTCGCCCCAGCAGCCTGAACGTGTCGTTCGATCTTCATGTCACTGATCTCAATGCGGGTTTCGTGATTGGCTTCCTCGGTGCGGATGTCACCCATGGGCAGATCAATGCCGACGCGGACCTGGCAGTTGGGGTCACCAACCCGGATGGGGATGTCCATGGTCGCATCACGCTTGCAGAACTTCAATCCACACCGCTGTCTTCGCTGGTGACTATGACTGGATCTGGCGGTTTAACTGCTGATTTGCCGTTTTCGGTTCACTTGGGCAATTGGGAATTGACCGGCAATCCGAAGATTACGTTGAGCCTCTCCGATCCTTTCGCCGCCGCTCCTCCGCAGGTGCAGTTTAATGTAGATGCCGGGCCGGCCGAACCGTTCCGATCTATCAACGCAGCAAGCATTTCGGGGCTATTAGGACAATTTGTCACGTGGGCGGACGGGTGGCTGCTTGGGCGGCGGACAAAGACACCGGCTCTCGACAACCTGGTGCCGTTCGCGGCAGACAGTAAACTTGGTAGCTTGCTCAAAGTGGGGGAGGCGTTTCGTATTGACTTGGGTGAGTTGCTGCCGAATGTCGGCAGAGCGCTGACATTTCGGACAGCGCAGGAATTAGGAGCTAAACTCTCAGAGATTCTGGAAGTCCCTCCCGGGAACATCCAGCTTAATTATAATCCGATGTCTCACGAGCTGAGTTACCGCATGTCCATTTCACATACCTTTAATCCGCTAACTATTCCGATCGATTTCAACCTCGATCTGGCGCCGCTGGCGAGTTTGAAGTCCAGCAGCACAGTCGAGTACACATCCAACCTTGATGCTGGGATGACTATCGGCGTAACACTCACTGCCTTTACGGCTGTGATCGAAGGGGAAGTCGCCCTGCCAAGCGACGGTCGACTGATAAATGAGGCGAGCTTCCAACTCGGGGTAAATGGATCAGCCCCGGTGACGGTGGTCGTGGGCGTAGATCCGACGAATCTGACGAGGGCGGATTTGGTTAATGACGTGAATAGCGCTCTTCAAGCGGCCGGTATCCCAAGCATAGTCACCGCTGGACTCAATCCGGCCGGACACCTGACGCTCACGGTGACCCGATCCACTTCGGGAGTCTCACTGGATATTTATCAGGTCAATATGTTTGCAACAGCGCTGGGCATGAGCGCCAACACCAATGCGGTCAATACAGTGGCTGACCACGCCTGGCTGGAGAATGCCTCCTTCACCGGATCCGTAGCCGTCAGCACCTCCAACATTCAAGCCGTAGCAACATTGGGGTTTCTGGACATCTTGGTTACTCAGGGGCAAGCCTCGGCCAATGCTTTCGTCAGCGCCACGTTGAAAAACGGGGAGGCAGGGACACCGGGCGAACGCGTGTCGATTCGGAAATTATTGCGTGCACAGGCGACGGATCCGCTCAGCATCGCGGCTCTTCAGTTTGGGGGGATGGCTTCAGCATCACTGCAACATATTCAGGTCGTGGACAATTTCCTCGGGGTGATCTCTGGCAATCCCACAGTCACTGTCGTCTGGTCCGATGTCACCGATCTTAATACACTACTGGTCACGTTCAACAGTGACATGGATCCCATTCGCACGTTTGAGAACCTGGCAGCGAACAAGATCATTGACCTGTTAACGGATGTTAACGACTGGCTTCTCGAAGTGGAGAATTCATCGTTGTTCACTGGCAAACTGCCCATTATCAACCGCAGTCCCAACGATCTGTTGAAGCTGTCGAAGCGCCTGGAGGAACTCATCACGGATATCCGCAAGGACCCGCCTCAGTCGATTCAGAAGCTGGTCAATCTGCTCCTTGACAAGCTGGGTCCAGCGAAACCTGATACGCCACCCGGCGATCCTGCGGGTGACTCGGGAGAAGCGACCTATGCAGATAAGATTCTGTCGCTTGATTTATCTTTGAATGCCTCCACCGATAAATCCGTACCCTTTTCTCTGGAAGCAGATTTGACACCATTGGGGATTCCACCGGCATTGAGGAATCTGGTCGCGCTGGGCGGCACAGGCCAATTAAATGTGACGGCCACCGCAAAGGTTCACGTGGTGTTCGGATTTGACCTTACCAACCCACTTTCGCCCAAGGCCTACCTCAGAGACAACGCACGGGCAGACCTGAGTGCCAAGGTGTCCGCCAGCAATCTGAACTTCGAGCTGGCACTGGGCCCCTTGGGGCTCTTCGTCGTTAACGGCACCGCACGCCTCGATGATGGTGCGGTGCAACCCGGGGACCGCAAGCCTGCCACTCTCACAGTGACGATGGTTGCGGATGTCACTGACCATCGTTATTCATTTGTTGAGGCACTGTCCAAATTCAATGTCGTCCTGCATGGCTACGCCCAAACCACTCTGCCCTTATACTTTCCGAC
Source organism: uncultured Lentisphaerales bacterium (assembly GCA_964615975.1). Taxonomy (GTDB): domain Bacteria; phylum Verrucomicrobiota; class Lentisphaeria; order JABSQK01; family JAJFLO01; genus CAZTTH01. Next base: position 7,269 of record CAZTTH010000013.1, on the reverse strand, counting down.
AAAGAGCAACCCGCTCTCTCAGGCGTTGCAATTCACTGTAGCGGATGTGTCTTATCCCTTGAGTACGGCGACGCTCACCGGTCCGAACCTTGGGACATTCATCTCACAACTGGACCTGTTGAGCAACCTCGCGGCCCTTCGCAAAGGCTGGGATGACCTGCTGGGGTTGGTTGAACAATTGTTGAAGCTAAACGTTTTCGGTGCCGATTTCCCGCTCGTTGGCAATAAGTTGAGCGATACATTGGACTTCATCCACCGTATGCGCCAGCAGTTGCAAGGGAACCTGGGGCTGTTGCCAAGCTTCGGGGCGGTTTCCGTGCAGCAGGCGTTATTTGCGGGTCTCGGTCCCGCTGGATTAAACTGGTTGCAGGACCGCGCAAACGACTCCGACACCGTGGTGACAGCGGACGACATAGAGATTCAAACCGACGCGACTGACTATGTGCAGTTCAACATGGTCCTCGCCGAGCAGCTCCACCTGCTCAATGCCGATCTGGATTTTGATATCGGCCTGCCCGCTCTGGGGTTCAGCCTCAATGGAGCCGTTGCCGTGGGCGGCGGCTTCCGCTGGGACCTGCGCTTCGGCGTCAGCAAAACCGATGGCGTGTATTTAGGGACATCGGCCAATACCGATCCGGAATTCAAAATCAACTTCAGTGTCACAATTCCCAACTTTAAGGCCACCGGCCGCCTTGGTTTTCTGGAAGTCCGTGCCAAAGATGACTCCGAACATCCCTCAACTTTTGGCGGCACGTTCGATGTCGATTTCCTCGCATCCAATGCGCAGTCAGGACGGCTCCGGCTAAGGGATCTCCAAGCCAATGTGATTTCTTGGAATCAGGCGATCAACGTATCGCTCTCCGCCCATGCCGAAGTGAATCTGAAACTGGTGGCAGGTTTTGCAGAGATCGGAGTTCTGCCTTCGCTGGAATCCGACTTCAACCTGGTCTGGAACTTTGCAACAACCGACCCTGATATTCATGGGAGCGTCCCTACAGTCGCCTTCAACCATGTCAGGCTGAATCTCGGCAGCTTCTTTTCATCCTTCGCCGGCCCGATCCTCGGCAGAGTGCAGGAGGTGCTTCGTCCAATCCAACCCGTGATCGATGCGTTAAACCAAAGAGTGCCGGTCTATTCGGATTTGGTCGGCGAGGACGTGAATTTCTACGAGCTGGCAAGGCGCTTTGGGGACTCGAACGTGGATCGCTTCGTTGACTTCCTGGAGGGGATGGCCGACATCGTTACGCTGATCAACTCTGTCCCCGTGATCGAGGGCAACCAATACATCCTGCTGGGGAGCTTCAACCTGGCTGGCACAGACGTGCGATCCATCGACAATGTTGAGAATGCCACGCCCAATCCAACCGAAGTCACAGATCCTGTAAGCCAGTTGACCGGGGACGCAGCCACTTTCTATAACCGCACGCAAAGCGTCGGTAAGCAGGCGATGTCCTTCCCGATATTGGAGCATCCGACGCAGGCGTTTAGGTTGTTGCTGGGTCAGGATGTCGATCTCTTCCTCTATGACATGCCGGCCTTGGAATTGAGCCTGAGCCACTCGTGGTATATCCCCGTAGCACCATATGTTTATGTTGAACTTGGCGGAAGCATCGGGGCCAGATTGGATCTTGCTTTCGGCTATGACACCAGCGGATTGCGCGAGTTTGCCAAATCGGGCTATGCCAGCGACGTGTTCGACGGTTTCTATGTCAGCGATCGCCTGAATGCAGACGGCACCGGCGCGGACGTCCCCGAAGTCCGGTTTTGGGCCACCGTTTATGCGGGCTTGGAGGTAAACATTGTCGTTCTGTGGGCGGGTATCCAAGGCGGTATCACTGCGAACGTGGACCTGAACCTGAAGGACTACAATAATGACGGCAGGGTTCACGCTTCGGAGTTCCTGCAGACATTCGATGGGGATTTGCTCTCCACGTTCGACGTCTCGGGCACCTTGGAGGCCTATCTCAAGTGGTATGTAAAGGCAGGCTTTAAGGCGTTTGGAAAGGAGATCGTATTGTGGGAAGCGGGCGATGAGATTGCGCGTGTCGTCCTGGCAGACTTTCGAACTCCGCCCTCGAATCCGATTTGGGATGGAGGCGGTGACGGGACTTCGTGGAATGACGCCCGCAATTGGCAAGGCGACCGAGTTCCGAACGGTTCGGATAATGTAATTATCAACATACCCGATCGAGATGTAACGGTAACGTTGCCCACAAATGTGCCGGCCAAGAGCATCCGATCCAAGGAAACCTTGGTTGTCAATTCGACGATATCGAACGCACCGGAGATCATATCGCGTGATCTGATTTTTAAGGATCAAGCTCGGCTAACGACGCAACGAAATATTGAGACTGATCGTTTCGATTTGGCGGCGGGTGGGACTCTCACGGTCAAGAGTGGTGCCAACGTTACTGTAAGTCAACGAGCGAATTTATACGGGACTATTGACGTACAAGGAGGCCGCTTTACCGCTGTCGGCGGTGACGCGGATAATGATGGGAAGGCCATGGGAGATTGGGATGGAGCCGCATTTTTAGGCAACAAGGCTCGTGTGTTTGCTTCGGCAGGGGCGCAGATAGCAATTGATGCTCGCTCCTATTCTTCCACCGGCCTGGGCAGCGCCACGCTGATCAGTGCCACCGACGAGGGCACCGTCCTGGATCTGTCGGCGCTGACCGAACTCAACGCTGCCTACGACTCTTATTACTACAACGATGTGCAGACCATCACCGCCACCACGGGCGCACAGATCAAGTTTTCCGGACTGACCAAGATCACCGGTCCCAAACAAGGCAATGACCGGCTCGATATCGTCATGAGCGGCAGCACCTCTGCCATCGAGTTGCCAAACCTGCAGACGGTGGTTGGCGCGCCGACCCGCTTTGTTCTTTCGGGGGCTGCCGCGCTGGAGCTGCCTTCCCTCCTGAGCGCCAACAACACCATGTTCACGCTTTCGAGCGGAGCCCGGCTGACGGCCGACGGTCCCAACCCGCTGCTTTACTCCTCCACCGGCCTGGGCAGCGCCACGCTGATCAGTGCCACCGACGAGGGCACCGTCC
>CAZTTH010000013.1:0-4110 GCA_964615975.1 uncultured Lentisphaerales bacterium | reverse complement strand
GCGCACAGATCAAGTTTTCCGGACTGACCAAGATCACCGGTCCCAAACAAGGCAACGACCGGCTCGATATTAACGTACTGAGTGGTGGGCAGTTGAACCTGAGTGGTGCCGTCACGGGGAGTGCTGTCTTCACCTTGTCAAATCCCGATTCCGTCATCGATCTGTCGGGTGTAACCAGCCTGACTCGAGTCACGCTCGCAGTTGCAAGCGGGGCTACTTGGACTCTACCCTCGGGGTGGAATCCAATTATTGGTATCGGTGTGACTCTAAGTACGACCGGAACCGGGAGCCGATTTGTCAGTCTGGCTCACCTGAATGCCAGCGGTGTGACGTTGACCATCAACCCTGCAAACTCGACAACCGACGGTAGTGGGTTTTCCAACCAGAGCATCTTGAGCACCTTGACTGGCGGAATGATCGATATCAATGGGTCTTTCAGGGTGGACAATTTCGGTATCCTAACCGGTGGGAACGGTGGCAGTTTCAACATCGCCGGCAATCTTCTCGGCAATACGCGTTATGCGGACTTGTACTTCCCCAGGGCGACCGTGCGCTTCGATGGCGCTGGTAGTGTCAGCTCCCCACAGCTGTTGGAGGCGATGGGCCAGGACCTTGGTTCCCTCGTAACCGGGCTTTCGCGGAATTTTGTGTACAGCACCATAATTCTCGCGAATAACACACGTGTCCAACTTGTTGATCAGTCGGATAACGCTGTTGGAACTGGCGCCGAAGCAGTCTATACGGATACTGTCATAGTTCCGGCAGGCACGACGCTCGATTTAAATGGGCTGCATCTCTATGCTAGAAAGGCGCAGGTTACGGGAACCGTGGTCGGAGGCTCGATCACTGTGATTCCCGACCACGGGCTGCTGGTTACCTCGGTGTCCGGCGATCCCAGCGGCGTGGCAGTGCGATTCAGTAAGCCCTTCGATCCGGTAAAGCTAAATCTCTATGCCACCGAGTCCGGTGGTGATGGGCCAGCAGACGTGACCCTAATAGGCATCACCTCCGGCGCGGTGACAGGTTCGCTGGTGCTCGATAGCGACCTAATGGGATTCCGCTTCGTCAAGACCGGCACGCCGTTGATGACGGACACGTATACGCTCACGCTGCGAAGTGCTGGCAATGGCTTCGTTGATATGGTAGCAGGCCTGTTGGACGGCAATGCCGATGGAACACCGGGTGGCAATTACGTCGGCTCGTTCAGCATCGTGACCAACGGTGTGCTGCTGTCGGTCATCGATATCGCCCGCGGCCCGGGGCAACCGGTGAATCAGCCGGGGAGTGGGGGTGGACTGCCGTTGACACTGAGCCACGCGGTCGGAGCCAATCAGGTAGACTTTACGCTGGAGTTTGACCCTGCGCTGTTATTGGTTACTGGAGTGACTTTGGGTGTGGGAGTACCTAACGGCAGTACGGTGACCAGCAATCTCAGCCAACCAGGCCGGGTGGTGGTAACCGTTAATCTCGGTGCTACGCTCACTAGTGCCGCCGCATTGGAACTGGTGCGCGTTCAGGCAGTGGTGCCGCTTACCGCAGCGACCTTGTACACGCAAAAGACGGTGCTGGACCTGACCAATGTAAGCATCAACCACGGTGCATTAGCCGTAGATGCCGATGACGGGGTGTTCGTCAACGCCTATGTTGGCGATGCCACCGCGAATCGAGGTTACAGCACGCTGGATGTGCAACGGTTGCAGCGTGTGGTGGTGCGGTTGGACAGCGGCTTTTCTGCTTACCCGTTGCTTGACCCCGTAATTCTGGGTGATACTTCCGGTAATGGCAAGTTCAACAGCTTGGATGTGCAGCGCCTGCAGCAACAGGTCTTGGGTCTGTCTCAGACATCGATCCCTCCACTGCCCACTCCCGCGCTGCCGCTTCAGGTATTCTCCGGCGCCGACCCGGTGCTATGGATTGGCACGGCAGTGGCCGAAGCCGGTGCCACTGTAGTAGTTCCGATCGAGGTGGATCAGATGGCAGTCATCGAATCGGTGCAACTGACCGTGGGTTATTCCTCTGAACTGCTTACGCTGGTTGCCATCCGCAAAGTCGGAGTGGCGGCCGACTTCCAATTCGGCGCCGAGCAGCGCAGTCCCGGGACCATCACGATCGACGTATCGCGCCATGGTCCGGTGGCGGGCAGCGGCCCCGCTCGATTATTCGAACTGGAGTTCAAGGTCTCGTCAGAGGCGCCAATTGGCGATGTCCCCATCGATCTGCAATGGGCTGCTCTTAACGACACATGGCTCACCCTGAATCCAGCGCCCAAGCCGGGGCCGGATGTCACAGATGGACGAATCGTGGTGCAAACAACCACATTGACTCCAACGCAGCTAACTGCCAAGTCGACATTAGATTGGAACGCGCTGGGTTCATTGCTTGATTCCTGGGTGCCGATGCCACAAGGAACAGGTAATCAACAAGACCTGTCATTTATCACTTCTCCATCTGCTGAAAAGGAAAAATTCGCTGGCAAACTCGGAGAGCGTGCCGCAGCGTTGGTTGGTATTTTGGGCTATGCTGCGTCGGTGAATCGGAGTACCAGTCCGAATGTATCATTGCCCGTGGCAACGCCACCGGTATCTACATTGAGTCTGGTGGCGTGGCATCGTCACGAAATTCTTTCGGAACCTATGGAAAGTTACGCCTTCGACTGGCGACTCCCACTTGAGGAAGAGGTGTTACGAAGCCGGAGCAGGGTGCAATCACTTCTGCCAGTTCGCCGACCAGGAGATATGATTTCATGAGAATGAGGGATGCAATCAGGAAGCTGATGTTTATGACGGGATGCATTGCACTTGCGCTGTTTGCCAATAGTGCCTACGCTGCGGATTTCCCAATTCAGAGTACGGGTACCAGCGGGCACCCAGGTGACCGTGTCTTTATCGAGTTGACCTACGATTACGGTTCGGGTTTCGGGGTCACCGCCGAAGATCTGCAATTCGAATACCAGTTCGCCAACATGACCTTTGTGCCCAGTGCGTCCACCATCGATGTTTCCGGCGCGCCGCAGAACCTGCCGGACTACGCCGACACGTTGCAGGCGTTCGCCCAGAACCACGAGGGCAGCGTCTTGGTCAACATGAATTTCGCAGGATCGACGCCCGACTTCAAGGGCTACGCGTTGTCATTCACCACCGCCACCACACCGCATGTTCGCAGCGGAATGGTCCACTTGCGTCTGGCTTTCGACATACAGCCTTGTGCCAGACCTCAAGTAAGCAAGATTTCGTTCACAGAGAGAAACGTGTTGGTCAACGAAGCTGGAACCGAATTTCAGTATCCCGCCGCGCTTCAGAGCCTTGATGTGACCGTTCAAGCAGGGAGTGGGCCCAGCGATACTCTTTCATTAACTTCCGGTTGGAATGCTATTTCATTTTCTCTGGTCTTCTGCGATGCTTCGATCACCAACCTGTTAAGTCATATTCAACCTGTAAACGCACCACCCGGATCCGGTATTGACGGCACCGTCCTAGTTTTAGGTTCCGTCTGGGAATGGAATGGCAGTCAATTAGCAATGGCAACAGTCATAGAACCCGGCAAAGGCTATTTGCTCTATCTGAAACAACCAGCTGTGTTGAATATCAAAGGGACCGCAGCAGTAGCGGCGCCTATGCAGTTGACAGCTGGTTGGCACCTGGTCGGTCCCTTGACCGACCAACTCGATCTCAGATCGAATACCGACTTGGATCCGACCTTCTGGTTCAGGAACGGCCAGCATTTACAAACCGCCACCTTGCTCCGCAAAAACCGCGCCTACTGGATCCACGTCAACCACGCCACCACCATCAAGCTCTCGCCTTGAAGTTGCCACTACTTATTACAGAAAGTAAGCAAGTGAACAAAGGGGTAGGTTTGATTTCTGGTTGTTTTTGTTATCTTCCGTTAAAATTTAAAATGCCAGGTTCAGGAATTCTCGAAGTTATCCAACAGATATTGCCAATTTGCCAAGACTAAAATCTAATGAAAGACACCAGGGCGATGGCCGAATTCACAGGTTCAATCCGGTTAACTGCCACGCAGGCACTCTCGCTTGACCCCATCCCTTAGGGGGAGAGATATATTCAAAAGTTGTGGATTTAGAAAGAGAGCATATCCTTAATTAACATC